>CAZRUA010000035.1:0-30564 GCA_964603125.1 uncultured Flavobacteriaceae bacterium | reverse complement strand
TTTCGATAGAACAAATGATGGCAACATTATCGTTGGCATCGCGTAATAACTCTAACTCAAACTCTTTCCAGCCTAAAACAGCCTTATCAATTAAAACCTCGTGTATAGGTGAGGTTTGTAAACCACGATTTAATAATGCATCAAAATTTTCTTTCTCATACACAACCGAACCACCACTTCCACCTAGGGTGAAAGAAGGACGAATTACTAACGGAAAACCAAATTCTTGAGCAATGCCTTTTCCCTCTAAAAACGATTTTGCAATTTTACTTGGCGCCATGCCTACTCCAATCTCATTCATTCGTATACGGAACAAATCACGATCTTCGGTTACTTTTATGGCGTCAATATCAACACCAATCATGCGCACATTGTATTTTTTCCAAATACCTAAATCTTCGCATTTTAAAGCTAAGTTTAAGGCAGTTTGACCGCCCATTGTAGGCAATACGGCATCTATTTTACGCTCTTCTAATATTTTAACAATTGATTTTACTTCTAAAGGTAGCAAATACACATGATCAGCAGTTACCTTATCTGTCATGATAGTTGCAGGATTTGAGTTAATTAAACTCACTTCAACTCCTTCTTCTTTTAAACTGCGAGCACTTTGCGAACCCGAGTAATCAAACTCACAAGCTTGACCAATGATAATTGGACCACTTCCAATTATTAAAACCGACTTAATCGTAGTATCCTTAGGCATAAAAAATTTTGAGCAAAAGTAGATTTTTTTGCCCTTCAAACTTACAAATGTCGAAACTTTGTGTATAACCTTTTTTTAGACCAATTTCGATTAACTGTAGCCTAACAAATTGCCAAATAGCAATAATTTAATTATCATTGTAGTAACAAACATTCGGCATTTTGGGACTAACCAATCTTGAAAAAAATATTTCCTTACAAGCTAGCTATGCTTCTATTACAGAAGGCAATAAAATAGCGTGGGAATTACGAAGAACGGACATAGTTCAGAGCCTTGAAATTGCTAAAAAAAACCTTGAAGAATCCTTAGCCATTAATTACAAAGATGGTATTGCCTATGCCTACCGAACCATTGGTGTGGCACATTATTACCAAATGCAATATCAATTGGCATTACCCGAACTGCAAAAAGCCAAAAGCTTGTTTATTGAATTGGGTTTAGGAAAAGGCGCTAGCGATTGTTCTAGAAACATTGGAAACATTTATACCCAAATAGGCGCTTTGGAAAAAGCACGTCAGAATTACGATATGGCATTGGAAATTGCCGAACGTATGAGTGATGTGAAAGCTGCTACTTTTGTTAAAGTAAACTTAGCTTTAATAAACCAACTTAAGGGAGATAACAACAAAGCTTTAACCCTTTTACTGCAGTGTTTAAATGTTTTAGAGAAAATAGGCGATTTACATTCGCTAGCCGAAACGCATTTTAACATTGGTAATAATTACCTACAAATCAATAATTTAGACAACGCTGATTTTCATTTAAATAAGTCGTTGCAATTATCCAACGAATCGAATTATTTAAAAGGAATTGCCCAAACCAACTCTATTTTAGGTAATTTATTTTTTAAGCAAGGAGATACAGATAAAGCTTTAATATACATTACCGAAGGTTTAGCCAATGCATTAGAAATTGGTGAAAAACGCATTGCCAGTGAATCATACAAAGAACTATCGAACCTATATAAACTAAAAGGTAATTTTGAGAAAGCCTTAGAATGCTTAGAGCGTTATGATTTTATGCGCACAAAGTTAACCGAGCACGATAACAAGAGTTTAATGGAATCGTGGCAAGGTGAAGTGGAGATTGAGAAAAGTGAGCGTATGGAACTTCAGAGCAAAAACAAAGAATTAGAGTTTGCTTATGATGTTATTAAAGAAAAAAACAAGGACATTACCGATAGTTTAAAATACGCTAAGCACATACAATCGGCACTATTACCCGAAGCAAAATTCATGGATGAACATCTTAAAAATTACTTTGTTTACTATCAACCTAAGGATATAGTAAGCGGTGATTTTTACTGGTTTAATTATAAAAATGGAAAGTGCTATATTGTAGCTGCAGATTGCACAGGACATGGTGTTCCTGGAGCATTTATATCCATAGTAAGTGCTAATTGTTTGTACTCATCTTTCCGTGATGCGGATTACACCGATGCTTCGTTAATGCTGAATAGGGTAAATGATTTGTTTAACCAAGCTATTCGCCAAAAATACGAAGAATCAAGTGTGAGAGATGGTATGGACGTATCGTTGTGCATTATTGATTTTAACGTGAAAACACTCAGTTTTGCTGGTGCAAACCACGATTTACATATTATACGCGACAAAGAATTGATACAATTTAAAGGGAATAAATTCCCAATAGGTATTTTTGAAGGAGAAGATGTAAAAGAGTTTACCGAAGTTACGTTTGATTTGTGCGAAGGTGATATGATATATTTATTTACGGATGGCTATGCCGATCAGTTTGGCGGGCGAGGCAGAAACGAAAAGTACAAACGCAAAACATTTAAAAAATTCCTATCCATTATAAGTTCTTACTCAGTTGAGGAGCAAAAAGAAGCTTTACAAAACGATTTTAATGCCTGGAAAGGCCTAAACGAGCAATTGGATGATGTGCTTGTAATGGGAATTAAAATATAAGATAAATTCACAAGTAAGCATTTAAAAATGTAATTTTGCATCATGCGTAATTACTATAAAATCACTTCTTTTTTAAGTATCGGTTTGGGTGCTTTGGCATCCATACTTTGTGTGTTTCCGGCATACTTAAAATTTGCATTAATGCTAAGTATTTTAGGATTTATTGCTTCAACCTTTAACATATTTATTAATACACGTTATTATTTTAGCAAAAGCGCTGTAAGTCCCGGTTTTTACGGAACAATACTTAGCTCGTTGCCAATATTACTAATGCTGTATTTTATTTTTATAGCCAAAAACTAAAATGAGTTTTACCAAAACTATACAAAACTATTTATCTCTTGTAAAATTTAGCCACACCATTTTTGCCTTACCATTTGCGCTAATTGGCTTTTTTTTAGCAAAGGATAATCACAATCAAAATTTTAATATACAATTATTTGTTTGCGTTATTTTATGCATGGTATTTGCACGTAGCGCAGCCATGGCCTTTAATAGATGGCTAGACAAAGAATTTGATGCGAAAAATAAACGCACTGCCATTAGAGAAATACCTGCAGGAATTATTTCATCAAAATCAGCTTTATTTTTCACAATCATTACAAGTTTGCTTTTTGTAGCTACTACATTTTTCATCAATCGCCTTTGTTTTTACTTATCGCCAGTTGCATTAATCGTTGTGCTTGGTTATAGTTTTACCAAACGCTTTACTCCTCTTTGTCATTTAGTATTAGGTGTTGGTTTAAGTTTAGCTCCAATAGGTGCATACATTGCTATTACCGAGCGCTTTGAATTGCAACCCTTGTTTTTTTCGGCAATTGTATTTTTTTGGGTGAGTGCATTTGATATTATTTATGCTTTGCAAGATGAGGAATTTGACAGAGCCAATCAATTAAAATCAATTCCAGTTTTATTAGGAAAGAAAAATGCTTTGCGCTTTTCAGAATTAATGCATTTAGTTTGCGCCGCTTTAGTTGTTGGTGTGGGTATTTACTCTCATTTTGGTTTTATTTACTGGATTGGAGCTGCAGCATTTATGTGTTTATTGGTTTATCAACATAGTATTGTAAAACCAAACGATTTATCGCGTGTAAATTTAGCCTTTGGAACTACAAATGGCATTGCAAGTATTATCTATTGCGTATTTACATGTATCGAAATTTTAAAATAAAATATCCATGCACCTTTATTTGGTTAAAGAGATTGAGCTATGCAATAGTATTCACACTCATTATTTTGTTCACCTGTAATGCATGGATAAAGCAAAATACCAAATCTCAAATTTATAATTCGGTTGCTGATTGTCCCAATAACAAGTGCGGACTACTTTTAGGAACCAGTAAAAAAGGGCGATTTGGAGGGCAAAATTTGTTTTTCAATTATAGAATAAAAGCAGCTGCTGATTTATTTAAGGCTGGCAAAATAAAAAACATTATTGTAAGCGGCGACAATAGCGTTAAGGATTATGACGAAGCGAATGATATGCGACAAGCATTGGTAGAACAAGGTGTTCCAGATTCATGTATATATTTAGATTATGCTGGTTTTAGAACCTTAGATTCGGTTGTGCGTTGTGATAAAATATTTAGTCAAACTGAGTTCACTATTATTTCGCAAGAATTCCATAACCAACGAGCCTTGTTTATTGCCAACAAACTAGGCTATAAATGTGTTGCTTTTAATGCGCAAGATGTTCCAAAACGTTTCTCACCTAAAACCTATTTAAGAGAATATTTTGCTCGTGTGAAATGCGTGTTGGATATTTATATCTTACATACACAACCAAAATTTTTAGGTGATAAGGTAGTGGTGAAATAAAAACTATTACCAAATAACTACAAGTATAACTTAATCTTTTAACGCAATTATACATCTTATTGTAGCCACGAAAATTGTGGATAATTTCTAAAATCACTAATTCAATTAAAGTGTATTTTCAGCGCTTTATTATGAATTTAAACGCCTCCAAAATATATACTTCGTTACTTTTAGCTACATTTCTTTTATGCTTTTCATGTAATCAAAATGCGCAGCAAAACGAGGTAATAAAAGAAAAAGAAATTGTTCTTGTTCCTAACAAAACAATACCAAATAAAGAAATAACAGATAAAGCTTATCGCTTAGACACCTTATTTACTAAGCTATACAACAATAATGAGTTTAATGGTAATGTTTTAATTGCACAGTATGGCAATATCATTTACCAAAAAAGTTTTGGAGTTGCCGATGCAAATGCAAAAATTAATCTTAGTGATTCTTCTCAATTTCAATTAGCATCCGTTTCAAAAACTTTAACAGCTGCATTGATTTTAAAATTGGCAGAGAAAAACATTTTGCAATTGGAAGCCAATGTAAAAAATTATATTCCAAACTTTCCGTATGAGAAAATTAGTGTTAAAACATTGCTTTGCCACAGAAGTGGTTTACCTAATTACATCTATTTCTGTAACGATTACATAAAAAACAACAATGTTAAAAAGCTTACGATTGAGGAAGTTTTAAACATTATGATTGAACAAAAGCCACCTATTAATTTTCAAGCCAATGCTCGTTTTAATTATTGCAACACCAACTATATTTTATTAGCTCATATAGCTGAACTAGCAACTAAAACAAGCTTTTCAAAATTAATGCAACAATACATTTTTGAACCAACAGGAATGAAAAAAACCTGTTTTGTTACTGATTTAGATTCTAATAAATCTAATCAAGTAACAAAAGGCTACAGCTTTAAAATGAGTGAAATTAGTAATGATGCCTTTGATAATGTTTTAGGCGACAAAGGTGTTTACAGTACAACAAAAGATATGTTTTTATTTACGGAAGCTTATTTTAATGGTAAGTTGTTAGATACAACTCTCTTACTAAAAGCCATTGAACCTTATAGTCCAGAGCGCAAATTAGTAAACTATGGTTATGGCTGGCGCATGAAATTTTACACCGACAAAGCTACCAAACTAGTATTTCATAATGGTTGGTGGCATGGTTACCGAACAGCTTTACAACGAAGAATGAAGGATAATACAACGATTATTATTCTTAGTAACCGATTAAACAAATCCGTTTATCATACACAACGAATGTTTAATGCTTTGGATGGTGTAATACCCGCTAAAACCGAAACGGGCGAAGAAGAAGAATAAGCAACATTTGTGAATTTTAACAAAAAAACGTAATTTTAAGACTTAATCTTAGCCATTGAAAAAGTTTTTAATCATACTATTTGTTTTAGGTTGCGCTGTTGTTTTCCTTTATCCAAAACAAGAAGCAAAAGCCTGGGGATTTTTTGGACATAAAAAAATCAATCGAATGGCGGTGTTTACATTGCCTCCTGAAATGGTTGGCTTTTATAAAAACCACATCGATTATATTACCGAACATGCTGTTGACCCTGATAAACGCCGATATGCTGTTGAAGACGAAGCTGCAAGACATTACATAGATATTGATCATTATGGCAAATCCGCTTTTGATAGCGTTCCAAAATTATGGCGCGATGCAGTAAAAAAATTTACTGAAGATACACTTAAAGCATATGGCATAAATCCTTGGCATGTTGATGTTATGATGTATAGATTAACACAAGCCTTTAAAAAAGAAAACCTAGATTTAATTTTACACTATTCGGCAGATTTAGGACATTACATTGGTGATGCTCACGTTCCATTGCACACAACAGAGAATTACAATGGTCAGTTAACGGGTCAAAGAGGAATACATGGTTTTTGGGAAAGTAGAATTCCTGAAATGAAATCAGAAGACTACGATTACTTTGTTGGAAGAGCTTATTATATTGATTCTCCAATAAAAAAGGCTTGGGCAATTATTAAAGAAAGCAATGCAGCGGTTGATAGTGTTTTAGATTTTGAAAGAGAATTAAATTCAAAATTCCCTGCCGATCAAAAATATGCTTACGAAACAAGGGGTGCTGCTACAATGAAAACTTATTCGCAAGAATACACGGAAAAATACGACAACATGATTAAAGGTCAAGTTGAACGACGAATGCGTGCAGCTATTATTACTGTTGGAAGTGCTTGGTTTACTTGTTGGGTTAACGCAGGGAAACCTAATTTAGATAAAATGGGAAGTAAAGAAGTTTCGGATAGCTTAAAACAAGCACTTAAAAAAGAGGAAGAATTATACCTGCAACAAAAAGTAAAAGCAGTTAAAGGCCACGAAGATTAACCTAAACAATTACTCAAATCTACTTATTAAATAGCACATCAAAGCTCACAATGGTATCGTTGTGAACGTAATTTGAATTTAGCAACATACTTGTTGTTGGTAAAGAGAAACACTTTAACTCATTAACAAAACTTCCGTAAATCAAAGCTTCTGGCTCACTATAATACAATTTACTGCATTTAGCACCATTATAAACCGAGTAATAGTTATTGGTTGAATAATTATAACGATAAATATTTCCATCACTCATTGCAAATAAAGCATCATTATTTGGCAAACTACAAGCACATAAAACCTTTGCGTTAGGTAAGTTTAAAGGGGAATAATAACCGTTTCCATTTTTTGAATATATACTAATAACACCTTGATTACCATTATTTCCTAAAACAAAAACCTCATTTAAATCCTTTTTTAACAATGCGACAATTTCGAAATTGCACAAGCCCTCTTGTATTGAAATTCCAGTATTTTTATTGAATACAACTACCTTGTTTTGTCCATTAATCCATGATTTCATGGCTATATAGCTTTCGTTATCTTGCTCATGATAGTTTGTAGTATAGTAATCAGAATTTGAATAAGGGTAATCCGTTTTTTGCTGACCACTGTAAGTATATTTTGTTGTTCTACCATCCGAAAAATAAATCACAAAATCCCTTTCAATAGCTTTTACTCCTAAATAATAAGGAGCGAAACTTGAAAAGAAATTACTTGAGAAAGAAATAGCATTTTGAGGATTATAAAAATTAACACTTTGAGAGCCACCTTGAGCAACAACCAAACGTTGGTAGTAACTGCAAACCGCATCACCAGCGTGATATTGACTTAAATTAAACTGTGTTTTAAATACATTAACTGAATCGATAATACTAACATTCGTTTGATTGTTATCGTGTGAAAACAAGTAAACTTGCTTTTTATAAGTAGGACTAGCTGTAAGGTATAATTTAACGTGATTGGTTGTAATATCAAGCCCATCGGAAGCCTTAATGGTTAAATAATAAATTCCAGAAGGCAATAAATAATCAAAAATAGGATATTGCATCAACACATTTTGATCATTACTTGTAACCGCTATTGGATAAGCTTCTTGCACAGAGACAAAATTCTCGTTTTCCAAGCCCACACTTATTGTGGTTAATTTTTCGTCATCACTTACATGAGCAAGCACCGTAAGTGTATCAAACATAGCTACTTGCTGACCTTCATATGGAGTAGTAACCGTAATAACGGGGGCAATATTGGTTTTATCCTTTTTGCAGGCGTAAAATATACTTACTGACACAAAAAAGACTGTATAATATAGGTATTTGATTTTCATACTTTGATAATCACGAAGTTAAGAAAAATATCGATGTTAAGCCATGTTAGTAAGCATGTGAATAAACTCTTCATAAATAAATAATTTACAATCATAGCTTAGAATTGAGTAAATTTATTGTCCCTTTTTATCCTATGGAAAACGCAAACAAAAATACTCCCGAAAACCGCCTTCGCCCTAAAATTAAGGCGGCAAATGCATATAATCCTGTTTTATTTGATGGCAAACTTCAACCTCAAGCAATTGATTTGGAAGAAGCTGTTTTAGGAGCAATGATGTTAGAGAAAGAACCTCTAAATAAAATCATTGATATTTTAAAACCCGAATCATTTTACAAAAGTGGACATCAACTTATTTATAAAGCGATTTGCAATTTATTTAAGGATTCGCAACCGGTGGATATTTTAACCGTTACCAATCAATTAAAAAAAGAGGGAAATTTAGAATTAGCAGGCGGAGCATACGCAATTACACAATTAACCAATCGTGTTGCGTCAGCTGCAAACGTTGAGTTTCATGCACGTATAGTTGCACAAAAATATTTACAAAGAGAATTAATTAGAATTAGTACCGATACAATTACCAAAGCTTACGAAGATTCGTCCGACGTATTTGACTTATTAGACAGCGCTACCAAAAACATATTTGAAGTATTAGATAGCAATGTTAGAAAACAAGCCAGTACAATGGATACTTTATTGGTTGAAGCTATACAACAAATAGAAGCAGCGAGTAAACAAACAAGTGGTGTTACTGGTGTTCCAAGCGGATTTACTAAATTGGATCGTGTTACATCAGGATGGCAACGAGGTGAATTAATTATTCTTGCTGCTCGTCCAGGTATGGGTAAAACGGCTTTCGTATTGAGTATGGCGCGCAATGCTGCGGTTGACGGAAAAAAGCCAACAGCTATTTTCTCGTTAGAGATGCCTAGTGTTCAATTGGTAAATCGTTTGATTTCGGGTGAAGCTGAAATTTCGCAAGATAAAATTAGAAAAGGAAATTTAGAAAGTTACGAATGGCATCAAATGTATGAACGTATTCGTAAACTATCTTCTGCCCCACTCTATATTGATGATACACCGGCATTATCCGTTTTCGAATTACGTGCAAAAGCTCGTCGTTTAAAAGAAAATAATGGTATTGAATTAATTGTGATTGACTACTTACAGTTAATGAGTGGCGGAGCAGAATTAAAAGGAAATCGTGAACAAGAGATTTCACATATTTCTCGATCATTAAAAAGTTTAGCCAAAGAATTAAATATACCTATCATTGCCTTATCACAGTTAAGTCGTAACGTTGAACAACGTGCAAGTGGAAGTAAGCGCCCTCAGTTAAGTGACTTACGTGAATCTGGAGCGATTGAGCAAGATGCGGATATCGTATCATTTATTTACCGTCCGGATTATTACAAATTGGATACTTGGGAAGATGGTACTCCATGTAAAAACCAAGCACAAATTATTATTGCAAAAAACCGTAGTGGTAGTTTGGAAGATGTTACACTTAAATTTGTTGGGCAATACGCTAAGTTTACCGACCTAGATGATTTTGGAGATGATTACAACCCTAGTGGAGGTTTAACACCAGATGATAGTTTCTTAAGCAATGCGCCAGTGGCTAAAACTATGTCGTCGAAAATGAACGAAGACGATGAAATGGACGCATTTAAAGGTAATTTAGGGAAAGGCATTATTAGTAAAGGTAAAAACGATATTGAAGATCCGTTTTAATTAAAGCATTATTTAACAAGGACATTCAAATCGTAATATGATTAACAATATTTTAAGAAATATTAAACGCTTATTAACTTTTAGTCCGAGTGCAACTTATTCTCAATACAAAGAACTAAAGCAAACTATTGCCGCTAATAAAGATGTACAAGCTTACTTCTTTTTCCCTTATTGCCATATTGGCGGTGCCGAGAAAGTGCATGCCAACATTATTGAAGTTTTTGAAAAACAAAAAATACTTGTCTTTTTTACAGGTGTTTCGCATAAAAGCGACTTTTTATACATGTTTAAAAAGCACGCACCCTCAGTTAATATTGGGTATGGCATTAATTATCCTTTTTTAAGAAGAAAAGCTACCAAACTAATATTCGACTCAATACATTCGCAAAAAGCACCCATAGCTTTTGGTTGCAACAATTTGTTTTTTTACGAATCGGTTTTAAAGTTCGAAAAAAAAGTACGTGTATTTGATTTGTATCATGATTTTAGATTTGAAGGTGAAACAAATTTGAATCATAGTTTTGCAAAACAATTTTTTAGATGTGAGAAACGCGTATTCATTAGCAATTTGGCTTTACAACAAACCAAATTATTTTACAAAGCCATACAAGCCGAACAAAAAGAATATGATAAACTTACACTCATAACCAATTATACTTACATACCAGAAAAGCTAATTGAGAAGGATTTTAATGCGACGCTTAATATTTTATACGTTGGTCGTGGTACTTCCGAAAAACGTGCGCATATTGTTGGTTTGTTAGCTAAAAAATGTCATGAAAATAGAGTAATGGCAAATTTTACAGCTATTGGAGAATTGGAACAGGTAATACCAAGCGACTGTAAACAACATGTAAACTACACTGGCCCTATTACTGATTTTGAAAAACTAAAGATTCATTACCAAAACAACCACATCATTTTAATTACTTCCGATAAAGAAGGATTTCCATTAACCATTATGGAAGGAATGGCACATGGCTGTGTATCCATTTCAACACCTGTTGGTGATGTTCCTCTGCATACAAAAGACTGCGGATTTGTAACAAGCAACATTATTGAAACAGATGTGATTAATGAAATGTTTGAGCAAATTAAAATGCTTGATAATGATAGGAAGCAATTAACAAACTTATCTCATGCATCTTTTAATTACGCTAATAAACATTTTTCGAAGGAAAGGTTTTTTGAGGAGTATAAAAATCTGTTGAAGATTTAGATATTAAACAACCCTATATTTCTTTACTCCAGAATTAAAACTCCAATCTCTTTAGCAATCCATTAGCCCAAGCATTCCAATTTAATTTTTCTTCAAATATTCTTCTTGAACTTAAATTCAAAGCTTTGTATGCTTGTTTATTTTTATACAATTCAATTATCTTTTTCGCATATCCCTCGCCTCTATCCTTTTCATCAAACAAAAAACCATTTACACCTTCTGTAACAACTCCTGGAACTCCGCCTGTGCGTGTTGCTAAGCTTGGTAATCCGTAAGCACTTGCCTCACAAAACACTAAGCCATAAGCTTCAAAGCGTGTGGGCAAAATAAAAAAGTCTGCTTCTTTATATAAATTATATAATTGTTCACGCTCCTCTTTAATATTTTTATTTAAAAAAGGAATTACCTTGATTTTATCATGTTTAAACTTTTCAGGAGGCACACATCCACAAATTGTAAGTTCTGCCTTTATTCCAGCATTCAGCAAATACATCAAAGTATTATAGGCAATTTCTCCCCCTTTGTTTCCCCAATGTACACCAATAAATAATAGTTTACAGGTTTCACCTAGCTCTCTATTTATGGCGAATTCCTTACTAGGAGTTTCTTCAAAATTAGCTCCGAAAGGCAATACACAAATTTTATCCTTACTAATTCCGTAATAATCCATTGCTCCCTTTGCTGCCCATTCTGTTGTATAGCAAAGTAATTTAGCCTTATCTAAGGCCGATTTTTCAGTTTGCAAACTTTCATCCAATGATTTT
This sequence comes from uncultured Flavobacteriaceae bacterium, assembly GCA_964603125.1. GTDB lineage: Bacteria > Bacteroidota > Bacteroidia > B-17B0 > Aurantibacillaceae > CAZRUA01. The sequence goes on along the minus strand of CAZRUA010000035.1, from coordinate 18,702 downwards.
TGAATGACATTTTTGAAGGTATTGTGATAATTCAAGGAAGCTCCAATAGAACTATCTGCAATGTACACAATCGGAATATTTGTTTTCAAATATGCTATTTCACAAGAAGCAGAAGTAGCAACAATTAAATCATACTTTTTCTCACTTAATTTCTTATCAAAATATCGCGCATAAGCTTTAGAAACAAATTTGCTGTGTGCGTAATTGTAACGCTTACCCGTTAAGATTTGAAAAAACTTTAAACGAAGTTTTCCTAATAGCATAACAAACTTGGGCTGATAAGGCCCGAGAGGCTCAACATCACCAACATGCTTTTTAATTGCCTGAAAAATGCTGTAATGCGAACCCGACCAAGACTTCCTATCCAAAGGATCTTGACTGGTTAAATAAGCTATTTTAAGTTTTGAACTCAAATTTTCGTTCTAAGCTTGTGAAGTATGAGCTTAGCGAGTGCTAATTTACTAAAATAAACAAAATGCGAGTCCTAAAGAAAAACCACTTTTGAAAGACAACAACTCTTGTCAGTTCGAGTGTTTCATTAAATCTCAATTCAAGAGATTTAATGAAATGTATCGAGAACAGACCCAATTAAGCTGTCAAATTATCTATAACATCTTTCCCATCTATTTAGCTCCTTAAAACAACAAAAGAAGTGTAGTCTATCCAACCATTTCCTTTTTTTTATAGCTTTGTCTAATTCTAATGCATTCAGATATTAAACCTAGCATAAGCATAATTATTGTAAGTTATAATTGCCTCGATTTCGTTATTGAGGCGGTTCAGTCCATCCAACAATTTATTGAAATCCCTTACGAAATTATCATCGTTGACAATGCCTCAACAGATAAAACAACTGAAGTAGTGCCTGGTTTAGATGCTAATATCCATTTCATTGCTAATAAACAAAATGTAGGTTTTTCAGCGGCTAACAACCAAGGTTTTGCCCTATCAAAAGGTCATACTATTTTACTACTAAATCCTGATGCCAAGTTAATCAACAAGGACATTTCAAAAGCTTTAGCAGCATTGGATAAAAATTCAAATAGTATCATTGGCCCTAAAATTTTAAATCCCGATTTAAGTTTACAGCATTCTGTGCTTGCTATGCCATCTGTTAAAAGCATTTTTCTTGAAACTTTTTTCTTAAGCTATTTTTCCAAACCAAGTATTCATCCTACTTCCTTTGGTTTATCAGGTGCGTGCTTACTTATGAAAAGAGAAGTTTTTGAAAAATTGAATGGATTAGATGAAAACTTATTTTGGATGGACGATGTTGATTTTTGTTTCCGAGCGCAACAACAAAACATTAGATGTATGTATTTCGAAGACTGGGAAATTGTGCATGTAATTGGCCAATCTACCAAAAAGAACTACAAAGTGGCTATTTCTAACCAATTGGTTAGTAAGTTAAAATTCTTTAAAAAGCATAGGCAATGGTTCAATTTTATTTTGTCGGTTCTTTTAACACAAATTCAAATTATTTTCCGAATTCCTTTGTTTATATTTCTCTCTCCATTTAAATCCATTTATTGGCAAAAATTCAAAGCTTATTGCCATTCCCAAATCAAACTTTTCCTTTATTTATTGGGCTCTAAAAGCTTAAAATAAAAATTTCAATTCCAAGTATGGTTATCTTCTTTTCCAATTGGCATATAATTGTAGTCTAACTTCTAAAATGTATCTTTGCTGAAATTTCTCAATAAGTGCAGTTAAACGAAGATAACCACTGGCAATTAATCAGTAATGGTGATATAAAAGCTTTTGAAATCACATTCAAAAACTATTATAAGCCCTTATGTAATTATGCTAATACATTATTAAAGGACATTGACGAATCAGAAGAAACTGTGCAAAATTTGTTTTATAAAATATGGAATAAACGAGAAACAATAGTTGTTTCGGGTGCGCTAAAATCATACCTGTACCGTGCAACCCATAATGAATGCTTGAATAAAATTAAGCATGGAAAGGTAAAACACTTATATGCGGAGGATTATAAACACAGTGTTGCAAATGATTTTGAAGACGGAGTAGTTACAATACAATCAAAAGAATTAGTAAAAGAAATTAACCAAGCGATTGATGGATTACCAGAACAATGTCAGAAGGTATTTAAATTAAGTCGTTTCGAGAATTTAAAATATTCTGAAATCGCAGAGAAATTAAGCATCTCAATAAAAACCGTTGAAAATCACATGGGAAAAGCTTTAAAAATTTTACGTGATCAACTAAAAGACCATTTAACCATTTTAATTTTCATCTTATTCTTTAATTAATACCAAATGGAAGATAATTTAGAATACATAGATACTTTAATTGCTAAAGTTTTGTCAAACGAAGCCAGTTCGAAAGAAATTGCTGAATTGGACAAATGGAAAGAACTTTCAGAGGAAAATAGTATTTACTATAGCCAAAGTGCAAATCTTTTCAAACACATCAATGCAATTGAATTCAAGCATCAAGTAGATGAAAATAAAGCTTGGGATAAAGTAAATAATAGAATAAATGGACATAATACAAAAGTTGTTCGTTTGTTCACGAACCCAACTATTTTTAGAATGGCTGCTGCTTTGGTATTAATTACTGTTTCGGCTGTATTAGCAACCTATTATTTTAAATCCAATTCCTCAGAAGTAACTCAAATTGCCACGCTCAATCAAATAAAAAAAGATACATTACCTGATGGAAGCGTGGTTTGTTTAAATAAAAACTCTGAATTAAATTTCACCATTAGTAAAAACAATACACGTCAGGTTAAACTAAAAGGAGAGGCCTACTTTGAGGTTATTCATGATGAAACAAAACCATTTGAAATTTTAGTTAATGATGTTATTATTAAAGATATTGGTACAGCATTTAATGTTAAAGCGATTCCAAATTCAGATACAATCGAAGTTTTAGTCGAAAGTGGTGAAGTTCAATTTTTCAGTTCAACAAATAAAGGATTAAACTTAACAAAAGGTCAAAAAGCTATATACTTAAATAGCAGTAAGGCTTTTGCTTTAATGAAGAATTATCCTGACCAAAATATAGGCAGTTATCAATCAAATATATTTACATTCAACGAAACACCACTTTCAACTGTTGTAAAGCAATTAAATAGTGTTTACAATGCTAACATTAGTATTGCCGATGATTCGTTAAAATCAAAGAAAATAACCGTATTGTTCAATAACGAATCTATTGATCAAATCATTAGTATTCTTGAAGAAACTTTGGACATAAAAGTTACAAAAAAGGATTCTAGCATTGTACTAAAAGCAAACAATACAAAATAAGAGCATGAGAAGAATTCTTCCATATATTATTCTACTCATTTGCCTTGTAAATGGAATGATTGCTGGTGTTCCTCCACTCGAAAAAGAGATTTCTTTAGATTTAAAAAACGAAAGTGTTATTAGCGCACTAAGTAAAATTCAAGAACAAACGAATGTTATCTTCTCTTATTCAACACCTATCATAAAAAACCTAGCTCCCATTACTTTGCAAATAAAAAACAAATCTGTGCGTGAAGCTCTTTCGTTGATTCTCCCTAATAATATTAGCTATAAATCGAAGAACAACTATATTATTTTAAAAGAAACAACCTCTAACAAGAATTCTGAAACGACTGTTTTAAAAGGTTATGTTTATGATAAAACAACAAATAAGAGAATTCCGAATGCTACCATTTACGATAAAAACACTTTACAGTCCACTACAACAGATGACTACGGATTTTATTCCATTACAATTCCAACAAAAAAACAGAATCTGGTAATCAATAAAATTAATTACATCGATACTACGATTTTACTTTCTGATTTAAACTCCAATTCAATTACTTCAATAGAATTAAATCCAAGCTCAGATTCAACACAAAAAAGGGATTCGCTCTATTGGAAAAGTAAAATGAAAGACTTTAGCACACAAACCAACAACTTATTTAAAAAATTTAAAGGTTACGTGCATACAATAAACATTAAAGACACACTGATACAAAATTCACAAATTTCATTGCTACCATTTATTGGAACAAATCATCGTTTATCAGGTGCCATTTATAATAAATACTCGTTCAACATTTTGGGAGGCTATTCAAAAGGGAATTCCCTCTTAGAAATTGGAGGCTTATTTAATATCAACAAGGAAAATGTGAGCGGAAGTCAATTTGCTGGATTGTTTAATTTGGTTGGAGGCCAGGTAAATGGTGCGCAATTTTCTGGTTTATTTAATGTTGTCGGAAAAGAAGTAAAAGGATTTCAGGCTGCAGGCTTATTCAATTTTAATTTAAATCAAGTAAAAGGAATGCAAGCTGCTGGTTTATTCAACCTAAATGTCCAAAATGTTTATGGAGTGAGTGCAGCTGGATTATTCAATACAAGCTTTCATTCTACTTACGGCTCTCAAATTGCTGGTTTATTTAACTTCGTAGCTGACACAATGAGTGGTTTAAACATAGCTGGTTTATTCAATCTTAACAATAAAAGCTATAAATCAGTTCAATTGGCTGGATTATTTAACGCATCACGAATAGGTGAAACCCAATTGCAAATAGCTGGGCTTTTCAATTATGCCAAACATGTAAGCCGTTTTCAAATTGCTCCATTCAATTTTAGTGATTCAGCCAGTGGAACTCCAATTGGTGTATTCAGTTTTGTAAGAAAAGGCTTACATCAAGTTGAAATTTCTGCAGATGAATTATTCTATACAAATCTAGCTTTTAGAACAGGAGTTCCTCAATTCTATAATGTTATTAGCGCAAGTTATAGTCCCAAAGGCAGTGAACCATTTTGGTCAGTTGGTTACGGTTTAGGCACATCATTTAAAATTAAAAACAAATTGAGAAGTGATATTGTACTAAGTCAACAACATATCAGCAAAGGTTCATTTTATTTGGAACAAAGTGAGTTATTTAAATTGTATTGGGGAATTGAGTACAAGGTAAAAAAGAAAGTTTGCTTTGCTTTTGGTCCAACATTAAATATGTATTTAAGCAATACTAACGCTGCTGATTATTCAAACAAATACAGCTCAATTGCGCCATATACCCTATTCAACAATTCAATTAACAACAATCAAAATTTAAAAGGTTGGGTTGGTGGTAAAGTTTCTATACGTTTTTTCTAATTCTTTTTAAAATCCACTAGGGGTAAATAAATTTCAAGTTGTCATAATAATACAAAACAAATTATTATGAATTACAGAAAACATGTTTACATCTCAATACTCTTGGCAGTATTTGCATTCAATACCAATGCACAAACAATTTATCAAACTATCCGCGGAACAGTTGTAGATAAAATATCTCAATCTCCAATTCCGGGAGCTGTGATACAAGTATTAAATACAAGCCCTTTGTTGGTTACAAGCACAGATGTGGATGGGAAATTTACTTTCCCTCAGGTTGCAGTAGGCAAGCAAAGTATCAATGTTAGCATGATGGGATACAAACCCTTAGTGCTACAAAATCTTAGTGTTAACTCAGGCAAAGAACTAGTATTAAACATAAGTATTGAAGAAGATGCGCAAAAAGTTGACGAAGTTGTAGTAAAAGCCAAAGTTGATAAAACAAAGGCACTCAATGAAATGTCAACCGTTAGCACACGTACTTTTTCAGTTGAAGAAACCCAAAAATTTGCTGCCGCAGCAAACGACCCAGCCCGCATGGCTTTAGCATTTGCTGGCGTTGTTTCAGCTGGTGACGGAAACAATCATATTTCCATTCGTGGAAACTCACCTAATGGATTACTTTGGCGAATGGAAGGGGTTGACATTCCAAATCCTAACCATTTTTCCAATGTTGGAACGTCTGGAGGTGGAATTTCTATTTTAAGTTCACAATTATTAAGCAATTCTGATTTTTCAACTGGTGCCTTTGCAGCTGAATACGGGAATGCTTTGTCGGGTGTATTTGATTTAAAATTAAGAAAAGGTAACAATCAAAAACGCGAATACACATTTCAATTAGGTGTATTAGGTGCCGATTTTGCCGCAGAAGGCCCTATAAAAAAAGGATACGAAGGTTCTTATCTCATCAACTACCGCTATTCAACACTATCGGTACTGAGTAAAATTGGCGTTCCAATTGGCGATGGTGTTACAAATTTCCAAGATTTATCCGTAAATATTTCACTACCTACTAAAACATTAGGCACTTTTGGAATCTTTGGTTTCGGAGGTTTAAGCAGTCAAAATGTTAATGCAAAAAAGGATTCAACTCTATGGAAAACAGATTTTTGGCAGCAATACAATTCACAATTTTATAGCAATACGGGAGCAATTGGATTGAATAATACCAAATTATTTAACAATCAATCTTATTTAAAAACAGCATTAGTTTTTTCGGGAACTTTAAATGGAGATATAACCGAGAAGCTATTGTATGATTATAAAAACATACAAACACAATACGAGCAAGAATTTACGCAGAAAAAAATCACCTTCTCATCAACCTACACGCAAAAGATAAATGCAAGAAACAATATAAGAACTGGTATAATCTTAAATAATTTAACCTACAATCTCTCTCAAAGCGATGTTGGAGATTCAACAGTACTAATCGAACGAATCAATAATAAAGGTGTAACACAAACTGCTCAAGCATTTTTTCAATGGAATCACAAGTTAACACCAAAACTAACGACAAATGTTGGTGCACATTACTTTCAACTGTTCCTAAATAATTCATACTCTATTGAACCAAGAGCTTCTATGCGTTATGAGATGAACCCAAAAAACAACTTTACATTTGGATATGGCTTGCATAGTCAAATACAACCGATTGGAGTTTACTTTTCCAAAAAACTAAATGATGATAACACCTATACCTTAGTAAATAAAAACCTAGGTTTAAGTAAAGCTCATCATTTTGTGCTGGGTTACGATAGAATATTAAATGAGCATACTCATGTTAAAACTGAAGTGTATTACCAACACTTATTCAATATTCCAATTAGTGCTAATCCAAACAGTACCTACTCTATTTTAAATGCAATGGACGGATATAATATAGAAGCACTTAATAACAAAGGTTTAGGAAAAAATTACGGTTTAGAACTTACCTTAGAACGTTTTTTACACAAAAATCTTTATTACTTACTTTCTGGATCATTGTATGATTCTAAATACAAGGCATCAAATAACAATTGGTACAATACGCGATTTAATACAAACTATGCTTTGACTTTTACTGCGGGTAAAGAGTGGACTTTATCTGAGAAAAGAAAAAGTAGAATCATTGGTTTTAATATCAAATCCATTTATGTTGGCGGATTTAGATACACACCGATTGATTTAGCCGCTTCCATTGCAGCAGGAGAAACCAAGGAAGTTGAAGGCAAAACGTTTGAGAATAAAAATCCAGATTATTACCGACTAGATATACGTTTAAGTGTAAAACGCAATTACAAAAAGGTTACGAGTACGTTTGCCATTGATATACAAAACACAACCAATCGAAAAAATGTAGGTGGGCAATATTTTGATTCAGTAAGTGGAAATGTAAAATACTGGTATCAAACACCTTTACTACCCTTGCTAAGTTATCGAATTGAATTTTAAGACTTATCCTTTAAAATTGGAAAGATGTTTATAGCTTATTAGTATATTTGCTAGTAAGAACAAATACTATGAAAACTGCATTTTACAGCATAAACATCTTTCTTCTTTTAACCTTTTTATCATGCGGTCAATCAGAGCAAGTTAAAGAAGAAACGAAAAGTACTTCCAATTCTGATTCTGTCAAAACATCAAATGAAAACATAAAAAAAGATACTTTACAAAGCAGTATGGAACAATTTTGTAATCTAGAACAAGTATCCTATTGCACCTATATACCAGCTAACGAATACAAAGAAGATTTTGATAAAAGCGACGAAAGAGCCAAACATTATTTAGCAAACATTAAAAACAAAAAATATTACATAGAAATACAAGGTTTTCACCGTCAAAATCCCGAAACATCATTTTTAGACTACTACAAAAACTCCTTTGAAGGAGCCGAAGAAGAAGGTAAAATAATTGAAAAAACAGATAAATTTGAAACTAAGAACTGCTTTTATGCAAAAGGATATTGGTCTAACAGCATCTACGACTCTAAATTTATTGAAATCTATTGGCTAAAAAAGGAAGAAATGGTTAAATACACTTGCATTTATGATATAAAAGACACCACAATTTGGAATGAAAGGTTAGATTTTCTTCTTAAAACAGATAGTGAATTTAAGGATCAATAAGAATTCACCAGCACTTAGAAGTTGATGGAATTAGCTATTTTTAGAACTAAAAGTTTTAACAATAAATAAGAACTCAAAATTATTTTTATTGCATTTTTACGTATCTTTAAACCAAAATTAAAGCTTTTATGGTGCACATTTTAAGTCAAGCTAACAGTATCTTCAATCATTACATTTCCGAAATTAGAGATTCACAAATTCAAAACGATCCATTACGTTTTCGTAAAAATTTGGAACGTATGGGTGAAGTTTTTGCTTATGAAATAAGTAAAGTTTTAGAATACAATGATGTGAAAACAACAACTCCATTAGGTGTTGCAGATTGTAAAGTACTAAAGCAACAACCCGTTTTAGCAACTATACTTCGTGCAGGATTGCCTTTACACACTGGAATGTTAAATATATTTGATAGAGCTGAAAACGCATTTGTATCAGCTTATCGTCGTCACCATAAAGATAATACTTTTGATATAAACATTGAATATTTATCATCACCAACTTTAGATGATAAAGTGCTTATTGTAACAGACCCTATGTTAGCAACAGGTTCATCCATGGTGTTAGCTTATCAAGCTCTACTTTCTAGAGGAACGCCTAAACATATTCACTTTGTGGCTTCAATAGCGAGCCGCCAAGGTTTAGAATACGTTAAAGCTCATATGCCAACAAATTGCACCTTATGGGTTGGTGCTGTTGATGAAGAATTAACAGCTCACGCATACATTGTTCCAGGATTGGGCGATGCAGGCGATTTAGCTTTTGGCGAAAAAATGTAAGATGTTCGGACTCTCTTGGTCATCCATTATAACTGTTTTCTTTACTTGTGTTTTAAAACCAGGCTTTGCTGGCATTCCGGCTGCTGTATTTGGTTTTGGCTATAATTTTTGGCAAACACTAATTATTTGCGGCTCAGGAGGAATAGTAGGTTCGGTATTTTTTACTTTTTTAATTGGAGGTATTCAAAAAGCAATCAGTAAATTATTAGATAAATACTATCCCAACCGAAATTTAAACAAAAAGAAATTTACCCGTCAAAATAGACTTATCATTAAAGCGAAAAAAAACTTTGGAACATTTGGAATTGCCATGATATCGCCTCCATTATTATCAATACCACTGGGAGTATTTTTAGCATTACGTTTTTTTGGTAATCGAGCCAAAATTATTCTTTGGATGAGTGTTTCGGTAATTATTTGGACAGTGATTCTTTACTTTGTTTACAATGCCTTCCAAGATTCGCTAAAGAGTTTTTTTAGTCATGCTTAAACATTGTAAACATATTTTCTTTGATTTCGATCGCACAATTTGGCACTTTGATGCTAACTCTGAGGCTGTGATTTATAACATGTTCAATCAATACAACTTATCACAACATTGTAATATCGATTTTGCCAATTTCTTTACCACCTATAAACAAATTAATCATGATTTATGGGCTGGTTACCGCAAAGGTACAGTTACAAAAGAAGAGCTTAGAAGTTCGAGATTTACAAACACTTTAGCTGCTTTTAACTACGATAACTTGGAATTGGGATTAAAAATGGAACATGAATACATTGCCCAAGCTCCCTATCAAAAGCAACTATTGCCCAATAGTATAGAAGTGCTTGATTACTTAAAACCTAATTACAAACTACATATAATAACTAATGGTTTTAAAGAAATTCAATACATCAAATTGCGCAATTGTGATATTGAACACTACTTTGATAAAATAATTATTTCAGAAGATGTCGGACATCACAAACCACATCAAGAAATTTTTGAAGCTGCACTAAAACAAGCAGGTGCTACTACAGAAAACTCGGTAATGATTGGCGACGATTATGAAGCAGATATTAAAGGAGCTTTAAATATAGGTATGCCAAGCATTTACCTCGAATTTGAAAAAAGAGAGCACAATGAAAGCACCTTCACGATAAAAGATTTAATTGAATTGAAAAATTTGTTTTAATTTAACATCAAATTTCAAGCATGGAAATACATTCAGAAATATTAAATCGCTTTACCTCATTAGGTTTTCCAGCCGAATTATTAAACAGGTATGCCGAACATCATCGTTTTTTCCATACATGGAAACACATTGAAAACATTTTTGAGTTCTTGAAACAAAAAAATCTTTTTAATGATGATGAACTATTTTTAGCCGCTATTTTTCATGATATTGTTTACAATCCAAAATCAACTACAAACGAAGAAGATTCGGCCGAATTATTTATTGAATATGTAAAAGGCTCCAAATTAAGCATAGCTCAAATTGATTCCATTCAACAAATAATCATCGACACCAAATCACATCAAGCTAATTCAGAAAAATCAAAAGTTTTTATAGAAGCTGATTTAGACATTTTAAATCAACCTTTTGAAAAATTAATCGAATACGAACACCAAATTTTTAAAGAATTTCAGTTTGCAGATTACTTACAATACAAAACCAAACGTATTGAGGTTTTAAAACAATTGAATACAAAAGGACAACTAAGCGATTTAATTTCTTACGTAAATGTTCGTCAGCCCAAAATAGCTTTATTTGCTGGCAGTTTTAACCCCTTCCATAAAGGGCATTACAATGTACTTGAAAAAGCTGAACGTATTTTTGATAAAGTAATAATTGCTTTTGGTAAAAATCCTGAAAAAGGTGAAAGAACTTGGCCAATACCAACAACAATTCAAAACCGACAGTTAACGGAGTATAGCGGATTACTAACCGATTTTGTAGAAACATTTGGTTATGACATAACTGTGGTAAGAGGTTTAAGAAACTCAACTGATTTTCAATACGAACAAAATCAATATCGCTACATACAAGAATTAAAGCCGGATATTAAAATTGTAAATGTATTCTGCGATAAGGAATTTGAACACATTAGTTCATCAGGTATCCGAACTTTAGAGAAATTTAATAAGCATCAAAATTATTTATTACAGTAATTGTGAATACATCAAATAAAATAAACGAAGCCGTAATACTTGCTGGAGGCTTTGGAACAAGATTAAAAGATGTTATTAATGATGTGCCTAAACCAATGGCACCTATTGCTGATCAACCTTTTCTTAATTACATTTTTAGTTACTTAAAGCATTATAAAATTGAACGCATTGTTTTAAGTGTTGGTTACCTGCACGAAAAAATAAAGGATTACTATAAACACAATTTTAATGGTATTGAAGTTGAATATGCTACTGAACTAGAACCATTAGGCACTGGTGGAGGTATTCGCTTATCATTAGAAAAATGTTTAAGTAACAATATACTTATCTTAAATGGTGATTCATTTTTTGATGTTAATTTGGATGAATACTCGGAATTTCATTTTAAAAATCAATCTCAAGTTAGTTTAGCATTGCGCAAAGTAGATGATGCAGCCAGATATGGAACCATTGAACTAGCTGGAGATAGAATAACCACATTTAAAGAAAAAGATAACCAAGCCATTCCAGGTGTTATTAACGGAGGAGTTTATTTATTAAATAAAAAAACATATTTAGATTTAACTCCAGAAGGCAAAGCCTTTTCGATAGAAAAAGATTTTTTTGAAATACAAACACAAAAACTAGCTATAAACGGGAAATTATTCAATGATTATTTTATTGACATAGGAATTCCAACTGATTATCATAGAGCGAATGAAGAGTTTAAAAGATTTAAATATTAATCCAAACTGGACTTTGTTTTTAGACCGTGATGGTGTAATAAACAAGCAGATTATAGATGATTATGTGCGCAATTGGACTGATTTTGAATTTTTGCCCACAACTATTGATGCATTACAAATTCTAGAAAAACGTTTTAAAAGAATTGTTGTAGTTACCAATCAACAAGGTATTGGTAAAGGATTGTTTACGCGCGAAGATTTAGAACTTACGCATCAAAACATGCTTTACGAATTAAAATACCATAAAGCACGTATCGATAAATGTTACTTTGCTCCTAACCTAGCCTCAGAAAACAGTCCGAACAGAAAACCTGGAATTGGCATGGCATTACAAGCACAAAAAGATTTTCCGGAAATTAATTTTGCTACTTCTATCATGATTGGTGATAGCATAAGTGATATGGAGTTTGCTAAAAACGCTGGAATGACAAGTGTTTTTGTTGGCTCGCTTAAAAAATTTGAAGAGAATAAGACAAAGTGTGATTTTTATTTTGCTAACCTACTTGAGTTTGCTCTAGATTTAGTGAACGATAAAAACTAACACACCAGAATAACATTAAAATAATTCACCCGAAATGAAAATAACAATTGTAGGCTGCGGAAATATGGGACTTGTTTATGCAAGAGCCTTTACTAAATATAATATTGTAACCAAAGATAATTTATTATTAGTTGAGAAGAACGAAGAACGTAAATTAGAATTAGAAAAACTAGATATTGGTAAAGTTGTTATACCAACAGATAAAGCCATCACAAAGAGTGAAGTAATCATTTTAGCTGTTAAACCACAAGACTTTACTGAGTTATCAGGCGAATTAAAATCAATTTTAAATCCTGAATCCATTATTATTTCAATAATGGCTGGTGTTAAAATAGCACGTATTGAAGAAAGCTTAAAAGTAAAAAACATTGTAAGAGCAATGCCAAACTCCCCTGTTGAAATAGGAATGGGGCTAACAGGTTATACCTCAAAAGAAGCAATTAGCCATTCTGTTTTGATGAAGGCTGAGCAATTACTTTCCACAACTGGAAGAAGCATTTATTTTGAAAAAGAAGAAATGCTTGATACAGTAACCGCATTAAGCGGAAGCGGACCAGCCTACTTCTTTTACTTCGTGAAATCAATGATAGAAGCAGCTAAACAAATGGGTATGGATGAAGGTGTTGCTAGCGTTTTGGTGAAACAAACCATGCTAGGATCATTTCATTTGATTAATAATGCGAACAAAAGTTTGGATGATTTAATCAAAACAGTTGCCTCAAAAGGCGGTACTACCGAAGCTGCATTAACAACATTTGAAAACACTAAAGTTGGAGAAAACTTAATTCAAGGAATTAAAAATGCGGAAATACGTTCTAAAGAGCTTTCAAATAAATAACTTGCTTAGTAATTTTCATAAAAAAGACGTCCTGTAAACCTTATCAATAGGACAAAACTGCATTTATTTTAAAATAAATTTGGAAGTAATGAAATAAATACTTTAAATTTGCACCAGATTAATTATTCCTAGTGTGTAATTAATTTATTAAGAAGTGGCGAGAGAATAGGCTCATTGACCCACTGGCAACCAACTAAAAGTCTGGAAACGGATTGGAAAACAGGTGCCAACTCCTACTCTGATGAAAAAGCAGAGGCAAATAAATTAAAAATAAAAAAATGAAACGCACAGATTCAAACAAACAAAAAGTAAACAAAGGAAACTCTAAGAGTTTAATTAATTATTCTATCCCTTCTATCTTCATGATGGCTTGTATGTGTTGCTGTTGCAGCATGTGCTAAGCATTTCTTTTCTCAATTTTATTTAGAAACGATACTTAGCAAAACCGCTAAGTTTTTTTGCTGTTTTTGCATTTAAAAACCGCTCATTCTATTTACAAATCAAAAAAAAATTAACATCATGAACTCAAATAAAAAAACTCAAACAAAAACATTAAGCTTAATTGGTAACGAAAACCATACACAAATTTTAGAATTTCAAGCTAAATACGCAATCGCTAAACGCGGAGGCTCATACAGCCACAATACAAATGCACACAATAAAAGAATTGTTAGTGATTTAAACCTTTTAAGTTCTTACGAAAGACAAGTATTGGTGTACAACGAAATTATTTTCAATAACTAAATCATGGCTACTCAAACATTAAAATATAAAAACAAGTTTGTACTCGAAAATGGCCAATCCCTGCCTGAGCTTGAAATTGCTTACCACACTTACGGCAAACTAAACGCTCAAAAAAGTAACGTAATATGGGTTTGCCATGCTCTTACCGCAAACAGTGATGTTTTTGACTGGTGGAAAGGGTTATTTGGAGAAGATAATTTATTTAATCCAGAAGAGTACTTTATAGTATGTGCTAACAACTTAGCTTCATGCTACGGTACCACTGGACCATTGAGTATTAATCCAAATACAAAACAAGAATACTTTAGCTATTTCCCCACTGTAACAATTCGTGATATGGCTAATGTTTTAAATATTTTAAGATTAGAATTAGGCATTGAAAAAATCAATACACTTATTGGTGGTTCTCAAGGTGGGCAAATTGCTTTAGAATGGAGTTTACAACAAGAGGCTTTAACTGAAAACCTCATTTTATTAGCAACAAATAGTAAACACTCACCTTGGGGAATTGCCTTTAATGAATCGCAACGCTTGGCTATAAAAGCTGATAGAACCTATTTTTCCAATACAATGGATGGTGGTAAAAAGGGTTTACGAGCAGCACGTAGCATAGCTTTATTAAGCTATCGTAATTATACAACTTACGGCGAAACTCAAAAAAGAGAGAACGAAGAAGATTTTAATTACCGAGCTGCAAGCTATCAGCGTTACCAAGGAGAAAAACTAGTAAATCGTTTTAATGCTTACTCCTATGTAAGATTATCAGAAGCGATGGATTCTCAAAAAATAGATAGAGACAGAGATTTATCAGAAGAAAAACTGCTAAAGCAAATTAAAGCTAAAACACTTGTTATTAGTATAGATACAGATATTCTATTTCCAATTCATGAGCAAGAGTTTATTGCCAAACACATACCTCATGCAAAGCACGAAATAGTAAATTCAGTTTACGGCCACGATGGCTTTTTAATTGAAACTGAAAAAATAGCAAAAACAATAAAACAAACATTTAATTTAAAACAAAAACAGATTGTAAATGAGTAAAATTGTAAACATAGGCCTATTTGGCTTCGGATGTGTTGGTCAGGGTTTATACCATGCACTAAACAACAGTACAGGTTTTAAAACTACAATTAAAACAATTGTAGTAAAGGATAAAACCAAAGAAAGAACTATTGCAAAGGACTTAATAAAGTTTGATAAAAACGATATTTTAAACGATCCTGAAATTGACGTAGTTGTTGAACTAATAGATGATGCGAAAGAAGCATTCTCAATAGTTTCAGCTGCATTAAAAAAAGGAAAAAAAGTTGTAACTGCTAACAAAAAAATGCTTGCCGAAAATTTGGAAGAGCTTTTACACTTGCAAGAAGAGAATAATACTTCATTACTATATGAAGCGTCTGCATGCGGAAGTATTCCAATTATCAGAACTTTAGAGGAATATTTTGACAATGAAGATTTAGAAGGTATATCAGGTATTTTTAACGGTACCACCAATTATATTCTTACAAAAACAATTGCCGAGAATTTAAGTTATGATGAAGCTTTAAAGGGTGCACAAGAAAAGGGTTTTGCCGAAAGCGACCCAACAAATGATGTGGAAGGTTTTGATCCAAAATTCAAAGCTATCATCTTAGCCTTGCATGCATTTGGTGTAATTATTAAACCAGAAGAAGTTTTGAATATTGGTATAACAAGTTTAAGTAATGATGATATTACTTACGCTAAAGAAAAAGAATCAAAAATTAAATTAACACCTGTTATAACTCGCTTGACTAATAATAAAATTAACATCATTGTTATACCAAGCTTTGTAAATAATAGTAAACAATTGTTTAATGTAGATAATGAGTTTAATGGTGTAATCGTAAAAGGTAAATTCTCAGGCGAACAATTTTTACAAGGCAGAGGCGCAGGAAGTTTCCCAACGGGTTCAGCTGTATTATCTGATATATCAGCTTTATCATACGATTATAAATATGAATATAAGAAATACGTTCAAAATCCTTCGGCTGGTTACACAAATGATGTCATTGTAAATTTATATTTTAGATACAACACGGCAGCTGATTTGGAAAAACTACAATTTCAATCTATAGAGCAATCTTACCAAAGTAAAAATTACAATTATGTTGTAGGTAAAATAAACTTAACACATTTAATAAAACACCAAGATTTATTAAAAAAGAACAAATCATTTGTTGCTTTAGTAAATGAAACGATTGAATTAGGAGAAAATCAATCGGTAAAAACAAAAGAAAAACTTGAATTAGCCAACTAAAATGTCATCCACCAAAAACAACGAAATACTAGCCGACGAAACGATTATTCGCATTATAGCTGCATTTGTAACCCTTATTGGTATTACCAATTTATTTGTACATAGTTACATTTTATCATTGGTATTATGTTATGATTTCTTAATAAGATTAAGTGCATTGGGTAAATATAGTCCGCTAAAAATTTTAAGTGCTACTATAAGTAAAAGCTTAAAATTACCTAAGAAATTTATATATGCTGCTCCAAAAAGATTTGCGGCCTTGGTAGGTTTTATATTTTCAATAGCAATTACCTTAACCTTAATTTTTAATTTAAATTTCTTGTTTTACACATTAAGTAGTACCTTAATCGTGTGTGCCGTTTTAGAAAGTGTATTTTCTATATGTGTTGCATGCTATTTATATAGTTTCATTAATCAATTAAAATTTTCAAAATGAGTTCATCATTCGAAACCCAAGCCATAAGAGCCCAAATAGCGCGTAGCGAAAACAACGAACATTCAGTTCCATTATACTTAACATCGAGTTTTGTGTTTGATACGGCTGATGAAATGAAAGCTGCATTTAATGAAGAGAGCGATGATTACATTTACTCACGTTATACCAATCCCAACACCGATGAACTAATCAATAAAATGTGTTTACTAGAAGGTGCTGAAGCTGGAATAACAACTTCATCTGGAATGGCTGCCATATTTACAAGCTTAGCTACTTTATTAAACGCTGGCGACCATGTTCTTTCTTGTTCTTCTATATTTGGTGCAACACACACCTTATTTCAAAAATATTTTCCTAAATGGGGAATTACTTCAACATACTTTGACGCCAATAAATTAGACAGCATTGAGAATTTAATCAAAAAAGAAACAAAACTTATTTATGTTGAAACGCCTACTAACCCTGCCATAGAAGTATTGGATTTAGAATTATTAGGGAAAATTTGTAAAAAGCACAACATACTATTATTAGTAGATAATTGTTTTGCAACTCCTTACCTTCAACAACCTATTAAATATGGTGCTGATATAGTTATACATTCAGCTACCAAATACATTGATGGTCAAGGCAGAGTGTTGGGCGGAATAGTTGTGGGAAGAAAAGATTTAATCAAAGAAATTTATTTGTTTGCTCGCGTTTCAGGACCATCTCTTTCGCCATACAATGCTTGGACATTAAGTAAAAGCCTTGAAACTTTGGCCTTACGTATGGACAGACATTGCGAAAATGCATTGTATGTAGCACAAAAACTGGAAGGAAATGATAATATTGATTTAGTGAAATATCCTTTCTTACCATCGCATCCTAATTATGAGTTGGCTAAAAAACAAATGAAACATGGCGGAGGTATAATTACATTTAATGTAAAAGGTGGCTACGAAAAAGCTAAAACCGCTTTAGATAAACTTAAAATGGTAAAAATATCACCGAATTTAGGTGATACTAGAACTATTGCCACTCACCCAGCCTCATCCACACATTGTAAATTAAGTGAAGAAGAACGCTTAGCTGTTGGTATTACACCGGGTTTAATAAGAGTATCTATCGGATTAGAAAATAAGGAAGATATTTTGAATGATATTTTGCAAGCCTTAAGTTAATTCAATTAGTAAATTTTAGACATAAAAAAACCTCCAAGCTTTCACTTGGAGGTTTTTACTTTTATAGTATTTAATTATTGTACAATTAATTTTTGTACTGATTTTTTAGCTCCGTTTGAAAGCTCAACAAAATAGCTTCCTTTTGCTAAATTCAAATCACTAAAATTAAGGTAGTTGTAACCAACATTAATGTTTTGTTTTTGTGTTTTAACTACTTCACCTAAAGTGTTAGTAATTGTAACATTAAACTGACCTTTTTCTTCAGTATTAACTAACATAGCAAAGTCACCGTTGCTTGGATTTGGGAACAAACTAAATGAATAGTTTAACTCAACTCCACCAATACCTACAGTGCTTGTGTTACAAGGAATTGTTGCGCCAGTAATTTTTGTCATGTTACTAAAATCAATATAACAAGCATATTGAACACTATCAATAAATGGATTACGATTTCCTTGTAATGAATCCAAAAAGTCATTACGTGCAATTTCCCAAGAATCTGGCAAATCTTGATAATGCCACATTTTTAATACTGATTGATCTTGACCATAAGGAATTGTTCCGCTAATTGGGTTTTTTAATTTCCAGTTTTGTGGAGTACCAAATGCATCATTTTGATTGTTATAGCAAGTTGCCATATACATAATAGCACGTGCAGCATCACCTTTGTGTTCGTTACGTGGTTCAAATACTTTGTGACCTGCAGCATCTAATCCCCATTTACAACCTAAATAAGAACCTTGTAAAGTAACTACAACTCCTAAAGGATAATTACTTCTTTCAGCATTCACATCATTTTGATTTGTTGGGAATAAGTGGTGTTGATC
>CAZRUA010000034.1:0-30866 GCA_964603125.1 uncultured Flavobacteriaceae bacterium | reverse complement strand
ATCATCTCGCCTAATTGCAAAACACCCTCCTTCTATTCCCATAGGCGCTTGCCATTGCAAACTTTCTAGATGCTTTATTTTATTTTCAAAATTCATATAACCAATCTCTTGAGTAGCAACACCAACATTGGTTGCATGTTGTTTTAATATGTTTGCTCCAACTATGTTAATTTCCTTATTTTTTAAATGACGAACCAAATTAAAAATAGTATCCTCGTTAAAAAAAACATTTGCATCAGTAAGTATTAAAACATCAGCATTGCATTGTTCAATTAAACTATTAACAATACCTATTTTGCCTGTACGCCCTGCAAAGTTCACTAGCTTTACATTATTGGTTTTAGCAAATTCTTCAATTATGTTGTTTGTAGCATCGGTACTGGCATCAGAACCTACTAAAACACTTAGTTTATCTAAAGGATAATTTGTTTTAAAACTTGAGATGAGCTTTTGTTGAATAACCTTTTCTTCATTATAAGCTGCCAAAACAATGCACACTGTAGGTAATTCGTCGCTTTTACTATAGTGAATTTTATTTTGAACTTTATTTTTCGGGACAAAAATTCTTAAAAATATAGGATAAAAAACATAGGAATGCAGCAAACAGAAAGCACTAAAAAAAAACAATATGTATGCAAAAAAAATCATAGATGCTTTTTATAAAAATCAACAATTCCCGCAACAAGTGTTTTATTATCAAAATTTCTTTCCATAAAAACGCGTGCATTATTTGCTAGCTGCGTCCTCAATGAACCATCGTCTTTTAGTAATGTCACTAGTTTATTTGCAAAATCTTCAGGAGTATCCGCAATCAAACAATGCTCTCCATTGGCAACATTAATACCCTCTGCGCCAATGCTAGTACTTACAATACTTTTAGAGTAAGCCATTCCTTCCAGCATTTTTATTCTTATTCCACTACCTGATAAAAGCGGAACTATCATTACATTTTGTTCGTTATAAAACTTAGCGTTATCATTTACTTCACCAACTATATTCACCCCATTTACTTTTGTGTTTTGCAAATGTGCAGGCAAATTTCTTCCTGCCATATTAAAAACAGCATCAGGAATCGCTTTTAAAACTATTGGCCAAACTTTATCTAAAAACCAATCAACCGCTTCAATATTGGGCATCCAATCCATGCTTCCAAAATGAAACACTGATTTACTATTTTTAACATTAGGGCTTAGCTGATAATCATTTAGATTTAAACCGGTTGGGCAATTAAATATTAAAGCATTAGGAAAACACTTTTTAAAATAATTTGCATCTTCGTTAGAGATGGTTATAATTGCATCGCATTGCTCCAAAACCTTCATCTCAAAGCTTTTCAAACGCTTGGTTTGTAATCCTAAATAAACATTCTTTACAAAATTAGAACTTTGCTTTAATGTCCTTTCCCAAATTTGATGCTCGATATTATGCGTTCGAATACTAATTTTAGCCCTACTATATTTTTTTATAACAGGAATATATTCTGCCATAAAAATACTTTCGAGTTGCACCCAATCAAATTTATTTTGTTGAAGTGTTTTAACCAACACTTCCTCAAACTCTTTAAAGTTAAAGCGCGAAACAAAATAAGATTGATTTGAAAATAAATTTAATATTGCTCCAAGAGCCTTCACATCCGTATCTTTATAGACAGATTGGTAATGTGATTTTATTTTAAAATGAGACGGTACATTTTCATCTGGCTTAAAATGTTTTTTGGTGTTGATTGTTATAAAATGTAAATCAACATCATTATCTATAAAACCATTAGCCATATTATAAATAGCAATAGCACTTCCATCGGTAGTTGGATAGGGCGCTTTATTGCTTATTTGTAACACTTTTAACATATCTTAAACAGTAGCTGCTTTCTCTTTCTTCTTAAATAAGTTCTTAAACTTTCCGAAGTACGAACCAAAATCAAACAAAGCTGAGTCCTTAGCTGCTTTGTAGGTTAACCAAATACCAATTGGCGTAAACAATAAAGGACCTATCCACATACCAACAACAACAGGAATCTTTCCTTCAATAGCAATTTTCTCACAAGTAAATGATGTAGAATAATAAATCATAAATAATACAATTGCAATTACAACTGGTAAACCAAAACCACCTTTACGCACAATTGCCCCCAAAGGTGCCCCAACCAAAAACATTACAATACATACAAAGGCATAGGTGAATTTTTTATTCCACTCTATATTTAAGCGAATCAAGTCAGATTGCAAATTCCAACTCCTATCTATATAAGAATCATTTTCGGTGCTAGCGTCACGCAGTTTACCAAGTGCCTTCTCTATTAAAGCATTTTTGGCCAATGCTCCTTGATTTTTCAAATAATCATTAGTATTTGTGTATGCACTATTTGTAGAATCAGAATAAATACTGGATCTAAGCGCTATTGGAAATCGATACGTGGAAAAATTAGACCGAAAACGCGATTGTTCTTCTTTTAGTTCAACATTAACTGTATCCACTTCATCTGCTATTTGAGCTATATTTAAAAACTGTACATCATGATAATTATTTTCGTCACTCTTATTCATTTTAAAGCCACTTAAATCAAACTTCACAATTTGTTCTTTAAAACTCATTGCTATTGTTGGTCGCGTTTTTTGATGACGAGCCTCGCTAAATACATGCTGGTATCTATTTCCATTTTGTAATTTCAAGGTCATTACCTTTTTATTAGGACTCATTTCCAAACTTCCGTCTTTGGCATAAATCTGAATATTATTTCCCTGAGGTCCATTTCCTGTATGGTCGTAAATATAAATATCATGCAAAGTAACTCCATCGTCATCCTTCTTCCCTACCTTAATACTAAAACCATCTATTGAATTATTAAAAATACCTTCCTTAATATTTAGAGCGGGTTTTGTAGAACGAATGTCGTACAACAAAGCTTTAGCCTTTAAATTAATAATAGGATAAATATTATTACTGAAAAAGAAACTAAAAGTGCTTACAAAAAGTATAAAAAAGAATAAGGGTTTAGTTATCTTAAACAAACTTAAACCACTTGATTTAAGGGCCGCTAATTCATATTGCTCTCCCAAATTACCAAACACCATTATGGAAGAAAGTAAAACTGCAATTGGTAAACCCAAAGGTAAAATAGAAATAAATGTATAGCTAAGCATTTTGGTTAATGTCCAAGTATCTATACCTTTTCCTGCAATTTCATCGATGTACTTAAACACAAAAATCATGAAGTAGATAAACATAGCTATAAATAAAGTTGCCGTAAAAGGAGGGAAATACTTTTTGAGCAAATATTTATCGATTATTTTCACCTAGATGTTTTGTTTTATTGAGGGTTGAAGCCCTAAATTTACCGTTAATTTTTAAATGAAATAACACAATTTTAAACTAATTTATTGTGTACCTTTGTTACTAAAATATACTAAATTTTAAGGGGAATAGGTAAACTTTATGATTAACAATAAAAAAGTTGTGGTTGTGTTGCCAGCTTATAATGCGGCATTAACATTAAAAAAAACGTATGATGAAATACCTTTTGATATTGTTGATGAAGTTGTATTGGTAGATGACCATAGTAAGGATAATACTTCAGAGCTTGGAAAACAAATTGGAATTAAGCATGTTATCCGTCATGAAAAAAACAAAGGGTACGGTGGAAACCAAAAAACCTGTTATGATAAAGCTCTAGAGCTCGGTGCTGACATTATTATCATGTTACATCCGGATTATCAGTATACTCCAAAGCTAATACCTAGTATGGCTCATTTAATAGCCAGCGATTTGTATCCTGTTGTTTTTGGTTCGCGAATTCTTGGAAAAGGAGCTTTAAAAGGAGGCATGCCAATGTACAAGTATATTTTTAATCGTATGCTTACCTTAACTCAAAACATATTAATCAACCAAAAGCTATCAGAATATCACACTGGATATAGAGCTTTTTCGGCAGAAGCGGTGCGTGGAATAAATTACCATGCTAATAGCGATGATTTTGTTTTTGACAATCAAATGATTTCACAATTATTTTATGCAGGTTTTGATATAGCGGAAATTACTTGCCCTACAAAATATTTTGACGAAGCATCTTCCATCAATTTTGCTCGTAGTTCAAAATATGGTATGGGTGTTTTAGGCACTTCATTTAAACACTTTTTTAATAAAATGGGTTTAATGAAATCTAAAATTTACCAAAAGCAATAATTTACATTTTACAACGTTTGTTTATAGTTGAGTAACCGGTGCAAATATTTAGGCTTTATACTAATTCAATTTATTGGATTAACTAATCTAACAATAGCACAAACCGAAGATTTTACTGACTCCGAAGACAGACCCATAAAATTCATCCATTCTAACTTTTACATTAGAGGTAATGCTCATTTGCCACACCCTTTAAGCAACGGCGTTTTCCGTTCAAAATTTATTGGGATATTCGCAGCTGATTTGAATTTCAATATCACACCAACAAAAAACACTTACATTAACTTTGGATACAAAGAAGGAATTATCTCCATCTCAAATAAAGAAGCCCGAGATTTACATGTAAAAATGCAATTGCATCAACCTTTTATTGGTTTTGGTTACACACATCAAATGCATCAAATCGTTTTATTTAATGGAGGAATAAGAGGTGGTTACGCTTTCAACAACTTTACAAATGTAATATGCAAAACAGCCACACCTGGCTCCAGATATTTTTATACTCCATACATTGAACCTGAATTTGGTTTTACCTTTTTGGTTGAAGATAATTTTGGAATAAGTTTCACTTTTGCCCACACTTACTATTTCAAACGTTTCGACCCAGAGCAAATTTGCTTGCAAGAGTGGACTAGTCTATCAGGTAAAAGAACAGATACCAATACGCAAGTTCTAAATTTTGGTTTTGGATTTTACTACGGTTTCCTCAAAAAGAAAGACAGATAATGGCTGTATCAAAACATTTAAAACACTTTTTAGCACTAGTACTTGTGATGTGCACATCTCTTTTTTGTACTCAACAGAAAAAACAAAATGGCATTGAAACAGAAATTAAAGAAGCTGCATCAAAAGAAAAATATACGTTTTATAAAAAAGGTAACAACAAACTTCAATTTGTTATTAGCAGGCCAAATAAAACAGATGCAAAAATTAAATTATGTATTGCCGCTGCTTTTACAAAATTAGACAATTACAAAATTGATGGAGCCTATGCCGTGAAAGGAATATGCAACAATTTTAGCGCTGCTAATAAAACCTTAGGTGGAGGAATTTTGATTGAAGGAACTAGTGTAAAAATATTTCCTACAAAAAAAGGAGCACTTGTTAATGATAGTTTAAAGAAAACGATTGAAAGCAATAAAGCATCATTTTTTCAGCAAATACAAATGATTGAAAATGGTGTTGCCGCCAAATTTAAAGACAATAAACTCTTTCAGCGTCGCGGCATTGCAATTTTAAAAAATGGAGAAATTGCCATTGTTGAAAGTAAAAACGCAATTACTCTTAAAACATTTGCTGATGATTTAGTTGAGCTAAAAGTACAACAGCTGCTTTATACCGACATGGGCTCTTGGGACGAAGGTTGGTATAAAAATAAAGAAGGTAAAACAATAACCATAGGCACAAGTCTAGCGGAAACAGACAAACAAAGCAATTGGGTTATTTTTAGCGAATAGCAATATTACTTGTTAATCCACTTCTCTACTCTCCACACAATAAAACTCGTACCGATACCAATTATCATCCCTCCTAGCACATCGCTAGGATAATGAACACCTAAATACATTCTTGAATATGCTACACTAAATGCATATAAAGCACTTGGAGCAATAACGTACCATTTTGGGTAACTTAAACATAGACTTGTAGCAGTAGCAAAAGCCATAGTGGTGTGTCCAGAAGGAAAAGAAAGTGGACCTGGAGAAGCTTTTTTGTGTAAATCAGGATAAGTAACAAAAGGTCGGGTACGTTTAACAGCAAACTTCAATCCTGTAGCAATACCTGATGCTAATAAAATACTGGCGCCAGATTTATATCCATTCCAAAGTGTTGTTTTATTTTTGGTAATTAAACCTGTTGCAATTAACGATACGGGTGTTGCTAAACCAAGTGGACCAACTGATTTGCTTATACCTTTATAATAAGCATCCTGAAACTGGCTTTCGTTAAAATTAATTTTACGCAACAAATTAATGTCAGCGTTTTGAGAATGAATTACAGTTGTTGTAAAAATAACCAGAAGTAGTAAAAGCCTTTTCATGATTTTAATCTACCTCTTTACCAAATACATATTTTTGTGTTTTTGTTAATTTACCGTTTTCATCGTAAAAATTCCAAACACCTTCCTTGTAGTAGTCTCCGGCTGATGGATGAAAAATTAATTCGCCTTCCTCTTTCACCTTTCCATTAGCAAAATAATCCGTGCGTTTGAAAAGTTTTTTCCTTTTATCGGTTAATTCAAAAATAATTTGAGGTGTTCCATTTTCGTAATACTGATTTCGCTTACGCAAATGCTCCATATCCTTTTCGTTCTCTTCTTGATATTCAATGTTTCCGTTATTGTAATAATCTGTTTCCTTATAAACATTACCATCAAAATAACTAATCTCCGATTTCACTTTCCCATCTGGATAATAAACCATTAACTCTGAACGCTTCAAATCAATCACTCTAAACGAACGCTCCGTTTGTCCATTCTCATAAAAGTTTTTAAACACTTTTATTTGCCCATCAATATAAAAACCTTTGTGAAGCATTTTACCACTCACGTAGTAATCCATATGCCAATCCTGAGCACTATAACCATTTTTGTCGTAACGCACCGAATCAGGGCTTAAAGCAATGATTAGTTTATCATACATATGTATTCCGTAAACAGAATCAATAACCTCTTCGGGCTTATAGCGTTTTAAATGCGGAAGTTGATCGGCAAAACTCTGCGCGAAAAAATTTCCACATAATAAGGTAAAAGCAATGGTTAAAGTTTTTTTCATTTGATACAAATATACAATAAGCTATTCAAAGATTTTGCCAAAAATTAGTTTAGTGTACACCAATTTCCGCTAAATAGCGTTCAGCATCCAAAGCGCCCATGCAACCACTGCCCGCAGCAGTAACAGCTTGACGATAAATCTTATCTTGAGCATCTCCTACTGCAAATACACCCGGGATGTTAGTTTTACTGCTTCCTGGAATGGTTTCAATATAACCTTGATCATCCAATTTCAACCAATTAGCAAATATATCTGTGTTTGGTTTATGGCCAATTGCCACAAAAAAACCAGTAATATCAAGCTTTCTCTCTTCTCCGGTTTTATTATTAACTACCAAAGCCGCTTCAGTTGATTTCTCACCTAAAATTTCCTTCGTTTCAGTATTAAACAATACCTCAATGTTTGGCGTATTAAGCACACGGTGTTGCATTGCTTTACTAGCGCGCATTTCTTCCTTACGTACAATCATATAAACCTTTGTACATAATTTAGCCAAATAAGTAGCTTCTTCAGCAGCAGTATCCCCTGCTCCAACAATGGCTACATCTTGTCCTTTAAAAAAGAAACCATCACAAACAGCACAAGCACTAACACCAAAACCATTTAATCGTTGCTCGCTAGGTAAACCTAACCATTTAGCCGAAGCTCCCGTTGCAATAATTACAGTATCCGCGTGTATTTCGGTTGTTTCATCAACCCAAACTTTGTGCACAGGTCCACTAAAATCAACCTTACTAGCATAACCAAAACGAATATCAGTACCAAAACGCTCAGCTTGAGCTTTAAAGTCTTCCATCATTTGTGGTCCGTGTGTACCATTTGGATAACCCGGGAAATTCTCCACTTCCGTAGTAATTGTAAGCTGTCCGCCAGGTTGCATACCTGTGTACATAACGGGTTTCATATCTGCACGTGCTGCATAAATAGCAGCTGTATAGCCTGCAGGGCCAGAGCCTATGATAAGGCATTTTATATGTTCAATATTACTCATAATCCTATTTTATTTTAGGTTGCAAAAATATCACAAATAGCCGATTAAAAGGGGAATTGTTTATTTCTTTTGATTTTTTATAACACTGATAAACAACAGGATATAAAAAATAGTGATTATTTTTTAATTAAACGTTTGATTGTATAATAATCTTGATTATATTTGCATCATAATTTTGTAGTTATGTTAATCAAAAAGAGTTTAAAAACAAATGTCATCGATTTTGCTAGCATTTTAACTATGAGTGTAAATGCAGCTAAATTTCCAGAAGAGGTTAATCCTGCTTTTGAAAAACTAGAAAGCAAAATTGTAAATAAAAAAGGTCGTAAATTTTTTGGAGCAATAAGCTTTAACAATGATTTTGTGGATTACAAAGCTTGTTTAGTTCCTGCTTACGAAAACGAACATTTAGCCTTAGGTTTTGATGAGTTTATTATTCCGGGAGGAAAATATGTAACCACCAAACTGATTGACTGGAGTAACAACACAAAAAAGATAAAATACCTTTTTGAGGAAATGGAAAACAAATATAAGTTTGATGCCATGCGCCCGCAATTAGAATTTTACAAAAACAACAAAGAACTTATTTTAATGTTGCCAATTATACCTCGAGAAGAACAACTCAAATTTAATTTTGATTGTTAAAATTGGTAATTGAACAACAACAACAAACTAAAGTTCTTTAACATATTCTCTGCCTACTTTGCTTTTTTTGCCTTGGTTAAAACATTATGTTTTGTTGCAAGGTAGCAGAGAACCCACTTGTTGGTGCTTTAATAGTATTTGTTCTTACAGGTATTATTAAACACCAACAACCTAATTTAACCATAAAGTATTTATATATTTATATCCTATTCAATACAATAAAAAAATTAAACCATGTTTTTAAGTAGTAATATTAAATTTTTAAGAAAGCGTAAAAACTTAACGCAAGACGAAGCCGCTGATCAAATCGGTATTTCGCGTACAAAAATTAATGCTTATGAAAATGAGCATTCCGAACCTACTATTGATACGCTTTTAATCATCGCCACTTTTTTTAATCTTAATGTAGATACGCTTTTAAAACAAGACATTTCAAAGTTATCCGACGCGCAAATGCAGGAGCTTGAAAAAGGCCATGATTCATATATTAGCGGCTCTAAAATACGTGTATTAGCTTCCACCGTTGATTCCAATGATGATGAAAACATTGAACTAGTGCCAGTAAAAGCAAAAGCGGGTTACGCATTAGGCTATAACGACCCCGAGTTTATTAATAAACTACCTACCTTTCAATTACCCTTTTTATCAAAAGATAGAAAATACCGTACATTTCAATTAGATGGAGATAGTATGCATCCTATAAAGGACAAATCCTATGTAATTGCTGAGTTTGTTCAAAATTGGATTGATATAAAAAGTGGTCATGCCTATGTTATACTAACCGCCGAAGATGGGATTGTATTTAAAATTGTATTCAACAATATTAAGCAAGATAAAACTTTGCTTATGCATTCCTTAAATCCTTTATACAAGGATTATAGCATAAAAATAAATCAAGTTAAAGAAGTATGGAAATTTGTAAGCTACTTTAGCCACGAATTGCCTGATGTAAATAACAACAAGGAAGAATTACTGAAAGATTTAAAAGATTTGGAAGATAAAATTAGAAAACTAAAAATGACTTTGTAAATTTAATTATAGTTTGTTGGTTTAATAAGAAACTCCCATGGCTTGCTGCTTTGGGAGTTTTTGTTTGAATTAAATCGAAGCGCTTCATTGGCTAAGAAATGTTAACGCAACTCATTTACTTGAGGCGCCACAGATCTGATATCTATACAAGAATTATTTGGGCATAGTAGTTCAAAACTACTGAAATTTACACACATGTGAGCACAAAAAGTATACAAACAATAAGGAGTCCATTTGATGATTTATGAAAAAAACTTATATTTGAATAGTCTTTATTTTACAGACTTAGCTACCCCATAATGGTTGTATAAGTCGAATAAATTAAGGGTATAAACAAGTTATGCGTCATGCTAAAAAACCGACAATGAAAAATACTTTCTTGACAATATTGCTTATAATATCGACACTGACTTGTTTTGGACAGTCAATGTTTTTTGACGACCTGAACAGTTCAACCTGGACTTCTACATCTGACATCTCAGGCTTGACCTTAAAATCGTACAAGGAAATCCCATTAGCAAAACTAATTTATTCAAGAGACTCAATTAATAAAGATGTGACAATTTGGACATTCAGAGACAGCGTTTTGACAATAGTTAAATATTCCTTTCAGCAAAAGACAGATAGCATAGTTGGGAAATATAAATACTCTGTAAATGACAAAAGTGTTTTGCAAATTACCTTGCAAGACGGGACAGCGTTAAAGTATAAAGTTGGAATTGTTGCAACTGGACATTATGCAGTTTTATACAGGACAAAAGAGAAAAAGCAGAAGACTAAAAAATGAAAGCACGAACACATAACAGACGTTTGGCAAAAAAGCGGGTTCAGTGCTTAAACGAAGCTTTGTACTTCATATCAAGTTTGGCGCTCGAAGACAATTTTGTGCTTCAAAATTCGCTTCTTCGCCAAGCGCCAAAACGTTATAAGCAATTTTAAAATGAGAACATTAGCATCAATTCAGATTGTCGTAATGCTGACTTATTTAAGCACACTTTGTAATTTGTTACCATATAGTATTTCTAGTATTGATTTAGTAAAAGAAGGTCGAAATGACACTCTACTTAAAAATAAGGATTTAGAAGATCTTGGAGAAATTTCTTATGTATATAGAGGCTTCGCCAGAGAAGGATCCTCAAACTATTTCTACTCTGTCAACGGATTAAAACATATAGGTTATGATGACAGAAATGGAAGATTTAAACTAGGCCAGAAGTATGTAGTATATGTCGGAGACACAATTACAGGTGATAGTTTCTTAAAAATTGACAATCCAGCTTTTTATTACACCGATACAATTGTGGTTGCTGCTGCCAACATAATAGAAGTTAGCAAATGGTCTGTTACCTATTCATATCATTTCGGAGGGAAATTCTATCAGGGGACCTTAGTTCAAAAAGATTGGATGAATGCATTATCAACCCAACAACATATGATATGCCTCATAGACTTTAATTTTCCTGATGTCAGCATTCTTGTGCCTGAAGAGATAGTTGAAGGCGATCAAATGAACTTTAATAAATGTAATATTGGTGATACCTGTTTGTTTCTAAATTGGCTAGAACGAGCGAACTCATATAACATTGCGGACTCAGTGACTCCGGCAAATACCAATCATTA
Source organism: uncultured Flavobacteriaceae bacterium (assembly GCA_964603125.1). Taxonomy (GTDB): domain Bacteria; phylum Bacteroidota; class Bacteroidia; order B-17B0; family Aurantibacillaceae; genus CAZRUA01. Next base: position 19,628 of record CAZRUA010000034.1, on the reverse strand, counting down.
TTTACCAGGACTGTATTACTTTCCATCAGGCAATTCAATGAAGTTTAAAAAAACATCCTTGCTATCAAAAAAACTCTACAAGCGGTATTTGGAGCACTTAAAAATGGCTCAAAAATTGGGCTTCAAATCATTCCTTCTTAATTCCGCCACGCCTGTCTTCCACAACTCAGTTGGCGCAAAATATAGGGTGGACCTTAATAAATTATCGAATCCTTATAAACTTATTTATTTCAATGGTGTAGATCCCCCTCGCACAATAAATATCTTCACTGAGACAAATAAATATTCAATATTAAGAAGCATCGGGACATATGAATGACACTGCTTATAACACAGCTTTTGCAAAGACGCCGCTCTACGAAAGACTCAATACTAATTGACACAGTTTATTAAATAGTCTCTTGAATACTCCCACACAGTTTATTGAATAGACCCAAAGTAGTTCTCGCCGCTTACAAAATAAAACTCATCGCTGCAAAAGTAGTTCTTGCTACTGCAACTTTATAACTCGTTACTGCAAAAGCATTTCTTGCCGCTGCAACTATAAAACTGGTCGCTGCAAAAATAGTTCTTGCCGCTGTAACTTTATAACTCACCGCTGCAAAAGTATTTCTTGCTACTGCATTAACATATCTCGCCGCTCTTTTAACATTTTTAACATATTTTTAACAATAACTCTCGGCTAAAACCACAAAATTCTCCCTTTCAACTTACTTACAACATTAAACAAAAATAAATTTGCGCAACTCAAAAGTTGCACTTATATTTGCAACTTATAAGTTGCGCTTTTAAATCTTTTAACATGAAACCTGATATATTTCAAGCCATAGCTGATCCTACACGTAGGTCAATTTTAACACTAATAGCCGTTCAAGCATTAACGCCCAATGCCATGGCCCAAAAGTTTGATATGAGCCGACAAGCCGTTTCAAAACACATAAAAGTACTGAGCGAATGTGATTTGATTCACCCTAAACAATCGGGTCGAGAAATCTATTATCATTTCAATCCAAAAAAAATGCAAGAATTTGATGTTTGGTTAGCGCAATTCAGAAAAAACTGGGAGACACAATTTAATCAACTCGACAAAGTATTATTAACTCTAAAAAATAAAAAAAATGAACACTAATCTACAATTCGAATTCACCGTTGATAAGGCAGCCAAAATGGTTTATATAACCAGAGAATTTGACGCTGAACTTTCATTAGTTTGGGATGCCTTTACCACAGCCGAAATACTAGATCAATGGACAGCGCCTGCACCTTTTATTGCAAAAACAAAATACATGAATTTTGAAGTTGGTGGAAAAAGATTTTATGCCATGATAAGTCCCGAAGGAATTGAGCGTTGGGCGATTCAAGAATACACTTCTATTAGCCCCAAAACTAACTTTAAATTATATAATGCCTTTGCCGATAAAGATGAAAACCCTGAGTTACCAGGGTCAGAATGGGATTATAATTTTAGCGAAGAAAATAAAATTACCAAAGTAAACATCACAATATTTAACGAATCGTTTGAGCGTATGGAAAGCTTAATGGAAGGATTCAAACTTGGTTTTACATCATCATTAAACAACCTAGATAAATTACTTCTAAATTTATCAAAGTAAAATAAAACACTACTATCCTAAATTTAAATGACTATACAAACCCAAATTAAAGAATACATAGCAAGTCTTGCCGAACAAAAGCAAAACGACTTACAATTTTTGCACAAACTTGTTTTGAAACTAGCACCCAAAAGCAAATTATGGTTTTTAGATGGTAAAGATGAAAAAGGTAAAATAGTTTCTAATCCTAATATTGGATATGGTGTACATAACTTAAAATATGCCGATGGAAGAACCAAAGAGTTTTATAAAATTGGATTAAGCGCAAATACAACAGGGATTTCTGTTTACATAATGGGTATTGAGGATAAAACTTACTTAGCTCAAACTTACGGAAAAACCTTAGGAAAAGCCAGTATTAGCGGGTATTGCATCAAGTTTAAATCCTTAAAAGATATTAATATTGAAGTTCTAACTACAGCAATAAAAGCCGAGCTTAAAAAATAAACTTGTGTCATTTAGATTTTTAATTAAATTTGTTTTAAGCTATCTAAATGGATTTAGTAACTGAAGAAATATTAAAAGAACAAGATTTGGGACACACTCAATTCTTACTCCATTCAAATGGAATAATTGAAGCAGTGTGTGCAGATAATTTTACTTACGAAGTGGAACATCTTGAAGAGAACCTAGTTTGTATTATTGATTGGTCGAAAGATGAGAAAAAATTAATATTAAACACCGTTGCTCCACACACCAATATAACTGCCGAAGCCCGCAAATTTATGGCTAATTCAGCCCATATAAATTACTTAATTGCCGAAGCCTTTATTGTTCATTCCCTAGCACAACGCTTATTGGCTTCCTTTTTCATCAAAATAGATAAACCTAAAATACCCACTAAATTTTTTAATAAAAGAGAAGATGCTATTGAATGGTTATTGAGTTTTAAATAAACTTCGATTATGTCTTATACAAAAAAACAAACTTTTCAAATTACTTAACTAAGTCTTAATTCAACTAATAAATAAAAAACAATCAAATGAAAAAAGTAACAGGTATTGGCGGCGTTTTCTTTAAATGCAAAGACCCTAAAAAAGTAACCGAATGGTATGAAAAACATTTAGGTTTAAATACAAACCCTTACGGAGCCACTTTTGAATGGTATGAAGGTGACGACAACACAAAAAAAGCGCAAACGCAATGGACGCCTTTTTCCGACACAACAAAGTATTTCGAACCTTCTGCTAAAGACTTTATGATAAATTATAGAGTAGCAAATTTAGTTGAGCTTGTTGAGGAATTAAAGAAAGAAGGAGTAACTATTTTAGATAACATTGAAACATACGACTACGGTAAATTTGTTCACATATTGGATAGCGAAGGAAATAAAATCCAATTGTGGGAACCAATGGGCGAATAACTAACTCTGACTTTTTGAAACCTTTGAATTTAAAACACTAACTAAAACCTAAAACAATGGCACATAAAATTGGAACGAAAGAAAAACCCTTAGCACTAAAAACACCACCTCTAACAAGCGAATACACCATGCATGTTGAACAAAAAGATGGTAAAGATGTTTTAGTTTGCACCGTTGGTAAAACCGTTTTATTCTACAACATCAATTGCATTGATGATTTGCATAAAATGCTAAAAAAACATGGTGACTGGATGGAGCTTGGAAGTGCTGACGAACAAAAACCTGCAAAAGAAGGAACTGTTGAGGCTTGGGGCCGTTCCGAAAAAAATCCAGCTGGTGGTTGGTATGGACTGAAAAAAGGACTTCGTGGACGGTTTGGAATGTATATTCCGCCACTTATGGAGGCGCTTGGATTAGCTGAAGTAACGCATGATGCTAGAGGCAATAAAATGAAGGCGAAATAAAATATGAGCGCTAAACTCTCACCTATTATTCAAGCCGAGGAATTACTAGAATTACATAAATCACAAAAAATTGTAATTGCTGATGTAAGTAATGGGAAAAATGCATTTGCAAACTACGAAGCCAAACACTTAGAAGGAGCTATTTTTGTTGACTTAAACACACAATTAGCCGACATTAAAAGCGATGCAGCCCAAGGTGGTAGACATCCATTACCCGATATTAAAACTTTTACTAATACTTTAGCCGAACTAGGCATCACTTCCGAAAGTCATGTAATTATTTATGATGATAAAAATGGTTCTAATGCATCCGCCCGATTTTGGTGGATGCTTAAAGCCATTGGACATGAAAAGGTGCAAGTACTAAATGGAGGAATAAATGAAGCCGAAAAGCTAAACTTTCCTATGAGTTCAAAAACAGAAATCATTAATAAAGTTGAGCCATACAAAGCTGATAATTGGAAACTACCATTAGCAGACATGAATGAAGTGGAGCAAGTTTCAGAAAACAAAAACTATATTGTTATTGATGTAAGAGATAGAGAGCGCTATAGAGGCATTAGCGAACCTATTGATTTAGTTGCAGGCCATATACCAGGTGCTATAAACGTACCCTTCACCGAAAACCTAAATGAGAATGGTTTATTTTTACAAGCAGATGTATTGAAAGAAAAATTTCAAAAAATATTCGGTACAACTAAACCCGAAAACATTATTGTGCATTGCGGGTCAGGCGTTACAGCTTGCCACACGCTATTAGCTATTGCTTATGCCGGTTTAGAAATCCCCAAACTTTACGTGGGTTCTTGGAGCGAATGGAGCAGAAATAATAAAGCCATTAATGGTTCTTAGTAAAATTTAAAGTATATTTACTTATACTAAGTTTTAAAACACTAAAGGATGAAAAAACTAATTTTAATCTTACTTATCAGTTTAATATTTACATCTTGTCAAAAACAATATGTATGCGAATGTTTTAACCCAGGCGGTGTATTTAAAACATATAATATTTATGGCAGCCATCAAAAAGCGCAACAAAAATGCAATAACTACTCGCTCCAATACCAAGATGTTCCCATGAGTGAAACTGATTGTGTTTTGAAATAATGGTGGAATATAAAGTACTTAAGCAGTCATGTTAAGAAAGTCATTTACAATTTTGACAATACAAACCTTGCGGCCTTTAATACGGGACAAGGTTATGGATGCTATGGTTCTTTTATTGGTTTAGATAAAAATGGTAATATTTGTAGGCTCGTTACGGACTTTGGTTTTGTAAGGTGGTGGGAAAATTAAATTAAATAACAATGTCTATATCAATTCAGTTATAATAGATGAATCGAAAAAAACTAATTAAGCGCCTTCTATGGACATTAACAATTGTTTTTGCTTTGATGAATTTGATTGCCATTTTCCATGCTTACAAATTCACGCACTTTGCTGAGAATGTTACTGAAAAAACAAAAGACCCTAAAAAACTTAGCACCTCAGAAAAAATAGCTGCACTTTTTTTGGGTGTTAACAATCCACGTCCAAGTAATACTGAAAAGCCAAAGGGAAAATTTGAAACCATTTATTTAAACAGCAACAAAAAAATAGAATGTTGGGATTACAAAACCACAAATAGTAAAGGTACTATAATACTATTTCATGGTTATGGAGGCCAAAAGTCATCGATGATTGATAAAGCCGAAGTGTTTAGGAATTTAGGCTACAACACTTTTTTAGTCGACTTCATGGGTTCGGGCGGTTCAGAAGGAAATCAAACTACAATTGGATTTTACGAAGCCGAACAAGTTAAATGTTGTTTTGAGTACTTAACAAAACAAGGCGAAGAAAATATTTTTCTCTTCGGAACATCAATGGGAGCAGTTGCCATAATGAAAGCATTAAACGATAACGACTTAAAACCAAGAGGAATAATTATTGAGTGTCCGTTTGGAACAATGTACCAAACCGTTTGCGCTCGATTTAAAAGCATGAATGCTCCCACATTTCCTATGGCAGGGCTTTTAGTTTTTTGGGGTGGTGTTGAAAATGGTTTTTGGGCATTTAACCATAATCCAAATGAATATGCAAAAAAAATAAATTGCCCTACCCTATTGCTTTATGGCGAAAAAGACTCTAAAGTAAGCAGAAATGAAATTGATGAAATCTATTTAAATTTAAACGGTCGTAAACAACTAAAAACTTATCCGGAAGCAGGACATGAAAACTACCTGAAAAAATACAATGAAAAATGGACAAAAGACGTTGCCGATTTTATTGTGCAGGAAACAAAATAACACCAACTAAAAACTATTATGCATCCACAACACAACTATATTGAAATAAATCGCCAATCTTGGAACAATAGAACCGATGCGCATTTGCAGTCTGAATTTTACGGCATGGAAGGTTTCTTAAAAGGCAAATCATCGCTCAACGAAATTGAGTTGAAACTTTTAGGAGATGTAAAAGGAAAAAGTATTTTGCACTTACAATGTCATTTCGGGCAAGACAGTATATCATTAAGTCGTTTAGGTGCCGAGGTAACTGGAGTTGATTTATCGGACAAAGCAATTGAAGCTGCAAGAAAAATAAATGATGAAACAAAATCGAACGCTAAATTTATTTGTTGTGATATTTATGATTTACCCAATCATTTAAACCAACAATTTGATATAGTTTTTACAAGCTACGGAACCATTGGCTGGTTGCCAGATTTGAACCAATGGGCAGGGTTAATTTCTAAATTCTTAAAACCCAACGGACAATTTATTTTTGCTGAGTTTCATCCAGTTGTGTGGATGTTTGATAATAATTTTGAGCGCGTTGGATATAACTACTTTAATTCGGGAGCTATTATTGAAACAGAAAGCGGAACCTATGCTGATAGAAATGCAGACATATTACAAAGTTATGTTACTTGGAACCATGGAATAAGCGAAGTGCTAAATAATTTAATCAAACACCAACTTGAAATAATTGAATTTAACGAGTATGATTATTCTCCCTATAATTGTTTTAATAAAACAATTGAGTTTGAACCTAAAAAATTTAGAATAGAACATTTAGAAAATAAAATTCCTATGGTTTATTCTTTGAAGGTTGTGAAGAAAAATTAATTATCCTCTAAATCAACTTCTTAGAACATTTCATCAATAAAAAACAAATATTTATTGTTTATCAATAAATATTTACTGATATTTGCTTAAAATTTTAACTCTTTACACTTATGTCAAAAACAAACAACTTCGTATTTTGGGCCTTATATATTGTGGCCTGGCTCATTTTTGTCGGCTTGTCAATTGAGGCAGGAGGCTTATTAGTAAATTTCTTTTTCAGTATGTATAAGCCTGAAATTGTACAAAATCTTTATCAAAAGCTAGACTTAAGTGAAGTATATAAAGCCAGCAGATTAGCCTTTTTCGGCATCTATAGTTTTATTTTAATCATATCTATTTTGAAAGCTTGCTTATTTTACATAGTTATAAGACTAATGCATAAAATGGATTTATCAAAACCATTCAGCACTTTTGTTGCGAGACAAATTTCACAAATAAGTTATTACACCCTATCAATTGGACTTTTATGTTACATTGCAAGACAGTTAACTAAAAATTTAATGCATCACGGTTTTGCTACCGATAATTTGAACCAATTTTGGACAGATAGTGAAGCATTTATTTTAATGGGGGCTGTAATTTATATTGTTGCAACTATTTTCAAAAAAGGAGTAGATCTTCAAAACGAAAACGAATTAACTGTATAAGCTATGCCCATTATTGTAAATTTGGATGTAATGATGGCTAAGCGCAAAATGTCGCTGAATGAGCTTTCCGAGAAAGTTGACTTAACACTCTCTAATCTTTCGATACTAAAAACGGGGAAAGCAAAGGCCATTCGCTTTAGTACCTTAGAGGCCATTTGCAAAGTGCTAGATTGCCAACCCGGAGATATTTTAGAGTTTGTTGAATAAAAAAATATCATAAATGAATTTTAAATTCCTAATAATACTTTTACTTACTGCGTCGTTAGCATCAGCTCAAAACAAACTTCCTATAATTAAAGCAAGTTCAATTAATGTTACTATCAAAGATGGAGATGTTATATCTAAAGATTCCTGGACACTCTCTCCACAAGCTAAACCCGATGTTTACATATGTGATAGAACAAGAGAAACAAAATGGTTTGTTTTCAAAACAGATATTGACTCTATAAAACTTAAAATAAAACCAGGCTCAATTTATAATTTCGTAGTACTATTAAACGGTAAAGATTCGTGCTATACCCAAGTAAAAAGTGCTGTTTCAAGCAATACAAAATCAAATAAACAAACGTGCGATACTATAGCATTTGAACTTACTAAAGATAATGCAATCCATGTGAAATCTATTATAAACAATAGAGACACGGTTAGCTTGCACTTTGATTTAAGTTCATTTGACTTTAGATTAACACGCGACGCCATTCTAAAAAAAACTAAACTACTTTCAAATCAAAAAGAAGTTTTGGCTGGTTCAGTAAAACCAAATTTCAATAACTTAGAAAAAGTGTTCAGTATTAAATTAGGAAATGTAGTTTTTGCAAACCCAGATTTTTCATCTACAGGTTTCACGGCTCATGAAATGGATGGTAAGTTTGGATGGAATATTTTTGAAAACAAAATTTTAGAAATTGATTACGATAAAAGCATTTTAATTGTTCGTTCCAAAATGCCAGCAAAAATGAAAGATTTTACAAAAGCAAAACTTCAATTCACCCATTCTTTACCCTACATTCAAAGTACTTTTATAATCAACAATAAAAAATATATAGGAAATTTTATTTTAGATAATGGTTCAGACCAAGCTGTAATATTAGATAGCATATGGGCTCAAGAACAAAATTTTCCTCAAAATTTACCATTAATAAAAACTTCATCCGTTAAAGACCCTCGTGGGGTCGTTTACAAAAACAAAATTGTTCTCGCCCCTACTATAAATTTAAGTGGTTTTAAGCTAACAAACATCCCTAGCACTTTACTTGTAAGTTCTAATCCTATTGATAAGAATATCAATTTTTTTGGAAATGATTTACTTAAACGATTCAATATAGTAGTTGATTTCAGTACTGACTTTATTTATTTTAAACCAAATAGTTTATTAAATAAGGCTTACATAAATTAAACTTACATTTCCTACTCGTAAATTATAAAAGCAGAAGAGGCGTCGTATCGTCGTATGGCGCCTCTTCTGCTTTTAACCAAACAATAATTTATTTATTAATTACGATTTTCTTTGTTGTTTTAGCGTTATCTGTTTTAACTTCTAAGTTATAAACTCCATTTGCTAAAGTTGATAAATCTAAAGTATAAACACCATTTGCATTTTTAATTACAGTTGAAATTGCTGTTTCACCAACAATATTATAAACTGTTACCGTTGCATTTTCAGTAACTGCGTTTGCAATGTTTAATGATATCATACCTTGACTTGGATTTGGCCAAATCTCAACAGTTGGCGCAACTGAAGCTTGATTTAAACCAACAACACCAGCAATATTAATATCATCTAAGTACAACATGTTTTCGTACCCAGATCCATTTCTAAACTTAAAGTATGCATTTGGTACAGTTGCATAAGGAGCTAAAGAAACTGTTTCCTGACGCCATTGTGCAGCCGTTGGTACAAACTGAGTTGTTGAGTAATTTGGAGTTGCTGTTGTTAAAGTTGCACCAAATTTCTTATAGATACTTGTATATGTTTGACCACAATCAGAAGAAATTAAAACTTCTAAAGTATCAGCATACGTTTGTGTTGGAACTGGGTTGGTATATAATTGATAAGCTACTTGGAAAGTTAACTGAGGCGAACTTTGAGTAGTTAAATTTATCGCTGGAGTAATCATTTCGTCGCGCTCACCAGAAATTGGATTGGTAAAATTATCCATAGACGCCGATGCTACACCCGATTTTTTAGCAGCTGTTGTTCTTACCCAAGTATCATTTGCATTTGGATTATTTAAAACCCAACCACTAGGAACGAATGCAGTACCTTCAAAACCTTCAGCAAAAGGTAAGTTTAAACCAGATGCTCCGATAATTGTGAAAGTAGAAGTACTTTGATCGTTTGTTGCATTTCCATCAACACCAGCATTTGGGTTTGATGTGTAAACAGTTAAAGTGTGTGTTCCAACAGTTGACGTAATTGAAGGCAATGTAACCACTGTAGTAGCTAATGAAGCTAAATTACCTGTCCAAGCATAAGTACTTACAGCACCATTATCAACTTTATAGTTGATTGTACAGCTTGTTAATGCTGTAGATCCCATATTTTTTAATGTAACATTTGGAGTGAAAGTAGTTGAACATAAATTACCAGTTGGTGAAGTAACTGCAAAGATACTTGCGTCTAAGTTTACTAAGTTCACTGGAGTACATCCATTTGAACTTTGCAAAATATTATATGGAGCTGTAGAAACAACTGCTGTCATACGAGCAGCTTGTTGAGCCGAGAACATTACCATACAAGCATCATCAACATAATCCATGTAGTTCATACACATAACACCTGGAGCTGTTGTTGTACAAGCGTCTGTTAAAGGTAATGTAGGGCAACCATAATTTTCAGAAGCTTGATTTGGAGTATCTGAACATTGATCGCTACCTGTGCAAGCGCCGCCATCATCACCCCAAATATGGAATAAATTAAAACAGTGCCCAAACTCATGAGTACCTGTTCTTCCTTTGTTAAAAGGTGCTGATGCACCTGTTGTTCCAGTGTAACGGTAATTTAAAACCAAACCAAAAGTTTGGCTTATTGTTCCTGTTGGGAACTCACCATAACCTAATAGTTGTGTACCTAAGTCACAAATCCAAATATTAACATACTTAGTTGGGTCCCAAGCATCATCCCCACCTTGTGCTGTTTTTTTTACAGCATCATTTGTACTGAAAGTAGCTACAGTTGTAGACTTGTGCACAATACCAGTTGTAGGATTTCCATTTGGATCACGCTGAGCCAAACAAAACTGAATGTTTGTTCTACCCGCAACATTATAAAATGCAGAACCAATAGCTGTATCTACATTGTGACGCTGAAAATCATTATTCAAAACTTGTAATTGATCAATTGCTCTCTGATCTGCTAAATTTTCAGTAGCATTTTGATACACAATATGCATAACAACAGGAACCGTAATAGGAACCATGCTGTTCATCTTAGAAGCGTTACTATTCAAATACTCTTGTATAGCTTGGTTATAATCGTTAAAATCTTTCTCATAACCAGGTCGAGTTTGTTTTAAGTATTCATGGTGTTCATGAGTACCACAAGTTCTCTTGGCTGGCACATCTGAAACATCGTGCTTACTTGATTTATTTTGCGCGATACCATTTGCACTTAAAGCTAAGGCAATACACGGTAAGATTATTTTTTTTAATTGTACTTTCATGCAACTATATTTTGGTTAATATGACCGCAAATTACCTTGATTAAAATCATAAAAACAATTTTTGCATAATAAATAATCAAATTTACAATAAAATGCATTTTTTTTGTATTTTTGACAATTCATATGATAAAATAAGTTTAATTAACGTCAATTTAACTTTAACTAAAGGTATGCAAAGACTTAACGAAAATCTCGATTACATTAATCAGGAAATCATAAAAAAATTGAGTACCGATAGCAGAATTGCTTTTTCGGAGCTTGCCAAAAGCTTAAAAATTTCAAACTCATTGGTACATCAACGAGTTAAAAAATTGCAAGATTTAGGTATAATAAAAGGGTTTTCACTCAACTTAGATGCTAAGGAAATAGGTTATGGAACCATTACTTATACAGGTATCGTAATTAAAGAGGCTTACCAATCAAATGCCATTGTTGAGCAATTAAAAGAAATACCCGAAGTAGTTGAATGCCATTGGGTATCGGGGAAATATGCCTTATTTATTAAACTCGTTGCCGCAAATAACGAAGAGCTAAAAAAAGTGCTTTACGATAAAATCTATCAAATTGAAGGTGTTGGAAGTTCCGACTCCTATATATCACTAGGTTCGGCATTTGAAAGAAATATACCTATTAAATAAATTAACCCGCTGCTCTAGCCAATCTGTCGTTAATTGCCATTCCTAACAAGCTATTTGGAAAAATCTCTGCCACAATAAAATCAACATTTTCTTTATCTAAATTTCTAATAGCTCCAAACAAATTATGGGCCGCCTCCGCCAAATCGCCTTTGGGAGATAGGATTTGTGAATGAGCTGTATTTTCCAAATTATAATTCTTAGTAAAACTAATTACACCAATATTTTTATTTTCCTTTAACACATTGGCCACATTATCTGAAACTATTAGCTTTTTCAATGGAGCATAATGGCTTTTAAGCTGTCCTGGCGCTTTCGGGTCGGAAGAATGATTAATGCTCATGATTACTTTGGCTCCAATTGTTTCCTCAATTGACTCTATTTCCAAACCTCCTAATCGGTGTACAATTACATCATCCCCATCAAAACCAACTATAGTTGATTCAATTCCCACATTACATTCACCTCCATCCAAAATCATATCCACTTTATCTGCCAGCTGAGCTTCAACATGCGCAGCACTTGTAGGGCTGACATATCCAAATGGATTAGCGCTAGGCGCAGCCAAAGGAAAATCTAGTTCGCTCAGCAATTCCAAAGTAAGCTCGTGATTAGGAATTCGAATAGCAACATTTGTTAAACCGCTTGTTACAATATCAGGTATTATTTGTTTTTTAGGCAACAACAAGGTTAATGGACCTGGCCAAAACTTACTAGCTAATAATAAAGCTGTTTCCGGTATTTCCTCTACAAAAGTTCTAACTTTTTCAATAGAATTAGTATGCAATATTAGCGGGTCGAAAAAAGGTCGATCTTTCGCTATAAAAATCTTCACAACTGCTTCTTTATCTAAAGCATTTGCTGCCAAACCATAAACCGTTTCGGTAGGTATAGCAACCAATCCACCACTTTTTAAAATTTCAGCAGCTTTATTTAAATTATCATTACTCATCATAAAACAGCGCGAAGGTAAGTATTAATTTTTGCTCGAAATGAGTAACAATAGAGTTTAATATTGTTAAAACAAAAATTAGCTAAAATGCCTGCCTTTCCTTATTTTCGCATGTTTAAAATTAGAATTAATTATATAAATGAAAATATCGTACAACTGGTTAAAAACATTAATCGATACTGACTTATCAGCAAATGAAGTTGCTGAAAAACTAACCGCTTGCGGACTTGAAGTTGAAGGCTTAGAAGAATTTGAAAGTATTAAAGGAAGCTTAAAAGGTTTAGTTGTTGGTCATGTGCTTGAATGCGAAAAACATCCTGATGCTGATAAATTAAAAATCACTAAAGTTGATATAGGTTCTGGCGAACCATTAAATATAGTTTGTGGCGCACCTAATGTAGCTGCTGGACAAAAAGTAGTTGTAGCAACTGTTGGGGCAAAACTTTACCCTAGTGAAGGCGAGTCTTTTGAAATTAAAAAATCAAAAATTAGAGGCGCTGTTAGCGAAGGCATGTTATGTGCAGAAGATGAAATTGGTTTAGGAAAAAGCCATGCAGGTATAATTGTGTTGCCTGAAGGAACTGCAATTGGCAAACCAGTAGCTGAACTTTATAACATTAGCAGCGACACCGTGCTTGAAATAGGATTAACTCCGAATCGCAGTGATGCAGCTTCGCATGTGGGCGTAGCTCGCGATTTAGCAGCTATTTTAAATTGCGAATTGAAAGAAGTTAAATATCATGCTAAATTAAACGGAGTTCAAGAAATACCGTCAGCAAACGGCATTTTAAAAACAGAAGTAAAAGTAAATGTTCCAGAACTTTGTAAACGATATAGTGGAGTTACTATTAGCGGTATTACAGTAAAAGAATCTCCTGAATGGTTAAAAAATTATTTAAGTTCTATTGGATTACGTCCAATCAATAACATCGTAGATATTACAAATTTTGTATTACATGAAATTGGACAGCCTTTGCATGCATTTGACGCTTTTAAATTAAAAGATCATACTATTGTAGTTAGAACCGCAGATGAAAATGAACCTTTTGTTACATTAGACGGTGTTGAACGCAAATTAAAAGCTGGTGATTTAATTATTGCAGATAGTGAAAAACCAGTTTGTATTGCAGGTGTATTTGGTGGAAAGGATAGCGGCGTTGATGAAAACACAAAAGCAATTTTCTTAGAATCAGCTTATTTTGATGCAGCAGCTGTGCGCAAAACAAGTAAAAACCACGGATTAAAAACCGATGCTTCATTTAGATTTGAGCGTGGTACTGATCCAAATAACACAATTATCGCATTAAACAGAGCCGTACATTTAATTTTGGAATTAGCTGGCGGTCAAGTTACTACTGATGTAGTTGACATCTACCCAACTCCTTTAGAACCTTATAAAGTTGCTTTCTCGTATAAAAATTGTAATTCATTAATTGGTAAAGAGATTGATAGAACTATTGTAAAAAACATTCTGATTTAATGAGGAATAGAAATCACTTCGGAAGGAACTGATGGTTTATTGCTTTCAGTGCCATTATACAAAACTGATGTAACGCGCGAAGCCGATGTTATTGAAGAGGTAATGCGCATTTATGGTTACAACAATGTTGAAATTTCTGAACGTATTAGCTTTGGAGTTAGTTATGGCAATTTAAATAATACCGATAAAATAAATTCAGTAACATCTGAGTTACTTGTGAATAATGGTTTTTACGAAATCATGTCGAATCCTTTAACAAAAGAAGCATATTTCCCAAATCAAGAAAATTTAGTTAAAGTACTAAACCCACTGAGTTCAGATTTAAATACAATGCGTGCTAGTATGCTATACAGTGGCCTAGAAGCTATTTCTTATAACATCAATCGCAAAAACAATGATTTAAAATTCTTTGAGTTTGGAAAAACCTATTCAAAAAACAATGAAGCCGATTTTAAATATCAAGAACAAAAACATTTAAGTTTATACTTAACAGGGAATAAATTTGGTGAATCAGCCCACACAAAAACTGAAAAATTAAATTTCAATTTCGCTAATTCATTTGCAAAGAGTTTACTTACTCGTTTAGGAATTAAAAAATATACGACTTCTGAAATTATTGATAATAAACAATTACAAGGCATTGCTTACATGCAAGGAAAAAATTGTTTAGCTCAAGCTGCGCAAGTTTCCAAAGCGGTTTGTAAGCAATTTGATATCAACCAAGATGTTTACTTTATTGATTTTAATTGGGATTTAATTCTGAAAAACGCATTCAAATCAGAAGTTCAATACGCAGAAGTTTCTAAATTCCCAAGCGTAAGAAGAGATTTAGCATTATTAGTGGATACAGCAACTAAATATTCCGACTTAGTTGATTTGGCTTACACAAGCGAACGTAAACTATTAAAAGAAGTAAATTTATTTGACATATACGAAGGAGACAAAATTGAAGCGGGCAAAAAATCCTATGCGTTAAGTTATATTTTACAAGACGAGCAAGCTACACTTACTGATAAGCAAGTTGAGAGTGTTATGGATAAGTTGATAAAAGCTTATGAAGAGAAATTAAACGCAAAGCTTAGAAATTAACATTTCAAAATTAAAACAGAAACCATGAGTACAACAAAATTTCTATTAGTAATACAATTATTTACACTTTTAAAAATTCAAGGGCAATCTAATAACAGGTTTTACAAAACCCTTGAAGATTATTATAATAATATTCCGATTAAGGGTATAGAAATAATAAGAGGTAGTATTAAAGATGGAAATTCTAAAAACGCTATGGTATCAATTAAGAAAGATTCTGCCGTTTCAATTATAAAACTATCAGATGCCCCCTCACAACTATTTACATACGATTTCACTCTTTTAGCAACTGAAAACTTTAAAAGTGATAGCGCTAAAAAAAATGCTTTCTATCCACTAGTAATCTTCTCAAATAACAATTGTTATTACGTCTTGAATCATGGTGATACGATTTTATTTGTTGCTCAATACGACGCAGACATTACAAAACCTGATAAATCAAGTGATTATAATGTTAGATTACATAAAAGACAAAACACAACCTCTACCTATGATGGAGAAAAATGGAAGAATGGCGGGGGGCCTGTTACATATTCTAGTTCATTTAATTATTACATTTCGACTGAAAAATTACTTTTACCAAAAAAAATTAAAATAAAAAAAATAAAGCAAATCTTTCAAGCAAAGGGTGTTTTAAATAGTTTTGAACAGGAGTACAAAACTGCTACACAAAATATTAGTAATCAATCTACCCTGATTAAAAAAGAATTGAACCTAATCCTTAAATACTTATAAGTTAACTCGAAATTATTATTTAAAAATGCTTATCTATGGTTCTTTAAGTAGTAAACTAATTGATAATTTTAAACAAAAAAATATATGCATACAGGAAATTTAGTTTTTATCATTTTAATACTAGCATCATTTGTTGGTTTATACCGAATATTTGAAAAGGCCGGCGAAAAAGGTTGGAAAGGTTTAGTCCCTTTTTATAACTTTTATATTTGGAACAAACTATTGGAAAACCCTTGGTGGTGGACATTTCTAATGATAGTACCTGGGGTAAACATTTTAATGTATAGTGTGATGACTTTTCAAACGGCACGTTGGTTTGGTAAAAGAGATTTTACACCATTATTTATAGCTTCATTTTTCTCGTTTCTGTATTTGGTTTATTTAGGTTTTACTTCTACCGAAAAATGGAAAGGAATTGATGATATAAGAAACATAAAAGGTGGTTTTGTAAACAACTGGTTAGACCCAATTATTTTTGCTGTTGTAGCAGCAGTTGTTATCAGAACTTTTGTATTTGAAGCCTTTACAATACCAACTTCATCCTTAGAAAAATCATTAATGGTAGGTGACTTTTTGTTTGTAAACAAAATGGCTTATGGTGCTAAAATACCAGAGACACCGATTTCTTTCCCATTTGCGCACAATACAATGCCCTTCATAGGCACAAAATCATATTTAGAATGGATTAAGCTACCCAAAATGCGTTTACCGGGAATGGGTAAGCCGCAAAACGGAGAAATTGTTGTGTTTAATTATCCTGATGGGGACACCTGTGCACTAAATATTGCAGGCTTTAGCTATTATGGCGAAATAAGAAATAAAGCTTCTGAGTTCAAAAGTGCAAACCCTAGTTTAACAGATGCAGAATGCTCTAAATTAGCTTGGAATCAATTAAACATTGACAAAGTACAAGGTGATGTTATTTTCAGACCAATTGACAAACGAGAACATTATGTAAAAAGATGTGTGGCAATTGCAGGCGAAAAATTTGAAGTACGAGCTGGACAAATATACATTAACGATAAACTTGTTCCTGAACCAGAACATGCACAGCACTTTTATGATGTTTACTTCTTAAAAACTGAATTAACTGATGAAGATAAAGATGCACTTGACATTTATGCTTCCGAAGGAGGATTAGCTGAGCAAAGAGGTGACACAAATATTTATGTTTTAAATACTCAAAAAAGCACTTTAGCAAACTTGAAAAATATTCCTGGATTTATAAAGGCCGTTAGCAGAACCAAAGCAAAAGGTGATTTTGATTTTAATATTTTTCCTTACAAAAAGTCTTACGCATGGAACAAAGACAACTTTGGTCCTATACTGATGCCTAAAGAAGGAGCTACAGTAAAAATAGATACGAGTAATTTATGTTTGTACGAAAGAATCATCGACGTTTATGATGAGAATGATTTAATGGTGAAGGGCGATAAGATTTACATCAATGGAAAAGAAACAAACACTTATACCTTCAAACAAGATTATTACTTTATGATGGGTGATAACCGTGACAACTCTGCCGATTCGCGTGTTTGGGGATTAGTACCATTTGATCATGTTGTTGGTCGCCCAGTATTTGTTTGGTTTAGTATGAAATACGCAGAGAATAATCCAATTTCAGGAACTAATATCATCGGCTCATTATTCAAAAATTCTAAAGAAGGTAAATTTCGTTGGGAACGTTTTTTATGCTATGTTGATAAAGACGGTTTGCACTCATGGAAACTACCTGTAATTAGTATCATTGTTTTATGGATTGGTATTGCTCGTTACAGAAAATATAAAGCAGCTAAGCAAGAAAAAAAATAAATTAAAAAGACTTCATTCATTAGAGGCTGTCTCAAGAGTAGATTTTACGGTCATTTGGATTTATTACTAATCATTATGACAATTCGATACTTTTGAAACAGCCTCTTTAAGTAAAAAGAGTTGAATGGAAATTAAAAAATGGCTAAATATAAAATCAATTCAGCCTTGGATTAAACCAAGTGTTTATGCCATCTTGTTTCTACTTTTCTTCAAAAGCTGCTGTTTCGAGGCTTATTTTATCGAATCTCCAAGCATGGAGAAATCAGTTTTAACAGGAGATTACATCTTAGTAAACAAATTAAGCTACGGACCGCGTTTACCTAAAACCCTATTAAGCACTCCCTTTGTTTCGCAACGTATGTACTTAGGTTTTCTACAACTTCCTTATTTAAGATTGTTTGGTGCACCTGATGTAGAAAGAAACGATGTAATTGTATTCAACTTTCCAATGGAAGATGAACATCCAATTGATCATAGAACCGTTTATACAAAACGTTGCATTGGATTGCCTGGCGATTCGCTTAAAATAATTGATGGTGATGTTTTTATTAACGGAAAACAATTGCAAGAAAATAAAAACATACAATACAACTACACGGTGAATACTGTTAGAAACGGCTTAGATTCAGCCTTTTTAAGCAAATACGAGATTAGCGAAGGTGGATTAATAAGTGACAAAGGAGATTATTCCTATACGCTTACACGCAATATGGCTGAACGAATTGAGAAACATAAAAATGTTTATGGCTTGAAACGTAATACTGAGAAATTAGATGTTTACGATGAAACTATTTTTCCAAAAAACGATAATTTTTTGTGGAATGTGGATCAAATAAGTGGTTTATACATTCCCAAAAAAGGAGACACATTAAAACTAGATAGTGTGAACATATTTTTATATGAACGCATCATTAAAAATTATGAGAATAATGAGTTTGAAATAAAGAACAACAAAGCTTATATAAATGGCGATTCAACAATGAAATACATTGTAAAACTGAATTACTACTTTGTAATGGGCGATAACCGACACAACTCTATCGATAGCCGCCATTGGGGTTACTTACCCGAAAGCCATATTATAGGAAAAGCAACACGAATTTTATGGAGTAGAGATAAATCTAAAAGCGAAACTCGTTGGAATAGATTTTTCTCTTCGATAAACTAAACTTACTTCGAAAGATAATCCTCATAATAAACTTGTTGCAAAGCCCTTACAACTTTAGTTAAGCTATCCACAATTTTATCACTTCCTCTTCTAATTATTGGTTCGGTTATTCCATTTTTATAGGCAACCATTCCGCTATCATTAATTACACCGCCACCAGCATGATTACAGAAATAGGCAAAGTGTTTTGTACCACCATTAAAAACATCCTTACTCCATATATATTTCTTAGCTTCATTTTGTAATTTCATTTGACTTAAAACTGTAGCTATAATATCACTTTGTGCAACAACATAATCAATCTTCTTACCTCTAAATTCGGACTTAATAACATCCCCTACAAAAATCAATGGGATACGATGATATTCACTATCAAATGGGTTATGGTCCTTATGTGTAGCATGACTATGATCTGCCACTAAAACAAATAAGGTGTTTTTATACCATGCTTGTTTTTTAGCAGTTGTAAAAAAATGTTGCAAAGCCTTATCGGTGTACCTCACACTATTAACATAACCATTTTCTTTATGGTCGACCAATTTTTTCTTTTCCCCAATAAAATCATAAGGCATATGAGAACTTAAGGTATACCAAGAATAATAAAATGGTTCTTTTGCGCTTTTCAAAATTTTTAAAAACTCACCCTGCATATCATCATCCTGAACACCTAAAGCTCCAACTTGCTTTCCTGAGGAGAAATCATTTTCAGTATATATTTTATCATAGTTTTGATACAGCAAATAGCTATTAATATTCCCATAAGTTAAATCACCCCCATAACAAAATACATTTTCATATCCATATTTTTTTAAGTCTGTAGATAAAGAATTTAACTTTTGAGATTTATCGCTTAAATTTATCAAACTAATACTTGGAGTTGAAGGGTAAGCACTTAAAATGA
>CAZRUA010000033.1:0-31690 GCA_964603125.1 uncultured Flavobacteriaceae bacterium | reverse complement strand
CAAGTACAAGTGTAATCTTTTTTGCAAGATGCTAAACCTAAAGTAGCAACTGCAGCTAATAAAATAATTTTCTTCATTTTTTAATGTTTATAGATTATTTTAACTCACATTTGTTTGTTGAAACAGTTGTATAACCAGTTCCTGTATATGTTGTTTCTGTGCTAACACAGTTACCTTTTGCATATCCTTTTTTAGTTTCCAAGTACTTAGTTGTTACAGCTGCGTCAGTTGTAGTAGTAGAAGCACCACCAGTAATTGTAGTTACATCAGTGTTTGTACAAGTACATGAGTAATCTTTTTTGCAAGATGCCAAACCTAAAGTAGCAACTGCTGCTAATAAAATAATTTTTTTCATAATATTGTTTTTAAATGTTTTTAAGTCCAACAAAAATAGTACTTTTTACCAGTCTGCAAAATTTTAAGCGTAAATTTCTTTTTTAGCCGCTAACAAAGTGTTTTTTAACAAACTAGCAATAGTCATTGGGCCTACACCACCAGGAACAGGAGTAATAAATGAGGCTTTTAATTTAACTTCGTCAAAATTAACATCTCCAACTAATTTATAACCTTTTTTGGAGTTTAGGTCGTCAACTCTATTAATACCTACGTCAATCACTACAGCACCTTCCTTAACCATATCCGCAGTTACAAAGTTTGGTTTTCCAATAGCTGCAATAATGATATCAGCTTTTAAAGTATGTTCTTTTAGATTTTCAGTACGACTATGGCACAAAGTTACCGTTGAATTGGCTAAATTGGTGTTTTTTGCCATTAAAATACTCATTGGCGAACCAACAATATGGCTTCGGCCAATTACTACACAATGTTTTCCTTGTGTTTCAATTTGATAACGTTCTAAAAGCTGAACTATACCAAAAGGTGTTGCACTTACATATGTTGGAAGATTTAAAACCAAACGACCAACGTTTATTGGATGAAATCCGTCCACGTCCTTACTTGGTTTTATCGCTTCAATTATTTTTTGCTCGCTAATATGACGTGGCAATGGAAGTTGAACAATGTATCCATCAATATCATCATCATTATTTAATTCTTCAATTTTATTTAGAAGCTTTATTTCTGAAACATAAGCTTCAAAGTTTATTAGTGTAGATTTAAACCCTACGTTTTCGCAAGCTTTAACTTTGTTGTTTACATAAGCTTGGCTTGCAGGGTCATCACCAACAAGAATTGCTGCTAGATGTGGGATTTTTTTGCCTTGTTCTTTTAAGGCTAAAACTTCTTTCGAAATCTCTTCTTGCAAAAGCATCGAGATTTTTTTACCATCGATTATATTTCCTAATGTTGTAGTCAAAGTATATTATTTAGGCATTTTTCCCATGTTAGGCATTGCACGCATCATTTTTGCCATTGCATTTTTATCTTGCATCATGCGCATCATTTTTTTGGTTTCTTCAAATTGTTTCATCAATTTGTTCACCTCTTGTATGTTAGTTCCGCTTCCTTTAGCAATGCGCGCTCTTCTCGAACCATTGATAACTTCTGGTTTTTCTCGCTCTTCAACTGTCATCGAATAAATAATGGCTTCAATTGATTTAAAGGCATCGTCATTAATGTCCATATCTTTCACGGCTTTACCCACGCCTGGAATCATTCCAACTAAATCTTTAATGTTACCCATTTTTTTGATTTGTTGCAATTGCGATAAGAAGTCGTTAAAGTTGAATTGGTTTTTAGCAATTTTCTTTTGAAGTTTTCTAGCTTCTTCTTCATCGTATTGTTCTTGAGCACGCTCAACTAAAGTAACAACGTCACCCATTCCCAAAATCCTATCAGCCATACGCTCTGGGTAGAAAACGTCTAAAGCGTCCATTTTCTCGCCAGTACCAACAAATTTAATTGGTTTGTTTACAACTGATTTTATCGATAGAGCAGCTCCACCACGTGTATCACCATCTAATTTGGTTAATATAACTCCGTTAAAATCTAATCTATCGTTAAAGGCTTTGGCAGTATTTACGGCATCTTGCCCGGTCATACTATCTACAACAAATAAAATTTCATCGGGCTTAATAGCTTTTTTTAAATCTGAAATTTCATTCATCATCGCCTCGTCTACAGCCAAACGACCTGCAGTATCTATAATGACAACTGTATTGCCATTTTCTTTCGCTTGTTTAATTGCTTTTTGAGTGATATCAATCGGGTTTTTATTTTCTCTATCCGAAAAAACTTCCACGCCAATTTGTTCTCCTAGCACATGTAATTGATCAATAGCGGCAGGACGATAAATATCACAAGCTACTAATAATGGTTTTTTACCTTTTTTTGTTTTTAAATAGTTAGCTAATTTACCCGAGAAAGTTGTTTTACCACTACCTTGCAAACCACTCATTAAAATGATTGTAGGATTGGAGCCTAAATAAATATCCTCCTTTTGCCCACCCATCAAATCTTTTAATTCATCATGAGTGATTTTAATAAGTAATTGTCCTGGTGAAATTGAAGTTAATACATTTTGTCCTAAAGCTTTCTCTTTTACAGTATCTGTAAATTGCTTTGCAACCTTAAAGTTAACATCGGCGTCTAATAAAGCTTTTCTAACTTCCTTTAATGTTTCGGCAACGTTAATTTCCGAAATCTTTCCTTGACCTTTTAAAACTTTAAAGGCTCTTTCTAGCTTATCACTTAAATTATCAAACATGGTATAAAATCGTAAAAATGAAGGCCAAAGATAATAAAAAAACGCCTAACAATTTGCTAGGCGTTTTAATTGAATTATAAAGAAATGGATTATTTGCTAATAACCAATTTACGAACTGATTCTTTATCGTTGATACGTAATTTATAGAAATAAGTTCCGTTTGGTAAATCGCTTAAATCTACTTTTTGAGTATTTACTCCAATTGTAGCGTTAAAGTTATTTACTTGTTTCACTACTTGTCCTAAACTGTTTAAAATAGTTAAGTTAACTGTAGAAGCTTTATCAGCAGTAAACATTAAAGTAGCTGAACCATTATTTGGGTTAGGGAAGATGTTTGCATATAATTCGTTGCTTACATTGTTTTTGATACCAACTGAAGTCGGACCGTTGTATTGAACATCAGCACTATCAGCACTAGCTTGTAAGTCAGCTAAATCATCACCCGCAATTAAAGCAAAAGCAACTGTAATACTGTCATTTGTATTGATTGAGTAAGGTCCTGAACTCATAACCATCATAATGTCAGTACCTGTTCCTGTACCACCAGCTTGATTTCTTGTAGTAGATAAAACAGTATATTTATCTGAAGTACTTACGTAGTTACCAGCATCGTTTAAGTCAACACCTCCGCCACCACCAGCAACGTTATCAATACCGTAGAAGTTTGGACCCGCAGAATTAGTTAATAATTTCACACCAGCCCATTTACCTAAAGCATCTGTGCTGTATGCATATCCCATGTTTTTTGTTGCATCGTAATCTGTTTTGTTATTCGCGTAGTTAGGAATATCCCAGTCACCAGCAATACCTGCGTAAAGATTAGCTAAAGGTGCTCCTGTGTTTTTGATAATGTATTCAACAATAACATATTTTGTATGACCCGGAGTACTCCAAGCATAAGCATTATAGCGAGTTTGTACATTTTGAACAGGTGTAGCAGCGTTATCATTAGCTTTACCAGTTACATCAAACTCAGATACAATAGGAACTGCTAAACGATTAGCATTTTCCATACTTACAAAGTCAGCATCTGCAGTGTTTCCTGTTGCGCCTCGGAATGCATCAGAAACAGCAGTTGTGCTAGTTCCAATCATTAATGCAGCTTCGTACAACAATTGCTCACCTGCATAAGTAAATCCTAAACCTTCAACAGCTCCATCAGCGTTAAATCCGATTTTACCTTTGCTTGAAATTGTTGTACCTACTTCGTTAATGTTGATGTTTACATAATCTACGTTTACAGTTACTGTAAAGAAATATTTAGCAGTATATGAACCATCAGTTACAACAGCTTGTAAGGTAATTACAGTGTTTAGTGGAGTACCAGCGTTTATTTTGAAACGGAATGGTTGAGTATTATTGTTAACAGTTTGTAAAGTATTAATTGCACCTAAAGTAGCCGCGCCTTGAACTATTGTTACGTTAGCAGCTGTAGTACCTACAGCTGTAACAGCAACTGTTGCATTAGTAGTTGGAGCTAAATAATCTGTCCAATCAGCTATAAAATTAATTGTGTCTCCTGCAACAAAAGCTTGGTCGTTATTATCGTTATAAGCAGCGTTACTTGGAACTACAGAAGGTTTATCAGGGTCAGTTAAAGCTTTGTATAAATTCATACGTCCTGTACCTAACTTATTATTATAACTTGTTAAGTTAGAACCAGTATAGTGATTATCAGCAGTAACTTTTAAACGCTCACCACATTGCATACCTGTATAAGTTGGCCATTTTGATAAAACTAAACCAGCACCACCAGCTACAATAGGAGAAGCCATTGATGTTCCGCTTTGTGAGGTATAACTATCGTTATAGATAGTATTGTAGATACCATTACCTGGAGCAGAAATATCCACTGAATAATCCCAGTTTGAGAAAGAAGCTTTAGAATCATTTGTAGCATTTGTAGCAGCAACAGATAAAACGTAGGTATATGCAGCAGGATAGAAAGCTCCTTCTGAAGCATCATTACCAGCAGCAGCAACTACTAAACAGTTTTTGTTTATTGTAGCGTAATCAATAATTAATTGACCAAAGCTACCGCCACCAGCACCACCCCAAGAGCAGTTAATAATTTGTGCTCCATGATCAGCTGCGTAAGTAATACCGTCGTAACCAGCAATGATGTAACCTACACCACCAGATCCACGAGTGTCATTATCTGCGGCACATTTCACAGGTAAAAATTTACAATTAAAGCCTACACCAGCAACTCCAACTCCATTATTGGTTGATGCTGCAGCGCAACCTGATACGTGTGAACCATGCGAGTTATTAGCCCCTGTTGTATTTGCATTGTTATCACCAACTACATTGTTGTAGTCAGCTCCTGCTAAATCCCAACCTGCATTATTATCAAAATATCCATCATTATCATCATCTAAGCCATTAACTGGGTCTCCAGAGTTAATATATAGATTACCAGCTAAATCTGGATGATCTAAATCCGAACCAGAGTCAACAATACCGATTACAGTATTTACGCTACCTTGACTTCCTGGATTTGAAGTGTTTGTAGTGATATCCCAAGCATCAAAAGCTTTGATACGGTTCAAATAATTATACTGTTGCTGACCAACAGCAGCTCTAGGGTCGTTAGGATTAAAAACTAACGGAGAATACATATAATCTGGTTCAGCAAAATCAAAAATACCAGTTTCTAGTAATTTGTTAATTGCTTTTTCTAAACCAATGTTGCTTGAATATTTTACTGTGAACACTAAAGATAAGTCAGCCATTTTAACCCCAGCGCTGTTTCTTTCTCTTTCAGGTGCTTTTTGATTTGGAAAGCGTTTGTTGAATTTTTGAGCCCCAATCCAATTAAAAATCATGTTTACATCAGCATTGTTGATGTATCCATCAGTACAGATATTTCTGTATTGTGGTTTTACTTTTAAAATAATGGTTTTAGATTGGTAATCTACACCTTCTTTTAAACCTTGCTTAATTGAAAATCGCTTTGCAATTGGCAATGTTTGATTTGGATTTGACGCATCAAGCATAGTGTTTAAACTAAGCGAAGCTGCTACTCCAAGAGCAAAAAAATACTTTTTTGTCATGAGAATTAATTTTAAGTTTAATAATTAATATTTAAAGTTAGCAATTTGGGGGGAAATTACCAAGGCGAATATGGGATAAAAATCAATACCTTTTTAAATTTTCACTAAAACTGTAAAAAAAAATGATAAACGGCAAAAATTAAGGCTGTTTGAAAAGTAATTTAAATTCTTCTAGACTACTCGTAACTTTTTGATTTGAAAGTATATAATTTTGTATTCCGTTGGATATCCATATGTGTTGAGCTTCCAAAACCATATTGTATCTCAGCGATTGTTCGGCTACCGATTGGTTTAATTGTATATCGGGTGATTTACATTCAATCAATAAGATAGGTTTCAAATTTGAATTAAAACATAGAACATCAAAACGTTTGATTGTGTTATTAATTTTAATTTGTTTTTCAACTCCAATTAAGGATAATGGAACACCAAGCTCTGTTAAGCAAAAGTTAATTATATGTTGCCTTACCCATTCTTCTGGAGCCAAATCAACAAATTTTTTGCGCACCACATCAAATATCAGAAGTTTCTGTTTTTCTTCTTTAATTCTGAATTTATATTGTGGAAAATTTAGTTTGCTTAGCACAACAATTAGCTTTACTTTTATATTCTACAAATTAAATGAAATACTGATGAAGAGCAAAGAAGAAATTGTAAACAATTGGTTGCCAAGATATACAGGTACACCTTTAAACGAGTTTGGCGAATATATCATTTTGGTAAACTTTTCAAATTACGTGCACATGTTTGCTGAGCTAAAGGGAGTTGAAGTGAAAGGCAAAGATAGACCAATGCAAAATGCAACAGCAGATAATATAACAATTATAAATTTCGGAATGGGTTCGGCAAGTGCGGCTACAGTTATGGATTTGTTATCGGCAATTTCTCCTAAAGCAGTTTTGTTTTTAGGTAAATGCGGCGGTTTAAAACGTAAGAATCAATTAGGAGATTTAATATTACCAATTGCAGCTATCCGTGGTGAAGGAACTTCTAACGATTATTTTCCGCCGGAAGTACCAGCATTACCAGCGTTCTCATTACAAAAAGCTATTTCATATACCATTCGTATTAATCAAAAGGATTATTGGACAGGCACTGTATTTACTACAAACAGACGTGTTTGGGAGCATGACGAAGAATTTAAAGAACACTTAAGAAAAATCCGTGCAATGGCAATTGATATGGAAACAGCAACAATTTTCTCTGTAGGTTTTCATAATGAAATTCCAACTGGTGCTTTACTTTTAGTGAGTGATCAGCCAATGATTCCTGATGGAGTAAAAACAGAAGCAAGCGATAAAGTGATTACAGAAAATTTTGTAAAGGAACATTTACGTATAGGTATCGAATCGTTGCAAGAAATGCAGAATAAAGGTGTATCGGTTAAGCATTTGCGTTTTGAATAGTGAAGGAATATTTAGAAATACTTACTGATTTAAAAAGAAAAATTTATAAACCCATTTATTTTTTATGTGGGGAAGAACCTTATTTTATTGATAAAATAAGCGATTATATTGAAAACAACGTTTTAGATGAATCCGAACGTGAGTTTAATCAAACGGTAATTTATGGGCGTGAGGCTTCTTTTGGACAAGTTCTAGAAGCTGCTAAGCGTTATCCCATGATGAGTGAGTACAATGTTGTAATTGTAAAAGAAGCTCAGAATTTAAAGGAATTTTCTAAGGGTGGGGGAGATGATGACGGAAAGAAGGATACTGGTAAAAATCCTTTTCAATCGTATGTTGAAAATCCGCAAAAGGAAACAATACTTGTTATTTGTCATAAGTATAAAACCATTGATAAGCGCACAGCTTTAGCCAAAACAATTGCTAAGCAAGCGGTTTTTTTTGAATCGAAGAAACTATACGATAATCAAATAGCTAAGTGGGTAGAAGATTATCTTCAAGAAAAAAAATATAAAATTAATCCTCGAGCATCAGCTTTAATATCGGATTATTTGGGTACTGATTTATCTAAGGTTGCCAATGAGTTGGATAAGATGATTATCAATATTCCGGCTGGTGAAGAAATAAAGCTGGAAGATGTTCAGGCAAACATTGGTATTAGCAAAGATTTTAATGTGTTTGAATTGCAAACTGCTTTAGGAAAAAAGGATGTCTTAAAAGTAAATCAAATTATTAATTACTTCGCTTCCAATCCAAAGGATAACCCTCTTGTGGTTACTGTAAGCACATTGTACGGTTACTTTAATAAGATATTGATGTATCAATTTGCTCCTGATAAAAATAAATTTGAAGTTGCAAAAGTAATTGGTGTAAATCCTTTTTTTGTGGATGGTTATGCTTTAGCTGCGAGTAATTATCCTCCAGCGAAGCTTAAAAACATTTTTGGATTTATACGTGAAGCTGATTTGAGAAGCAAAGGGGTTGATAATCCAAGTATGAATGAATCGGACATTTTGAAAGAGCTTACGTTTAAAATTTTGCATTAATCAATGACAAAGTTTTTAATTTGTTTTCTATTTATTTCAATTCATTTTACTGCTCAAACTTTAGTTATTGCGCACCGGGGAGCTAGTGGGTCTGCTCCTGAAAACACTTTAGAATCTTTTTTGAAAGCAGCTAAGCTAGGTGTTGATTATATTGAATTAGATGTGCATCAAACCAAAGATTCGGTTTTGGTTGTTATGCACGATAAAAGTGTTAATCGAACCACCAATGGCAAGGGATTAATTAAAAATTTAACCTACGATTCAATTCGGAAATTAAACGCAAATGTAAGTGGGAAATTTCCTTCATTTAAAAATGTAAAAGTTCCTTCTTTGGCTTTAGTGTTGGATTCGCTAAAGAACTACAAATGCAAAGTGTTGGTTGAGTTAAAGTATGGTTCGGATTATTATCCGGGCATTGAAAAGCGATTAGTGAATTTATTGAAAAATTATGATGAATCAGTTTTTGTGATACATTCTTTTAATAAAGCTGCTTTGCTCGATTCGAGCTTGCAAAAAAGTTCAATACCTAAGCAAAAGCTATTTGTTTTAAAGTTTCCATTAGCAAGTTTAACTTTTGATAAAAGAGTTCAGTTCGATAATTTTTCGAAATGGAATGGCACAAATGTTTATTATAAATTTTGCTCACGAAGATTAATTCGTAAAGTGCATAAAATGAATAAAACTGTTTTTGCATGGACTGTAAATAAGCCCAGAAAAATGAAGAAGCTTATTAGAAGAGGCGTTGATGGTATTATTACAAATAAGCCCGAACTGCTGAAGGAAATAATTGCGAAGCAAAAAGCAAGCTCTAAATAGTTGTTATACTATTTTATTTTTCTGTCAATAGACGGTGAAGTTCTAAACATTGATTAATTAAAGAGTGTTCATCATCATTATAGATAACAAAATCACTTCGTTTAATTTTTTCTTCGTCAGACATTTGATTGTTTATTTTTAATCTTACATCATCTTCACTTAAACCATCTCTTTTCGAAACTCTTAAAATGCGCGTTTGCAGAGGGCTTACAACAGTTATAATTGCATTTACGTTTTTATGAATATCTGTTTCAAAAACCAATGCCGATTCTTTTATCAAATAGTTTTCGGTTTTATGTTCTGAAACCCAATTAGAAAATTCGGCTTTAACTTCTGGGTGAATAATATTATTCAGTTGTTGAAGTAAATGAGTCTCGGAAAATATTTTTGATGAAATATATTTTTTATTAATTGTGTTTTCGTTCAAGTAGGCTTCAATTCCAAGTAATTCAATGACTTTTGACTTAATTGTTTCTTTAAAATAAACTTGTTTCGCACTAAAATCTGAGTCAAAAACTTTTACACTTAATACTTTGAAAATTTCTGCCACAGTGCTTTTCCCACTGCCAATACCGCCAGTTAAAGCAATTATTTTGGGACTTACATTCATTATTGTTTTTTTAGAATGTACTCTACTTTTTCAGGAGAAGTTTTTAGAAGCTTGATATAACTTGGTACATTGCTCAAAGTAACTTTAAGTTTGCTTGTTTTATCATTTACATCTTTATAAGAAACAGAAGCCTTTATTTTGCTTAAATCAGTTGTTTCGTATAACGACATAGGAATTTGGTACTTAATAGATACTTTGTTAGGAAAGGTTTTAACCAAAGTGTTATTTGGCGCATCATTACATTCAACGTTAACTTCAAAAGAGGCTTCTGTCATTTTATCAACCGTTAGGTTAATTGTAACGCTTTCGGGGTTTACAACAACCTTATTGGCCAATTCTTCTGGAATTATTAAACGAGCCTCTTGTGAAGTGTTTTGATTTAAGTTGTTGAACACAATTTTTTCGGTTAAAATCGTGTCAATTTTTTTAATACTTAGGCTATCACCCGAAATTGTAATGATAGAAGGTGTGATTTTGATATTATCAGCTAAATTGTAAAGCGGCTCAAAATTCATATTTACTTGTGGACTCACAGTAACAACCTTTTGATGAGATTTTCCGAAGTTAAAATAAATCGAATCAGGTTTTAGCTTTATCAATTCAACCTCGGTATTAAGCACTTTTGAAAAACTTCCAATTGTTGTAGAGGAATTTATAGCAAAGTAATCCGCATTCTTGCCTTTTTTTATTTTTTCAAAATCAATTTCAACTTCGTTAAGGTCTTTTTTTAACCATAAAAACAAAAGTTTGGCTCCAGTAGCTTTAATTTCGGCATTTAATGTAGTAGGCAAATCATTTGCCAGCATTTTGTTTTTAGGGAGATTAATGTACTTAACAGGCACTGTTACATTACGAATGTACATCCTATTTAGGCTATTGATTAACCATAAAAAACTGGCAACAAGAATACAGCCCAAAAATGTAATCACTTTTGAGCTGAAGAAAAATTTACGAAATGTGCTAACTAATTTATTAGCCATTTAAATTTATTTTGTTGTTTCAGGAGCGTTTAAAGCAGCACTATTTTCCATGCTAATAGCGCTTTTTAAAACTTTAATTTTTGTATTTTCAGATTCAATTATATAACCGTTATCAGTTACTTCGGTAATTTTACCAATAATACCACCTATTGTTACAACTTTATCACCTTTTTTAATTTGCTCAACAAACTTTTTAGCTTCTTTTTGTTTTTTCATTTGCGGGCGAATCATGAAAAAGTAAAATACTACTATAATACCAATAATTGGTAAAAAGCTCATGATTGATTGGCTTGGTGAATTTGCTGCTTGTAATAAAATTGAATACATATTTGTTTTAGATTATTTATTTAATTGATTATTTATTTTACGTCTTTTTGGTTTACTTCTGTTGGTACTATTATTTCCGCAGCAATTTTAATAATACGATTGTTAGGTTCGCAATTAGTTACCAAGGTAACTGTTTTTGATTGCACTCCTGATTTCCCTTCGCTATTAAATTTAACTTCTACTTGGCCATCAGCACCTGGAGCAATTGGTTCTTTTGTGTATTCAGGAACCGTGCACCCACAACTTGCTGAAGCGCTCGAAATAATTAAATTTGATTTACCTGTGTTTTTAAATTTAAATACATAAGAAACTTTTTCACCTTGAGTAATTTTTCCAAAGTCGTGAAGTTCTTTTTCAAATTTCATTTCTGGCGCTTCGCCTTTATTAACATTAACAACATCTGTAGTAAGTTCTGTTTTTTTACTATCGCCGCCGCATGAAGCTAAAACTAAAGCTAATGCAGGAATTAAAAAATAAAATTTTGTTTTCATGTGATTTACTTTTTTGTTTAGGGCTGTTTTAGTTTTTTTATTTTATTAGTTTTCTACTAGTCCACGACCAGTTTTAGTGATTTGATTGTTATTTTTTAAATCTATTATTATTTTATCTAAAATACCATTGATGAATATTTTACTTTTTGGTGTACTATATTCTTTAGAAATATCAATGTACTCATTCATACTTACTTTTACTGGAATGCTATGAAAATACAACACCTCTGTTAATGCCATTTTCATTAATAAAACGTCCATGCTTGCAATGCGATCCATGTCCCAATTAGCAGTTTTATCCGCAATTAAAGCTTGAAGCTCATCATTGTGCATAACACATTTTACCAATAAATCTTTTACAAAAAGCATATCCTCTTCTTGGTTTTTTAATAAAGGTGGAATCGTAATTCTACCTTTTCCATCAGCAAATTCAATGGTTTTGGCCAATGTTGATAATGCAACAAATACATCGTCACCCCAGTGAATATTCTTATCTTCTAACCAATAGTTTAGCAATTCATGTTCTGAAAAAACATTCACAATAACTTCCATTAAAAAGTTTTTGTGTTGATTCATGTCGTTTCCTGGAGCGTCCATGTAGTTTTTGTAAAGCTCGGAAGACTTTATTTCTGCAAAAATTTTACGAACTACATCACTTTCGTTTTGCCAAGAAATTTTTCGATTTTGAATTTGTCGTTCTAATTCAGGATTGCTAACCAATGAAGTTAAAATTGGATTGTCAACAAATTTTCGATTGGGATTTAAATCAGCTTGGCTTGGAAGACGCTTTGTTTTGGCTTCTTCTAATACATTATTAGCTACGAAATGAATATCGATTAATAAGGCTGTTAAGTAAAAGTATAAATCGTAAATTTTTTCAATACTCGAAACCATGTTCTTTTCAGAAACCAAAAGTGCATTTTTATCTTCTGATTGATAAAAACCATAAAGAGCCTGCATGGCTTTGATACGTAAATGTCGACGAGTTAGCATGTTGAAAGAACTTTTTTAAGAACGATTATATTTATATTTAACTAAAATGTAAGTTTTACTTTTCCAATGTCGGC
This sequence comes from uncultured Flavobacteriaceae bacterium, assembly GCA_964603125.1. Lineage (GTDB taxonomy): Bacteria > Bacteroidota > Bacteroidia > B-17B0 > Aurantibacillaceae > CAZRUA01. Next base: position 19,226 of record CAZRUA010000033.1, on the reverse strand, counting down.
AATACGCTTTTCTGCAAGGCGATTAGCTGCCATGTAAGTTGGAATGTTTTCTGTTTTTGCTGTTTGAATTACATTCCAAGTAGTGTTGTAAATTTGCTCAGCATGCTTCATTGCTCTATCGCGATTGTATCCACCAAGCTCATAAAATACATTGATAATACCACCAGCATTTACAACAAAGTCTGGAGCATATAAAATACCTTTGTTTTTTACAGCTTCACCATGCACAATTTCATTCGCTAATTGATTATTAGCCGCACCACAAATAATTGAACATTTTAATTTGGCTAATGTATCATCATTAACAGTAGCACCTAATGCACAAGGAGCATAAATGTCAATGTCTAAATCAAACATTGAATCAGGATTTACAATCTCAGCATTATTTTGTTTTGCAACCATTTTTAAGCGCTCTTCGTTAATATCGTGGATATAAACTTTAGCACCTTCTTTTGTTATATGTTCAACTAAATGAGCTCCAACATTACCAATACCTTGAACCAATACTTTTTTACCGTTTAAGCTATCTGTGCCAAAAACTTCTTTTGCACTAGCTTTCATACTCACATAAACACCGTAAGCGGTTACAGGGCTTGGATCTCCGCTACCACCCATGTTTTCAGGTAAACCAGATACATAAGGAGTTTCCATACGGATAATTTCCATGTCGCGGCTACTCATTGCAACGTCTTCAGCTGTAATGTATTTACCACCTAATGAGTTTACAAATTTACCAAAGCGACGAAGTAGAGCTTCTGATTTTATTTTTTTAGCATCACCAATAATAACAGCTTTTCCACCACCTAGGTTTAAACCTGCAACAGATGATTTATAAGTCATACCGCGTGAAAGACGCAACACATCATGTAAAGCTTCCATTTCGTTATTGTAGTTCCACATACGTGTACCACCTAAACTAGGACCTAAAACAGTGTTGTGAACAGCAATAATTGCTTTTAAACCAGTATCATTATCATTACAAAATAAAATTTGTTCATGATTGTATTGAAGCATTTGACCAATAACAGGATTTTCGGCCAAATTAGTGTTTTTAACGTCGGTTACTTGCATAAAAAAAATTTGAACAAAAGTACTGCTTTTTTAAGAAACAAAGGACTTTTTGGGAAATAAAATGGAAAGAAAAATAACAAAAAAATGGGGTTAAAATCCACCTTCTTTTAATCGTTCAGCATTCTCAGCAAACTGCAAAGCGTCAATCATTTCTTGAATGTCTCCGTTCACAAAATAATCTAGATTATATAGTGTTAAACCAATACGGTGGTCGGTAATACGATTTTGCGGATAATTATAAGTTCTAATTTTTGCCGAGCGATCACCTGTTGTTACCATCGATTTACGCTTTTCTGTTTGAGAACTTTGCGCTTTTTGTAATTCAATTTCGTAAAGTTTTGCGCGCAACATATTCATTGCTCGCTCTTTGTTTCCAAGCTGGGAACGCTCAATTTGACAAGTAACTTGTATTCCAGTTGGTTTATGTAAAATCTGAACTTTTGTTTCAACTTTATTTACATTTTGTCCACCAGCACCACCCGAACGAGCAGTTGTAATTTCCAAATCAGCAGGATTAATAACAACGTCTACATCTTCGGCTTCTGGTAAAACAACAACAGTAGCTGCTGAGGTATGAACACGACCTTGAGTTTCTGTGGCAGGAACTCGTTGAACGCGATGCACACCAGCTTCAAATTTTAAAGTACCATAAGTGTTAGTTCCTGTTACATTCATTACAATTTCTTTATAACCTCCCATTGTACCTGGGCTTTCATCTACAACCTCAGATTTGAAACCAGCTTTTTCGAAATAACGTTGGTACATTTCAAATAAATTTCCAGCAAATATCGAGGCTTCGTCACCACCCGTTCCTGCTCTAATTTCCATCACCACATCTTTTGCGTCCTCAGGGTCTTTTGGAATAAGCATAATTCTAACTTCTTCCTCTAGTTTGTTTTGAGCTTCTCTATTCTCTTCCAACTCAGCTTTAGCCATGTCTAAAAAATCTTTATCTTTTTCAGTTGCTAAAACTTGTTTGGCCGATTCAATATTATTTAATATTTGTTGGTACTTGTCATGCGCCTCTACAACCGGCTCTAAATCACGGTATTCTTTATTTAATTTTTTAAATAACTTCATGTCTCCAATTACCTGTGGGTCAGATAATTTTTGTTCAACTTCTTCGTATCGTTTCTTTATGGCTACTAATTTCTCTATCATGGTTGTAAATATGGCGCAAATTTAATAAAATAGCTTAAAACCCTTATATTTGGTTTTTAATATTTATGAGTATTATCCCACAAGCATTATTAAGTTCGTTAGAAAGTGTTGAAGGCTTTGATTGTGATGCTTTTGTAAAGATTCATTCGGAGGAACATAAAATTACTTCGGTTCGTAAAAACCCTTTTAAACCAAACAGTTTGTTTGAGGGTGACAAAAAAGTTTCTTGGGCTAGTACTGGCTATTACCTTAACGAAAGACCATATTTTACAGCCGACCCCTTGTTTCATGCAGGGGCTTATTATGTGCAAGAGGCTTCTAGTATGTTTTTGGAGCAAATATTTAAGCAACATGTTGATACAGAAAATAGCCTTAAAGTTTTAGATTTGTGCGCTTCGCCAGGAGGAAAAACAACTCATATTAATTCTTTAATAAGCGCTGATTCTGTATTGGTAGCTAATGAGATAATTAAATCAAGAATCCCAACTTTATGCGATAATTTGAATAAATGGGGAACAGCTAATACAATTGTTACGAATAATGATGCAAAGCATTTTGGTTTTTTGAATGATTATTTTGATGTTGTTAATGTTGATGCTCCTTGTTCAGGTTCGGGCTTGTTTAGGAAGCAACCAGAAGCCGTGAATGAGTGGAGCGAGAATAACGTAAATATTTGCAGTGATCGCCAGCAACAAATATTACAAGATATTATTCCATGCATAAAGAATAATGGAATGTTAATTTATTCTACTTGTTCCTATTCAATATCTGAAAATGAAAAAGTGCTGGATTTTATTTGTGAAAATTTTGAGGTGGAAAGTTTAGCCGTGAATTTGAGTTTGGCTGAGGGAGTTGTTGAAACTAAATCGCCTGTTTGTAAAGCTTTTGGTTATCGTTTCTATCCTAATCGAGTAGAAGGGGAAGGTTTTTTTATAGCATGTTTTAAAGTAAAATCAAATTCTAGTTTTCATTCCAAGAAGAAAGAAGCCTTAAAGCCTTTAAACAATAAGGAATTTGAGGCGCTAAGTTCAGTTTTGAAACAAGATGAGAGTAAAATTTATTTTAAATCAAATGAATATTACTATGGAATTAGTAAAACTGGTTTCGCTGTTTTAAACGATATTTCATCAAAACTTTATATTAAAAAATCGGGAGTTTGTATCGGAATTACAAAAGGAAAAGATGTAATCCCAGAGCATCAATTGGCTTTGGCTCTCGGCTTTGATTTTGAAGTTGAAAGTGTGGAATTGGATTTACATCAAGCTCAACAATTTTTAAGTAAACTTGATTTTACTTTCGACAAGGAATTAAAAGGCTTGAAAAAAATTACTTATAATGGTTATGGGATAGGCTGGGCTAAGTTTCTTGGAAATAGAGTAAATAATTATTTGCCAAATGAGTTACGAATTTTAAAACTACAACATGGAGCTTAAGTTTGTAGAAAAGAAATTCGAAGATTTAAGCCGCGCAGAGTTATACTCCATATTTGCTCTACGAAGCGAGATATTTATTGTTGAGCAAAATTGCCCTTATCACGATATTGATGATAAAGATAAAATAGCTAAGCACATTCTGATTTATGAGAATGAAATTTTGGTGGCTTATTGTAGAGTTATGAAGTCTTTGCAAGAGGAAAACGTTGCGCGAATTAGCAGAATTATTGTGAAGCAATCGTATAGATTAAATGGCATAGGAACTAAAGTAGTTAAACGTGCAATTGAGGTGATTGAAATGGAATTTAAACTACAAACAATAAGAATAGAAGCTTTGAGTAATTTGATTTCATTTTATCAAAATCTTGGGTTTAAAGCTGTTTCAGAGCCTTATATTGAATTAGATTATGAACACATTAGCATGCTACGAAATTAATGAACTACGATATCCGCATAAAAGACTTTACTAATTTAAGCAATATAGAATTGTATGACGCTTTGAAGTTGCGAAACGAAATTTTTGTTGTGGAACAAAATTGCGCTTATCAAGATATGGATGGTAAAGACGAATTGGGTATGCATGTTCTGATTTACGATAAAGACATTCTATGCGCTTATGCAAGAATTTTCAATGCTGGAATTTCATATTCAACTCCAAGTATTGGAAGGGTAGTGGTGAAGCAAACTCACCGTAAACTTAAGTTAGGTAAACTTCTAATGAATCAGGCTATTCAGGCTTGTTACACTAGTTTTGGAGAGTATAAAATAACAATTTCAGCGCAACAATATCTCGAGAAATTTTACACTGATTTAGGTTTTGTTACTTCCTCTGAAATGTATCTTGAAGATGATATTCCGCACATTAAAATGATTAAATAAAAAAGGCGTGTTATAAAAACACGCCTTTTTTTACGCTCCTAAATTAAATCGGATACTAATACCTGTGTTGGTTGTTGCAGTAGGGAAACTTGTTGAGATAACAGGTTTGTTTACTAATCTATCAAAGAAGAAACGTAACTGAACATTTGAACCAATATTATAGTTAATTGATGTTTTTAAGGTTAAGATTTGTGTACCACCCGATGGTGTGCTCACTCCATCAACCACACGACGAATAATTGTTGCATTTTGACGGTAGCTTAAATCCACTTTGAAATCAAGGTCACTAATAATTGGTTTTCCTTGTATTTTATATTTCTTTAATTCTAATTGAGGATAACGATAACCTAAACCAATGATTAACTCATTTCCACGTGTTTCATTAATTTGAGGGATACTCGCATTTAATGAAATATTTCTATCACGCTTCATTTCAAAGTTAGCAGTTAAGTTTTTAATTTTCGGTTTATCAGCAAAACTCATGTCAAACTTTATTAGCGGAGCAAATTGCTCAGATATAGTAACACCGTTAATTTGATATTGGGAAATGAAATTACTTCCAGCACCTGATAAACGAATATTTGTTAAACCATCGCCTTCATCATTTTGCCACAGAACGTTATTACTAAACGAACCTAAACTGTAAGTGCTTTTGTAACCATGACGTATTGTGAATTGCTTAAATACTTTTTTCAAAGCTTTTACTTTTGTTAAACCATCAAAAGTTACTGTCCAGTTTGGTAATGGTACCTTAGTAAATAAACTGTTTTTTAATTTATCTGGATCTTTCTTCAAATACTTCTCAGCACTTTTGTTCGTGTAAGCTGCTTGGAAAGCATTAAATAAAACATCCTGTTGATTTAAACCGTAACCATCAAATAATCCTGTTGTTGGATTTAATCCCGCAGAAGCTGTATTTTGCGCTGAATATAATCGTGCAAAGTTTTCACGTTCTACTCTAAACTTATCAAAAACGGCTGAGCTAAATGTTTTCTTATCAAAGTCTTTAAATGCTGAACCTATAGTAATTGTAGTTATAGTAAAGTTACCAGTTTGTGTTTGTGTATTTCTGTTATACTGTGTTCCATCCCATTGCACATATTCCCCTTTGTTTTCACCATAGGTTCTGTTACCCGTAAGTTCTATTTTTAATGTTGGCAAGGGTTCTAAGTTGGCTCGTATACCTAATGTTTTGGTTGAAGTATGCGCATAAGGATTGACCAGATTCTGTCGTTGTGTAATCCATTCGTTGTTAATCGCTTTTTCAATAATATCTTGTTGCGATCCAAATACAAATCCTAAACCTGGTGCAAAATTATTGCTGTAGTTCATACCCATTAATTTGGTTGAATCTCTGAATCCTGGTAAAGTTGTACCATTTGTATTCGTATAACTAATAGATGCAGTTTTAAGCGACATAACAACTCTAGCAACATATTCTAAAATGTTAACATCATCTTTCTTTAAAGTATCAGCTTTACTTGTAGTCGGTTTAGCTTTGTCTTTTGTTTTCTGATTTATCTTTTTAAAGTATGGTATCTTATTGTATAAACTAGTCATATTCATTTGCGCATTAAAAGTATGCGTGTTTGAATTTTGAATTGTATTGCCTAATGTATCTGCAGCAAACGAACGACGTTGCCAGTTATAATTAGTTGTGTACTTATAAGTTGAAGTTAAGAAATCAAGAAGTGGAATTTTATTAATAGGTATAGTGTAATTTAAGTTAGAGGTTTGGCGATAACCAGTATTAATACCTCCTTTTAAAATATTTTCACGTATAACATCTTTTTCATCTTTTGTATCAATAACACCTGTTGGTTCTAACACACGACCATCATTATTGGCGGTAAAGTCAAATTTAATTCCTTTACTTAAATCCCATTTCAAGTCGTAATTACGAGTCATGTTAAAGGTTTTGTTAAAGAAAATTTGTTGAACTTCTGGGCTAGCTGTAATGTTACGATTTTGTAGTTCGTTAAATGTTCTATTAATGTCAGTGGTGAAACCAAATCTACTCGGTAGTAAATAGAAATTAAAATCTTTAACTAAAGCAAACCATTTGTTGTTTAAGACTTTTGATTTTGATTTGGAAAAAGGTTTGTAATTTTTTGGAGTGAATGAATAGCCATAAGTTAAGCCACCTCTATACGTTTTTTGTAAATTATGGTCAATACTTAAATTACGTTTCCACATTTCGGTATAAGCATAAGTTACCGAGAAATTTTCTATATCATAAAAGTGCGATTTAGTTTTATTCTTTCCTTTTTGCTTACTTACATTAGTAAAGTTAATACTGCGTCGCTTAGTATAATCTTCGGCGCGTTGGCGTATATTACGTTTATCTTCTTCGCTTAAACTTGTATTACCATTTAATGAACTCATTAAAACGTCTGGGTTAGAAGGATCGAATAAAGGAATAGCTTTTATCTCTGAGTAACCAACGTACATCGGTAAATTTACTTTCCAACTTTCTGGTAAAAACTTATTTAAAGCAATTGTTGAAGATGCATCATATTGATAAGTTAAATCTCTACTACGCTCGCTTGGTTTTTTCTCAACTCCACCAAACCATGGTGTCATAATTGAACCTGATAAAGCTAAGTTTCCTAAGTCAGCTAATTTAGCTGTTACACGTGAGTTTGCAGCCCAACCACCTTTTTGTTGGAAATCAGTTAAACGTAATTCATTAATCCAAATTTCGCCGCAAAGTGGTAAGTCAGTTGCATCATCTTTATTTCTAATACCAACCATTATATTTTTTAATGTTGCAATATTTGGATTCCCTAACACACGAATGAATCTTCCACCATCTTCAGTTTTAGTGTACAACTCATTTGTTGCAACGCCTGCATTATCACGAGCAGATTTAATACCAGGTAAATTTTCTAAATCAATAACAACTTCGTTGTCACTTGGCCAAACAATAGAGCGATCATCTTCGTTATCGTTATTGTAAACGCCAGGAGCCGTTAATTTTAAAGGGATATTATATTCATAGTAGTTATTTGTGAAGTCAGTTCCTAAACGAACAAATAATTCTAATTCGTCGTTTTGCAATGGGTTGTTTGCCAATGGTTCAGCATGCACAAACATTTTTAATTTTTTATACGAACGAACATCTAAATCAGTGTTTTTGTATGCTGCACGCGCATCGCCATCAGCTAAATTACATGTACGTAATACAATAGCTTGCTCGTTTAATAAAACTTGATTTGTTGTTTGAATGTTTTGTTGTTGATTAATACCTGGAGGCAATACATAGTTAATTGGTTGACGAGTACCATTTTCTTGAATGTTTACAGCAGCTATATCAAAAGTAGTTCCTGGATCATCGCCGGGTAAAATATCTCCAATTGCTTTTAAATCGTATAGATATCTTCTCCAATCACTACGAACTAGTTCCATACGAGCAACACGGCAAATGATAGGTTGATCGAAACCTTTCATAAACATACGCATAAAACGTATTGAGTTAAAACCTTCTATTGTTCCAACTTTCTTTTCGTATGCTGTAATAGGAACTTTAAATTGATACCACTTCACTTTTTTAGTTGTACCATCTTCCATTTGCATATCAACAGTTTCATAAACGCTAGTAATAAAGTTGTTACCTACATTTTGATCATTAACATCTTGTGGTGTTAAATTAATTTTGTACTGATAATAACTTTCAGTTTCATTTAAAGTATTATCGCGGTTAATATCCTCAATGTTAGGTGTATTGGTTGCAACTGTTGAATATTTATCAGCATTTAATAATTTGTATTGCTCTTCAGTTGGTGAGTTTCCTTCCAAGCCATTGTATTTTTTGTAACGCACAGCTGTATTTGCGTCAGGTTGTCCATCATAATCATCTCCACGATAAAAATGATAATCATCTGCACATGGGTCAGCGTTTACGTTTGCCATAGCACCCGAACCTGCTAATAATCCATTTAATTGATTTAAGTAACTTGAGTAAAAACTTAATTCGGTTGAATTTGGTAAGCCATCATAACCCACATCTTGGAAAGGTCTATCACTTGGCGAATTATTAAATGTATTAACAATTGGAGGAACAACAGGAACGTACCCCCACGAAGTTTGATCTGTTACAGCCGTGTTATTAGAACCGTCGCCAGGTAAACCATTTTCAAAAGCCATCCTTCCATCTTTTAAAACATCTTCCGAAACATTACCTAAGTTTATGTATAATGCTCCAGTTCCAGATAAAGGTTTAGGAACTCCAAAAGTTGATTGATAATCATCATTAAATGGATCCATTATCCAAAACTGAATGAACTCAAAGTTTGCAGATTGGAAATCGTTTGTTTCTAAACGACGCATAATTCCACCCCAACGTGTTTCAGGATTGGCTAATTTAATGCGGTTTAAAGACAAGGAACCTGGTACATCAATACCATAGGATATTTGATTACCTTGTTTGATATATGGATTAACATCAAAGTTATAAGGACCTCTTTCATCTGGATAAAAACCTAAATCTAAGATTGGAAGAATAATTGGTTGCCCATTAGGTGGTTGTTTATTTGGGAAGATTTCTGTTTCGTAAACACGACGCATGAAATTATTACTGCGTACAGTTGGAGTAACATTTCCAGGTGTTAAAGAGTTACTCTGATAGAAAATGGATTGATCGACAGTATACCAAGCTAATTTGGCACGATTAATACCTGAGACAATTCCTGTATCATTTGCTTCAGGAAATAAATCAGTCTGACCTTGAGGCACACTGGCTAAAAACCAAGAACCTTGTTGGCGTAAATCTACAAGTGAGATACTTCCTTCAAAATCATCAATATATGAGTTACCATTTTTACCAATAGCTTTACTGTTGCCAGGGAATAATTTAGCCGCCTCACCGGCCATTTGAATATTACTAGGTTCTTTAGTGTTAATACCTGGAATTTTATCAATAAAACGCGTTAACCAAGGAGCGTCTGTTCTGTAGCTATAATCTAAACCAAAAATTGTATTTCGAACAGGTTCTTCACCAAAACCAACTTTTTGAGTTATTGGTCTTTCGTTCAATCGCATAATGGTACTTCCAATTGAGAAGTCCTTGTTAAATCTATAATCTAAACGTGTAGCAAGTAAACTCTTTTGTTGGACGCTAAATAATGAGTTGTTTTCAGTTGAAATTTTAATTGGAGCGCCTGAATTTAAAATACCTTCATTAATAATTTTCACACGTCCTAACTGATAATCAACTGTGTAATCTTGATTCTCCGTTAAAGGCACACCGCCTGCAGTTACTGTTACTGAACCCTGCGGAATGTTCATCGCATTTAATGAAATCTCACTGCTACTGCTTGATTTATATGTTCCTTTTAACTTAAATCGATTTTTTTGAGGTAATTGCTGTGCTGCAATTTTTGTTGAATCATATAATTCTTGGAAAACATATTTTTTTCCTGTGGCAGGAGCAGTAGTGTCGGCTTGACTAAATTTGGTGTAAAGATGGTTTCCGAAAGGCTCAATAACAGGGAATATAATTCGTCCGTTGGCAGAGTTGATTGTTACCTTATCAATAAAGTCATATAAACCATCAGATTGCGGGTCACCATTTACGTTAATTTTATCAACGTTCATTACTTTAATCAATGGCACTAAATTAATATCTCCATAAGGAATGTAGTTAATGTCAACACCACTTTGAATATTGTTATATAAAATATCTAATTTAAAATCTTGTGGATTTACTTGGTAAGCTCCTATGGAATAGATGTTTTTCATCATCAAATCCCACATTGCCACTCTAGTGTTTAATTGTGTACTCTTTAATAGTTTTAAGTATAAAGTTTTATCACCTGTTGGGAATTGATCAGAAAATTCACCAACTTGATAAGGAACGTTGTTAATTGTGTATTGGTAAGCAACCGAAAGTACCTCGTCAAAATTTAATGCTTGGTTTAATGAAATATAACCTAAACGATTGTTAAAAGTGTATTCGGTTGGTTGTAAACGACGAGCTCTAGTTACAAGTTCATATTCTCGAGCGCTCTGGAAATTTGGTTCTCCAGGAATTGATGGCGACGGTATGTTTTGTAAAGTTTGCGAAACCTGTGTAAAATCTCTATTAGAGAAAATTCCATGTCCTGTAGTATTCAAGGTGTCGGTAATCATGGAATACAAGCTGTTTGCATTGTTATGAGGGAGATTAACTGCGCTATCAGTAATAGCGTATTGTCCATTATTTGTTCCTCCTTGCAAATTGTCTCGTAATTGATCTAATATATGAGCGCTATCTTCACCCAAATCAGCAAAGGCTACAATGTTTCTGTTTTGATCGTTTTGTGCTTGACGGTTAGTTACCCAAACTTCAATTTTTGTAATAACAATTGGTGATGATATTACTGGAAGACTAGATAAATATTGGTTATAATGATCTCTAAAATATTGCGACAAGAAGTAGTGACGATTGGCTTCGTAGTTGTCAGCTGTTACTTCAAACTTACTTGTTTGCGCTCCACCTTGTATTGTTACCTCCGATTTTTTTCCTCGTTGTTGTGAAGCTACAATTGTAGTAGTTAAGCGTCCAAATTGTAAGGTTGTTTTTAAACCAAATAAACTTTGACTACCTGGAATTAATGAACTGTTAGTGTTAAAGTTTACGTTACCTGCTTGTAAAGTCTTAATGATTTCATCTTCTAAACCATTATACTCAAGTTTCATATTGTTTTCCCAATCAAACGATGCTTCAGTATTATAGTTAGTTGTTAATTTTAACTTCTCACCAATTTTACCAATTAAGTTTAATTGAACTTTCATTCCGAAGTCAAAATTGGAAATACGTTGTTGTTTAATCGGAATAGCTGGATTCTTATTTTTATTAATATTAACTCCAAAAGTTAACTCAGCGCTACCTTGTGGACGAATATCAACTGTGCTACCACCGAAAATACGATCGAAATATTCGTTATTTACCGATAGGGTAGGGATTAATTTCTTACTGGTTTGGTTAGCAGCGGCATCGGCATGAACACGTGCTTTCCAGTGTTGGCGAACTTGTTCTTTAAATAAATAATCACGATATTCTTCTTCTGTCATGTATGTTGGCGGACGATAAGTAACACCACCAGCCTTTTGTTCAAGAATATACGTTTTAGTTACAGGGTCGTAAGTTATAGTACTTTTTATATTGTCAGGGTTATTTAAATAAAGTTGTTTGTCGGGGTTAAAAATATGTTCATCATAACCATTGTCAGGAAAAGGATAATGCAGTGAGTCAGCGGTTGGTGTATCAACAGCTAGTTTTTTTACAAGTCTTAAAGAGTTTTTTTGAACTGCAACAACGGAATTAATTTTCGTTTTTGGTACATGAATAAATGAGTACGAAAGAATAATTCCAGCAAGTATTGCTAGTACACTTAAATATTTAAAGTTTTTTCTCATTCAAAATTTAAATCAAAAATTTTTCAAAGCGGCTTTAATCAATACTTCTACATTTTCACTAGAAACACCTTGTTGTTTCATTGCTTTTTCAATTGCTTTTTCAGCAGCTTGTTTATTAAAGCCAAGCATTACCAAGGCCATCAACGCCTCTTCTTTGTTTTTATTGTATGAAGTTGATAAAATTTGCGACATTCCACCTTCGTGTTTGCCTAATTTCCCTTTTAAATCAACTACAATACGTTGCGCCGTTTTTTCCCCAATACCTTTAATGCTTTTTAATAACGTAACATTTGCAGTATTTATTGCACCAGTAATTTCACCTGGACTAAGGGAAGATAACATCAACAAAGCACTTCCTCCACCGACACCTGAAACGGATATAAGTTTGCGGAATAAATCGCGTTCATCGTATTCAAAAAAACCAAAAGATTTTGGATTATCATCACGAATGTAAACTTGTTCAACATAAAGCCTACATTCTTTTAATTCTCCAATTTTTGAATATGTATTTAAAGAAATGTGCAAACCATAGCCCACACCATTGCATAAAATTGTCGCAAAAGTTGGATTAAGTTCAGCTATTTTTCCTTCAACAAATGTTATCACGATTTACTTTTTGTTTTGGGCATCAACTACCGCAATGGTTATCATATTTACTATTTCACGCACGCTACTACCTAATTGTAAAACGTGTACTGGTTTTTTTAAGCCCATTAAAATTGGACCCACAGCTTCTGCTCCAGCTAGTTCTTGTAACAATTTATAAGCAATATTACCAGCAGCTAGATTTGGGAAAATAAATGTATTTACATTTTTGTCAACCAATTCACTAAAAGGAAATTGTTCTTTTAATAAATTGTTATTTACAGCAAAGTTTGCTTGTAATTCACCATCCACAATTAAACCAGGGAAATCCTTATGAAGTATTCCAACCGCTTTTGCTACTTTATTTGGTGTTTCGCCAGGGCTGCTACCAAAGTTAGTATAGCTTAACATAGCTATACGTGGCGTTACATTGAATTGTTTTACCGTTTCGGCAGTTAGAGTTGTTATTTCAACCAATTCTTCTGCAGTTGGGTCAACGTTCATAGTACAATCTGCAAAAAAGTAAGGTCCTTTTTTTGTCATCATGATGTATAAACCTGCAACACGAGAATTACCTTCTTTAATTCCAATGCACTGTAAAGCTGGTATAATAGGGGCAGAGTATTTTCGCGTTAAGCCAGAAATCATAGCATCAGCCATTCCTGTTTCAACCATCATTGCGCCAAAATAATTTCTTTCGCGCATTAATTTTTTCGCATCATACAAAGTAACACCCTTGCGTTGGCGTTTTTTCCAAAGTAATTCTCCAAAGTCGTTGCGTTTGGTTTCTTCAGTCGCCTCCATTGGATCGATAATAGGAATATCACCTAAATCCAAATTATTCTCAGCTATTAAAGCATTAATTTTCTCTCTGTTACCTAAAAGTATCGGTTTAGCAATACCTTCATCTTTTACAACTTGAGCTGCTTTTAAAATCTTATATGTATCGGCTTCTGTAAATACAACACGCTTAGGATTTGTTTTTGCTTTGTTAGCAATTGATTTAATTAGCTTATTGTCTTTTCCTAAACGATTGTCAAGTTCAATTTTGTAAGCCTCCCAATCAGTAATTTTATGTTTAGCAATTCCACTCTCCATTGCAGCTTTTGCAACAGCTGGAGATACCGTTGAGATTAAACGGTTATCAATCGGTTTAGGGATAATATATTCTGGACCAAATGCTAAATTTTTTGAACCGTATGCTAAGTTTACATAATCAGGAACGTGTTCTTTTGCAAGTTCAGCAATGGCATAAACAGCAGCAAGTTTCATTTCTTCGTTAATTGCAGTTGCTCTTACATCAAGCGCTCCACGGAAAATGAAAGGGAAACCTAAAACATTATTCACTTGATTAGGATGGTCGGAACGACCTGTTGCAACAATAATATCCTGACGAGCTGAGATAGCTAATTCGTAACTGATTTCGGGAGTTGGATTAGCTAGCGCAAATACAACACAATTCGGTGCCATTGAACGAATCATATCTTGGTTAAGGATATTTCCTTTTGATAAACCAACAAATACGTCGGCACCTTTAATTGCTTCTTCTAAAGTGTGAATATCAGTTCTGTCGGTAGCAAAGAATTTTTTACTCTCATCTAAATCAGTTCTTACTTTATTGATAACACCTTTACTATCAAGCATCACAATGTTTTCGCGTTTTACGCCAACTGCAATATATAGTTTTGAGCAAGAAATAGCGGAAGCACCTGCACCATTAATAACAATTCTAATATCAGATAATTTTTTGCCAGATAATTCGGTAGCATTGATTAAAGCCGCAGAAGATATGATTGCAGTTCCATGCTGATCATCATGCATTAATGGAATGTCAAGCTCTTCTTTAAGTCTACGTTCAATTTCAAAACATTCAGGAGCTTTAATGTCTTCCAAGTTAATTCCTCCAAATGTTGGTGCAATAGCTTTAACAGTACTTACGAATAAATCAACATCTTTTGCGTCAACTTCAATGTCAAAAACATCTATATCTGCAAATATTTTAAAAAGTAAGCCTTTTCCTTCCATCACTGGTTTACTGGCTTCTGGCCCTATATCACCTAAGCCCAAAACTGCAGTACCGTTTGATATAACTGCTACTAAATTTCCTTTAGCAGTGTATTTGTAAACATCTTCTTTATTAGCTGCAATTTCTAAACATGGTTCAGCTACTCCTGGAGAATAAGCTAAAGTTAAATCACGTTGAGTACTATATGGTTTTGTAGGTACAACTTCAATTTTCCCTGGCTTGCCTTGCGAGTGATAATCAAGCGCATCTTGTTTTCTAAATTTATCCATTTGGTTGTAAAAATTAGTTCACCAAAAATTTTGGCGAACAGCGAAAATACTAAAAAAATAGCTAAAACGGAAGCTATTTTGAATGTTAAAATTTGTTGTTTTTTTAGTAAAAAACATGTAGATTTAGCGATAAAATCACCATAAATCTTTGAAACTTAATTAAAGTTTAATTTTAGGTTTGAAATTTGCTAAATGAGTTTGGAAATTACTTTATAAAATGAGTTCAAAAAAGAAAATAATTGTTTTTACTGGCGCTGGAATAAGTGAAGAAAGTGGCATTAAAACTTTTCGAGATTCTGGCGGATTATGGGAAGAGTACAAGATAGAGGATGTAGCTACTTTTGAGGCTTGGGAACGAAATCGTAAATTGGTATTGGATTTTTACAATAAGAGGAGGAAACAGGTGGTTGATGCAAAGCCAAACGAGGCTCATCTTTTTTTAGCCGAATTACAAAACACCTTTGATGTTGAGATAATTACCCAAAATATTGATGATTTGCACGAGCGTGCCGGTAGCAAAAAAGTTTTGCATTTGCACGGAGAGATAATGAAAAGCAGAAGTACTTTGGACCATAATTTAATTTATGATGTGAAAGGTCATGAAATAAAATTGGGCGATAAATGTGCAAAGGGTTCGCAACTTCGACCTCACATTGTTTGGTTTGGTGAGATGGTTCCAAACATGGAATTAGCCGTAAAAAAGACACTTGAAGCAGATATATTTATAACAATCGGGACATCTTTAAATGTTTACCCTGCGGCAAGTTTAATCGAAGAGGTATCTTCTCAAATACCAAAATATTTAATTGATCCAGGTGATTTTAATTTGAATTACATTTCGAATTTAAAACATATTAAAGAGAAGGCGAGCATTGGTGTAAAGCAATTACATACTCATTTAATTTCTTGAGTTTAGTCAAAAAAAAGCTCCTTCACGAAAATGAAGGAGCTCTTATTAGGGTTTTAAATACTGACTAATTAATGAATAATTTCCCTGTTTTCATACCCGATTCACTTTTAAGTTTATAGATATAAACTCCTGTGCTAAGCTGAGGTAAGTTAATTTCATTAATCTGCGATGCAACTAAATTACTTGATTTTACTAGCTGTCCGTTAACATTATAAACTTCTAAAGTTGTTTCTTGTGTATAATGAAACAAGTCAACAACAATTTGTTTTTGTGAAGAAAAAATATTTACGTTACTAATTGAGTTTTCTTTAATACTAGTTGTATTATAAATTAATTGCACATCATCTACCCAAACCACACTTCCAACAACCGCGTTGTGACCATCTGAAGATGATAACAAGCAAACTTCATTGGCAATTGGATTTGAATTACGATAAATTAATGGAGCTGAAAACCTTGTCCAGCTTGATACAGCCGCGTTTGGAGAAACAAATCTTGCCCAAGCAATTGTATCAGTGTTGTTAGCAGGTTTTAAAACAATTTCAAAAGTAGCTTTATCTGTTCCAACAGGTGTGTATTTATAGTAACCTACTAAGCTATCTGGATGTCCTGTAAAAGCTTGTCCTCCGTCAACACCTTGTGAAGTTGTGTTGATAGTTCCTGTTGTAGCAATTCCATTTGCGGGTCCTTGAGGGGAATTAACTGTAACTAATTTTATACATGCAGCTCCTGCATGTGGATTAGTAGTTTCTTTAAAACAAGTTTGCGCTACAAATGCACCAAGTACTGAGCCAATCGTATGGTTTAATTGTTCCCAACTTACTGGGCGGATATCTTTTCCCGTACCCGTCCATGTTTCAAAATCGTTAGTTGGCAATTGTTGTGCGTTTAATTGAATCGCACTAAAAAAAAGTCCTGAAGAAATAAGTAGTTGTTTAATCATGTGTTTAAATTTAAAGTAAAATTAAAGTTTTTAGTTTCATGGGCAACATTGGTGCAAAAAAAAACCATCCGTCATCGACGAATGGTTCTTTTAAAAATTTGTGGTGGATTATTTTCCTCCAGCAACTTTTTTCGCTAAATCAGCACCTGCTTTAAATTTAACAACTTTTTTAGCAGCGATTTTGATTTCTTTTCCAGTTTGTGGATTGCGACCGATACGTGCAGCACGCTTAGCAACAGAGAAAGAACCAAAACCTACTAAAGCAACGCGATCTCCTTTTTTAAGAGCTTTCTCGATTGCTTCGATTGTTGCGTCTAATGCGCGACCAGAATCAGCTTTAGTTAACTTAGAACCAGCTGCAATTGCATCAATTAATTCACCTTTGTTCATTTTTTGATTTTTTTTTAGTTAAACAATTAATTACTTTGAACAAGACAAATGTATATGTTTTATAATGTTTGTCAATACTTTGAAGCAAAAAAGTGTGTGTTTTGTTGATAAATCGCTCATTTGTTAATAACTGAAGCTGAAACACCATGTTTTAAAGTGCTTTTGACCCATTAAACAGCTACATATACTATATATGCTAATCAAAAAATAATATTTGCTATATATATAAGTGTTAACAATAGTTTTGAAAAAGCTATTTTGATACAGAGGACTATACCCTTGAAATGGCTTGTTATTGTGGGTTTGCAAGCTTATAATAGGGCTGTATTTTAAAGCGTGTTCTGTAACACTTATATAATAAGTGTTTGGTAAAATAAGAACTAAATAAAAATTGTATGTGGTTTAAAATTATAGCCTCGTAAAAATTCTTCAGTTGTCATTCTTTTTTTACCTGCGAGTTGAAGTTGATGAATATTTATACTTCCTTTGTCGCAAGCTACTTTTAAGAAAGTTTTATTGTCGGTAACAATTGTTCCGTTTGGTAAATTTGGATTTGTGGATTCGTGAGTGGTTTCAAAAATTTTAAGAGAAAGTGTATTTTCTTTGTCGTCTTTAAACTCTGTAAATGCTGCTGGGTAAGGGCTTAAGCCTCTTACTAAATTATGAATGTCATGAGCTTTTAAATTCCAATTTATCTTACAAGTATCTTTAAATATTTTTGGAGCATGTTTTAATTCTCCTGAAATTAAGTCATCTTGTTTTTTTAATTCGTAATGATTTGTTTCGATAAGTTGTAATGATTTAATAATTAAATTGGCCCCTATATGCATTAAACTATCATGCATTTGTCCCACATTCATATTATCATCAATAGCTATTTTTTCTTGTAGTAAAATATTACCTGTATCAATTTGATGTTGCAGTTTAAAGGTTGTTACTCCACTTTCTTTTTCTCCATTAATTATTGCCCAGTTTAAAGGCGCTGCTCCTCGGTATTGAGGTAATAAAGAACCGTGCAGATTATAGGTGCCTAGGGGTGGTAAATTCCAAACTTGTTCAGGCAACATTCTAAAAGCAACTACAACTTGTAAATCTGGTCGAAGTGATTTTAACTCTTGAATAAAGTTTTCATCTTTTAAGTTTGTTGGTTGTAGCACTTTAATATTATGTTCTATAGCATAAGTTTTTACAGCCGACATTTGCAATTGTTGGCCTCTACCTGCTGGTTTATCAGGCATAGTAACCACACCTACAACATTGTATTTGTTTTTCACTAGAGCGTCTAAAGTAGCTACAGCAAATTCGGGCGTGCCCATAAAAACTATATTCATACTAAATATTTAATTTAATTCTATATTATCAATTAATCGCACTTTACCTAAGAATACGGCTATTAAAGCAATTGCTTTTTTATTTTTATCACTCAGGTGTTCTAAAGTTTCTGCTTCGCAAATTTCAAAGTAATCTAATTTGAAATCTTGATTTTGATTAATCTCAGTTCTAATGATACTTTCAACTTCTTCGGGTGTTTGCTCTGCAAATATTTTTTTTGCTTTTTGCATCCATTGCGGAACGAGTGTTGCCTTTTTTCTTTCTTCCAAACTTAGTAAAGTGTTTCTGCTACTCATTGCTAAGCCATCTTCTTCTCGTTTTATAGCGCATGGAATAATTTCAATATTCAAATTCAATTGCTTCGTCATGTTTTTTACCACCATTACTTGCTGGTAATCTTTTAAGCCAAAGTATGCTTTGTGAGGTTGAACAGCATAAAATAATTTACTTACAATTAATGCTACACCATTAAAGTGACCAGGACGTTTCGGCCCTTCTAATAATTCGTCTAATCTGCCAAAAGTGAATTTTCGAGTGTCTTCTTCTGGGTACATTTCTTCAACTGATGGAACAAAAAGAATATCGCAATTAGCCGTAGTTAAAATTTCGGCATCAGCATCCAATGTTCTTGGATACCTTTCTAAATCTTTTTTATCATTAAATTGTGTTGGGTTCACAAACACACTACACACAACTATGTCGCATTGAAGTTTAGCTTCATTTACCAAAGAAACATGTCCTTGATGAAGGGCACCCATTGTTGGAACAAAACCTATTGTTTTATTTTTTGCTTTTAAAGAATCAATTTCTTGTTGCAAAATTTTGATGT
>CAZRUA010000032.1:3283-32945 GCA_964603125.1 uncultured Flavobacteriaceae bacterium | reverse complement strand
GCTGGTTTTCCATACGCGTTTGCTCCAAAATTATTGATGTTTTCGCTATTCGTCATAATTGGCTCTAACTGGTCTTTTGGCAATCTAAAGTAATCCACCATTTTATGCGCTGGTCCACGATTAGAAGGATAATTGTTATCAAACTCCTGCTCCGTTAAAAATTGTACGAATGTGTTCAAACCTTCATCCATCCAACTCCATTGGCGTTCATCGCTATTAATAATCATTGGGAAGAAATTATGTCCAACTTCATGTATAATTACACCCAACATACCATATTTAGTTGCTTCAGAGTAAGTACCATCTTTTTCAGTTCTGCCAAAGTTGAAGCAAATCATAGGGTACTCCATTCCGTTTGCAGCTTCAATACTTTGTGCTACTGGGTATGGATAAGGAATAGTATATTTTGAATAGGTTTTAATAGTATGAGCAACTGTTTTAGTTGAATACTTGCGGTATAAACCATGTGCCTCTTTTGCATAAAAACTCATGCACATTGTTTTCTTTGCTCCAACTTTAATTGGCATTGCATCCCACATAAATTTACGTGATGAACCCCAAGCAAAATCACGAACACTATCAGCTTTAAAAATCCAAGTTTTAGTAGCTGTTGCCTTTGTTTTCTCTGCCGCTGTGCACTCATCTAAGGTAACTACTTCAGTAACATCATTAAAGTTTGTAGTTGCTTTTGTGTAACGAGCCAATTGTTTTGCATTTAAAACTTGAGCATAATTAGTACATTCACCAGTTGCACAAACCAAATGATCAGCAGGAACTGTCATTTTAACTTTAAAGTTTCCAAAAGCTAAAGCAAATTCTCCTCGCCCAGTAAATTGTTTGTTTTGCCATCCATGAAAATCACTATACACGCACATACGCGGATACCATTGAGTTACTGTAAATAAGTAATTTCCATCTTCAGGAAAAAATTCGTAACCGCCGCGGCCACCAGTAACCATTCGATTACTCATTTTATATTTCCATTTAACAATAAATTTAACTGATGCTTTTGGAGCTAAAGCTTTTGGCAAATCAACGCGCATCATAGTTTGATTGATTGTATATTTTAATGGAACACCTAAATCAGTAGTAACAGCTAAAATTTGCTCACCTAATCCGTTTAAAGCTGTTTTAACATCTAATGCATTAACAGTTGCTTCATCATAAGGTTTATAAATTTTATTTCCATCAAAATAATTGCTTTCAGCATTTGGATCGTGCTGATTTTCATCTAATTGCAACCATAAATAAGTTAGTTTATCAGGAGAATTATTGATATAAGTAATTAACTCTTTTCCGGTAATAGTTTGCGTTTTTTCATCCAAAGTTGCGTCAATATCATAATTAGCTTTTTGCTGCCAATATTGGCTACCAGGTGCACCTGAAGCTGTTCGGTAGTCATTTGCTGTTGGCAAAATAGTTCCTAATTGCTCAAACTTATTACCGTGATTAGAAGCCGGATTATTTTTAATGTTTTGTGCTAACAAAGAACCGCATGCAAAAAACAATGCTATTGATGAAAAATTTTTAAATGACATATTTATAACTGAATTATACGTTGAATTAAAATGAACAATGCTATCGTAAAAACTACTATGGAACTAATTGAAATCCATTGAGGCTTAGATAATTTTGTAAAACTAAATAAAAAAACAGAAAATAAAAGCAAAAAAGCAACAATGGCTAATTGTGCGGTTTCAATACCTAAATTAAAGGAAAAAAGTGACGAAATAAGTTCTGGCGTTTCAGTTATCATTGATTTTAAACCGAATGAAAATGCCATGCCGTGAATAAAGCCAAAGCTCAGGGCTAATATATAGGTTAAAACTGGTCTCTTATCTTGCTTATTTCGATTTAAAAACTGAAATAAGGCAGTTGTCATTATGGTTAAGGGAATGAAAATTTCAACAATAATTTCACGAATATGAATCCAATTTAAAACACTAGCTGCTAATGTAATAGAATGGCCAATTGTAAAAGCAGTACAAAGCAAAAATGCCTTTTTCCAATCCTTAAAAGTAAACGGAATACATAAAGCGAAAATATAAAGTATATGATCATAGGCTTCCCAGTTAAGGATGTGATTAAATCCTGTACTAAACCATATACCAAATTCGCTCATTAAAATTGCTTATTTTTGTATGCAAATTTACAATTGTTTTAGCTTTGAAATTAAAAACTACACCTACGGTAAAACTAATAATACTATGCTTTTTTGCTTTGGTATTAACAAGTGCTTATATAGTTAAGCACCCTTTTTACATGAGTGTAAGTGAAATAAAATATGATGCACAGCAAAAAACATTACAAATAAGCATCAAGCAATTTACAAGCGATTTAGAAACAGCTTTGAGAAAAGTATCTGGAAAGAAAATTGATATTTTACATCCTAAAGTAAAATCCGAAGTGGATACAACTTTGTTTAAATACATTGATAAACGCTTTCAAATGAAAGTAAATAACAAGCTTTGTCAATTAAAGTACATAGGGTATGAAAAAGAGGAAGAAGCTATTTGGACTTATTTAGAAGTTGAAAACATTGACCTACCAAAGAAAGTTGAAATATCGGATGGCTTGTTATATGACTATATCAGTCAGCAAATTAACCTAGTGAAATTCACTGTTGGCGCGAATACTCAAAGCTCAAAATGTACCAATCCAAGCAAGGAGATTAGTTTTAGTTTTTAACCAAAATAAATTATTTGCAAATTTTATAAACCAACTCTTTTTCTTTTACCACCCGGCGGTCTCGAACGAACAGGATTATATTTTACGAATTCCATCTCCATTTTCTCTGATAAACTTTTCGCTTCTTTAACAGCCTCATCATATCTTCTAAAGGTTTTTAAAATTAATTTTTTGTGATGATTTTCATTAAGAAGAATTAAATTATAGTTACGTTTAGCATCCATAATTTCTTGGCTTGTCATTCCATTGTCATAAAAATCATCATTTCTAGAATGTCTATATCCCAAAATTTGCTGAATAACACTAATTGATTTATAATTTGGAGAATTTCCCATATGTGGAAACTTTATACCAAAATAATTAATATAGGGTTTAACGGTTTTGTTTTTTAAATCAATCTCAACTCCAGAGGTGATAAACATAACACTTCCAATTAAAAGCAATAGTATTCCAAAAACGGAAACTATAGAAAAAAAACTAACTAGAAAAAGGCCAAGAAAAATTAATATTCCTCCAGCAATAATACCTCCTACATTTGCTAAAAAACCTTTTTTGTAAACTAACTTATTCATTGCTATAGAGTATAAATTTAATGATTTTCTATAAGCCAAATACAATATTATATCGAAGCAAAGTCGTGATTAGAAATCCAAAATTCAATTTTGCAATTGAGCTTTTAAGCGTATATTTACAGTTTATTAAAATAATATGATTTATTTAACTCGAAAAGAGCATTTTAACGCAGCGCACAAACTTGAAAATCCAAATTGGAGCGAAGAAAGAAACAAAGAAGTATTTGGTAAATGCTGCAATAAAAACTGGCACGGACATAACTACGATTTATACGTTACAGTAAAAGGAAAAGTAAACCCTGATACCGGTTTTATTATTAATTTAAAGGATTTAAGTACACTTATTAGAACAGAAATTTGTGATACTTTGGATCATAAAAATCTAAATCTTGATGTTGATTTTTTACAAGGTATTTTACCAAGTACAGAAAACGTAGCAGTTGTAATTTGGCAGCGATTATTTGATAAAGTTAAAGAACTTGGAGCTACTTTGCACTGCATAAAATTGTACGAAACAGAAAATAATTTTGTTGAATATTTTGGTGAATAATTTAAAGCCTAAAACATGTTAAACGACGAATTTGAAAATGAAGATGGTTATGTAAAAATTGATAAATACAACCAGAAATTGGTTGATTCAATTAGTACTAACTACAACAATATAATCACAGATTTAGGCGAAAATAGCAAACGCGAAGGTTTACTTAAAACACCTATGCGTGCCGCAAAAGCAATGCAATTTTTAACCCAAGGATACGACTTAAATCCAGCTGAAATATTAAAATCAGCAATGTTTAAAGAAGATTATAGCCAAATGGTAATTGTAAAAGATATTGAAGTATATAGCTTATGCGAACACCATATGTTACCATTTTTCGGAAAAGCACATGTTGCTTACATTCCTAATGGCTATATAACTGGTTTAAGCAAAATACCTCGTGTGGTTGATGCATTTGCTCGTAGATTGCAAGTACAAGAACGCTTAACAAATGAAATAAGAGACTGTATTCAAGATACATTAAATCCGGCTGGGGTTGCTGTAGTTATCGAGTGTTCACATTTATGTATGCAAATGCGTGGTGTTCAAAAACAAAACTCATCAACTACTACATCAGCTTTTACTGGCGAGTTCTTAAAAGATCCAACACGTAAGGAATTTATAAGTCTGATTTCTTCTAAACTGCACTAAAATTACTAAACAGCTTTAGTAAAAAACAGAATAAAGAAAACTGGAGCAATTAAAAATATGAACCAAAATAAAGTTAGTACAACTTTTTGGTTGGTATTTGAGTTTTCTTTTTGATTGTAAAGTACAGAATTAACCATGTTTATCACCAAATTCTCTTTCATTGAGTGTGAATACTCTGGCGGCAAATCATCACCTAATTTTTCGAAATTTGGATTTTGAGAAGTAATAATGTTTCTCATTTTCCAGTATTCTTCATCAGTTAGTTCATCATAAGATTTATACAAATTAATTCCATTACTGCTGAACTTTACACGCAACTTATTATTACGTAAAAAGTTTACTATACGCACAATGAAAATAATTGGAAGAACATACAAAAACAAACTTGGCATAAACAAGGAAATCAATAGTATCAATAAAATTGAACCTATTAAGAAAATAATTTGTAAAATATAGTTGCTTTCAAAGTACAAAGCTTCAAACAAATTACCACCATCTAAAGGTAAAATTGGAAGCATATTGAGCATATTAATTCCTAAAAACATCCAACCTAAATTTGATAAATCGGTCATATCAGCTGCAGGGTTTGCAACAACAACCGACAACATAATTAATCCTATTACAATTCCTGGTACTGGGCCTGCTAAAGCAATAACACTGCGTTGCAACATTGTTGTATCTGATGTTAGGTTTGATGCATAAGCTCCGTAAATTGGATTAAACATGCTTGGCAAGCTTTGAATTTTGTAGTATTTCATTGCTATAAAATGTCCAATTTCATGAATGAAAAACACAATTAACATTCCGGCAACAATCTTAAAATTCATTTGAAACACCAGTAATAATACTAAAATCAAAAGTCCAGCACTAACAAGCATTTTGGTTGGTGTGGGCTGTGGTTTTACCAATTTAGGTTTTGGCGGGTAAAAACTATATGAATTATTTTCAATATTATCTTCTGCGTTCATTGATACAAAGTTACGAATATTTACACTCGTTTAACAATTATATTATGATTGAAATCAGTTAAAAACATAAAGCTTACTCTTTTAAAACCATATCAATACACAAAACAGCAGCTAAAATCATCAATCTTACATTATCATCCTTATTAACCTCCGGATTAATAGATAACATGTAATTATCAGCGGTAGTAAAAAGCTCCTTCCCTATTCCATTCCACTTTTTATTTACCATCGCTAATTCTTTACCATTTTGTTCAAACTTAAATTCCCAGCTTGTCCATTTACCTTTAAGAGTGCATAAAACTTGCTTATTAGCGTTTAGCACATCAAATTTCCCTCCTATCGAGAAAAACTTTTGCTGAAAAGTACCTACTAATCTTTTATTCTCGTCTAATACTTCAACGGTAGATAGAAATATAGAAATACCTCTTCGAATCGTTAAAATTGGAGCCCCATTGGGCGTTTTCACATCAATTTCAAAAGGTGTCATTCGTTTATAATCCGAAAAACGCAAAGCCTTTGTAAGGAAACCTAAATTTTCTTCCCTACATGTCATCATCATTTCCTTTGTATCAGGATTGAGAATATCGAAATTGTTAGCTGCTTTAAAAATGCCTACATGTTCTTTAATAAAAAACAAGTTTTGTTGAAGTAATGGATTCATATTCCTTTTGTTAATTGCTTATAATAAATTCTTTTGTAGAGACCGAACCATTTTGCTCTTGCAGCGTTAAGTAATAAACTCCTTTGCTAAGTTTGCTTGTATCAATTTGAATCGAGTTTGAATTCATCTCAGCTTCCAGTATTTTTGAACCTATTGCATTTGTAATGGTGTATTTTGTTTTTACGATTTGCTTTTTATTTTTTAGTTCGAGAGTTAATGAAGCTTTGGTTGGATTTGGATACATTGCAAAATCTATTCCCTCAGTTTGATTTTGATTTAAACCTACCAAAACATTAGATACACCATGAGCAAAGCAATACTCACCTAGCTTTAAGGTATCAATAGTAACATAACCAAATTTACCAGAAGGTCCGCCTTGTTTGGTGCGTGTATATTTACTTACCTCATGCCAATCATCTGCAGTATTTGCTCTATACAAACAAATTAAACTATCCACACCTCCATTATCAACAACCAAAGTGTCTAAATACGTATTTAAACCACTTGTACCATAATTACCATTAAAATTTAACTGTAATTTAGAGTGAAAACCATTTGCTAAAACCCCATCTATTTTCCAGTATCTATTATCGCCCAAAAGATAATTGTTTACGTTATTTTTAATTGGATCGGCATTTGCAAAATTATGTTCAACTCTTAAAAAAGTAGAATCAACTCCAGCGTTCATTACTGTTAAAGTTGCACGACCATTACCAAAACTAATAGCTCCTGTTGCTTTAATCGTTTTATATTCGCTGCTTATTGCATCGCTAATTTTAGATTCTAAATTTATTCCCGCATAAACAGGCATGAAATTCAAATTAAAACTAGCACTTGAATTTTGGCCAGAACACATAATCGTTTTGTTATACCTCACTCGATTAGCATCCATAAAAGTAATTTCCATTGGAACATTTGTAAAATAATTCGGTGCCCCATACAACTTTTGTTTTACATAAACTGTTGCCGTAATATTGGGCAAACTTCCGCTATAAACAACTGAATCAATTGAAAAATGAGGCCACCCCCCATTTAAAACCCAATCATTAAAAAAGGGTTGCATGTTTACACCTGTTCCTGTAGTCATCAAATTTTGAAATTCAATACTATTCATGCTTTGAAATTGCTTTTGATTTAAAACATACTTCAAGCCTGCAAAAAATAACGAGTCGCCTAAGTAACCGCGCATTGTATGAGCTACATCTGCTCCTTTATTGTAAACATGTTCGCCATAGGTATATTGATGAGGAATACCCGAAATAGCTCTGAAACCACCTTCTATATGATGTGAAAAATGTACTTGCTCATCATGATTTTGTTTTACCTTACTTAAATACGTAGCATAATTATAAGTTACTTCATTAAACAAAAATGCCGAAAAACTTGCCATACCTTCATTTATCCACATATCTTCCTGAGTTTCGCATGTAACTAAATCGCCCCACCAGTGATGAGATAATTCATGCGACATTAAAATATCTTCGTATGTTAATGCTCCATTTGCTCCAAATCTTGGGTAAGCAATATTTGTAGCATGCTCCATAGCACCACCATTAAAAGGAACTAAAACATAGCCCACCTTATTCCAACGGTAAGGACCATAATGAGATTCAAAACCATCAAAAGCATTTTGCAAATGAATAAACGAATTCTTAAGATTTGTAGTATCCGCAGCAACTGCAGTTAATTCTACAGGCACATTTCCTAACAAACCACTATAGTTGTCATGTACAATTGTGTAAGGAGCTACAGCAACGCAAACCAAATAAGAAGGAACTTCTTTATTTAAAACCCATTTTCTGGTTCGTAATGCGCCATTTGTAATATCACTCATTAATTCTCCATTACATGAAGCTACTTTTCCATTACTAGTAGTGATGTTGAATTCATAAACACATCGTTCAACAAAATTATCAAAACACGGAAACCAGGTTCTGCCATACACATGCGGATCAGCATCAAAACCAACACCTAAATTATAGGCATAACCTCCAGAATAAGCAAAGCCACCAAAACCCGAAGGGTCGCCTTGCGGTGTACCGTGATAATAAACCGTTACAACACTTGTATCTCCAATATTTAAGATTCCAGTAAAATTAACTCTAAGCAAAGTATCATTATAGTTTGTGCTCAAAACAAAACCATTCATCTTTACCGAATCAACCGTAAATTTTAACAAATCAAAATTGATATGATTTTGCGCATTTATTTTAGGAACAAATTGAACCGATGTATTTCCAGCAATTTGATTTGTTGTAAAATCGGTAATATCTAAATTAATGGTTGTTTTTAAAACATCTATGGTATCACTTCTTAAGTTAGCTGGAGCCGTTGATTGCGTTGTATTATGCGAACCATTCGACTTTAAATGTTGACAAGGGCTTTGCGCCTTAGCTAAAAAACCAATTAGACTAAAAAGATAAAGCAGTTTAAATTTCATTTCAAGAAAGCGATTTAATATTTAATAAATTTTTGATGCCACTAAATAGTTTTTTACATAATCATCAATACCTTCTTCCAAAGTATGAAAAGGCTTAGTGTAACCTTGAGCAATTAATTTAGCCATATTGGCTTCGGTAAAATATTGGTATTTATCTCGTATATCAATTGGAGTATCCATAAATTCAATACTTTCATCAATATCCATTGCTTTAAAAGTATTCTTAGCTAAGTCAAGAAAAGTGCGCGCCTTGCCTGTTCCTAAATTATAAATCCCCGATTTAACTTTGTTTTGATATAAAAATGAACAAACGTTAATCAAATCTTTTACATAAATAAAATCACGCAATTGCCCACCATCGGTGTAATTTGGATTATGGCTCTTAAACAACTTCATACTTCTGCTCTTTTTAATTTGATTAAAAGCATGAAAAATAACCGAAGCCATTCTTCCCTTGTGATACTCATTTGGTCCGTAAACATTAAAGAATTTTAAACCTATCCAATAATTAGGTTTCTTATCTTGAAGTAATGCCCATTTATCAAAATCGTTTTTACTATCGCCGTAAGGATTCAAAGGTTTTAATAAAGGAATTTTTGTCTCATCATCATCATAACCATGCTCACCTAAACCGTATGTAGCTGCGCTTGAAGCATAAACCAATGGTATAGAATTTTCAGCACATATGTTCCAAATTTCTTTGGAGTAGTTTAAATTCAACTCATTAAAAATTTCTACATTAAACTCAGTGGTATCTGTGCGTGCTCCTATATGAAAAACAAATTCGATATTTTTAGCTTGGTTCTTAAAATATTCAATAAAATCAGCTCTTTCAATCTTTGAGGTATATTTTTTATTCCCTAGGTTAGGATATTTTTCCTTCTTTGAAAAATCATCTACCAATAACAAATTAGTTATATTTAATTTGTTCAATTCACTAATTAAACAACTTCCTATAAAGCCATAAGCCCCTGTAACAACAATCATAATTTTGATTTAAAAACTAAAGGTAATAATAAAAGAAATTACTTTTAATTTTAGTTTTTATTATTTACTTTCGGTCAGAAATACTAACCATTATGGAAATAAAACGCGTTTTCGATATACTAGATTTATTAAAACAAACTAGTAAAAAAGATGATATTTTAGCAGCAAAAGTTAACAAACAATGGGTGAAACATAGTGTTAACGATTTTATTGAAAACGTAAATTTAGTAAGTTCAGGTTTATTGGCTCTTGGTTTTGTGCCAGGAGATAAAGTTGCAATTATTGCCAACAACCGTCCAGAATGGAATTTTGTTGATTATGGATGTCAACAAATTGGTATTATAACCGTTCCAATTTACCCTACAATTAGCGTAGGTGATTTAAAATTTATTTTAAACGATTCGGGTGTTAAAGCAATATTCCTTTCATCAAAAGATATCTACAAAAAAATTGCTGAAATGGAAAGCGAAATTCCAAACGTAAAATATGTTCACAGTTTTAACGAGATTGAAGGAGTAAAGCATTTTAGTGAGTTCATCCATTTCGCAAAAGATAAAGTTGATTTAGAAAAAATAAAGGTTTTAAAGGATAAAATTAATCCTGATGAACTAATGACAATTTTATACACAAGCGGAACAACGGGCACTCCAAAAGGAGTGATGTTGTGTCATACCAATTTAATTAGTAATGTTTTAGCATCACAAGATTTAGCTCCATTTGAAACAAACTGGAGAGCCCTAAGTTTTTTACCATTAAATCATGTTTACGAGCGTATGGTAAATACTTTGTATCTGTACAAAGGTATATCCATTTATTATGCCGAAGGACTAGAAACTATTGGTGATAATTTGAAGGAAATAAAACCGCACATGTTTGTTTCGGTGCCGCGTTTGATTGAACGTGTATATGAAAAATTGGTAAGTGCTGGCGAAAAATTAAGTGGCTTTAAAAAGAAAGTATTCTTTTGGGCATTGGATATAGCGCTTAATTACGAACTAGATGGTGCAAATGGAGCTTGGTATGAACTAAAACGTAAAATTGCTGATAAATTAGTTTTCTCAAAATGGCGCGAAGCTTTAGGTGGAAATGTTGTAGTGATTGCTTCTGGTGGTGCTGCATTACAACCGCGCTTAGCGCGTGTATTTATGTGTGCAAAAATTATTGTTTCGGAAGGATATGGTTTAACTGAAACTTCGCCTGTAATTTCAGTTAACTGCTATAAAAAAGGCTTAACAAAGATTGGAACAGTTGGTATTATTCATAATAACGTAGAAGTTAAAATTGCCGAAGACGGAGAAATTATTGTTAAAGCTCCGAGTGTAATGATGGGGTATTACAATCGTCCAGATGCTACAGCCGAAGTAATTGACGAACAAGGATATTTTCACACAGGTGATATTGGAACAATTATCGACGGTAAATTTTTAAAGATTACTGATAGAAAGAAGGAGATTTTTAAAACTTCTTCCGGAAAATACATAGCTCCTTTAATGATTGAAAATAGATTAAAGGAATGTCGTTTTATTGATCAATGTATGGTAATTGGAGAAGGTCAAAAATATGCTTCTGCCCTACTCGTTCCTTCAGCAGATTATATGAAAGAATGGTGTAAACAAAACAATGTGGAATATACCAATGCTTTCGAAATTTCTTCTCATGCCGAAGTAAAAAAAGCATTAGGTGCCTTTATTAGAGAAATGAATAAAACGCTTGCCCCTTATGAGCAAATAAAAAGACCTGAGTTTATAAATGGAATCTGGAGCGTTGAAGGCGGCGAAATGACTCCAAAACTCAGTTTAAAGCGCAAATTCATTATGGAAAAATACAAAGATGTTGTTGGGAAAATCTTTGTTGAAGGCGAAGAATAAGCATTTACATATTTCTACCATACAATAAATCATTCGTAACTTGTTATCTATTTCTTTTATAATTTGATTATATTAGAAGTAAATTTGCATTAAAATATAATCAATGATTAAATCTTTACCCATGAAAAAAACTCTACTAGCTTTTGCTGTTTTAGGCTTTAGCAATTTAATGAACTCACAAACCCCTTTTAATTCATCTAACATTGTTGTTACCCGCATAGGAACTGGCGCTGCTGCTTTGTCAAACGCAGCTCAAGCTGTATTTTTAGATGAATACTACTTAAATACAACTACTGGCGCAGCTACTTTGGTTCAATCAATAGCTTTACCAACAGCTGATAACGGAACCGACCAAACACTTACATTAAGTGGAACATCAACTTCAGAAGGAGCATTACAACTTTCGGCAGATGGGAAATTTTTAACTATTGGTGGGTATGACGCTGCTCCAGGAACCGCCTCGGTTAGCACAGCAGCTGGTATTGATAGAATTATTGCTTTAATTGGGAGCAATGGAACCATAAATACAAGCACTGGTATTACATCCACAACTGGTTATGTTGGCAACAGTATAAGAAGTGTTGTTACAATTGACGGAACTGCTTTTTGGTGCAGTGGAACCGGTACAGGTGGTGGAACAAGATATGTACCCTTTGGAAGTGTTAGTGCAACATCCGTTCAATTAAGTTCAGCACCTACAAATACACGTGTAACTTCCATATTTAATGGGCAACTTTACATGAGTGCAGCTTCTGGAGCCTTTCAAGGATTAACTTCAGTTGGTACAGGTATTCCAACTACTACTGGTCAAACAACTTCTATACTGCCAGGTTTTCCTACAACAGCTGGTCCATCGCCTTATGCATTTCAATTATTAGATATGGATGCTGGTGTACCTGGAGTTGACGTAGCTTATGTTGCTGACGACAGAGCTGCTCCAAATGGAGGAATTCAAAAATGGTCCTTAGTTGGTGGAACATGGGTACTGAATGGAACTATAGCTGTTGGAACAACTGGTGCAAGAGGTTTAACGGTTCGTCAATATTGTTCAAATGTAATTTTAATTGCAACAACTAATAATACCGTTACTCTGGTAAACGATAATGCGGGTTACAATGCTACCCCTTCTACTCCAGCTGCCCTTCCGGTAATTAATGCTTCAACTAATACTGTTTTCCGCGGTGTATCAAATGCTCCAAGTGCAACAACTGTTAGTTACTTAATTGAGCCTACTTTTAATGTAACAAGCACTAGTATTTGTTCAGGAGATCCAATTTTAGCATTACCAACTACAGCAAACAATGGAGTAACGGGAACTTGGTCACCTGCATTGGATAACACAACAACAACAGATTATATTTTCACACCTACAGCTGGTCAGTGCGCTGATACCACAATGATTACAATAACAGTTAACCCAATTACTTCAACTTTAACAAATGCAACCACTTGCGGAAGTTATACTTGGTCTGCCGACGGTCAAACCTACACAAGCTCTGGAACATATACTTATGTTGTTGGATGTAATACTGATTCATTAGTTTTAACTATTACCAACCCTACTTCAACATTAAGCACTCAAAGTATTTGTGGCACAAGTTATACTTGGACTGCAAACGGTCAAACTTATAATGCCTCAGGAATCTATACCAATACAGTAGGCTGTAATACTGATTCATTAATTTTAACATTAAATCCATTAACAAATACTGTTTTAAACGATACAGCTTGTAATACTTATACTTGGTCAGCAAACTCACAGACATACACTAGCTCAGGAACTTACCTTAACACAAACGCTTGTAACACAGATACATTGCATTTAGTTATCAATGCTGGTAATGCTAATTCAACAACTGCAAGTGCATGCGCATCTTATACTTGGTCGGTTGATGGATTAACTTATTCGACTTCAGGAACCTATATTGTTACGGCAGGTTGTAATTCGGATACATTGCATTTAACAATTTCTACTGTTGATTTAAGTGTTAGTGCCGCAGGTACTACAATAACTGCAACTGAAACAGGAGCAACTTACCAATGGATTGATTGTAATACAAATAGCGCCATTGCAGGTGAAACCAGCCAATCCTATACAGCAACAGCGAACGGTGATTATGCTGTGGTTATCACATCAGGTGCTTGCTCTGATACAAGTGCTTGTACAAATATTACAGGAATTGGTTTAAACTCTTTAAGCAAAACAAGTGCTTATTCAATTTATCCTAATCCAAGCAATGGTAAGTTTACCATTAACACGAATGGAACTGTAAATCAAAAAATTGAAGTATTGAACCTTATAGGACAAGTTGTTTATACAGCAACTATAAGCGGAAAACAAGATTTAGACTTAAGCTCATTTGAAGCAGGTGTTTATACGATTAAGTTTGTTGGAAGTACGAATACTTTTGCAAAGTTAATTAAGCAATAAAAGTTAAAAGAAATAAAAAGAAAGCCACTCAGAAATGGGTGGCTTTTTTCCTTTAGACCTTAGTATGTCCTAATTAATTTGCTCAGATTTTTCAAAATAATACACTAACATATTAGGGTTATGAAAGGTTTTTAATTGTAAAACATCTTTAAATTTCATGTAATCTTTATAACCTAAGCGTATACCTGAATGATCAAAAGATAAAGCTCGAATTTGAGTATTAAAAAGTTCTGAAAAAATTTTATTATATTTCTGACAAATATGTTTGTTTCCAAAAGTGCCGTCTGATCTAAAATATTCTGGTTTCTGCTTTAACAAATCATCAAATATTACAGCGTTATAATTTGAATCTGGGTTACCCTTGCTAACACATTTATAATATACTTTCATCAATTCAAACAACTCTTGCATTTTTACTCGAATTAATTCAATGAAAATCAAATCAATTTCATCAATCGCATTGTTAAAATATTTCTGTGTGAATCTGAAACTATTCACAAACCTTTTTACATCTCGCGGAGTATTAAAAAATTCTTCGAAAATCTCTTTAATTAAAGGCTTTTTTGTTAAATCTATATCACAGGTAATTTTAATATAATTTAGTGCATAATTATAAAGCAATTCTGGTTTAATTTCAGGTATTCTAATAGGTATTTGAATTATTTTTTCAAGAAAAGCTCTACCATCCTCAACACTTCCATCAGCATAATTCTCTTTAATAGATTTAGAAACCATATCAAAATCGCAAGCAATCACATAAATTACATGTTTAAAACTAGCAACTAGTCGCAAAGTTTTAAATAAAACATGAATTTCACTTTTACTAAGTCTATCTACATCATCAATGAAAATTGTCAAAGGATTTGCTGTACCTAAAAGAATTTTATCAATCTCATTTTTACATGCATAAGCGTTTATTGGTTCACTTGAACTTTTAAATGATTTCGCTATAGCCTTTCCAACCTCCGCCGTTCTTGGTGCCACTAATGATACTAATGGATAGTATTGATCAAATAATTTTATAAGTTTGTCAAGTTTAATCCCCTTTAAACCACATTTAGAAATAATTGAATTAAACAATGAAATTATTAATTGCTCTTCACTTCCATACATCCAAGGATTGAAATATACTGTTTGTAATCCCATGTTCTCGAGATTTTCTTTCAATAAGTTTAGTATACTAGATTTTCCGTGTCCCCATGATCCATAAAGTCCAATAATCATGTTCTCATCAACATTCTTAAAATCTTTATTTTGAGTCGGATTTACTTTGGAAGACTGGCTATAGATAATTTGAGCAATGGCATCTACAAAATCACCTCTATTAAAGTCATCCTGATCTTTTAAATTAATTGGTTGATCGGATAGTAGATCAATATTTACTTTTTTGTCCATATTTAGATTTTATTGTTAATAGCTAAGAATAATATAAACTCTCTAAAAATTTGGATTTATTATTTCTTAAGTTTCAAATCAAATTTAGCAAATAAACTTAGATGAAACTAATTCCCATACTCTACCTTAAACTCTTGCTGGGTTTGAAACTGACCGTAGGAATAGGAAAGTTGTGTGTAATAAATTATGCGACCAAATTGGTCATATTTTACTTGACATTTGCGGTATAGTTTTTTACTATCGTACATTAAAATTTCTTGAATTTGATTATTGCTGTTGTACATGTATTTGGTATAATAACGTCCCCTATCTCTTTCATAACTGTCAATTTGATTGTCCTTATTATAACTATACAAAGCATCGCCAACAGCCATTTTTAATTTACCGCTATAAACACAACTCCAATCCACTTTCTGACCTTTTGCACTTCTTGAAACCAAATTTCCTAAGGCATCAAAATGATAGGTGTAACATTCATTCTTCCCTTCGCTGTTTCTACATTCATGTATTCCTATAGCATCGTAAGTATACGTATGCTCTTGCGCATCGTTATCCTCGTCGCCCATTGCTTTGTATGAAATCAAAAAGTTGTCCTTATTGTATCTAAAAATACTAGCTATTTTGCTTGTATTATTTTTTACCGAGCTTATGCTTATTAAGTTTCCATTATCATCGTAACTATGCAAGGCAACAACACTTCTTGCTGCACTCCCATTATCGAATCCGGTTTCAACACTCGAAACCTTATTGGAAGCATTGTAAACATAGTTCGTGAACACCTTAAAACTAGAATCACTTACAAATTTTTGGCGATAGAAAACACTTACCTTTTTCTTATTTGGAGTTTCATTATAATATTCACGTAAATATTCATCCTCAATAAAAAAGGGTTGATGGAATGCATATTTTAATAGTTCCTTGTTAATTTCTTCCGGCTTAAATTGGAGAGCTGTATTTTGTTTTTTTATTGTTTTAATAAACGGCAAATAAAATAAAAGTGAATCCTCAGGAATAGCAAAAGAATAAGGCATACCAAAGGTATACTGGGTATTACTTGAATTACGTGGTACTGAAAAGTTTAAAGCATTCCAATCAAAAATAATTTCGTTCAAATCAATTGCTTCATTAAACAGTTTGGTGGGTATCGAATCGATTTTTAAACTTTCCTTATTCTCTAATTCATCTTCATAGTAATCGTAATTATCTTCAATATTGCGGTTTATTACATTTAAATTATTGAGGTGAATTGCCTTATTTCTATTATAGCTTAAGGAAGCAATAAATTTACCCTGCAAATAAACAGGGCACATTTCTTTTAAAGTGCTAAAGGTGTAAGTATCGGTGTCTATAAATATTGTTTGCACAAACTCATGCGACTCTTTAAATTGTCCAAACTGTGAATTAATATCATAACTAGATGTTATGGTTAAACACAAAAGACTGTTGTAATAAAACAAAGGCTGAGTTTCAATTTCATCTAACACCACATTTTGTGCAGATAATAATGTTTTGTCATAATTACTTAAATAAGAATTATCACCCCAAATTTTCATATAGTATGCTATACTTCTTGTACAATGTGCTTTAAATTGGTTTCGGTAATTATCATCCTTAACCATGGTTGAAATGTATGCGTTAATTTTCTCGCTAAGTATTTTATTATTTTTAACCACAGTAGGGTAAAATTCTATATCAGCAAATGGATTTAAATAATCTGATTTAATCTTTAAACTAGTATTATAATGTTCAATCGACTTACCAGTAATTGGATCAATGAGTACATTGTTTGCATGGACAATTTCTCCAAGCAAGACAAGAACTAAAAGCAGCAGTATTTTATTTTTCCCCATTATTTCTGCTTAATTATAAATGAAATCAAAAGCTTACCCGAACTCTTAGTCTGCATAAAACTTGCCTTTCCTTTGAACAAAGTTTTTATAAGCTCAAGTGCCTTTTCTTCGGTATAGGCATTCTCACCTATTCTATACTTAGCCTCTGTACCTGAACTTGGAAACTCATTTATTACTATTTCACCAGCAATAAACTCATCCGAAACAATTGTGTTTGTAATATTCAACACAAAACCTTTAGCTTCGGTTAAAGTAACACTTCCTGTTCCATTTATAATTCCATAAAATTTTTCAGTATCAAAAACTTTAGTGCCCTTTAATAATTCCGAATTAGTAAATGTTAAATTCAAGTTCTTTTCGCTGAGGCAAGGAGCAAAATTTGTTAACTCAAGTTTGAGCTTTGTATTTGAAATAAGGGAAGGTGTAAAACAACTTGATTTAGCTTCATGCAATTCAATTCCCTTTTCATTATAATTGAAATACTTTACTTTAAAATAAGCATCGCTTTCTTTAATTTTTGTATTGAAAGGACTGATTAATTTAGTATCAAATCGAAATGCCAAGAGTTCAGGTGAAACTTCCATTCTTGTTTCCTTTGGGCTATTTTTAGTGACATTTATATTAATATCAATACGAGAGTTATTCTGGAAAACAACACAAGGGTTCAAAACAAATTTCAATCCTTTATCATTAGGAAGTCGTGTAATAATTTCAGAGAACGAAACAACATCTAAACTTGTAAAAACATTACTACCATCGTTGCTAGAACTATTTTGATAGTTTACATAGAATAAATTAGGTAAATACTTTGTAATGGACTGGTGAAAGGGAAATTGCCAAATATCAGCTCGAGAAATATCAAATAAATCTTTGATTTGAGGAGCAAAACCAACTTTCTTTTCAGTAACAGTACAATTACAAATATTTAAATTTTCAACATCTTCTTTCTTTCCAGCTTCAAACTTCTCTTTTTTGGAAACATTCCCAAGGCTATCATAAGTTACCCACTCACCTACTTTAACTTCATTCTCATACTTGCCAATGAATCTCAATTTGCCATTAGGCCAATAATATTTATACGTTCCATTAATCTTGTTATCCTTGTAGGTGGTTTCCATCATTGGACTTGAATTGGTATAATAGGATTTATAATAATATCCTTGTTTATAGCTGTTTTCATCCACAGTATAATCATCAGCTACTTTGCCATTTTCCCAATACCTAACAATATGTCCGAATTCTTTCCCATTAACCATCATTTTAGCATAATGCAACTTACCATTGGGGTGGTACTCATATTGCATACCTTCCAAAACACCATCCTTATAATTATAAAAACTTTTTATCCGTGGATTTTTGTTTGTGCCGTAAACAAGTGGTTGATATTCCTTTTTAAACACATATTTCTTTTGCTCTTTTTCATCATAAGC
Source organism: uncultured Flavobacteriaceae bacterium (assembly GCA_964603125.1). Taxonomy (GTDB): domain Bacteria; phylum Bacteroidota; class Bacteroidia; order B-17B0; family Aurantibacillaceae; genus CAZRUA01. The sequence continues at coordinate 14,466 of CAZRUA010000032.1, read as the reverse complement.
CTTATCATATTGATAAAACTCCAAAGTATCGCCATCCAAATTCCCTTTAAACCAAGCACCGCAAACTTTACCTTGGCAATAATTACCGTACTCTTTAATCTTCCCGTTTTCAAGATAAACTGTGTATTTGCCATCTAAAACATTATTTTTTAATTCGAAATGAACCATTGGTTTTCCTGATAAATAATATGCGTCTAGGTAATCATCAATTTTACCGTTACGCATATTAGTAGAGAGTTTAACACTACTTGGACCGTAAGTAGTAAAAATCTTTCCATCTTTCGTATCATAAGAAAGTGAGCGGTTATTGCTCATACTTAAAAAGTCATAGATATTCTTGGCTTTATAGCTTGAGATTGTAGTATCAATAGCCAGGTTGGTATTATTATTTGTATAGGAATAACATTTGTACAATTCACCATTTGATAACCAATTCAATTGTATTACTCCATAATTTTCAAAACGCTTTGGTCTTCCATTCTCAAACCATTCTAAATACTGCAAGCCAACTGTTTTATAGTAGTTGGTAAAAGAAACACCTTCCGATTTAAGCGCTCCGCTGGGATAAAAATCAGTTTCAATACTTATGTTATCACTTAAACTATACTTGCAATAAATTACTTTTCCTTCTTCGTTGTATTCCCTTTTAATTGGAGCTGCATTTGCTTCCTTTACATTTTCAAGTTTTACAACTCCATTCTCAAAATAATCCGTTTCAATTTCAAATTTTTGCTGATGGATATCTTTTGTGCCATCATATTTACACGAAGATAATCGCTCAATCGGCCCAGTTTTATAATAATCCTTTTTATAGGCTTTTCCACTATTTTTATCTACAAACAACTCAAACTGTTTAATTCCACTTTCATAATATCTAACTCCGGAAACACTCCTACCATTCTCATAATAAGTTTTACCAGCAATTTTCCCATCCTTATAATGACTAATCGATTCACCGTCAATAAAAGAAGTATCTTTTCCTTCAAATTTAAATAGTTTGTAATTTTCGTTTCTATCCAACTGTCCATTCTGGGAATGAAATGTTTTTAAATTATTTATTAAAAAACCATTGCTATACTCACATTCTAGTGTTAAAACACCATTACTATATTCTTTCCACTTACCTTGTTTTTTAGTGTTTTTATAATTACCAATTATTCGTGGTTCACCTTTTTCCGAAGATTCAAAAAATTTACCCTCATAAAAAGTTCGATAAAATTTCTTTGATGAATCATATTTCAAAACGATAAAATCTTCTCTTTTCAATTTACCATTATTAAAATACTCTATTTGCTTCCCCTCTACTCTGTCATCTATAAAATTTACTTTACTCCTAAGTTTGCCATTCTCATGCCATTCGCTATACTCCCCATTTTTTTTGCCTTTAACATAATGACTAACTATTTTCTGCTTACCACTTTCAAACCACTCCTTAAACAAGCCATGCTGAACTGATCTAACTTCAATACTATTGTTTTTATAAATATTTACATAATGAATTGTATCATAGTAAACTGCCGAACCTAATTTCCCTGACTTAAAGTAAAATTCTCTCAAACCTATTTTGAATCCATTAAAGTAGGTTTCCTTTAGTTTTAATGTTCCATCCTCATAGTACTCAGCAGAAACTCCATGCAAGGAATCATTTTTATAAGTCTCTTCCTTTTTCTTTGTTCCATTTGGTAAATAGTTAATACACAAACCGTTTAAACGTCCATTTGTGTAATGGTATTCGCTATCAAGTTTACCGATATAATTATAGATTTTTTTACTGCCGTCCAATTTTTCACCAACAAATTCCTCAATAGTATATAATTTACCATTTGAATTGTATGTAGATATTGTTTTGCCTTTTTTAGTGTAAACCGTAATAGATTGAACTAATTTGGTGTTGGGATAGTATAAGGTATCAGCTGGTTTTTGGGCTAACATGCCCGAATAACATAATACAATAAATATAATAAGTCGTAAAATCAATGGAAATATTTGTTACACAAATATAGACGCTTATTGAGTAACTATTCCATAAATTTCATAAACGTTGGGAATTTTCTTACCACCACTTTGATTTCTTTATTTCAAAACCGATATAAACACCTGTTTCGTCATGGCTAATTGGATAAATTTCTAAATTTCCTGAACCACTCAAAGCTTTTCCATTAACTAAGCTAAAATGGTAACGATGCATTGGACAAACCACACCAACTTCCTCTGTGCACTCAGCATGATGAAGAGGAACACCATTATGAGGGCATTTATTACGAAAAGCGTAAAGCTGTGATTTAAGCTTTACAACACAAACACTATAGCCGTCTACTTGATATGTATTAATACGGTTTTCAGGATAATGCTCTATTACACTCGCATAATCTTCAAAAATTTTAAACCATCTATAATCACTTTTGTTCATCCTGATTTTTAGGCGTATAAATAATGTTTACATGAAAAACATGTTCAGGTGGCTTTATAATTTCGGGTTGTTCCTCTATTTGTTGTTCAGTTTCTTCAACTCCCTCCATCCAATATGGATTGCTTTCGTCAATATCCTCATCATTATTATAATCCCAACTATGCTTTTGTTTTTGAATTCCCTTATTCCTAAAAATATAAGCCATGAGCAAACCTCCTAAAAAACCACCCATATGGCCTTCCCAAGATATATTTTCAACTGTGGTATAATGCATTTCGAGCTGAATTCTAACAGGTAAAACACCCCAAACAATTGCCCCATACAGAAAAGTTACTAATAAGGATGCTCCAAATAAAGCAGTATGTTTGCGCAAAATACCTGATAAAAATAAAAAACCTGCTAAACCATAAATTAAAGCACTAGCACCAATATGGTTGGTTATTCCACTGCTATCCAAACTGCCAAAAAGCCAAACAAAAGCTCCTGCAAACAAAGCAATACTGAATAAAACTCGATAAGCTATTTCATTATAAAAATAAAAAAGCATGGTCATTAAAATAAGAATTGGCGTTGTATTGGATAATATATGATAGAAATCTCCATGCAAAAAGTGCATGGTAAAAATACCTATTAGCCCAAAAGCATCTCTAGGGTGAACCCCATAATTATTGAGTCCTGTTTTATAAATCAAGTCGAAATAAAAAATGCCCCAAGCAACTAGCATAAATAAAACGCTCGGCAACAATGCATGGCTAAATTTAGGAAATGGGCTATTCGACATTTTAAACAAAGTTAATTTATTTGTCCTGTTTACCAACAAATAGTCCAAAGCAGTTTTAAATGTCAGTATGGCGGAAAAAGGCTTTCAATGTCCTAAATGAAATCTTAATTTTCCAACAGTATGAGTGTTAATAAGTGTATGGAATGTGTAATTTTATTATTTGACGGGCAATAAAAAATGTTAAATTTGTCATGTCTAAAAAATTAGTTTGTGAAGATATCTAAAGAACTTAAAGTTGGTATTGTTGTAGTAGTAGCAATGGCGCTTTTTATTTTCGGTTTCCAATTTTTAAAAGGTCACAATTTATTTAATAAGCAAACTACCATTTATGCCGTTTATGATAAAATTGATGGTTTAATTGAGGCAAACCCACTACAAGTTAATGGATTTAAAGTTGGACAAGTAAGTAAAATTGAGCTCGTTCCTAGTGGTAAAGACAACTACAAAGTAAAAGTTAGTTTTATTTTAACGGAAGATGTTAAAATACCTATTAATTCTAAAGCTCGTATTATTTCAGCAGACTTATTAGGAACAAAAGCTGTTCAAATTGTTTTTAACGATACAGTAAAAGGTTATGTTAAAGATGGCGACTTTTTAATACCAGATACCGACAAAAGTTTACAGGAAAATGTTAGTGCTGAGATAGCTCCTTTAAAAAAGAAAATGGAAGGATTAATTGGTTCTATTGATTCTGTGATGACGGTAGTTAAAGAAGTAATGAATGCAGATGTACGTAACAACTTAATTGCCAGCTTTGAAAGTATTAAAAATACAATTAAAACATTAGAGAGTACTACTTATAAAGTTGATACGTTAGTTGGCAGCGAGCAGGCACGTTTAGCAAATATCATAAATAAAGTAAATTCAATTGCCGCAAATATTGAGCGTAATAACGAGAAAATCACAAACATTATCAATAACTTCTCTAGTATTAGCGATACTCTGGCTAAATCTAAAATTAAAGAAACAATTGAAAATACAAACAAAGCTCTTGCTCAAGCTAACTTAATCATTTCGGATATTAACGAAGGAAAAGGTAGTGTGGGTAAATTGATTAAAAATGATTCGCTTTACAATAATTTAAACAAATCAGCTGCCGATTTAGATAAGTTAATGAATGATTTACGCATCAATCCTGAGCGTTACATGCACTTCTCTATATTTGGACGCAAGCCTAAATAATGGCTTAGTTTAAAAATTGCATTAGTAATAAAAGATAATTTATAAAATGATTTCAAGTATAATTTTCATTGCATTGTTTATTGGTGCATCAGCATTATTTACAATAAACATCAAAAAAATAAGAAAAAACATTTTACTAGGTCGTGATGTTGATTTAAGCGGTAATAAAGATTTACGCCTTAAAAACATGATGCGTGTTGCTTTAGGTCAAGGCAAAATGGTAACACGACCTGTTTCGGCAGTTATGCATATTTTGGTTTATGTAGGTTTTATCCTTATCAATATCGAAGTAGTTGAAATGCTTATTGATGGAGCTTTTCATCAGCACAGAGCTTTATCCTTTTTAGGAGGATTTTACACTTTCTTAATTTCGTTTTTCGAAGTATTAGCCTTTTTAGTTTTTGTTGGTGTTGTTGTTTTTTGGTTCAGACGTAATGTTATAAAAGTTAAACGTTTTACAAATCCCGAACTTAAAGGTTTCCCAGCTCGCGATGCAAACATCATTTTAGTAACTGAAATGGTTTTAATGACTTGCTTATTTTTAATGAACGGTGCTGATCAAGCTTTATCATTAAAAGGAGCAGAACATTATAAAGATGTTTTAGTTTCTCCACCACTAAGTTCTTTAATTGTGAATTCACTTAGTGGCTTAAGTGAGGGAACTTTAATTACTATTGAGCGCACCTGTTGGTGGTTACATATGGTAGGTATTTTAGCTTTCTTAAATTATTTACCATATTCAAAACATTTACACATCCTGTTAGCGTTCCCTAACACTTATTTCTTTAATATAAATAAAAAAGGTAAATTCACTAATCTTCAAGAGATTACAGATGTGGTAAAACCAAACTTCGACCCGAGCTATGTTCCAGTAACCGATCCAAATGCATCACAAAAATTCGGCGCAAAAGATGTTACAGATCTAAATTGGAAGCAATTATTAGACGCTTATACTTGCACCGAGTGTGGTCGCTGTACCTCATCTTGTCCGCAAAATATTACAGGTAAAAAATTATCTCCTCGTAAAATTATGATGGATACGCGCGACAGATTGGATGAAGTGGGTAAAAATTGTGCAAATAATGGTGGTGTATTTAAAGATGATGGAAAATCTTTACTAGGAGATTACATAACAGCCGAAGAACTTTGGGCGTGTAATACATGTAATGCTTGTGTGCAGGAATGTCCGGTTAATATTGACCCATTATCCATTATAGTTGATTTACGTCGTTATTTGGTAATGGAACAAAGTTCAGCCCCAAGTGAGTTAAATAATATGTTTACTAACATGGAAAATAATGGTGCTCCTTGGCAATTTTCACCAAGTGATAGAGCGAATTGGATAAACGAAAACTAAATAATTTAACCTTAATGGAAAGTTCAAACTTAATACCTAAAGAAGAAAACGGACAAAGTATCAGCCCTATTTTACCTGAACATATCAAAAACTATTTAATTGATATTGACGGTACCATTTGCGACGATATTCCTAACGAACAACCTGAGCGTATGGAAACGGCCGAAGTTTACCCAGAAGCTTTGGTTACACTAAATAAATGGTACGATGAGGGACATATTATAACATTCTTTACTTCACGCACTGAAGCACACAGAGAGGTTACCGAAAAATGGTTAAACCAACACGGTTTCAAATATCATGGATTATTAATGGGTAAACCACGTGGAGGAAATTACCATTGGATTGATAATCATATGGTAAGAGCAACTCGTTACGAAGGAAGATTTACAGATTTGATTGAAAAAAATGTTTTCATTCAAGTATTTCAAAAATAATTTAATTTAAAATATTGAGTGGTTTTAAACCATTAACTCAAAAATAAAACACAATGAGCAGCACAAATTTAACAGTACCAACTATGGCCGATTGCATTGCAAAAGGTGAAGTTCCTGAAATATTATTTTGGGTGGGTTGTAGCGGAAGGTTTGATGATAGAGCAAAGAAAATAACCAAAGCAATTGTTAGAATATTAAACCATGTAGGTATTAAATTTGCAGTACTTGGTGTTGAAGAAAGTTGTACTGGCGATCCTGCTAAAAGAGCTGGAAATGAATTTTTATTTCAAATGCAAGCTATTCAAAACATAACTGTAATGAATGGTTACGAAGTAAAAAAAATTGTTACAGGTTGCCCTCATTGCTATAATACAATTAAAAACGAATATCCTGAATTAGGCGGTAATTACGAAGTTATACATCATACACAATTGGTTCAAGAACTAATTGATGCTGGCAAACTTAAAGTAAATGGTGGCGAATTTAAAGGTAAAAAAATTGTTTTCCATGATCCTTGCTATTTAGGCCGTGCCAATGATGTTTACGAAGCTCCTAGAGAGGTGATTAAAAAGCTAGACGTGGAACTTGCTGAAATGAAACGTAGCCGTGCAACAGGATTATGCTGTGGTGCTGGCGGTGCTCAATTGTTTAAAGAAGCTGAAAAAGGAAATAAAGAAGTTCATAACGAACGCGCAGAAGAAGCTCTTTCGCACAATCCCAATGTTATTGCTACAGGTTGTCCGTTTTGTAATACCATGTTAACCGACGGAGTTAAACATTTTAATAAAGAAGGTCAAACAAAAGTATTGGATGTTGCAGAGCTAATTGCTAATGCCAACGATTTATAATTTAACTTCATTCAAAAACTAATGCTTACTCTTCCCGAAAACAGTAAAATTTGGATGTATCTCTCCAATAAAAAAATTGAAGGCGATACATTAACTAAAGTAAACAACTCTTTAGCTGAATTTGTTGCTGACTGGAAAGCACATGGTACTGATTTAGATGCTCATTTTAAAATACTTTATGGAAATTTAATTGTAGTTTGGGTTGACGAAACAAGCTATGGAGCCAGCGGCTGCTCAATAGACAAATTGCTTCAAAAAATTAAAACTATTGAGCAGGACAATAATATAGTTTTATTAGACAGACTTCAAGTTGGATTAGTTTTAGGTGATAGTATTGAAGTTAGTAAACCTACTCTGCTTAAAAACTTAAGTTATGTAAACCCTGAAACTAAAATTGTTGATATAACAATAAGTACAGGCACAGCATTTAACAGCAATCTTTTTATTCCAATAAAAGGTAGTTGGGTTGAAAGATATTTAGCTTAAATAACCACTTATTGAACTGCAATTTTCTTACTAATAGTTGATTTGTCAGAAGTTGCAGTTATAAAATAAACTCCGGGCTCAAGTTTAACAGTTGGCATAAACTTTATTGAGTTATTTCCATTTGAATCAGAAACAAATATTTTAGATCCGATTTCCTTTCCAGTCAAATCTCTTAAAACAAAAAATACTTCACTTCCCTTTGAAACCTGCATATTAAGGTTTAAATAATCATCAGTTACAGGATTTGGATTAATGTCAAAATCAAGTTTTGAATCACTCAAATAATCAACTGAAACAATATTTGAATATTTGGCATCACCATTAAAATCAGTTTGTTTAATTCTATAATATGAAACACCATCAAATGGTGAGAAATCATTGGCAGAATAATTTAAAATCGAATTACTATTTCCTGCACCATCAACCTCTGTTATTGATTCAAAAGTGGAACCATCAGAAGATTTTTCAACTGTAAAGAAATCGTTATTAGTTTCTGATGCCGTTTGCCAATTTAATCCTACTCGATTGGAGAATGGTTTGGCCATAAAAGATAAAAACTCAACCGGAAGTGGATTAATACCAGCTAACTTATTACCTAAAGTAAATCTACTAAAAGTTGAGAAAGCACCTGAAGTAATTGTACCAGTTCCATTTCCAGTTGCTGTTCCTCCAATATCAAACCATGTTGTGCCTGAGCCAACATTTTTAACCACAGTTAAGTTGGTGTAATCGGTAACTCCATCAAAAGCACCATAGTAAAGTCTGACCGTTGCTGTTGATAAATTTGCAACACTTTGTCGATCAATTTGCCAATACCTCATTAACGAAACTTTATTCACTGTACCAGGAAACGTGTAGCCTAACGCGTTGGCTGATGAATTTATTAACTCGGCTGTATAAGTAACTGGAGTAGCATCAGTATGAGTAACTGTTAAAACTGCAGGTAAATAGTTAGTTCCTTTACCTATAGGGAAATTAATAATTGTTCCTGCGGTGCTTGAAGCTAAATCAATTTTAATTGGGCCATTGATATAGCAGTTAGAAGATCCTATTGTAGTACTTGTTGGTCCAGCCGGTAAATAAATATAATTTGCACTAGTTGTTTGAACGACACCTTTAGTTAATGTTAGCGTACCATTTATTGTAGCTGCTCCGCCCATTGTAAAATCATTAGCAAATCCACTTGTATTATTTAAAATCACATTTTTAAATGTAATTGCATCACCACCTGAGCCTGCTGAACCTGGAATAATCTGTTGATTAGAAGTTCCATTAAAGGTTAACGTAGATGAGTTATTAAAAGTTAATATTCCATAAGGTGTAGCTCCTCTAACTATATTTCGTTTAATATTTAATGCACTTGAGTTGTTGAAAATTGCTTCTGTCATAGCAGCGGCTGAAGCTGTAAAAGTTAAATCTCTACCTATATTTAAAATAGATGAAGAATTAAAATTGAAACTTATTTTCATACCACCACTAGAAGATAATGTTAAATCACGTGTTGTTGTTAATGAAGCATTGTTGCTTAAATTCATACTGTTGATTGAGGAAGTTCCTGCTGTGCTAGTCCAAATTAAATCTCGCCCAATATTTGCGCTTGCCGAATTGCTCAAAGCAAAATCAATAGCTCCAGTGCCACCACTTCTTGTAAAGGTTGCATCATTACCAACTGCTAAAGCACCAGTGCCTTGAACTCTGGTGTTTATATCAAAATTACTAGCATTAGAAACAATTAACTTACCTGAAATATTTAAACTAGCGCTATTAATAGTTAAAGAAGTTGTGTTTGAACTTGCAGATAAATTAACTTCGGCACATTGTGAAGTGCCACTGATTGTAATTGCATGATCTCGTATATTTACAATATGCCCAGTTGTTGGAGTTGTGGCGCAAGCTGCCATACCGTAACCTAAATTAGACCAAACTCCTACTGTATTCCAATCTCCACTGGTTGTTGAATAATATGTAGTTGGGTTAACATTATTAATACACAAAGTAAACGTACCTCTATATCCTGTTCCTGTGAAGTTATCAACCGAAATGTAATAAGTATTACCAATGGTTAAAGCAGCTGTTGCTAAAGAAATATCAACTGATGCGCCTGCATAATTTGTACAAGCAATTTGAGTTGTACCGTCAGCCGCCCATAAAGCCAAAAATGGATTTTGCATACTACCCTCTGCTCCGCCTACCTTAACCTGAATGGTTGCAGAAGTATACTGAGCCACAAACTTAAACCATCTGTTATAATTTGGTCCGTTACTCCAACACGACCCCTTGTTTTTATCCGCCGTGGCGTTTAAAGTTGTGTATTCAGCATTATTTGAACACCAATTATTTAAGTTTGAAAGAACTGTAGCTCCTTCATAGTAATTATAATCAGGTTGATCATATAGACAAAGTGTAAACGTTCCTCTATAACCTGAACCTGAAAAATTATCTACTTCTATATAATATGTTTGTCCAGCTGTTAATCCAAAATAATCTGTTTCAATATCAGTTGATGCTCCTTGGTAATTTTGACAATTTAGTTGTGTGCTTAAAGTAGAATTATACAATGCCACAAATGGATTTTGCATAGTCCCTTCGGTTCCTCCAACTTTAACTTGAATTCTTATGTACTGTGTTGAAGTAGCAGTAAACTTAAACCAACGATTATTGTTTGGACCGTTGCTCCAACACGAACCCGCTATTCTGTCTGCAGTAGCATTTAATGTGGTATACTCAGCATCTGCCGAACAGCCATTAATCATTCCCGTTACATCAGTAGCACCTTCATAATAATTATAATCAGGCTGATCTTCTAAACATAAAGTAAAGGTTCCTCTATAGCCAGCCCCATTAAAATTGTCTACGGAGATGTAATAGGTTTGTCCAGGTGTTAAACCATAATAATCTGTTTCAATATCTAATGAAGCTCCTTGGTAATTCTCACAATTTAATAAAGTTGTACCATTAGTAGCCCACAATGCAACGAAAGGATTTTGCAAAGTTCCCTCAGTACCACCAACCTTTACCTTTGCTTTAATATAACCAGATGCAGAAGCTGTAAATTTAAACCAACGATTATAATTAGGTCCATTACTCCAACAACTAGCAGCTGATTTATCGGCTGTTGCATTTAAAGTAGTATAAGCTGCATCAGCAGAGCAAGCATTTATTAATGAAGTAACATCTAAAGCGCCCTCATAAAAGTTATAATCAGGAACATCGCTCAAACATAATTTAAAAGTGCCTCGATAACCTGTACCAACAAAATTATCAACTGAAATATAATATGTTTGACCAGCAGTTAATCCGTAATAATCTGTTTCAATATCAACACTAGCACCTTGATAATTTTGACAAGCCAGTTGAGTTGTACCATCTGATGCCCACAAAGCTACAAATGGATTTTGCAAAGTACCTTCTGAACCACCTACTTTAACCTGAACTTTCATGTATTGTGTTGATGTTGCTGTGAATTTAAACCAACGGTTATAATTTGGACCATTATTCCAACAAGAGCCTACATTTTTATCTGCTGTGGCGTTTAATGTAGTATATGCCGCATCAGCCGAGCATGTATTTATTAGAGATGTAACATCTGTTGCGCCTTCATAAAAATTATAATCGGGAATATCACTTAAACATAATTTAAAAGTGCCTCGATAACCTGTACCAACAAAATTATCAACTGAAA
>CAZRUA010000032.1:0-3183 GCA_964603125.1 uncultured Flavobacteriaceae bacterium | reverse complement strand
CTTTAACCTGAACTTTCATGTATTGTGTTGATGTTGCTGTGAATTTAAACCAACGATTATAATTTGGACCATTATTCCAACAAGAGCCTACATTTTTATCTGCAGTGGCGTTTAATGTAGTATATGCCGCATCAGCCGAGCATGTATTTATTAAAGATGTAACATCTGTTGCGCCTTCGTAAAAATTATAATCGGGAACATCGCTCAAACATAATTTAAAAGTGCCTCGATAACCTGTACCAACAAAATTATCAACCGAAATATAATATGTTTGACCAGCAGTTAATCCATAGTAATCTGTTTCAATATCAACGCTTGTACCTTGATAATTTTGACAATTTAATTGTGTTACACCATCAGCCGCCCACAAAGCTACAAATGGATTTTGTATAGTCCCCTCTGCACCACCAGTTAAAACTTGAATCTTTATATATTGTGTTGAAGTAGCTGTAAATTTAAACCAAACATTATAATTAGGACCATTGTTCCAACAAGAACCTGCGTTTCCATCAGCTGTAGCGGCCATAGTGGTGTAAGCAGCATTGGCCGAACAAGAGTTCATTAACGATGTTACATCTGTTGCACTGGCAAAAGCATTATTTGCTGGTTGCGCTATTAGTTTAAAACAAATTAGCAACATGAACAGTGAACTAAAATAAAAACTTTTCATGATTAAATTTATTGTATTTATTCTTGTAAATATATACAAAACATACAGAACAAACAACTAAAATTATTCCAGTAAGCTCATTCGTATCAGACAGTTTGAGGCTATACTATCTATGATTTGATTAACCTTAATAAAATTGGAGGGCAGATATTTTTTATTGCATTTTTCCAAAAATTGAATTTCTTCTTACTTATTTTACTCAATAAAAAATCATATTCTTCTTTTTTATATCCTGCATCATTTAAAAGTGAAATGGCGATACTCTTGTAGCCCAACCAATTTAAGATTAAGGCCTTTTTTAAATTTGCTGGCTTACTGATTCCTTTATTTAACATATATATTGCATCGCCACATGGTGCATAGTGGGCTTTAACCGACTTTGAACCAAATAAAGGAATATAATTATCGCGATAAGTAACAAAATCAACCAAAACATAATTATACTTTCGAAGAAATAAGTCAATGTCAGAGAAAAGCGCTTGATTTTTATAAATTGCAATGGTAGATACTTCTACTTTAATTACACTTACTTTACCAGAACTAATTAAATCTTCTGCACCTTGTAAAATTAGTAATTCAGAGCCTTGCGTATCAAGTTTCAAATAATCCAATGTTAACTCTTCATTTGCAAAATATGAATCCAATGTTTGAACCTCAATTCTAACTTTATTATGAGCAACAATACTAGTCTCCCATTTATGAAAATCACTGTATGCTCCAAAATGTTTTTTGTAATTTTCTAAATCAGGATTCAACAAACTACTCATCGATGCATGATTTGTAATTGTGAAATCAGCACCTCCATTGGTATTTGAAAGTCCTATTTGATTTAGTTTTAACTTTTTAAATGAATGGTTTGAGTATAGTTTCTGAAGCGTTTGAAACTCATCAGGATTTGGTTCAAAGGCATGTATCTCAGTAATAGAATCTAATTCCTGAATATACTCTAAGCTATCCTTTGCTCCTGCATCAACAAAAGTCAATCCATTAATACCTAAGGATGCAAGAATAGAATGAATTTTACGCATAGAAATATTTTCACTTAAGAGGTTAACAAAAAACTAAAATAGTGATTAGTTTTAAATAACTCGTTTAATAACCCTTAACATGTGAGAATACTTTTTTCTTTCGCTATGAAAAATACCGTAGTGATCGTATTTATCTATTCGCACACAACCATGTGCATGTATTATTTGTTGATTATCTAAGATTAATCCAACATGAATAATTCGCCCTTCTTCATTATCAAAAAAAGCCAAATCCCCAGCTTGCGCCTCTTCTACAAAATTCAACGAATCTCCTATTTCAGCTTGCTGATAAGCATCTCGTGGTAATTGAAACCCGTTAAGTTTAAAAACCATTTGAGTAAAACCCGAACAATCAATACCAAAAATACTTCTTCCGCCCCATAAATAGGGTGCGTTTAAATAATTTAAGGCGGTTTGTGTTAAATCTTTAACATCTATTTTTTGCTTAGGAAATATAAGAGGTTTACCCTCAAATGAAAATTCAGTATTAGCAATTTTAAAATTTCCATTACCAAATTTAGGCAAAACAGTTCCTGCCACAATAGCAACGTTGGTATTGGTTTCTTTTTGATGAACCACAGATACTAAATCACTAACTAAATTAGTACTTGATGCTGAACCTAAAACATCTTCTTCTCTAATATAATTAAACTGTTTGTTGCTAATCCAACATTCATAAGTATCAAAACTAGTTTCAATCTTAACCCAATCCTCCTGCTCTTCAATAATCCTAAATGTTTCGCCAAGTAATAATTGAGTAACCATCTCACTTCTGTGCGAGGCTTCCTTGCGTGCAGGAACAATACTCATATTACAAACTCCAAACATTTAAACTATTTAAAAATAAAAATAGAATTATTCTTTTACCAGCAACAATGTTGAAAGTGAAAAAATAATTCTAGTCTAATATAATTTTAACAATTTTCGATAACAACAGCGCTAGCACCACCACCACCATTACAAATACCAGCTACACCGTACTTAGCATTGTTTTGTTTTAACACATTAATTAAAGTAACAATAATACGAGCACCAGAACATCCTAATGGATGGCCTAATGAAACAGCACCACCGTTAACATTAACTTTAGAAGCATCTAAACCTAAAATTTTGTTATTAGCTAAAGATACAACTGAAAATGCCTCATTAATCTCAAAGAAATTAATATCATTGATAGTTAAACCTGCCTTTTTCACTGCTAAAGGAATAGCTTTACTTGGAGCAGTTGTAAAATATTCTGGAGCTTGCTCAGCATCAGCATAAGAAACAATTTTAGCCAAAGGTTTTAAACCAAGGCTTTCCATTTTTGCTTTACTCATTAATACTAAAGCTGCTGCACCATCATTTAAGGTTGAAGCATTAGCTGCAGTTACCGAACCATCCTTTTGGAAAACTGGGCGTAACTCAGGAATTTTAGCAAAATTAACTTGTTTGTATTCTTCGTCCTCTACAATTTGTAAAGCATCACCTTTCTTTTGAGGAACT
>CAZRUA010000031.1:0-32991 GCA_964603125.1 uncultured Flavobacteriaceae bacterium | reverse complement strand
TAAATTGCGTCATCCGATAGATAGTTAGATCCTTTCTTCCACTTATATGTAACAGGGCCAGTGTAACTTGTGGCAGTTGCAGATAGCAAAGCAGTGTTTGATCCACCGCATATATTATAGTTTAAGGTATGGGTGCCAAAACCTGGCTCTTCGTATAAATCGGATACTTCTTGTGCAGAAAGTGATCGTGTATAGTATCTGATATCATCCATACGGCCTATAAAAGGATTCGTGCCATTTTGATCTTTTCCTATCATGAATGGACTACTGTTGGACGTTAAATTGGAAGTTAGGTTAGCTGAAGATAGCAGTGTTCCGTTGAGATAGACCTTTGCCTGAGCCCCATCATATGTGCAAACAATATGGTACCAAGTATTATTGCTTAGTACGGTTGTAGGGTTAACAATTGCTGATGAAACAAAAAAGCGAATTTTACTTTGGTAAATGTCTAGCATGAAATTACCCGAATTAATCCCCAAAAGCTTATCTATTATGCGTTGCGAAGAAGTAATACTTGATGATCTTATCCATGCGGCAAGGGTAATTTGATTTGTAGCTACCATTGAACTATGGTGAGGAATATTCCCACCTGATCCAGCACCGCTAAAATTTATTGCATTTGATGAATTATTAAACCTATCGTTTGCAATCGTATTTCCTGATAATGTATTGTTATGAGCATATTGCGAAACATCTGTACCTAAACCATTGGTAAACGGAACGTTTACTACAAGGTTATTAGTTGAAACACCAGGGGCGGGGCTGGTGCACTGAGCATTTGTCTTGTTGAACATTATTGCACAGCTTGCTAGAATTGGAAGTAGGACTTTTTTCATGTGATTTAAATTTATACGAATATCCAAATGTAAACTTATACTACTGCTGATGAGTTAGTGAAATACTCTTTTCAGTTTGTTAACTAAGTTTTATTTTAATTTTAGGTTCATCAATTGAGTTAGACAATTGCCTTTAATCTTTTTATTGTTTGATAAATTTTATGGAAGTTGTATATGTTTCGTTTTTAGCTTGAATGAAGTACAATCCATTATTTAAGGTTGAAATGTCGATTTGACATTTATTTGAATTAGCCGTTAAAGTTTTACAAACTTCACCTAATTGATTTTGAATGTTGATTGTTAATGGGAATTGATTAATATTTTCGAAATCCAGTGTAATGTAATTTTGGACTGGATTCGGGTACACTTTCAAGTTGAAAGTGTTGTGATTTTCTTTAATTCCAGTTAAAACAATTTCGTTTGTTGTGTAAAGTTCGGTTACTTGTGAAGGACTAATAGCAAAATTATAAATTTTTAAATCGTCAAATGCTCCATCAAAATAGTTAAACCCACCTTCGGATAAACCAAGAGTGAAAAGATCATTATTATTTTGTGTGGATTTAACACCGAAACTTGAGTTCATTAGTGCACCATCGCGATACATTTTTGATTGTCCGTTGCTATATGTAAATACAAAATGATACCATGTATTTGCACTATGAGTTATCGCTTGACCATAAACGGGTGTAAAATGATAGGCTGCTGCATTTGTGATGTACGCTCCATCAAAAGCAGTGTTATTGCCGTAAACGTATAAGAAATTGTAATTTGGATTAATAGTATTTAACTTGGCCCAAAAAGCAACCGTTCTTGCTGCTGACCCATAAGGTAAACCTACCAAGCTTGCAAATGTGCCTGTGTTTGGGATATTAATGGCGCTATTTGGATTTGAGTTTCTATCGGCTACAAAAGTTCCATAATTTGAATCGAATGCACCAACTCCAACCACTGAGCTTCGATCATTATTGAAAGGAAAATCATAAATTTTAGATAAGTTATTTGGTAAATCTTCTGAGTTAAAATTAAATAGATTAGAAATTGCTGTAGTGTCTAATGCATAATCATAGATTTTTAAATCGTCAATTGAACCATCAAAATAATTTATTCCACCTGATTCAGTTAAACCTAATCTAAACAAATCTGAATTTGAAATAGTGTTTTTGGCAGTAGATGGATTTGAACCAACTAAAACCGCATCTCTGTATATTTTAACAGTTGAACCATCATAAGTAAATACAAAATGATACCAGGTAGAGCTTGTATTAGACTGACTTACACTAATATTTGGACTAAAATAATTAGTAGTTCCGCCATTTATATAAGCACCTTCAAAAGGATTTGTAGCACCAGTAAGAGCACCGTAATTATAAATGAAATTATAACTCGGATTTAACGTGTTTAGTTTAACCCAAACAGAGACACTTCGTGCCGAACTGCCATAAGGTAATCCTATTAAGGTAGCAATTGAACCTGAATTTGCAATATTCAGAGCGCTTTGAGTGTTTCCATTTCTATCGTTAACAAAGGATGTTCCCGTGTTATTAGAAAAAGTGCCAGTGCCAACACTTGCCGAATAAGAGTTGTCAAATGCAAAATCGTAAATTTTATTTTGTCCATTTGAGATAAAGCAAATTAACGTGCTTGAAATAATTGTTAGTAGTTGTTTTTTCATAATTATTTTTATTCAAATATCTTTAATGTTTGGCCAACTATTATTAATGGGTTAGTAAAACCCTTTTTTCAGTTTGTTAAATGCCTTTTGCTTTGTAATCAATATTAGTATCTTTGTTATGTGCAGCATTTTATTAAGAAAGCCACTCTTCTAATCATCCTTTTAGCATGTAATATGTTAACTGGACAAACTCCTGTTTATAAATCAATTGATAAGTCAAACGGCTTGCCGTCAAATAATGTTTACGATATTTTTCAAGATAGTAAAGGTTACATGTGGTTTACCTGCGATAAGGGTCTAATAAAATATGATGGTTTTGAGTTTAAGCTTTACAACAGTAAAAGGCAATCCAGTAAATCAGGAACAAATATTCAGGAAGATAAATTGGGGAGATTGTGGTACCAGAATTTTGATGGGTATGTGTTTTATGTTGAAAATGATTCGCTTTGTGAGCTAAAACAATACACTCCAATTGGTTATTTCAATTATGCTCTAATAAACGATTATTTATTTGTTATGCAGGTAAATTCAGTTTCGGTGTATGATGTAAAAACATTAAAAGTTGTTAAACAGATTCCAATTAACACAAATCAAATTTCGACCAGTATAGGCGATGATAGCAATTATTATATTTATTCGAATGAAAATATTATTCAAATCAACTCCGATTTTAATGTGAGTAAATTCTCCTTACCTAGTCTGCTCACTCCTAATGGCCATTCGATGTTGTTGAACATGGGGAGCAACATAGTTGTTTATGGCAAAAATACAAGTAAGGTGCCCGATTGTTATTCCATAAAGAATAATAAAGTGGAATCAAAGTTTAAAGTAGAAGTACAAAATATTCAGAATGCATCTTTCACTCAAAATGAGTTTTGGTTTTGTACTTCCAATGGTGCTTATGCTTACGATATAAAAGGCAATATATTAAATAAGGGAAAGTGCTATTTTCAGAATTATAGTATCAGTGATGTTTTAAAGGATAGAGAAGGTAATTATTGGTTCTCAACTTTAAACAATGGCTTATTATTAGCAACTGATATAAATGCAAAGCAGTATTTGAAAGATATAGCACCATTAAAAACAACCATTTATAAGAATGAAGTTTATGTAGGAACACGAAATGGCAAGCTATTTAAAGCTGATTTAAATGAGATGCAGGAAAAGTTGATTTACGAAAGTAAGTTAAATGCAGAGATATCTACCTTGTGGCTAGATAGTATTAGAGGTAATATACTCTTGAGTAATAGTTATGTTGAGATATTGAATGATAAGTACAAACTAATCAGCAGCGAGCCTGGAGCTTTTAAAGATATAAGAAGAGTGGATAGTAATTATTACGCTATTGCATTATCTGGAGCTGCTGAATTAATGAGAAATTTCGAGATTAATAATGATGTTTGGGTTAGTTTGTTTAACAAGGGGATAAACGATGATAAAGGGAAGGCCAAATTTTTAGGTGGATGCCGTGCTAGATGTGTAGAGTATTTGAGTAATGAAAAAAATATTTATTACGGAACTAGTTACGGTTTGTACGTTGCAAGCCCAGGTGGGATTGAAGAATTGAAAAGTGATACTTCAAGGATATATGTAAGTAGAATGTATAACTATAATGGAGTTATTTATGGGCTAACAAATTCGGGCTTAATTGTAAAAATTAAAAACAAGAAAATAGAATACCTGAATTTTAAATTTTATGAAGATGGCGAGACAGTTTCTTTTTTAAAACGTTGTGGTGATTATTTGATTATGGTTACCAATGATAATTTGTACAGTTTTAATATGGTGAAACAGAATTTGGTTTTGCAACATCGCATCAATTATGATATTACCGATATTGAACTTTGGAATGGCGAATTATTGTTAACTACAAAAAATGGTTTAATTAAGGAGAAATTAAAAGCATCAGTTGAAGAGAAATCTTCTCCTCTTTTCTATATTTCAGAAGTGCATGTTAATTCTACTAAGTTAGCTAATTTTAAAGAGCTAGATTATAACCAAAATAATATTGAAATTAATTACTCTATCCTAAGTTTTAAAACTGATTTCAATTTCCCTTTGTTTTACAAAATTAATGATGAGCCTTGGGAAAAGGCAAATGCGAAGTCTCGTTCATTAAAACTATCATCGCTTGCTCCTGGAGCTTATGTAATACAATTTCAACTTGGCGAACCAGGTAATGCTAAGTATTTGGTTCACAGAATTGATTTTATTATTGCAAAACCTTTTTGGCAAAGTTTCTGGTTTATTGCTCTTTGTTTTGTGATATTATTAGGTTTTGTTTTTTTAATTTTTAAATGGCGCATCAACGAATTAAATGCAAAAAATATTTTGTTAGAAGAAAAAGTGAAAAACGAACAACTCTATTACAAGTCATCGTTAAAAGCAATTCGTGCTCAAATGAATCCGCATTTTTTTTACAATGCACTAAATACAATTCAAAGTTTTATTTACAGTGAGGACAAGAAAAATGCATCGGCCTACCTTTCTAAATTCAGCAAATTAACGCGATTAATATTAGAGATGAGTGAAAAAGAAACTATTTCTCTTTCCGAAGAGATTAGTGCCTTGCAGTTGTATTTAGACATTGAGAAAGCTCGGTTTAACGATGATTTTGAATTCACAATAGATATTTCTTTAATTAAAAATACCGATGTTATTTTGTTTCCGCCAATGCTTATTCAACCTCATGTTGAAAATGCTGTTAAGCATGGCTTGCTACATAAAAAGGATAGAAAGATTTTGAAGATTGTATTTAATTTCAGTTCAAATGTATTAAACGTAATTATTGAGGATAATGGAATTGGCCGAAAACAATCGGCAGCTTTGAATGAAAAGAAGCGCGAAAAGCACAAATCCTTTTCAACAGATGCTAATCAAAACCGCTTGGATATTTTAAATAAGCAAAATAAGCAAGCATCCATTCAAATCATTGATTTGACGGATGGAAATAATGTTGCAACAGGCACTAGGGTTGTTTTAAATATTCCTACCATTAGTTTCACTAACCAAAACGATGGTTTCGCTAACTAAATTTCTTTTATACAATAATATATCGCAATTTTGAGCAATGCAAAAAATTAAGGCCATAATAATTGATGATGAGTTAAAAGCACAGAGCTTACTAAAAAATATTTTAGCTGAGTTTTGTCCCGAAGTTGATGTAATGGAGTGTTGCGCTGATTTGCCCAATGCAGTAAAATCGATTAGAAAGCAAAAGCCAGATTTGATTTTCTTGGATATAGAAATGCCAGGGCATAGTGGTTTGGAACTTTTGGATTTTTTCAACGAGGATGAAGTTGAGTTTGCAACCATATTTACAACGGCTTATAATCAATATACCTTAAATGCAATTAAAATTTCAGCATTTGATTATTTGTTAAAACCAATCGAGCCTGAAGAGCTTGTTAAAACCATCGAACGTTTTAAAAGAAAGTTTGAATCTAAAAGTCAAAAGGAAAATCAAATTAGTATACAAGCAAATAAAATTGCTGTGCCCACAAGTAATGGTATTAAGTTTATAGATACTAACACAATTATTTATCTAAAAGCTGATAACACTTATACCGAAATTCATTTAAATGATGGGGAAAGAATTATTGTAAGTCGTACGCTTAAAAATTTTGAGGAAACTTTAGTTCAATTCCCCAATTTTTTCAGAAGTAATAAATCTTATATGATTAACTATCATTATGTAAGTGAATATGTAAAAAGTGACGGAGGTTATCTGCTTATGTCAAATAAGTCTGTTATACCAATTTCTCCCGACAAAGTCAATGATTTCTTGGAATTAAGCTCCATTGTGAAACGTTAATTTTCGTTAATTTCCGCCATTCCAAAAAGTTATTTACCATTTGTAATTAAAGGCTCTAAAAATTTGCTTTATTCCCTTTTGTTTGGTTATTTTGATTAAAAATTTAATAACCTTAAAACTTATAAATATGTTTGATAAAGATGAATTTAGAAAATATGCCACTAAGCATGCTGGTATAAATAGTACTACTTATGATAGCTATGTTTCCTCATTAAATATTCCTCGTGGTTTAACTCCAAATATTATTGAAGAGCGTCAATTAAACGTTTCAATCTTAGACGTTTTCTCACGTTTGATGATGGATCGTATTATCTTTTTAGGAACAGGTATTAACGACCAAGTTGCTAATGTGGTTCAAGCTCAATTATTATTCTTAGAATCTGTTGATGCTAAAAAAGACATTCAAATTTATTTGAATAGCCCAGGTGGATCTGTTTACGCAGGTTTAGGTATCTACGATACAATGCAAATTATTCAACCAGATGTTGCTACAATTTGTACCGGTATGGCAGCAAGTATGGGAGCTGTATTAATGTGTGCTGGTCAAAAAGGTAAACGTACTGCTTTAAAGCATGCTCGTGTTATGATTCACCAACCATTAGGTGGTGCTGAAGGACAAGCAAGTGATATCGAAATTACTGCTCGCGAAATTCAAAAATTAAAGAAAGAGTTGTACGATATTATTGCTCATCATAGCGGTCAAACGTATGAAAAAGTTTGGGCTGATTCTGATCGTGATTATTGGATGACAGCGCAAGAAGCTAAAGATTACGGTATGATTGATGAAGTATTATTGAAAAAACCAGCATAATAGAATAAACTGTTTTAAAATGGTGTTATTTTACTGTCAGTTCGAGCGTGTCGAGAACAAAGTAGAATAACACCATTTTTATTTTACCTTAATACACTCGTTGAAATTTTAATTCTGTTCTCGATACGCCCGAAAAGGCTAGTCGAACTGACATAAAAATTTTGTTGACGCGATATTTGCAAGAAAATAATTATATCTCTTAATGAACAAAACCCTCCATACCCAAATAATAAAGGCCGAAGCAAAGCGCTTGGGTTTCGATTTTTGTGGTATATCTAAGGCGGAATTTTTGGAGGAAGAAGCTCCTCGATTGGATGCTTGGTTACGAAACAACATGCATGGTAAAATGAGTTACATGGAGAACTACTTCGATAAGCGATTGGACCCTAGATTGCTTGTTGATGATGCTAAATCGGTTGTCTCGCTTTTATTAAATTATTTTCCTGAACAAAAGCAAAAGCATAATGATGCTCCAAAAATTTCAAAGTATGCTTATGGTGAAGATTATCATACCGTAATCAAAAATAAATGCAATGAGTTTTTAAATACTTTGAATGAAAAAATAGGAGAAGTAAATGGGCGTTGTTTTGTTGACTCAGCTCCTGTGATGGATAAGGCTTGGGCCAAGAAAAGTGGCTTGGGTTGGGTTGGTAAAAACGCTAATTTAATTACAAAGGAATCGGGTTCTTTCTTTTTTATTGCAGAGTTAATTATTGATTTGGAGCTTGACTATGATAACGAAATAAAAGATTACTGCGGAACTTGTACACGTTGTTTAGATGCTTGCCCAACAGGCGCCATTGTTGAACCCTATGTGGTGGATGGAAGCAAATGCATTTCCTACTTCACTATTGAGTTAAAGGAAAATATTCCAACAGAATTTAAATCGCAAATGGATAATTGGGTTTTTGGTTGCGATGTTTGCCAAGATGTTTGCCCCTGGAATAGTTTTAGTAAGCCACACGCAGAGCCCTTGTTTCATAACCAAACAGGTTTATTAGATTTTACTAAAAATGATTGGTACGAAATAACCGAAGAAGTATTTCAAAATACATTTAAACGCTCAGCTGTTAAACGCACAAAGTTTAGTGGTTTGAAGAGGAATTTGGAGTTTATTAAATAGAGATTTATTTTCTCCGATAAGGTAAATTTTATACATTTATAAGAGGATTTAAAATCACCCTTATACGCCCAGAGAAGAATAAAAGACGTGATTTTGGCTAATTTATAATTGTTTACTAAAGGTTTTCGACACAATTCTATCACTTAACAATAGACGCATAAAACATAATGGCTAATCGTTGGAACATACCAAGACATGTTGAAGAATTAGTAAAGCAAAGGGATTTAAGTTGCGTATATTGTGGAATCGCATTTGCAAATTCTGTTTATACTTATAAGACACGACCAACATGGGAGCATATTGTAAATGATATTAGAATTAATGGTGTAGGTAACATTGCTCTTTGTTGCGGATCTTGCAATGCAAGTAAAGGTTCAAAGCTTTTGATTGATTGGTTAAATGGTAAATACTGTGTAACTAAAAATATCACAAAGGACAATGTTGCAACAGTTGTTAAAGCGCATCTAGACGGACAATTAAGCCCACCTTAAAACGCACATTAATCAAACCGTTTGGTAGACATTAAAGCTTTTATAAAAGTGGTCACTCCGTGAAAGATATTTATTATACGCTTTGCAAAAGTCCATTAAACATATATCTTTGCTGATAACGTTTCGGAAGAAATTGTTTCAAATCAAACCTTTGTATTGCTCAAAGACTTTTGCACTATATAATTTGACAAATTGAGAATCATGAATAATTTCATTGTAGCTTTACTTTTATTCTTAGTAGAAATTTTTATTGTAGGCATTATTGGTGGATTTATATACTTGATCTATTTGCCTATTAAAAGAGAACTTTTAGAATCTGGTAAGTTGTCGTCAAATCGTAATCAAAAAATTAATAGAGTATTTAAATCCTCCTTATTTATTTGTTTTTTAGTACTATTCTCCTTCTCATATATTGCTGTTTTCCCACCTGACGGTTTTTATGTTGAAGAGTTTAAAGTTAATACTGGGCTTGAACTTCCATATTCTGCAGAAATCCAAGCAAAGGATGCTTCTATTCCAGACTTCTTTGGTGACTTTTGGGCTGCAGCAATTATTGAACTTAGTACTGAGGACTACGTTAAGTTGAAAAATAATATATCAC
The DNA here is from genome assembly GCA_964603125.1 of uncultured Flavobacteriaceae bacterium. Classification (GTDB taxonomy): domain Bacteria; phylum Bacteroidota; class Bacteroidia; order B-17B0; family Aurantibacillaceae; genus CAZRUA01. The sequence goes on along the minus strand of CAZRUA010000031.1, from coordinate 23,643 downwards.
AATTAAAGGATTTTGAAATTGACACCACTTGGCAAAAAATAGGAGTTACAGAAGCATACTTTACCTTGACTAAAAACGTAGAAAGAAGTGATATAGATATTGTATTCTTCAGTGAAAAGAAAGAGTGGTTCAAGGTTGCATTTCTAAATGACAGGCGTACAATAATATTTGAACGAAGTAGTACATAATTCCTGCCTTTGTTGGTGTTGTCACCAACAAAGCATAATTAAAATAATTATTGATGTTGTTTACATCCGCCATGGAGAATCAAAATTGGAGTAAAATCATTACCTTAGTTTCTCATTTAAAACCCTAACTAAAATCATCATGCTTAAATACACTTTTATACTACTAACCATTTTATTCGCTTCCTGCGGAGGAGCAAAACAAGAGAATGTTTCAAATAAATACGAGGAAACTCAAAACAAAGTTTCGGAAAAACAAACTAAAACGGATAATGCATTAGCTTTTATTAATGCTTACGTGGAGAATTCGAACAAAATGAGTAAGGCCGTTGGCATAAAAGAATGGGTTAATTCAAATACTTTAGTTACCAATAATTTTAAGACTGCATTAACAAAACTAGTAGATGATGCAAACGCTCAAGACCCTGAAATGGGTTTGGAGGCTGACCCAATCTTTGACGCACAAGATTACCCAAGTGAGGGTTTTGAAATTGAATCATTTGATGAGAGCGAAAACTATATCACAGTAAAAGGCAAGAACCAAGCGAATTTTAAGCTTACACTAAAAATTGCGGCAGAAAATGGCAAATGGTTGGTGGATGGTTGTGGTGGTGTTAATGTGCCTGAGGGCAAAAGAGTGAAGAGGTAGGTTTTTTTAATTTTTGCTTCTGATAACTTCGTATTGTTATGATACTTCGATTTAATAAATATGTAAGTTTTTTTGCTGCCATCTTGTTGGCCTGTTTCGGTTTGTCCTTTTTTTGTTTAGGCCCTAAATTAACAAAAGACCTTGTGAATAAATCGGATATTATTTTTGAAGGTCAATTCATTAAAGCAGATACTTTAGAAGAGAATGAAGTATTGCTTTCTTTTAAAGTATTAAAAATTCACAAAGGGGTTAAGGAAGATTTAATCAAGGTGAAATCGCACTATGGATCTAGTGGTTTTGGTATAAGTTATAAAAATCTTAATAAGGATATTGGCTTGGAATTTTTGATTTATTCAAATAAAAGGGATAGTTGTTATACTTATGAAGCATGCACTAATCGAAAGGTTCCCAAAACGCCAAGAAAATACGAGTATTATGAAGCATTTGAAAATAGGGATGTTTATAATAAAAAACTGATTCGATACGACAGCATTTATAAAGCTGAGATTAAAAAACTTGTCTCTCTGCTGAAGAAATCTAAGTAGTTTTTATTGCCAATGTTGTTTGTTTCACAATGCTGTTTGGAATAATAACCGTGCAAAAAAAATTAACCTTTCTTTTTAGCATTGCACTAAAAAGAAACAAAAAGGTCTAGAGGAAAGAAATCCTTCCCGCCGCTCAAAATTTCATTGAAAGATTTTCAATTTTATTAAGATAGTATCACAGAAACAATACCTAGAACTTAACGCGAGTTTTTTAACGAGTGGCTTGCACTCATTTCTCAATAAGCTCGAACTGACAGTAAATAAAGAATATAACTGTCAGTTCGAGCTTGTCGAGAACTAGACCAAGTTTTTATTACAGCAGTATACAAAATCTCATGAATACTAACTTTCATCCTAAACCAAGTTTTAGGCGTCATTCGAAAAATGGTTTAGAAAATTAAGAGCGTTTGAAGGGTGTGCCTGTGAATAGTCATCAGCGAGTAAGCGAAATAATCGATTTAACGCTTCTGCTATATCATAGCTTACGGCTCTGATGGCGTGGCAAAACAAACGTAAATTTTCAAACTAATTTTCGTAAGACTTGACCTTTTGTTTCTTTTGGTTCGCCGCGGCGAAAAGCCAAAAGAAATAATTAAAACATCAACAAAAACATAATCTAAAACCCTAACTTCTCTCTAACCTTCTTTAAAATAGGTTGATTAATTTTTCGAGCTTTTGCGGCACCCTTTGCTAATTCTGCATTCAACAAATCAGGGTTCTCCATCAACTCAAAATATTTTGAACGTGCCTTTTCAAATTTACTTAATAAGCAATTTAGTAATTCGGTTTTTGCATGACCATAACCGTAATTACCAGCTAAATAATTAGCGCGCAAAGCTTCCGTTTGTTCTGCAGTAGCAACTAGTTTATATAGAGCAAATACATTACAAGTCTCTGGGTTTTTCGGCTCTTCCAAAGGTGTTGCATCTGTTACAATTCCCATCACTTGTTTTTTTAATTCCTTTTCAGGTAAAAAAATGTTAATGAAATTGTTATATGATTTACTCATCTTTTGCCCATCTGTTCCAGGCACAATCATTACGTCGTTGTCAATCTTAGGTTCAGGTATAACAAATGTTTCGCCGTATTGGTGATTGAATGAACGTGCTATATCTCTTGTCATTTCTAAATGCTGCAATTGATCTTTACCTACCGGAACAAATTGTGCGTCATACATAATAATATCAGCAGCCATTAATACAGGATAAGTAAATAAGCCTGCGTTAACATCACTCAATCTTTCCGATTTATCTTTAAACGAGTGTGCATTTTGTAACATTGGAAATGGAGTAAAGCAACTTAAATACCATGTTAATTCAGTTACTTCAGGCACATCGCTTTGGCGATATAAAATATTTTTTTCGGTATCAAAACCTAAAGCAATCCAAGCTGCCGCAACACCTAGTGTGCTATTTCTTCTAAAGTCTGCATCCTTAACGCTAGTTAAAGAATGTAAGTCAGCAATAAATAATAATGCCTCGGTTTCCTTGTCCTCACTCATTTTAATAGCGGGTAGCATTGCTCCGAAAATATTTCCTAAGTGCGGTATGTTTGTACTTTGTATTCCTGTTAAAATTCTCGACATGTTTGTTTAATTCAAAATGTAAAACTTATTGAAGCGCTAATTAAGGAAATTTTAAACTTGTTTTTGCAACTAAGCAATTACCCCTGTTTTCTTTCCTACCTCTAATACGTAATCTTTTATTGCGTTTGCAGTTGCTTCATCGTTTGTGCTGCGCAAGTATGTGTCTGTAAGAGTTAATATGTTTTGTATGTAAAACTTTTTCATCTCATCTATCGACATGGTTTTAGTCCATAAGTCAATACGTAAGGTGTTGTTTTCTTTTTCATCCCACAAAGCAACCATAATACTTTTACTTATACCAGATTCGTGTCCATCATTAGCCTGCCATCGAATTTCTTGAGGCAAGTTGTTTTCGTCCATTTTTACTGTAAACTTTAATTCCGATTCTTTCTCCACTTTGTATTAGTTTAAGGTTTGTATTTTGATTTAGTAATTATTTTTAAAACATCTGTTTCATCCATTAATTGTTGCATACTAACATTTGGATTTTTTGCCATATATGCTTTTACAACTTGGCGTCCAACCCACATAGCAATGCGTGGCGGACATTCTTTACTAATTTGCGATGTAAACGGACCATCACTCACATAAGGTGTTACTTCTCGCAAATCGTTTTTATAAAGTTTGTCTTTTTCTGTAAAGTAGGCCCAAAGTTTTTTCTCATATTTTGCAAGGTAATCCATTTGTGCAGTGGTATATCCAAACTTAATGCTATCCGCAGTTCCTGGTAAACACATATCAAGTGCATAATACAATTTACCGTAAAATACCATATGATTAGCTAAATTGTTTACAGGCTCCTTATCGTTAAAACATTGAAACCACCATCCACGCATAGCATCACTTAATATATACTCTTTATTCATATTATGTGTTTGGTATTTCGAAAGTTGTAAAGCTTCGTAAAATTTGTTGTCGCTTCCTAAGTATGCTTCCAATCCAATTGCTAGTGTGCTATCAGTTGTATAAATATTACTATTAAAGCCTGAAATAAAAGTTACAATATTTACAGGTATTTTTTGATTCGGGAAACAAGCTTTATAGTATTTAAAACTTGTGGTTAAATCTTCTGAAAGTTTTTCAATCTCTTCTTTCTTAAATTTAGTTTGACACAAATCATAAACTTCTCTCATATCTTTATGATGAATAAACTCATCAACAACTTTTTGTATCGAGTCATTTGATTTTGCATCCCCTCTGTTTAAAATACTAAACAAATAAATATTAAAAAATTTACCATATTTCTTTTGTAGTTTAATTCTTTCTGCTGCAAAATTTTGTGGTGTTAAAGCAAATAGTTCATTATCTAATCTACCAATGGTATATGTATTAAGTTTAATGTTGTCAATATTAATTTCTTTCACCTCTGGTCCGCAACCAAAAAGTGCAATAAAACAGATAATTACGCCCGAAATAAAAAATTTTCTCATTTAAAAAAGAATCTTACTTTTGTAAGAAGTTTCAAAAATAAACAATTATGAAGAAAATTATACTATTTACCGCTGTTTTATCTTTTGCAGCAAAAACTGGCTTTTCGCAAGATGCAAGTAAAAGCGTTCGTTTTGGACTAAAAGTTACACCTGCTGTTAACTGGTTAAAGCCTGATAATGAGAAAAAAATCATTAAAGATGGTGCAGTTGTTAAAATGGGAATTGGTTTACAAGCTGAGTTTAAGTTAACTGAAGTAGCTTCTATCTACACTGGTGCTGAATACACTGGTGCGGGCGGGAAATTAAACTACAAAGGTTCAGATACAGCTATTTACTTCATTCAAGATGATCAAGTTGCAGAACCTGTTTTAACATCAGATGGTTCTTTAGATACAACTTTCTTAAAAACTTCTGGTTTAACTTGGAACTATTTAAACAATCGTAAATACAATGTTGGTTATTTAAATATTCCTTTAGGTATTAAGTTAAAAACTAAAGATATTGGAGGTTTAACTTATTTCGGTACAATTGGCGCTAATTTACTTTTCCGTATGAAAGGACGCTCCAATGATGATGTGAAACAGTTCAGTATGACAAATGCTACAGGAACAGAAACCGAAATTACTAAGCAGGACATAGCTAAACAAGTGGGCTTATTCAGTGCAGCTGCTGGCTTTGGTGCTGGAGCAGAGTATAATTTATCTGGATCTACATCAATGTTTTTTGCTTTAAACTACCAACATAGCTTTTTAAATTTCACACAAGCAGATACTAAGTATTTAATTCGTGAAAAAGCTGGTGTTAATGGTAAATTTGAGCAATTCCCAAATAAAACAATGTTACGTCAGTTAGTATTAACTGTAGGTATTTTATTCTAATTAAATTTTTTAGTTTATTAATCCCGAGGTAATTTTACTCTCGGGATTTTTTTTGAAATAAATATGATAACAAAGAAAAAAGAAGTAGTTGATTATTTAGTTAATTGGCTAAAAACATACTCAGAGAAAAGTTTTACTAATGGCTTTGTCATTGGTATTTCGGGAGGCATTGACTCTGCTTTAACATCTACATTATGCGCATTAACTGGTAAGGAAGTAATTGTATTGAATATGCCTATACGTCAAAGTAAAGCGGAATTTGATAGAGGATTGGAGCATATTAATTGGTTGAAAAGCAATTTCCCCAACGTTAAGTCAGAAGTTGTTGATTTAACTGGGATTTTTGAAAAAATGGAAAGTGATTACCCAAAGGATGTTCAAGATTTTTTAACCATGGCTAATACTCGCGCAAGGTTAAGAATGACTACTTTGTACGCATTTGCGGGTCATCACAAATTATTAGTAGCTGGTACAGGCAATAAAGTGGAAGATTTTGGTATTGGTTTTTTTACAAAGTATGGTGATGGTGGTGTTGATGTTAGTCCAATTGCAGATTTAATGAAAAGCGAAGTTTATGCTTTGGCAGCCGAAGTTGGTGTAGTGGAAAGCATTTTAAATGCACGACCAACTGATGGTTTGTTTGCCGATGGTAGAACAGATGAAGATCAAATTGGAGCTAGCTATGATGAGTTAGAGTGGGCTATGAATTTATCAGCTACAAATTATGATTTAAATACATTAAGTGAGCGTGAAAAGTATGTTTTGGATATTTATTTAAAACGCAATAGAGCCAATAAGCATAAAATGGAACCTATTCCAGTTTGTATATTGCCTGCAGAGTTGAAATCTTAGGTAGATGCACAGTTTATCTGAACCCATTTGGTTTGTTTTACTTTTATGATTAGGAATAGATTCTGAAACAAGTTCAGAATGACAGGAAAGAAGAAATCAACTTTAATATAGTTTTATTTTAAAGAAAAATTTAATTTTTCAAGTTCCGTCCAAAAGTTAGGGAATGATTTTACTACAACATCTTTATCTTCAATAATTAGTTTTGTTTTTGTTGCTAATGGAGCAAAAGCCATGGCCATGCGGTGGTCGTGATAAGTTGCTATACTCACTTCTTTGCTGAAATCAATAGCATTGCAATTTAAAATCAACTCATTTCCATTCTTAATTTCAACAAGACAATTTAATTTTTCTAACTCATTTTTTAAAGCTTTTAACCTATCCGTTTCTTTATGAACTAGTGTTTGTAATCCCCTTAAGCGTGCATTTACTTTCAAACCCGCACAAGTACAAGCCACGCTTTGCGCTAAATCAGGACAAGTAACAAAATCGTATTCAAAATAGTTTGTAGTAATTTCTATTTTTGATAGCTCTACATAGTCTTCTTTGAATTCGGTTTTAACACCAAGTTTTTCAAAAATGGCAACACATTCTTTGTCGCCTTGTAGGCTATTAAATTGTAAATGTGGAATAGTTATTTCTGATTCTTTAGATAAAGCTACAATGGAATAAATAAAAGCTGCCGAACTCCAATCCGTTTCAATAGTATAGTTTATAGGTAAACTAATGTTTTCAATTGTTTCGTTTGTTAGCTTTATCAAGTTGTCATTCCAACTATAATTAAATCCACATGATTTTAAAAGTTCAAGCGACATGTTGATGTACGTGCTAGATACCACTTCGCCCTGCAATTCAACACTTAGTCCATTTTTAAAAAGAGGGCTAACTAAAATTAAAGCAGATATAAATTGTGATGAAACACTTGAGTCTATTTTTACATTTCCACCACTTAGTTTTTTCCCTTTAATTTTAAGGGGTAGAAAGTTTTCCTTTTCTAAATATTCAATTTCAGCACCGAGCTCTCGCAATACATTTACCAATTGATGTATTGGCCTATTTTTAATCCTTTCTGAGCCTGTAAGAATTCTTTCCCCTTCAATGCAACTAAAGTATGCGCATAAAAATCGCATACATGTTCCGGCATGATTAATATTAAAAGTTGTATTATCAGTATTTAGTTGTTCTAAAGCTTTATTCAATAAAACACTGTCTTCAGCATTGGATATGTTTTGAATGTTTAGGTTTAAATTCAAAACCTTGTTCAATAGCAATATCCTATTGCAAATGCTTTTGGAGCTAGGTAATTCAATTTCGCCATTGCTTATGCCGTCTATATGACTTAAATATAAATTCATTATTTGTTGAATAAAGTTTTGAATTTAGCTTCGGTTATTTCAACATTTATTTTCCCCTTTCCAATTCCATTAGGTAAACTAAAATTAATTCTATTGCCTTTGTTTTTTTTATCGTGCTTAGCAATGGCTGTTATTTCCCCTATTTCGCTGGCAGTAAATGATTCGATTTTATAGTATTTATTTAAAATGATTTCTATAATTTCCCTCTCATCACTCGTAATCAATTTTAATTGATGCGCGAGTTTAGTTTCATAATACATTCCTGTGGCAATAGCTTCGCCGTGCAATAAATCTTTTTTATCCATCAAGTAACTTTCAATGGCATGTCCAATAGTGTGGCCAAAGTTAAGTAGTTTGCGTATGTTTTTTTCCGTTGGATCTTTTTTTACAATATTGTTTTTAAGTTCAATAGCTCTAATAATTATTTTTGTCCAATTCTCAGTGTTGAACTCTCCTGCAATACAAATTTCTTTAAATAAATTTTTATCAGCTATTATTGCAATTTTAATAATTTCAGCAAAGCCATTATCCACATGGCGTTTAGGTAAAGTTGCTAAAAAATGGGTAGAGCAAAATATTGCTTTAGGCTGTGTAATTGTTCCTATTTGATTTTTGAAATGCAGGAAATCAATTCCGTTTTTTCCACCCACACTTGCATCCGCCATTCCTAAAACTGTGGTAGGTATATTTATAAAATCAATTCCTCGTTTATAGGTGCTTGCAATAAATCCACCAAGGTCGCTAATCATTCCGCCACCCACATTTATGAGCAAAGAGTTTTTATCTGCCTCTAACTCCGTTAATGTTTGCCAACATAAAACAGTGGTTTCAATATTTTTATTTATTTCCCCACTATCTACCTCAATTATTTCAGCTTTACTTAATACTTCATTTGTATGAATTAATTGTGGTAAACAAAACTTCATAGTGTTTTCATCACATAAAATAAATATTTGTGAATACTTATTTTGTTTTAAAAATAGTTTTAACTCTTTGTTGCAATCATCGCCAACAAAAACAAAATGATTATTTGATTTAATTTTTTTTATCATAATTATCCTCCAATTAATTTTGCAATACTAAAAGCAGCTCCTGCTGCCAAAGCACCAATTATCATTACTTTTAAAGCGCCCGAAAATGGATTAACACCAATTATTTTGCTTTTAAAATATCCAAAAACAAATAAGCAAATTAATGTTAACCCTGCAGATATTTTCAACCCAGTTATGGGTGTATCAGTAAAGGCATAGGGCAACAAAGGAATTACACCGCCAGCAATATATGACAAACCAATGTTTAATGCACTTTTGGTAGCTCTTTTAGGATCGGGTTCATCCAAGCCTAATTCGTATTTCATCATAAAGTCAACCCAACGCTTTTTATCTCTTGTAATTTCTTCAACGGCATGTTGCTGTAATTCGGCGCTTAAACCTAGGTTTTCAAAAAACTCACGCACTTCCTCTCTTTCTCTATCGGGTAGTAATTCAACCTCTTCGTATTCACGTTTTAATTCGTTTTTGTAATGATCTTGTTCGGTTCTCCCTGCTAAGTAACCTCCTAATCCCATAGCTATGCTTCCTGCAGCTATTTCGGCAATACCTGCAACTAATATCAGGCTATTGTTGTTTACTGCTCCTGTTAAACCCGCTGCTAACGCAAATGGTACAGTAAGTCCATCACTCATTCCAATTACAATATCGGTAAGTAGTTGAGGACTGTTTAAGTGTTTTTCGGTATGATGTAAATGAGTATCCATTTTATTTTTGGTTTAACCAGTTCTTAATTATTTGTTCACCATATTCACTTAATATACTTTCTGGATGAAATTGCACCCCACACATTTTAAGTTCTTTATGTTCTATTGCCATAATATTGTTTTGTTCGTCCTCTGCAATAACTTTTAGCTCTTTGTTAAAATTATTTTTTGATATAACCCATGAATGATATCTGCCAACAGTAAACTCGGCAGGGCAATGTTCAAACAAAAAACTGGAAGTATCAACTTTAATTTTCCTTGATTGTCCATGCACAACTTCAGTTAAGTTTTCTAGTGCGCAATTAAAATTTTCGCCAATTGCTTGCATACCTAAGCAAATTCCAAGTATTGGCTTTGTTGTTTTATAAGCTTCAATAACTTGAGGCATAATACCTGCATCTTTAGGTAGTCCAGGACCAGGCGATAAAATAATTTTATCGTATTTATTTATTTCCTCTAAAGAAATTTCGTTATTCCTTTTAACTTCAGGCGATTCAGAATAAAGTTTTTCAACCAAATGATAAAGGTTAAAAGTAAAACTATCGTAATTATCTATGATTATAAGCGACAAGGCCTTTTTTCTTCAAAATTACTAAAATTTGCAAGCTTTGAGCATTGTGTGTTGATATTAAAGTATAGGGCGAAGCTTTATGATTTTAAACAGAAGTGTAAATTTTGTTATACCTTTTGTAAAAAGTATATTTGTACTCTCTAAGAAAAACTATGCTTTCATTTAATAATACCGAAAACGCTTTCAAGGCAAAATCCAATAGCGATTTAAATCGTTCGTATTGGTTGTTTAAACTAATTGGAAATCCTTTTTTGGTGAAAGTTGGAGCCAAAACAGCTCCTTTAGCTTTAAAAATGGGCTTTAAGGGCTTATTTAAGCGAACGATTTTTAAACAGTTTGTGGGTGGCGAAAATATTCATGAATGCGATAATACAATTAAAGAGTTGGGTAAGTTTAATATAGGAACTATATTAGATTATAGTGTAGAAGGAAAAGAAAGCGAAACGGATTTTGAGGCTTGTTGCAAAGAAACGATAGAAACGATTCATAAAGCTAAAAACGATAAACATATTCCTTTTTGTGTTTTTAAAGTAACCGGCTTAGCTCGATTTGACTTATTAGTTAAAGTAAGTGCTCATGAAAAACTAAGCGATAATGAAACCGCCGAATGGGAAAGGGTTGCAGAACGTGTAAATAAAATTTGTAAAGAAGCTAAAGCGGCTAATCAACCTATATTTATTGATGCAGAAGAAAGTTGGATACAACAAGCCATTGATGATTTGGCAGATGCAAATATGGTAAAGTATAATACCGATGGTCCAATTGTTTATAACACATTTCAATTGTATCGCAAGGATAGACTGGAATTTCTAAAAAAGTCGCATGAAAATGCTGTGAAAGGAAACTATTACATAGGGGCAAAGTTGGTACGAGGCGCATATATGGAGAAAGAGGGTAAGCGAGCAGCGGAGATGAATTATCCTAATCCAATACAAGATAGTAAAGCTAACTCCGACAGAGATTATAATTTAGCTTTAGAGTATTGTGTGAAACATATCGACAGATTTGGATTGTGCGCAGGCACACACAATGAAGATAGCAGTATGCATTTAGCTAACTTAATGCGTGAGAATAATATTAAGTTGGATGATAAACGAATTTATTTTTCACAATTGTTAGGCATGAGTGATCATATAAGTTATAATTTATCACTTGCAGGCTATAATGTAAGTAAATACGTTCCTTATGGTCCAATTAATGAAGTAATGCCTTATTTAATTCGTCGCGCACAGGAAAATACAAGCGTAAAAGGTCAAACTGGGCGAGAATTAGGCTTAATCATAAAAGAAAAACAAAGACGTAAGTAATTGGTTACCAAATTATTAAGTGTAATTTTAAAAAAATTCTCATTTTTCGTCTAAAATCATTTGATTTTTGATTTTAGATTGTCTTAATTTGTTTCGCCTTTTGTTGAACACAATACAATTAAATTATTTAAAAATTTAAAACAAACCAACATGAAAAAAACATTACAACTGTTTTCTGCTATTGGCTTAAGTGCTTTATTTGCAGTTAACGCGAATGCTCAAACTACTCGTACTACTTTGTATGAAGAATTTACGGGTGAAAATTGTGGTCCTTGTGCTGCAACAAATCCTTACATTACTAGTATTGCCGACGCAAACATTTCTCCTGTTAGAAAAATGATTTTGTTACGTTATCAAGTTGCTATCCCTAGTGCACCAACAAGTGCAACATCTTTATATAAACAAAACCCAACTGAACCAGTTGCGCGTCATGGTTTCTACAATCCGCCAGCTGATCAATTTGCTCCACAAGCACGTTACAATGGTAATACCATTCCTGATGGTAGTGGAAATGGAAGTGATGGACATGCTGGTTTTATTACTCAAACAATGGTAGATAACTCTTATAACACACAAGATGCTCCATTCAGTTTGAATATTACACATACTTGGAACGCAACTTTAGATTCAATTACAATTAACTATACTGTAACAGCTGCACAAGCTTTTACAGCTGCTGCACCTTTAAAATTGCGTTTAGCAATTACAGAAGAGCATATTTCTTATGCAACTGCGCCCGGAACTAATGGTGAAAAAGATTTTGAATTTATTATGCGTAAAATGGTCCCAGATGTTAATGGAACTGCTTTAGGCGGAACTTGGACAAATGGTCAAGTTTTTTCAGGTTCTATTAAAGCGGCTATGCCAACTTATATTTGGAATAAGGCAGAAGTAGCTATTGTTGGATTTATTCAAGAGGATGCTACAGCTGGACCAGGTTTATTTGTTTCTCGTCCAATTCACCAAGCTGCTTATAGCGTTCCTCAGCCAATTCCAAATGATATTGCTGCGGTTTCAGTTGCTTCGGAGGTTATTTGCGGAACAAGCTTCGATGGTAAATTCACTTTAAAAAATAATGGAGTTGTTAATTTAACAGCTGCTGATATCACTTATAAAGTAGATGCTGGTGCAAACCAAGTTTATAACTGGACAGGAAATGTTGCTCCAGGGGCTACTGCTGTGGTAACTTTACCAACACAAACTGTTGCTGCTGGAACTCACACTTTATCTGTTACTGTAGGTAATCCTAATGGTATTGCAGATGCAGTATCTGGAAATAACACAAAAACTTCTAAATTCTACATTTTTGCGGCTACTACTATGGCTCCTTTAACTCAAGCGTTCACAGCTGCGGGTATTCCAACTGGTTGGGCTGTTGTTAATCCAAATGGTGGCGCTAATACATGGAGCAGAGCTAATATTTTAACTGGTGGTAATGGCGCAATGAAATATGACGCATACAATAACGCAGTTGAAGGTGACATTGATGATTTATATTTACCACGTTTAGATTTATCAGGTGCAGTTTCATCAACAATGACTTTTGACGTAGCACACGCTCGTTACGATGCTACTTATGTTGAAACATTAAATGTATTAGCTTCTACAGATTGTGGAACTACTTGGGCAACTTTATATTCTAAAACAGGTTCAACTCTTGCAACTGTTGCGGATCAAACAGCAAGTGCTTATGTTCCAAGTGCATTAACTGATTTTAGAAATGATGCTGTTGATTTAAGTGCTTATGCAGGTATGCCAGATGTTATGGTTAAATTCCAAGTAATTAATGGTTACGGTAACCAAATTTATGTGGATAACGTAAATATTACAACTGTTGTTGGTGTTAAAGAAAGTGTTGCAAACTTTGCTTTCACTTTATCTCCAAATCCAGCTAACGGTAATGTTTCTGTAAATATCAATGCTGTTGAAAGCGATAACGCAATCATTACTATCTATAATACATTAGGTGAAGTAGTTTCAACTGTTTCAAAACAAATCAACACAGGTTTAAACAATGTATCAATTGATTTGTCAAATGTTGCAAACGGTGCTTACAATGTTGTTATAAAAAACAGCAAAGGTGTTAGTACACAAAAATTAATTGTAAATAACTAATACATTTTAAAAGCCTTCCATTGATTTTGGAAGGCTTTTTTTATGGTACTATTTTTGGTTGTTCAACCGAAAAAACAATCTCATGAAAAAAATACTATTTGCTTTAAGTGCAATTTTGGTTCTTGCTTCTGCAACTATACCTAGCGATGATAATAAAATTCCTTCTGTAATGATAAAAAAAACAGATGGTACTAAAATTAACACCAGTACATTTAGCAATGATGGTAAACCAATGGTAATTAATTTTTGGGCAACTTGGTGCAAGCCTTGTGTGCAAGAGTTGGAAGCTATTAATGATGTTTACGCTGATTGGCAAAAGGAAACAGGCGTTAAGATAATTGCTATTTCTATTGATGATGCTCGTACATCAGCTCGTGTACCAACAACCGTGAAAACACGTGGCTGGGAATATGAAGTTTATATTGACGAAAACAGTGATTTTAAAAAAGCTTTAAACGTAAATAACCCTCCTCAAACATTTTTGGTTGATGGTAAAGGTAATGTAGTTTGGACGCACACTGGGTATAGCGCTGGAGACGAAAACGAATTGTACAAGAATATTCAGAAACTCGCTAAAGGCGAAAAAATTGAACACTAAATTGTGAAACTATATAAACGAACTTTAATGATAGGCGGATTGGTTTTAAACCTATCCGCTTTTTCGCAAATAAGCGAAACAGTAAGCCAAATAAGAGGGAATTATCAATTCGACGGACAATATTACAATGCTGATACAACTATTGGCGCACCTATTGTTCCTCAAAAGGTTTTGGCTAACGGCTTTATGAACTTAAACTATACTCGAGGTAATTTTACCGCTGGTATCCGATACGAACATTACTTGGATGTATTGCAGGGTTTTGATAAGAGATACAAAGGAACTGGAATCCCTTACCGATTTGCAAGATATACACATAAAAATATTGATATAACAGTTGGTAATTTTTATGAGCAGTTTGGTTCAGGTATGATTTTACGTATTTATGAAGAACGCGGATTACTTTATGATAATACCTTAGAAGGTTCTCGTGTAATTTATAATCCTTACAAAGGAATTACATTAAAAGGATTAATTGGAAGACAGAGAACTTTTTTTAGCTTTAGTCCTGGAACAGTAAGAGGATTTGATGGCGAAATAAATATAAATGAGTTATTAGATTCTGCTATGGTAAACTGCAAAACCAGAATTATAGTAGGTGGTAGTTTTGTAAGTAAATATCAAAAAGATGAAGATCCTTCGCTTGTTTTACCTGAAAATGTTGGATGTTATGGAGGACGAATAAATATTAATCGTGGCGATTTTAATTTCACCTCGGAAGGTGCTTATAAAATTAATGATCCAGGAGGAGCAAACAAAAACTCTTACAAAGATGGTAAAGCATTTTATGTTTCCACTTCTTATGCCATGAAAGGCTTTTCGTTTTTACTTGCGGGTAAAATGATTGACAATTTCATGTATCGTTCGGATAGAAATGCTACAGGACAAGCAGCCATAATTAATTTTTTACCTGCTTTAACTAAAGCACACACTTATTTGTTACCCGCTTATAATCCATATGCTACACAACCTAATGGAGAATTGGGAGCGATGGCAGAAATGCAATTCAAGATTCCAAAAAAATCTAAATTAGGTGGAACATATGGAATGGATATTTTACTTAACTATTCTATGGCTCACGGAACAGATACAACCTACTTAGTGGCTGCTGATGACAATCGACAATATGTTTACAGTGTTGATTATGCAAAAATGGGTGACAAGTATTTTCATGATTTTACCTTAGAGATGACAAAGAAATTCTCAAAAAAATTAAAAGGTACTTTCTTGTATTCGAATCAATTTTACAATAAAAATATTGTGCAGTTTAATGCTGAAAACGCCGGTTATAAAAATGTGAATTCAAATATTTTTGTTTTAGATGTGAGCCATTTTTATAAGTCAGGATCAAGTATTCGCTATGAGTTTCAAACTCTACAAACCAAGCAAGATAAAGGAAGTTGGGTAACAGGTTTAATAGAGTGGACGCCGATGAGTAATTTCTATATTGCAGTACTAGATCAATATAATTATGGTAATTCAATTGAAAAAGAGCGTTTCCATTACCCTCTAGTTAGCATGGGCATAACAAAAGAATCTACAAAAATAACTTTACAATATGGTAAACAACGTCAAGGTATATTTTGTGTAGGTGGTGTTTGCCGTAATGTGCCTGCATCAAATGGGTTAAGTTTAACAATAACAAGTAGTTTCTAACGTTTTATAAATTAAAATCTAAAAATGAAAAAGATAATTTTAGCAATTTTATTAGTAGGTGCTGCAATTTTCACATCATGTGATTTTGTTAGTAATCCTGTTGAGAATTCTACTCCCAATTCTTCCTCAACAACAGGAAGTACAGTAGTAACTCGTAAGGTATTATTGGAAGACTTTACAGGCCATAAATGTGGTAATTGCCCTGGAGCAACTCGAGAGGCTCTAAGATTAGATTCTCTTTATCCGAATCAAATAATAACTTTAGGTATACATGCAGGCTTTTATGCTTCATTAGGGGTAAATTATCCTACTGATTTCAGGAATCTAACAAGCACCGACTATGATAATACTTTTGGTGTGTCAAGTGCAGGGAATCCAAATGGAATGATTAACAGAAAAGGATTTCCTAGCTCGCAACATATTATACCGGTAACTAGTTGGGGAGCAGAAGTAGCGTCTAGTTTAAATTTACCAGCCGATTTTAAGTTAGAAATTACTCCAACTTATAATTCAGGCACACGTAATTTGAGCGTTGATGTTAAAACCACAGCGCTAAAGGCTATTGACGATACAATTAATTTAGTAGTGCTATTGGTAGAAGATAGTATAGTTGCTGAACAATTGGATTATAGTGCGGTTCCAGATTATATTCCTAATTATATGCACCGTCATGTGCTAAGAGGAGCTTTAAATGGTTCGTTTGGGGTAGCTATGCAAAACATTTGGACTGCAAATCAGGAAGTAACAACATCTATAAGCAATTTTGCAGTAAATAATAATTACAACGATGCACATTGTCATATTGTAGCGTATATCTACAAAAATAACCCAACAAATGGTGTTTCATACCGAGAAGTGCTACAAGTTGAAGATGTGAAAATGAAATAATTTATATAGGGCTTTGCTTTAGTCGTGAAATACGCCGAAAATGAAGTAAAGAGCTTTTTCTTCAAAATGGGTGTTTTAATAAAATAAAATTGAGATTTGGAAAAATTTAACAAGGGAGAGGCCGAGTGGTTTTCTCCCTTTGTTTTTGTATATACTTCAAAACCCTTAATTGACGGTCGTTTTAACAATACATCACTTATTATTTAATCTCTAAAAGCAAGTACTACTACCTGAAACTACTTGCTTAACTACTTGCTTAAAACCAAGTAGTACTACTTGGTTAAAATCAGGTAGTACTACGTATTTTTTTTCTTATTTCCATTTTATAAGTTTGAAAAACTGAACGATAAAAAACTATCACTATGGAAAATGTAAAAACAATCGTTGCTTTAAGAGGCAAAACAAGCACAGGAAAAACAACAACAATTAAAATTTTGCATAACCTGTTAATGCAAAATAACTATGTACAAATAAGCACTACATACAATCAAGATGGTGGTGATTTTGCAGCCATTTTCTCAAAACATGGTCGCCTAATAGGTGTTTCGAGTTCAGGAGATAGTTATGATGCTTTGCAAGATAGTTTAAATGGTCTAGCAAAGGCTAATTGCAGCATTTGTATTTGCGCTTGCCGAACATCCGACATGTCGCCTAGATACGTTAATAAAGCTATTAAGGAATTTGGAGACTATCACCACCTTTATATCGATAAAAAGGCTTACAATGACAGCTATAAGCAAATTGAAAGTAATTTTAATCAGGCCAACAATATTTTGGGTATAATTGATGATTTGCTATAAGCTAATTAATTCATCACTTAACCGAAAACCTTTTCCGTGAATACTCACAATTTCAATTTGAGTATCTTCTTTTAAATGCTTGCGAAGCTTGGCAATATATACGTCCATGCTTCGCGCATTAAAGTAGTCGTCATTTTCCCATATATTTTTAAGAGCTATTTCCCTCGGCAATAGATTGTTTTTGTATAAGCAAAGTAGTTTTAATAATTCTGATTCTTTAGGAGATAGTTGCGTTTTGGTGCTTTGGCTGATTAACAATCGAGTTGAATAATTGAAAGTAAATTTACCAAGAGAAAATTCATCTGCCTGTTGAGGTGTTATGCTTTGATTTAATCTTTGTTGTATCGCAGTAATTTTATACTTAAGCACTTCAGCATCAAATGGCTTAAGTATGTAATCATCCGCCCCGCATTTATATCCTTTTAAAACATCTTCCTTAAGTGTTTTAGCTGTAAGGAAAAATAAAGGAACGTTTTGGTTTAATTTCCTCATTTCAGTTGCTAATGTAAATCCATCCATTTCGGGCATCATCACGTCTAATAAGCAAATCGACCAACTCTTTGAATTATGAAAAGTTTTAAAAGCTTCAATGCCGTTTTTACACCATGTTACCTCAAAGTCATTCATTTCTAAGTAACTTTTTAAAACTTCACCAAACATTAAATCATCTTCGGCTAATAGTATTTTAGATTTAAGTTTATTCATTATTCGGTAATTCAATGGTAATACAAGTACCCTCTTTTAGTTTTGATTCCGCTTTTATCGTCCCTTTGTGCAATTCCACAATTTGTTTAACAATATTTAAACCCAAGCCAAAACCCTTGTTATCGTGTATATTGCCCTTCCCTACCCTATAAAATTTCTCAAAAATATGTTGCAAATCCTCCTTCTCCATTCCGCAACCTTTGTCGGATACTTTTATTGTTGTTGTTTGTGATTGATTTAAATCAACGGTTACTTCTGAGTTGCCCGAAGAGTATTTAATGGCGTTATCAAGCAAATTAATTATTGCTTGTTGCATTAAATTCACATCTACTCTAAAGTTAAAATACTTGCTTGCATTTAAAACAATGCTAATCTTTTTCTCTTGAGCTATCAATTCAACTTGCTGTATGCAGTTTTTAATAAATGTAACCGCATCAGTTAAAACAAGCTGTGGTTGAATATCATTTCTATTTTCTAATACAGCTTGTTGCAAAATATTTTTGATGTCCTTATCAATTTTCCGACTTTGATCTTTTATGGTTTGCGCCATATTTTTTATTTGCTCCTGATCAGGCTTTGCTGATTGATTTATTATAGCCGATGCGAGCTGAATAGTTGCTAGAGGTGTTTTAAGTTCGTGACTCATATTGTTAATGAAGTCGGATTTAATTTCGTTTAATTTTTTTTGCTTGTTATAATTGTTAAGGGTGATGTAAAAGATAGAAAACAATACTACAACAAATACAAATAGTATGAGTATTACCCAAATTGTATTTGAAAGTAAATAGGAGGTTTTTGACGGGAAAAACACGGCGATACTTATGTTTCTATTTAAAATATCTACAGGAAATATTTTTGTTTGATAGTTTGATGCTAAAATATCATTTATGCGAATAGAGTCTGACACAAAAGTGGTTTTGTTGTTTTCATTTATGGCAAACTCAAAATTTGTTTCAATATTGTTTTTGTAAAGATTAGCTGCCAGATCCTTTTTTATTGCATTTACATCTATTTTAAACAGGTCTTTATTTTCAGCTCCAATTATCTTATTGATTAAGACTTTTACTTTCGACAATTTATTATCTATTATTTGCTTGTCATTTATAATAGTGTCGCTATTTACGAATTCAACATTGTTTTTATCGTTACTCTCAATCTCAACTGAAACAGAATCATTTTTTACACTGAAGGAATAACTGCTTCTAATCTCCTTTGTATTTTTTGTTTTGGTAATTATTTTAACAGTTTTTTGATTTTGCTTCAAGTTGTCCATCGAATCAATCTCACTAACCTGATTAATTAAAAGAATATTTTCTTTTTGCTCCATTTGGTTCGATAGATTTTGTAATGAACTAAAAACGGCGTCATCAAATTGCTTCCTTCTTACGTCTAGTGCGGTTTTCATCCAATACAATTGAACTCCAATTATTCCCAATAAAATAATTGCAAATGAAACGATTAATACTTTTGACTTTTTTAGGTTCACAGGAACAAATATAAAGTAAACCACAGTTCAAAATTTGACTTTAACTTTTCTTTAACGTGTTTTAACTTCTGATTAACTCTTTTGAGCTTGTGTTGCAAATACTTTTGTATCATAAACTTTATAAACTAAAAAAAAATGAAAGCAATTTATTCCATTGTAACTGCGAGCTTATTAAGCATAGGCAGTTTAGCTGTAGCACAAGGTTCAACTTCAAAATTTAAAGTGTGTATTAAGATTGATAAAAACGAGAACGGTGCAATTACCAAGGTAGATTCTTGTTATGAAGGTTCGAGCCAACAAGAGATTGATGATTTTTTGACGCGCATGGGTTTGAATAATGAAGTAAGCATAAATTCAACTTCAACTAATGGCCCTAAGAAAATTATCATTAATAAGCATATAGAAAGCGATAGCTCAAGTTCCTTTAGTTATAGTTTGGATTCGAGTAATATTTCTGATGCCAATATTACTGTTATTGTAGATGAGAATGGAAATATTACCACTACAAATACTCAAGGCGCAAATGTTATCATTAAAAAAATGGAAGGGAATGAAGAAGATATTGATGCTGAAATAAAGAAAATAACGCAAGATATTCAAACTTCTTCTAGTTCTAACTCTAAAACAGTAACTGTACTTGTAATGAAAGAAATACTAATTGATGATGTAAATTCTTCGTCAAAATTACCAAGTACTATTTCTAAAACGCAGGGTAAATCTTTCGAGGATTTAAAAGTTAGCCCAGTTCCAGCAAAGGAAAGTATTAATATTAGTTACAAAGGCAATTCTAAGGATGAATTGATTATTAATCTTTTTGATGAGCAAGGTAAAGTAGTGTTGAAAGAAAAGGTAATAGATAGTCAAGATAATTTAAATAAGTCGTTAAATATTAACGGAATAAAACCAGGCGTGTATTACTTGCAATTAATACAAGGAAAAAAGGTAGATGTAAAAAAAATAGTGATTGTGGAGTAGATTAATTATTAAGATTTCAATCAAAAATCCTTCTCGTAATGGGGAGGTTTTTTTTATTTCCGACGCTAACAAGAATATCTGAAACAAGGTTTCCTGAACCAGCACCCACGGGTTACCAAATTTTCCCTGAGCAATGGCAAAAAGTACAATTGAAAAATAAAATATCATTTCACTTCAACAAACACCTTTACGCACCAATTAAAACAAAACACGGTATTTGCCGACACAAAAAAATTTATTATTTTTAATCACAAAATAAAACCTATGAGATTATTTCTACTTTCTATTGCAAGCTTACTATCCGTATCAGCTTTCTCACAATATGAGTTAAGCTCGTTTTGCAATACAGGTCATGGTGGCGCTACAACCTTCGCAACCGACTACCAAGCAACCAGCATTAACCCTGCAAACTTGGGTTGGGACTACCGCTACACCAAAAAGAAATTCACCATGGGTTTTGCTGAGTTTACAGGTTCGGTTTATTCTCAAGCGCTTTCTAAAACCGAGTTGCGCGGAATGGTAAACGACCTTATTACTAACAAAGGACAAAACTTCACTATACAACAAAAGCGCGATGCTGCCAAGGATTTCACCTTAACGGGTTTTACCATGAATGCTAACTTGGGTTCGTTTGGTGCAGCATTTATTACAAAAAAATTAGGTGGCTTTGGTTTCCGTATCAACGATAGTTACCAAGCCTATTTAAAATTAGGAAACACAGCGGCCGATTTATTGTTTTTAGGAAAAACATCCAGCGTGTTTGATTCCTTAACTATTGTAAACTCATTAGGTGTTTCAACCAACATTGCTAATTACCAAAACATGAGTCCGGATAGCGTGAAAATGGTAGTGAATGGTTATACCAACGCACCTAAGCTAATGTCGAAAATTTTGAATGGTTCAGAAATTACTATGACATGGACGCGTGAGTACAACTTATCATACGGTAAAAAAATATTTGGCGATAGTACTTTTGCTATGTTTGGCGGTATTGGTGTAAAGTATTTTCAAGGTTTAGCATTAATCAATGTAAAGTCAGAGAACGATCAGTTAACTGGGTATAGCTCGCTAACACCAGCGTTTAATGTTGATTACGGAACAGCAGCTAATGCAGCTAATCAAATAAAACAATCGGGCGGTTTACCAAAATCAGTAGGTAGTGGTATGGGATTCGACTTAGGTTTAAACATTATTATTAAAAACCGTTTGAAAATTGGCGCATCTTATATTAATGCAGGTTCTATTAAATGGAAAGGAAATTTGTATTCGGTAAAAGATACATTTGTGTATAGCACAACCAATGCGGGTTTAAATAACTACAATCCGTTTTCGCAGTTAGGAGATATTTTTGGTAAAAACGGTTTATTAAAGTTAGAAGGAGAACAAGAAAGAACGATAAAACTTCCAGGAGTGTTTCGTACAGGCGCGAGTTTAATTTTAGGTAAAAACAAAATTGCCGAAATAGGTATTGATTGTATTTTCCCGTTATCAGATGTACCGGGCAAACTTAATAAGCCATTAATTGGTTTTGGTGGAGATATTTACATTGCCAAAGTGATTAAATTGCAAGCGGGCTTTATAACAGGCGGTAATTACAAATACTCGGTGCCACTAGGTATTATTTTTATTGCTAAAGATGGTACTTGGGAAGCAGGTTTAGCATCGCGTGATGCAGTAACATTCTTTACTCAAAACGGACCAACGTTATCTTTAAGCACAGGTTTTATGCGCTTTAGATTTTAATTATAGCGAGATTTAAAAGCGTTTTAATTAACTAATACTTTTCAAGTATTTATATTAAGAAGCTTTATTGAGCTTTGTATTACCTTAAATAATTGGATAAAAGTTTAACTCTTATTTAGCTTTCCTTCTTCAATACAACAATGCTTAATACAATGTATACAAGCAAATTGCTGACTACAATACACTTAAAGTGAAACATGAAAAGTATTGTTAAATAACGTAAATCCTCTTCATATAAACGTGTTGACGATTGCCATAAAAACAAAAGTAAACTCATTAATACCAATGTTAAAAACAAAGGAATAATCCTAAGTATACTATCCCCTCTGAACTGCTTTATGTAGTAAATAAAAATCGGCAAGAATATGAGCAATTCGGTAAACCAATTTTGCCAAGCAAGCCTTTTATATAGCCTTAAATCGCCATTGGGATTAATGGCATAAAAAATAATTAAGGTTATACCTGGCAAAATAACTGTTGATAATGCCGCAATCAAATATATTTTCCAGTATCCTAGTTTCTTTAACATAGGCTATCAAAATCTATCCAACAAAAAACCCCTACATTGCTGTAAGGGCTTTTTAATTTCTTAGTGCTCGCCACCATCATGCTCATCTGGTCCTAATGGAACAGTTTGAGGGATGAAGTCTTTTTCAGCACCTGGCTTGTTGTAATCATAAGCCCAACGGTGAACCACTGGTAATGCACCTGGCCAGTTACCGTGAATATGTTTACCTGCAGGAGTAGTCCACTCTAACGTGTTACTATTCCATGGATTTTGTGGAGCTTTTTCACCACGGAACATGCTATAGAAGAAGTTGATAATAAAGATACCTTGTGCTAAAGCTGCAATGATTGCCGCTACAGTAACAAATTGATTAATATCAACTAAATTATCAAACATTGGGAAGTTACTGTTTGTGTAGTATCGACGCGGAACCCCACTCATACCCAAGAAGTGCATTGGGAAGAAAACGCAATACGCAGAAACGAAAGTTATCCAGAAGTGGATATAACCTAATTTCTTGTTCATCATGCGTAAGAACATTTTAGGGAACCAGTGATAAACACCTGCAAACATACCAAAGATAGCAGATAGACCCATTACAATGTGGAAGTGAGCTACCACAAAGTATGTATCATGCACTGTAATATCTAAAGTAGAGTCAGCTAAGATAATACCTGTTACACCACCAGTGATGAAAGAAGATACTAAACCAACTGAGAACAACATTGCTGGAGTATATTGGATATTACCTTTCCATAAAGTAGTGATGTAGTTAAATGCCTTTACCGCAGATGGTATAGCAATTAATAAAGTTGTAAATACGAATACCGAACCTAAGAATGGATTCATACCTGTCATAAACATGTGGTGACCCCATACGATAAACGATAAGAAACCAATTGCTAACATTGAACCAATCATGGCACGGTAACCGAAGATAGGTTTACGTGAGTTAGTAGAAATAATTTCAGAAGTAATACCTAAAGCTGGTAATAATACGATGTATACCTCAGGGTGACCTAAGAACCAGAATAAGTGTTCAAATAATACTGGACTACC
>CAZRUA010000030.1:0-34628 GCA_964603125.1 uncultured Flavobacteriaceae bacterium | reverse complement strand
TCTACAAGATTCACAGACAAAAAAGTAATTTTTACTTGGTAAAAGCCAACGCCTATTTAAGCTATTTACTTTTAGTTTTATTATCAAGTGTAAATTGGGATAAAACAATAAGTGAGTTTAATATTAGCAACAAAAACGTTGCTGCTATTGATAAAAGCTATTTACTTAATTTAAGTTCATCAAGCATTCCAAGTTTATTAAAAATATGCAACAATGATTCTTTCACACATAATTCCACTTTTCACTACAACAACGAAGGCATTTACTCAAGTGAACTGTTATCAAACAGAAACTATAGCTACGAAGACAATAAAGTAGCATTGGACAGGAAAATTGTTGAGTTTTTGAGCGTAACAAACGACCACGATTACAGAAGTTTTAGTTTAAGGAACGATTATGCATTAATAAGCATTAGCGAATACTGCAATAAAGGAAATTATAATAGTTTATACTTAACTGCAAGCGATACCAACTTCGACTATCTGAAACCAATTTCAAATATTAAATCACTCAGTTATAACGGCAACACTTCAAATCCATTGAACTTAAACATATTTAACAAACTTGAAAACTTAAAATTGAATGTAACCAATACATTTAGCGAAGAAAACACATCAAGCTCCTTTTCAATTGACAAATTAGTTCCTAAAATTATCACCTTAAAAAATTTGGAAATTGAAAATGAAAATCTAAGTTCAATTTATGGAATAAGTTATTTTAAAAATCTTGAAAACCTAAAATTAGAAGGTAACTACAAAGGATCAAGTGAAGAGATAGGACAATTAAAAAACCTTAAAACCCTTGTAATTTTAGAGAACAGAAAAGAAAATATAAATTTCACTTCCAACTCTTTAGAAAAACTTGATTTAACTTTTTCCACCTATTTGATAACTGAACTACCAAAAACTGAAAACTTAAAATCACTTAATTTATCCAATTCAAGCATTTCTAATTCATTCTCGTTATTAAAGAACTGCAGAAATATTCAGTCTCTAGACATTTCAAGTAGCGGTATCACAAATCTAAAAACGTTTTTATTTAATAAGGAAGGCGCCTATATCACTTCAAATTTAAAGCAATTAGACATTTCAAATGATTCAATAAAAGACTTAAATACAATTAGTGAATTAACTGGATTAGAAAAACTAATTTACAATAATACCTCACAAGATTTAATTAATCTTCCAGCCTTACCAAATAGCTTAAAATGGCTTTCTTTAAATGATTGTAATATGAGTAATCTTGACTTTTTAAATTCTTGTGCAAATTTAGAAGAACTTCATTTGAAAAACTTAACTACATGCAAAAACTTCATTCCAATAAAACAATTGAGCAAATTAAAAACATTGGATTTAAACTCTACCTACTTTGAAGATTGCGAAATTATTAAGGGTTTAAGCAATTTAACAACTTTACAAATTGATAATACTAACCTTGTAAATATTAATTATTTAAGCAATTTAAAAAAACTTCAAAGCATTTACATTTACGAATTAGACGATGAATGGGTTAAAATACTTAATGGTCTTCCTAATCTAAAATCAGTAATTGTAAAGACTAGAAACGACAAACACGATACTATTTCAAAACAACTAAAATCAAACATACAAGTAAAAATTAACTAAAATGAACTTAGATAGATTTAATAAAAGCAAATATAAATTTGTAGCTCAGTTAAGTGTAATGGCTTGTGGACTTTTGTTTATAAGAGTTTTTAAAACAGGTAGCACAAATTACTTATTTTTAATATGGAATGTGTTTTTAGCCTGGATACCATGCCTGATTAGCAGTTTAGCTTGGAAGACCTCCTATAATAAAGCCGTCAAATTTCAAATGAAAGAAATTTTGTTTGCTATTTTATGGATTCTATTTTTACCTAATGCACCATACATTGTAACGGATTCATTCCATTTAAAACCAAATCTCCTAATCCCTATGTGGTTTGATGTTGTTATCATATTTTCATTTTCGCTTATAGGACTGTTACTAATGTTTTACAGTATAGACGACTTTAGGAATAAGCTCTTTAAACGAATTGACCCAAAGTTTCAAAAACTATTATTGCCAATATTATTCTTAGCAGTTTCATATGGTGTATATTTAGGTAGGTACATGCGTTCAAATAGCTGGGATGTTATTTACAAACCATTTGATTTATTGAACGATATATTTCAATCCATCTTTTCAAAAAACTATTTTAAAGAAACATGGTCCTTTACATTCATATTTGCTTTATTTTTATATTTTGGATACCAAGCATTTCATAATATTGTAAAGCATAGAGATATAAACAATCCGAAATAATTTTATTCAACAACAACAGAATGAACAAATTCTTCAAATCATTTGATTACGCCTTACAAGGAATTGTTAGCGCCTTAAAAAGCGAATTAAATATGAGAGTTCACTTTTTTTGTGCCATTATTGCAATTGTTGCCGGCTTTTACTTTAATATAAGCTCAACTGAATGGATAGCCATTATACTTTGCATTGCTCTGGTTATTTCTTTTGAAATGATAAATACAGCTATTGAAGCACTTTGTGACTTATATAGCACCGAACAGAATGAGAAAATAAAGAAAATAAAGGATATTAGTGCAGGAGCTACATTAATTGTAAGCATTGGTGCAGCTATTACGGGAGGAATAATATTTACCCCTTACTTTAAGGCAATTTAAACCATTAAAAAAAATTTAATCTACACACAATAAAGCAAAATAAATCTCGTTTTTACTATAAATAACCCTTAAACCCCTTTAATTAGCCTATGGTAAAAACAGCTACTCCTAATCTTACTGAAAACGCTAACCCTAATGCAAAATTAGCTAAACGCCAATTAAATCCAAACGTTAGCGAACCTTGTGAAGAAACAATCTTAAACATTTTAAATTACTCTAAAGCCTTGTCAGTAAAAGATAGCGCTAAAGCAGGAAAAATTGCAAATGTGATGAATTAGTAACAAATTAATTTCCAGTAAATAAAAAACGCCGCAACTAAATTGGGGCGTTTTTTATTGCTCAAAACCACCAAAAGTGTAAAAATTTCCTATATTTACAGCTTTATGAATCATTATTAAATAATTAAAAAATAATTATGTCAATTTGGAGAAGAAAACCTATCGCTGCCTTTGAGGCCGATATGAAAAAAAGTGACTTAAAAAGAGTCTTGACCAAATGGGGATTAACTTCCTTAGGTATTGGTGCAATTATAGGTGGAGGTATTTTTACCTTAACTGGTATTGCAGCTCATGATCACGCGGGTCCAGCTTTAGCTTTATCATTTGTGATTGCAGGTATTGGATGTTTGTTTGCATCCCTTTGTTATGCTGAATTTGCCTCTGTTCTTCCTGTGGAAGGTTCAGCTTATTCTTATGCATACGGAACTGTAGGTGAAATTTTCGCTTGGTTTATTGGTTGGAATTTGATTTTAGAATACATGATGGGCGCCACAACCGTTGCGGTTGCTTGGAGCGGATATTTCAATAAATTACTTCATATTGTACATATTGATTTACCAATATTCTTAACTAACGACTTAGTTACTGCTAAAGAAAAGTGCTTAGCGGCTGGTTTAGCTGAACCAAGTTTTGCATTTAACTTACCTGCTTTTATTATCACTTGGGTTATTACAGCTATTTTAATTAAAGGTATCAAAGAAGCTGCAAGTACTAATAATATTATCGTTATTGTTAAAATTGCAGTTGTATTATTCGTAATTTTTGTTGGTGCGTTCTACGTAAATACTGATAACTGGAAGCCATTTATTCCTGATGCTAAACCTGTTTTAGATGCTGCGGGTGCTACAACCGGTAAGTTTACTTTTGGTTTTGGAGGAGTATTAACTGCGGCCACAATTGTATTCTTTGCTTATATCGGATTTGATGCAGTTTCAACTCAGGCTGGTGAAGCTATCAATCCTAAAAAAGACGTTCCTTTTGCTATCGTTGCTTCGTTAGTAATTTGTACCGTGTTATATATCGCTGTTTCATTAGTTTTAACAGGTATGGTAAAATATACTGACTTAGACAAAACAGCCCCTGTAGCTTCTGCATTCAGTGGAATTGGACTTACGTGGGCTACATTATTAATTACGGTTGCTGCAACTGCAGGTTTAATGAGTGTAATGTTGGTTATGATGTTAGGTCAAACTCGTATTTTCTTAGGTATGGCTAAAGATGGTTTATTACCAAAGAAAATGTTTGGAGCTTTACACCACAAATTCAAAACACCTTATCGTTCTACAATATTAGTTGGTACTATCATTTCAATTATTGCAGCTGTAACTCCAATCGACAAAATTTCGGAAATGTGCAGTATGGGAACTTTACTTGCGTTTAGCATGGTTTGCGTTGCCGTAATGATTTTACGTTTCAAACGCCCTGATTTAGAGCGTCCATACAAAACACCAGCAGTTTACATTGTTGGTTCATTAGGTGTAGCATTCAATATTTTCTTAATGTGTTTTGTTCGCCCAGAAACTTGGTTTGCTTTCCTGATTTGGGGTGGTTTAGGTATTTTAGTTTACTTCTTGTATAGCAAGAGAAACAGTAACCTTGAACGATTAGAAAGAGGAGAAACATTAGATTAACAGCAATAATTAAGGCGACAATAGTCGCCTTAATACTTTTATGACAGATAGTAAACGTACCTTAGGCTTATTTGACACAACAATGCTTGTAGCTGGTTCAATGATTGGATCAGGTATTTTTATTGTGTCTGCTGATATGATGTTGGATATTGGTAGCCCAATATACATGCTATTATGTTGGGTGTTAACTGGTATCATTACCATTTTTGCCGCTTTAAGCTATGGCGAATTAGCTGGTATGATGCCGAATGCAGGTGGTCAGTTTGTTTATTTGCAAAAAGCCTATGGTAATTTAATTGCTTTTTTATACGGATGGACTGTGTTTTTGGTTATTCAAACAGGAGTAATTGCCGCAGTTGCTGTGGCATTTGCAAAATACACTGGGGTTTTTATTCCATTGTTTGAAGAAAATGTTGTTTGTTTTGAAATTGGTGCTTTTAAACTTAAAAATGCTCAGCTATTAGCCATCGGTGTAATTGCCATTTTAACTTACATCAACATTAATGGTATTCAGAACGGAAAAATCATCCAACGAGTTTTTACATCTGCCAAGCTTATTGCTTTATTTGGATTGATTATCGTGGGGATTTATTTTGGCACACAAACAGATGTTTGGTCGCAAAATTTTTCAGAACCATGGAAAGCAACTCAAACAGTAGTAAAAGATGGTAAGGTTGTTTCAACAACAGTATTAAGCGGAATTGCTATTTTATTGGTTATGGGTTCAACTATAATCAATTCCTTATTTAGTAGTGACGCTTGGAATAACGTAACCTTTATTGCAGGTGAAATTAAAAATCCTAGCAAAAATATTCCACTTGGTTTGTTCTTTGGGACAGTAATTGTAACCACAATTTACATATTAGCCAATGTAGCATATTTATGTTTGTTGCCAAATAATGAAATTGCTATGGCAGAGCAAGGCCGTGTTGGAGCAGCAGCTCTGGCAACAGTGTTTGGAGATACAGCTAAATACTTAATGGCTGGTTTAATAATGATTTCGACTTTTGGCTGCAACAATGGTTTAATATTAGCTGGTAGTCGTTTATTTCAGGCAATGGCAGCAGAAAACTTATTTTTTAAGAAAGCTTCGGGCTTAAATTCAAAGGGAGTTCCTGCTTATGCATTGATTTTACAGGGCATTTGGGCAAGCGCATTATGTTTGAGCGGTAGTTATGGCGATTTACTTGGTTATGCCACTTTTGCTTCTTTAGTTTTTTATATCGTAACTATTGCTGCAATTTTTGTGCTTCGAAAAAAAGAACCTACTGCTGAACGACCATACAAAGCCTTTGGTTACCCTGTAGTTCCAATTTTATACATTGTTATTACTTTAGGAATTTGTATTGACTTACTTTACTATAAATTTACACAAGCCGGAATTGGCCTTGGAATAGTGCTTTTAGGTATTCCTGTTTATTATCTATTTGCTCCGAAAAGAACAAGTTAAAATGAATTTTCTCAAACGTATTTCAGACTATTTTAATTTTAATCGTCGGGAACGAAACGGCGTAATTGTTTTAACAACAATCGTGTTCATTTTACTTGCCATTAAATTTTATGTTTCGCGATTAGAGCCAACAAACAATATAAGTATTCAAGAAATAACGAATGAAGCTACTCTGAAAATTGAGAAAGATTCTAACATTTCCTCTAGTTCTAATCAGTTGCCTAACTTACAAATTATCTCTAAAGACTCATCTACACTCTTTCCTTTCGACCCAAACACCATAAGCACAGATCAGGCCAAAACGCTAGGTTTTTCAGCCAAAGCAGCCAACGTGTTGGATAATTTTAGAAAAAAAGGTGGTAAATTTAAAACGAAGGAAGATTTAAAAAAAGTTTACGGAGTAAGCGAAAAACTTTACAGTAAATTAGAAGCATATATCATTATTGAATCGGATAAGAAAACAGAATTACCTAAAACCGAATTTGTAAAAGAAGAAAAGAAATTCAATAAAATAATTGAAATTAATTCGGCTGATAGTTTACAATTACTCTCACTAAATGGGATTGGGCCAGCCTTTACAAAAAAGATTTTAAAATACAGAAACGCATTAGGCGGATTCTACAAAAAAGAACAGCTGCTTGAGGTTTATGGGATGAAAGACACACTCTACCAATTATTTGTAAACAATATTAAAATAGATGCGGATGCAATTGAAAAATTAAATCCAAACTTTGCTGATATAAACCGTTTAAAAAAACATCCTTATATTAATTACAATGTTGCAAATGCAATTGTTCAATACCGAGAAAAACATGGTAAATACAATGCTTTAAAAGATTTAAAAAACACAAGTGTTGTTAATGACGAACTCTTAAAAAAAATTGAACCTTATTTAGAGTTTTAATACAAAAAGCAGCGTTTTTCTAACAACAACTAGTTAATGGAAAGGTTCATAATTTATTCAAAATCAAGCTAAAATTAGCTATTTTTCATTATCTTTAAACCTTAAATAAAATTCAGAAATGCAAGTTCTAGAAGGATTAAATTACAACACGCAATTACCAAAATTAACTATTGCCGAATACGGTCGTGGGATACAAAGAATGGTTGATCATTGCTGTACAATTGAAGATAGAGAAGAAAGAAACAAATGTGCGAAAGCTATCATAAACGTAATGGGTCAATTAAACCCACACTTGCGTGATGTGCAGGATTTTACGCACAAATTATGGGATCACCTTTTTGTGATTTCAAAATTTAAACTTGATGTTGATTCTCCATATCCAGTTCCTTCGCAAGAATCATTAGCTACTTTACCTGAAAGAGTGAACTATCCAAGTGGTAATATTAAATATCGCCATTATGGCAAAACAATCGAAAACATTATCGCTAAAGCAAAAGAATACCCTGAAGGTGCTGAGAAAAATGAATTGAAACGTATCATTGCTAATCAATTAAAAAAATCTTACATCACTTGGAATAAGGATTTGACAAGCGATGACATCATCATCAAACATTTAGATGAGTTATCACAGGGTCAATTAAACCTGGAAGACGTTTCGGTAATTAGTTCTTCGAACGAATTAGTTAAGCGAAATAACAACCCACTAGGAAACACTGGAGGCGGAGAAAAACGTCATAACAACAACAAGAAACACAAACATAAATTTCGTAAACCAAAATATTAAACTATTGTATGGCAATTTTTGAAGTAACAGGTGGGAAAAGATTAAAAGGTGATATCATTCCGCAAGGCGCTAAAAACGAGGCTTTGCAAATTCTTTGCGCAGTATTATTAACTCCAGAAAAAGTTGTAATCAGCAACATTCCTGATATTGTAGACATAAACAAACTAATTGATTTGCTGCGCGACTTAGGAGTGAAAGTTGAAAAAACCGGTCACGAAGAATATACATTCCAAGCCGACAATGTAAATGTTGATTATTTAGTTTCGCCTGAATTTAAAAAGAAAGGCGGAAGCTTGAGAGGTTCAATTATGATTGTTGGTCCTTTGTTAGCGCGTTATGGCCATGCCTATATGCCAAAACCAGGCGGAGATAAAATTGGAAGAAGAAGAGTGGATACTCACTTCTTAGGCTTTGAAAAATTAGGAGCGAAATTTAATTACAACGACGAAACAGAATTTTTTAAAGTAGAGGGTAAGAATTTAAAAGGTTCTTACATGCTATTGGATGAAGCTTCTGTTACAGGAACAGCAAACATAGTAATGGCAGCTGTTTTAGCGGAAGGAACTACAACAATATACAACGCAGCTTGCGAACCATACTTGCAGCAACTTTGCAAAATGCTTAATCGCATGGGTGCAAAAATTACAGGTATCGGAAGTAATTTGTTAACTATAGAAGGCGTGAGTAAGCTTCATGGCACTACACATCGCATTTTACCAGATATGATTGAGATTGGCTCTTTCATTGGTATGGCTGCTGTTACACAAAGTGAGATAACAATCAAAGATGTTTCTTACGACAACTTAGGCGTTATACCAAGTGTGTTTCAACGTTTAGGTATTAACTTAGAACGTCGTGGTGATGATATTTATATTCCTGCTCAAGACCACTATGAAATTGATACATATATTGATGGTTCAATTTTAACTGTAGCTGATGCAATATGGCCAGGATTTACTCCTGACTTAATTAGTATTGTTTTAGTTACGGCAACTCAAGCTCGAGGCAACGTATTAATACATCAAAAAATGTTTGAGAGCCGTTTGTTCTTTGTTGACAAGCTAATTGATATGGGCGCCAAAATTATGTTATGCGACCCACACAGAGCTGTTGTAATGGGAATGGACAGACAATTGCAATTAAGAGCGATTCAAATGGCGTCTCCCGACATTAGAGCTGGTGTTGCTTTGCTAATTGCAGCTATGAGCGCAAAAGGAAAGAGCACAATATTTAACATTAATCAAATAGATAGAGGTTACCAACACATCGATACACGTTTAAATGCTATTGGTGCAGAAATCATAAGAAAATCAAACTAACATGAACAAACTTTCTATAAAACTATTCTCAGCTATTGCTTTAGCCTCAGTAGTTATTTTATTTAGCCAATGTAAAAGCAGCAAAAGTGGTTCTTCGGCAGGAACTTCAACTACATCTAACAAGAAAAAAACTGTTATCACAACTCCACCAGATGATGCGATTATTGGTTTAAGAGTTGGAAATGTTGCTCCTGAATTAGCTTATAAAAACCCTAAAGATTCAGTAATTAAACTTTCTTCATTAAGAGGAAATGTGGTATTAATTGATTTTTGGGCTAGCTGGTGTGGACCTTGCAGAATGGAAAATCCAAATGTAGTTAGTACTTATCAGAAATATAAAAATGCTGATTTTAAAAGCGCAAATGGCTTCACAATTTTAAGCTACTCTTTAGATCAAGATAAAAACAAATGGGTTGCCGCTATTGCAAAAGACAAACTAGAGTGGCCATATCACGTTAGTGACCTAAAAGGTTGGGCATGCGAAGGCTCAAATAAATACGGCGTTCAAAGTATTCCAACTAACTGGTTAATTGACGAAAGAGGTGTTATAGTTGCTACAAACTTACGTGGTGAGCAATTAGCAGCTGAATTAGAAAAACTAGTAAACGTTAAATAGTTTCTTTACTCTTCCTTATTATTTTAAAAACTGTTATAGCTAATATTAGTAATTGAAAATTTATAAATATTAGTAAATAATAGTAATAGCTTATTTCTCCAGATTTACTTGTATCGTATTTGAAATTATTGGGAACTGCGCTTAAGGGCGGGTAAATTGTCCAACCACCCATTACAAATGGTGCAATAAGATGCAATAGTTTTAAAGCTACCAAACTAAGAGCAACGGAAACAAAGCCAATTACCAGTTTATAATTTAACAGAAAACTATCATTGAATTTCTTAATACTTGAACGAATTGTAATCACCAAAAACAATACTGGAAGACAAGTTAACATTGTTAAAGAAAAACTAAATCCATATTCAAAAGAATTAGTTGCAGCGCCAATGTATATATCTTGAAAAAAATTAAACTTATTTGCGCAAAAACTTGTTGGAAGAAAAGCAATTGAATAAGCTATAAAAACAAAACATATTTCACGAAGTAAAATCTTAATTGTCATTACCAAGCCTACTTAACTAACTTTTTTACGACTGAATTTATTCCATCACTAACCTCAACGAAATAAATACCCTCTGCCAAAGTCCTTGTATTTAAAGAGATTGAAGAAGAATTAGCCTTTTGACTTATAAGAATTTCACCTGTAACATTATAAATTTTAACACTAAAATTATTTGTATTTTCAAATTGCAAAATCAAATCATCTTGCATTGGGTTTGGATATACACTGAAATGAATTTTCTCGACAGCCTCAATTGATGCGAACTGGTTTAATTTATACTTTCTAAAAAATCTCCATATTTCACTTGATGCATCAAAATCATGATTGGTTACACCAACCGTGAATGGAGAGTTTGGCCAAGTGTGTCCACCGCCAACTATTTTATAAAGTTCTACTGTAGAACCATAATTTCCTCCATTGTACAAATAATTAATAGCTGTGCAACCATCCGTTAAACTTGTATTAGGAACATTTGTAGTAATTGGCACTAAATAACAATTGTTGTTATTTACCCAATAAGAAACTACTGTGTCAATTGGCAACATGGTGCTTCCATTTCCAGCATAAGGGACTGTTCCATCAGCAGTACCACTAATTTGCATAACTGGCACTGCCCTATTAGATGAGCAAGTAGCACGTTGACTTGCAAACATACTTCCTGTTACACTTGCAATTGCAGCAATTTTATTACTTAATCCGCAAGCAAGAGTATGACTCATAAAACCTCCATTACTCATACCACATGAGTAAATACTATTTACATCAATATTATTTGTAGCGACTAAATGATTAATCAAATCATCTATAAACTGTATGTCATTAACATAAGTTGGGCTAATACCTGCATTCCAAAAAGGCTGTCCGCTCAGCAACGTACCATTAGGATAAACAATTAAAAAATTAGCTGTATCGGCCACTAAATCCATGTTAGCATAAGCTTGTTGCGCCTGAGCACTGCTAGTATATCCATGCAAATTTAAAACTAAAGGTCGTGCAGTAGTTCCTGTATAAGCAGCTGGTTTATACAAACGGTAGTTCCTGTAAATTCCTCCCGAAATAATACTATCAACTAAAGTTGTTTGAGCCGAAACAAAAAAGCCTGCGAATAAACACAGGCTTAATAAAAACTTTTTTATCATTTTATTAATTATTTAACATAACTGGCATAACCAACATCAATACATCTTCTGCTGGATTATCGCGTTTTGTAGGAGTAATAATTCCTGCACGATTTGGAGCACTCATTTCAATTTGAATCTCATCTCCTTCGATATTACTTAGCATTTCAACCATAAAACGAGAGTTGAAACCTATTTCCATATCTTCACCTGTGTAAACACAAGTTAAACGCTCATGCGCTTCATTTGAGAAGTCTAAATCCTCAGCAGTTATATCTAACTGGCTACCTGTGATTTTGAATCGAATTTGATGTGTAGCTTTATTAGAATAAATTGAACAACGCTTTAATGCTCCTAATAAAACGCTTCTATCAATAATTAATTTATTAGGATTTACTTTTGGAATAACTGCATCGTAATTTGGATACTTACCATCAATTAAACGGCAAACAACTGAAACATTTCCAAAAGAAAAATGCGCGTTTGTTTTATTAAATTCAACACTAACAGCATCATCAATACCTGCTAACAAAGTCTTTAATAAATTCAAAGGTTTTTTAGGCATAATAAAACTTGCTGCACTAGTTGACTTAGCATCAGTACGACGGTAGCGAACTAATTTATGAGCATCCGTTGCAACAAACAAAGAATCTTCTTCGCTAAACTGACAGAAAACACCGCTCATTACAGGACGTAAATCATCATTACCTGTAGCGAATAAAGTTTTTGAAATTGCTGAAAGTAAAATATCACTTTTGATAACCATAGCTGTAGAATCTTCTACTCGCGGAAAACGAGGATACTCATCGCCATTGTGACCTGTTAATTTAAACTCACCATTATCAGTAATAATTTTAACACCAAAAACTTTTGTATCAATTGAAAAAGTTAGAGGTTGCTCAGGAAACGCAGATAAAGTGTCGATTAAAGGTTTTGCAGGGATTGCTATACTTCCTGCATCCTTACACTCAACTTTAACTGAGGTATGAACCATCGTTTCCATATCAGAAGCATGAATTACTAAATTACCAGGAGTTAATTCAAATAAGAAATTATCAAGAATAGGTATAGTATTGCTTGAATTTAACACCCCATTAATAGATTTTAAATGCTTAAGTAATGTGGTTGTTGAAACGATAAAATTCATAAAAAACAGGTTTAATTTGTAACAAATTTAAGTTATACTAGGCGGTTTGAAAAGCTTTTAAATTGAAGTTATAAACTACTTTTTAACAGCCTTTGAGCGGAAATAAGCAGAAGTTTGCATTAATTTACCCCATGATGCAAATTGCAATGAAGCAAAATCTTGATTATTGTTAAACCAAGCGTAACAAACCTCAGGGTCGTACAACTGATTTATGCCGTAAGTTGCATCAGCTTTCTTTTCTGGAGCCTTGTGAAAAAACTTAACTTGCTGTTGATTCCCAGATTTATCAATAACAGTAAGCTGAGCAAAAGGCAATGTTTTTTTAACCGAATCGATAGACCTTATTTTTGAATTGTTAAAATATTGCAAGCAATTTAGATTAGAAAAATAACCTAAATATTGTTTCACCGACAAAGTGTCTAAAGTCTTTGGTTTATCAACTCCAGCTATCATAAAATCAAAATGATGTATATCCCTTACACCAATGTAAAACGATGAATCAGGGTAACCAAAATATTCCATTTTAACCGAAGCCATTTCAGGAGGTAAAAGTTTTACAACTGCTCTATCATGCCAATCGTCTTCATCTGTAAAAAATCTTGACGTTAAATAACCTTGAAATCCAGGTATCTCAAGAATATACGGTTGCTCATAATTCTTTCCTGAACTAGGATCGGAAAGTAAAACAAATGTACCATCAAAATCCTGTGTTTGCCCACCAACATACCATACTTTGGTTAAATCGCCATTTTGAAAAGCTTCCACTTTGATACCGTTAGAAGCCAAATCTTTAATAACATTTGGCAAGGCAGCTTGACCAACAGGACTTTTAACCTCAACTTGCTTAAACGTATATAAAATTAAATCGATAGCATCTTTACGCGCATTGTATTTACCATTAACAGTCCAAATAGATTTATTTTTACGTTGAATTGTAGCAACGTTCCCCTTTTTATCAGAAATAATAACCTTATCAACGGATGCAGTATCAGCCAATGTAAATGCTTTTCCGTCCTCATCCAAAGTTGAGTTTTTCTTTGATAACAGCATGTACGTTGCAAAACCACCCAATAAAAGTGTAAGTATAATTGCAATTGAGTTTTTTTTCATAACCAATATTTTTGAATAAACACTAATGTATTTATTTTCTGATTAAACAAAATGGGGTTGTTATTTTGTGTATTTTCTTTTTCTTAAAAATGTAAACACTACTCCAAACAGCACTATTAAAGCCAAAGGTATGCCTACATTAATAAATTGATATTTCTTTTTGAAACTTCCTATTTTCTTTTTATCCAGCAAACGTAATTTAATTTCTCGTGTTCTAATTGAAATTAATTCTTCTCCATCAATTAAATAATTCATACAGTTTAATAGAAAAGTTTCGTTCGCAAATTTTGTTTGCATCGATTTATCCCAACCCAACTCGTATGATTCCTTTGTTCTGAAATTATAATCGTTCTTCATGATGTCACCATCACTAATAACAATCATTGATGTAGGTTTACTTTCAGCTTTAAAACCAATTGCGCTATCTTGCATAATAGCAGTAGGAATAAACGCATAATTTTTAAATCTTGATTTAAAAGTACCTTCTAACAAAACCGCCACATTTCGGTAAGGTTGATTAAAAGCTGCTTCTTTCACTTTCATATTCACCAATCCAAAGCTAATACGAGCTGGAGTTCCTTGTTCGCGAGTATATCTACCAGAACGCAATAAGGCTGTTTTCTTCACACCTTTTACTGAAATCGTATCAATACTACTTACAAAATCCAATTTAATAGGATCTAAATTCTTTACTATAGGATGATTATAAACGCCGCTATCAGCAAATGCTACTGGGCTATAAAACCAAGGATATAAATTTGGTGTTGGTGATTGCTGACTACCCGACATTAGTTTAATTCGAGCGCAATTTAAATCCATTAATAAATTATAATTCACCCTTACTCCATAATGGTATAACATTTCTTCAACACCCAACTTACTATTTAAACCCAATGAATAACCTTTCATTGCTAAGGTATCACGATTAACATCTACTGCGTCTAAACACCACAAAGATTTTCCACCTCGCATGATAAACTGATCTATAATAAATTGGTCCTTGTCATCAATGGCGCTATCTGGCTGAGCAACTATAATTGCTTGATAAGGTTTCAATGCCTCCAACTGATGATTTAGCGTTACATACTCCACATCATAGTATTCGCTTAAGGCATCAAACATACGCACTGACTCCAAAGTATCTAACTCGCCATGCCCTTGAATAAAAGCTATACGGCTTCTTCTTGGCTTATCTAACTTACGTATCGTATTGGTTAAACCATACTCAAGTTCTTCTACACTATTATTTACGCACTGCGCAGGCGAATAACCAATTTGTTGTTTAAATAACTGCCAAACCATTTCCTTACCCTTGTATGTAACGATAGCTCCTGGCCATATAACCTGTTGTTGATTTCCGTTCTCAGTTTTAAAATTAACCTGAGTTGGAACAATACCCTTTTGATATAATTGCTGTTGAATTTTATTTAAATCAGCTTTCTTATCCTCTGCGTTTATATTGATAAACTCATAGTTTAAATTGTTCTTTGATTCGATTCTAAATCTATCCAACAACTCTCGTGTTTCGTCATGCAAACGTTTAAAATCGGCATTAAACTCCCCCTCTAAATAAACTTTAACGAAGATGCCATCTTTAATTTCCTTTAATAATTTAGTTGAAGTTTCGCTCAGTGTATATCGCTTCTCTGAAGTTAAATCAAAGCGAGTGAAGAAAAAACCACCTAAAACATTAACAAAGATTACTATTGCTAAGAGAGCGCAGATATTAATAATATCGCGATTTTTACGTGATTGAGTGCTTTGCTTTTCCATTACCATTTTCTCCTTTCTAAAACAAAACGTGTTAAAAACACAAACACTGTTATTAAACTAATGAAATAAATCAAATCTCGTGTATCAACAACACCGCGGCTAAGCGACATGTAGTGATTATTAATACCTAATTTGTAAACTAACCAATCTTTACTTCCAAACCAACCACTGCTTGCAATAAAATCAAATCCGTTATAGCAAACAAAG
Source organism: uncultured Flavobacteriaceae bacterium (assembly GCA_964603125.1). Classification (GTDB taxonomy): domain Bacteria; phylum Bacteroidota; class Bacteroidia; order B-17B0; family Aurantibacillaceae; genus CAZRUA01. Next base: position 19,111 of record CAZRUA010000030.1, on the reverse strand, counting down.
CAAAGTAATAAAGCTAGAATGAACGATATCACCTGGTTTTCGCTAATTGCTGAAGCAAATATACCAATGCTTACAAAGCCTGCTCCTAACATAAATAAACCAATGTAAGAGCCCCACATTCCGCCTGTATCAATATTTCCCTTTGGATTTCCTAATTGGTGAACCGAATAATAATACAATAAAGTTGGGATAAGAGAAATAAAAACTAAAAACAAACCAGCGAAATACTTTGCCAAAACTATTTGCAAATCGCTTATTGGTCGGGTATACAGCAACTCTAAAGTACCTGTTTTTTTCTCTTCCGAGAAACTGCGCATAGTAATTGCAGGAATTAAAACCAAATAAACGAATGGAGCCATGATAAATAAACCATCGATGTTTGCAAATGCATTATCCATGATGTTTGCACCACCAGTACTATCGCTAGGCAAAACCCATAAGAACAGACCTAGCAAAACTAAAAACACACCTATTGAAATATATCCAATAAGTGAACTTAAAAAACTTCTAACTTCTTTTAAAAACAGTGCGTACATATTGCTTTAAAGTTGCACAAATTTATCATTAAAAAAGCTATTTTTTAGTTAAGTGGTTAGGTTAAATTAACAATTGGTTGTTTGTTGTTTGAAACAAAAAAACCGATATTTCTATCGGTTTTAAGCTTTTTTCTTTTTTGCTGGAGCCTTTTTTGCTCCACCTTTCTTGGCCACCGGCTTACCTTTTCCTTTTGACGAGCCTTTTTTAGCTACTGCTTTTTTAACTGAAGCTTTGCCTTTTTTGGCTGGAGCCTTAGCCACTGCTTTGCCCTTTTTAGAGCCTTTGCCTTTAGCTACAGCTTTGCCTTTACCCTTTTTGGAAGCATAATACTTTTTACCCTTTTTTCCTTTTCCTTTTTTGTAAGTTTTATGACGAGCAACACCATGACTTTTTGCAACTTGGTGATTGTGTAAAGCTCTTAAATCGTATTTTTTATCAAAATCCTCTTTGTATACGACAAAAGCTTCGTTCTTAACCTCACCCTTTTCAAAATCAATTACATCTTCTGCATCAATAGCTTTACCTAAGTAACGTATTTCAAAGTGTAAGTGGCTTCCAAATGAATGTCCTGTATTACCACCTAAACCAATTTTATCTCCAGAACTAACTTCCTGACCTGGTTCAACTAATAACTTTGATAAATGCGCATAAACAGTTTCTAAACCATTGTTATGTCTAACAATAACCACGTTACCGTAGCTTTTATTAAATTTTGCAATACGAACACGTCCGTCAAAAGCAGCAGCAACAGTATCTCCTGTTTCAAGGTTAATATCTGTACCAAAATGTGGACGACGGCGTCTCCATCCAAAATCAGAAGTAACAACTCCTTTAATTGGTAGTGTGAAACCACAGTTCCAGTCATCTAATAAATATACCGTAGAAGAATCTCCTTCGAATTGAGCAAATAATGACGGATGGAAGATTGTAGTATCCCAGCTTCCATATAAGTCATGAGAAGGAAACATTAATAAAGAATCAACGGAATCTAAAAGAACTTCGCTATTCAAAACAACTTTAGTTGTATCGTCTCTTTTAGTTTTTTTATCGTCAGTTATTTTTTTGTTTTTATCATCAATATTACCCACAGCAGCAAAACCTACCTGCGCGGTAAGTATTAATGCAATTACTGTTTGTACTATTTTTTTCATTTGTATAACTGTCAAAATCCATATATATTAATACGTAATATTTTTTGGAATGTTGCAAAACTATAGGAATAATTTAAAAAACCAAAGTTAAAAACAGTTAATAAACCTATAGTTATTAACAATACTTTTTTAGTTAACTGAAACTTACAGCTAAAAAAGCTTTAAATACCCAATTAAATAGGGGTTTAGCTTTATTTCTGATTATTTGACAACAAAAGTCGATTGTTAATAAGTAAAATGACATTAATCACACAATAAGCTCATAAAGGTCAATTTGCTATCCAAAACATTAAATTATCTTTGTATCAAACATACAAAAATGGCTGATTATTCGAACTACATAAAAAACAACCGAGAAGATTTTTTAAAAGGAGAACTTCTTGAAAGCATTGTAAATCCAGACCCTTGCGAGCAATTTAAGATTTGGATGGACAATGCATTAAAATCTCAGGCGGTAGAAGCTATTGCTTTTAACCTTGCAACAGTTGATTTAGAAGGGAAACCAAGCAACCGTATTGTTTATTTGAGAGAATATTTTGACAATCAATTTGTATTCTATACAAACTATCTTAGCCGTAAAGGAGCCAATATTAAAGTAAATCCAAACGTTTCGATGTGCTTTTTTTGGCCTGAATTAGAACAACAAATACGAATTGAAGGTGTAATTGAAAAATACAGCACCGAAAAATCGGACGAATATTTTAATTCACGCCCTGAGGAAAGTAAGATTGGTGCTTGGTCGAGCCCACAAAGCCAAGTGATTAAAAGCAGAGATGAACTGGAAGAAAATATTAAAAATAATACCGAAAAATTTAAAGGTCAGGAAATAAAACGTCCTGAAAACTGGGGAGGATACCTTATAAAAGCAAATTATTACGAATTTTGGCAAGGCCGTAAAAGCAGATTACACGATAGGTTGACCTATACCAAAGAAGCCAATAATTGGGTTTTGAAACGTATTGCACCGTAAAAACAGCTATTTTCAAAAAAAAAAGTCAAAAAGCTAAGCTTTATTGAAATATTTTACCTTTGCGCAAATTATACAACTTAATTAATGAGCAAAGCTGATAAAATAAAAAATTTCAATCCTAACGATATAGGAGATGTTAACGCCAATCTATTTGGTTTACCTTTCACAACTGATGAAGCAGAAGTAGTTATTATCCCAGTTCCTTGGGAAGTTACCGTAAGTTATGGTGGTGGAACCGCTGCAGGCCCTGAAGCTATATTTGAAGCTTCATTCCAAGTTGATTTATATGACCCTAGTGTAAAAGATGCTTGGAAAATTGGTATTGCCATGGCAGAAGCCAATGAGGATATCAGAAACACCAGTGAAATTCTTCGTCCTAAAGCTGAAATGTATATTGATATGTTTAGTAATGGCGATAGCGTTGAAGAGAACGAAGATATGGCTGCCATCCTAAAAGAAATTAATGCGGCTTGTGTTAACATGAATGCTCAAGTAAAAGCAGAAGTGTTAAGTTATTTAAATAAAGGCAAAATTGTAGGTCTTTTAGGTGGAGACCATTCAACACCTTTAGGCATGATGCAAGCGCTAGCAGAAAAATTTGGGAACTTTGGAATTTTACAAATTGACGCTCACGCCGATTTACGTGATGCTTACGAAGGTTTTGAATTTTCACATGCCAGTATCATGTTTAATGCATTAAAAATTAAGCAAGTTGAAAAGCTTGTTCAAGTAGGCATTAGAGATTATTGCGAAGCTGAATATAACATTATTCAAAACAGCAACGGAAGAGTTGAAACATTTTTTGACAGGGATATTAAACATGCGCAATACAATGGAGAAACTTGGAATGCTTGTTGCGAGCGCATAATAGCTTCTTTACCACAAAACATTTACATTAGTTTTGACATTGATGGTTTAGATCCCAAATTATGTCCGAACACAGGGACGCCAGTTGCTGGTGGTTTTGAAACGGAACAAATTTTATTCTTAATTGAAAAACTGGCTAAAAGTGGTAAAAAAATAATTGCGTTTGATATTAACGAAGTTTCTCCAGGTGATGACGAATGGGATGCAAACGTTGGGGCTCGCATGCTTTATCGCATTGCAAATTTAGTTGCTTTAAATAACGGAAAAGTTGCCTAATGCTGAACGATTATTATAGTGCAATGCATAATTATTTAGAAGGATTTGTTCTAGATAAAAGAAAAGATCGTTTGCACGAAATTTTAAATTTAAGGCTTGATCATATACATGTTGTTTTAGAAGATGTTTATCAAGCGCATAATGGCAGTGCAGTTTTAAGAAGCTGTGATTGCTTTGGTGTACAAAATGTTCATTTTATAGAAAACAAAAACAACTATAAAATTAGTGCCGATGTTGCAATGGGCGCAACGGATTGGTTAAGTATTCACCGACACAACAAGCCTGAAACAGATAATACTACTGAGTGTTTAATGCAACTAAAAAAACAAGGTTATAAAATTGTTGCTACAACACCTCATACAAACGATTGCACCATTAAAGAACTTAATGTGGATACAAAGTTTGCACTTGTATTTGGAACTGAAATTGAAGGCATAAGCGACACTGTTAGAGGTTTAGCTGATGAATTTGTAAGAGTACCTATGTTTGGATTTACAGAAAGCTTTAATATAAGTGTATGCGCGTCATTATGTTTATACGAGCTTGGTCAGCGAATAAGAGAAACGGTTAAAAACCCTTATTTAACTGAAGAAGAAAAAGAAATGATTTATATCAAATGGCTCAAGAACTCAATAAGAAGGAGCGATGACGTAGTAAAAGACTTTGAAAATAGAAATCCAGAATTATTAAAATTTAAATAAGCACTAACATGACCACAAAAAGAAAAATATTGATAGGAGTAATTGTTGTAATTGCAGGATTACAATTTATACGTCCCGAAAAAAATGACGGCTTAGCTTTAGGAGCTGATGATATTGCACATACTATTAATGTTCCTGCTGATGTACAAAACATTTTAAACACGTCTTGCAATGACTGCCATTCAAACCATACAGAACCAATGTGGTATATGAATATTCAACCAGTAGGTTTATGGATTGGTCATCATATTGAAGAAGGTAAACGCGAACTAAATTTTTCCATATTCAAAACCTATAAGCCAAAACGCCAAGCTCATAAAATGGAGGAAGTTGCCGAAATGGTTGAATCATTAGAAATGCCAATGAGTAGTTATACCTTAATGCATGGAAATGCAAAACTAAGTAAAGAGCAACAAGAGCTGCTAATTAATTGGGCAAAAGCAGCTCATGATAGTTTAAAGCTAAAAATTGAACCTCATATTTAAAAAAATGAATACTTTTATCACAAACTTTAAAACCTAAAAAAAATGAACTTAGTAGTAGTATTTTCAACAGCATTAATACCTTTATTTATCGGCTTTATTTGGTATCATCCAAAAGTATTCGGAAACGCTTGGATGAAAGAAACTGGGCTTGATGAAGAAAAACTAAAAAAAGGGAATATGATTAAAATATTTGCCTTCACTTATTTATTTTCGGTAATGTTAGCCTATGCCTTACATTTTCAAACCATTCATCAAATTGGATTTAAATCTTTATTTGTGATGTATCAAGATTTTACAACTGTTGGCAGTGAACATTATAACGACTATAAATTTATAATGGATAAATATGGAAATACATATAGAAATTTCAGGCATGGAGCTGTGCACGGATTAGTAACTGCATTGTTTCTAATTTTACCTACATTAGCTATTAACGCATTATTCGAAAGAAAATCATTTAAATATATCTTCCTTCATTTAGGATATTGGATTATAAGTTTAGTGATTATGGGTGCAATTATATGTCAATATTTTGCCATTTAATTTACAAAGGTATTACACAAAACAAAAGCGTTAGACAATGTCTAGCGCTTTTGTTTTGTATTGAAACTTCTACTTTTTAATTTCCTTTTTAACAGTTTTCAAATTCAGCAAGTTCATTGAGTTTGATGTTAAGCCTGTGATATTTTTCTGTACTAAACGAACCACTTTATCATAAAATAATGGAACTACAGGAGCATCATCTAATATCATTCTATCCATTTGTTGGTATAAATCAATTCGTTTAGCTTCATCACGTTCAACTTTTGCTTTTTCAAATAAAGCATCAAATGCAGGATTGCTATAATGGAAATAATTGAATCCCGTTGGCGAGAAATTTTTTGAATAAAACAGATTCATGAAATTCTCTTCGTCTGCATAATCACCTACCCATGATTTCTTGAAAAATGGAATTTGATTATTTGCCACTGCTTTTTTCAACTCAGCTGGCGGAACAATATTAATTTTCACTTTAATATTATTCCTTTCCAAATCACCCTGAAAATACTCAATCATCTGGTTATAATTTTCAGTGCTATAAATTTGAATTTCAGGTAAGCCTTTACCATTAGGGTATCCAGCTTCATCTAACAACTCCCTTACTTTATCAGGATTATAATAATAGCCTTTTACCTTACTTGGATTATAAGATGGTAAGCCACATGGAATGAAACCAGCCAAAGCAGGAGTTCCAATATTGTTGCGTAAATGCTTAATCATTTTCTCTCTATCAAAAGCATAGTTAATGGCCTTACGCAATGCTTTTAAACGTAACGGACTATTTTTTACCATGTCCAAATTATCATCAATTTGAATTCCAAAATAATCCGTTTTTAAAAAAGGTTGAGTTTGCAAATTAAATTTCGATTGGTAAGCAGGTTTTAACTCCCCTTCATTATTCAATAATTCGGTTGCATTAAAAGCATCAACACCACTTACCATATCGTATTCGCCACTTAATAATTGCAAAAATGCCGTTTGCTTATCTTTATTAAACCCTACAGAAACACCGTCTAAATAAGGCAAACGCGAACCATTTTCAAACTCAAAATAATTCACGTTTTTATTTAAAACCAAGCGCGTCCCTTCATCCCAACGTATAAACACAAACGGTCCAGTACCAACAGGGTTTCTTCTAAAATCTTCGCCATATTTCTCAACCGCCTCTTTTGGAACAACAGAGAAATACTTCATAGTTAAAATACCCAAAAAAGGTGCAAATGGGGTATGCAATCTAATTTGAAAAGTGCTATCATTCATAGCTTTAAACGCCAAACTATCAGCATGTTTAGATTTACTAGTGTAAGAAAGTAATGAAAGTGCGCTGCTTACTTTTGCATCTGTTAAACGATTAAAACTGTATTCAAAATCTTTAGCTACAACTTTACGTCCCTTTCCGTCTGCAAACACCTCATTATCGTGAAAAGTTACATCATTTCTTAGGTTAAAAGTATAAACAAGTCCATCTTCGCTAATATTCCATTTGCTTGCAATGCTCGGTTGAATTGCCAAATTATCATCCATTTGAACCAAACCATTAAACATTTGATTCACCACCCAGATATTTTCAAAACTACTTGCAGCAGCAGGATCTAAGGATGAAACGGCCCCCATTTCATTGTACTTAAAAATGGCTTTATCTTCATTTTTGTGCTTTCCGCTTCCACAACTAGCAACAAATGCACCAACAATACCAAACACTATTAATCTATTTCGCATGACATAAATTTTACGAATTTAACTTCTCTCAATTTTAGCCAAAAACAGCTTAACACAGGCATTTAGAATTTTCATTTATAAACACCTTACTGTTAAAACAATCCACCGAAAAACCTTACATTTGCAGCATGATTACGGAGGCAAAAAAAGTAGCTTTTCATACACTTGGTTGCAAATTAAATTTTTCTGAAACATCCACAATTGGAAGGATGTTTATGGAACATGGTTATAAAAAAGTTAATTTCTCAGAACCTGCGGATATTTATATAATAAATACTTGTTCTGTTACAGAAAATGCCGACAAAGAGTGTAAGGATATTGTTAAAAAAGCTTTAGCTGTTGCGCCAGAAGCATTTGTGGCTGTTGTTGGTTGTTATGCTCAACTTAAACCTGAGGAAATTGCTAAAATTGAAGGAGTTGATGTTGTACTTGGAGCTACTGAAAAATTTAAACTTTTAAACTACGTTAGTAATCTTAACAAAAAGGAACAAGCTATTATTCATAATTGCGAAATTGAAGAAGCCGATTTTTTTGTTGGTTCTTATTCAATTGGAGATAGAACTCGATCATTTCTAAAAGTTCAGGATGGTTGTGATTACAGCTGTACTTTTTGCACCATTCCGCTTGCAAGAGGGGCTAGTAGAAGCGATACTACTGAAAATGTAATTGCTAACGCAAAAAAAATTAGCGAAAGTGGAGTTAAAGAAATTGTTTTAACTGGCGTAAACCTAGGTGATTTTGGAATGGGGCTTAATATTGATACTTCTGCCAAAAATAAAAAGCAAACCAACTTTACTGAATTAAGTTTAGAATTAGACAAAACAGAAGGGATTGAGCGTTTCCGAATTTCATCTATTGAACCCAATTTGCTAAAAGATGAAATCATTGAAATGGTAGCAAACAGTAAGCGTTTTGTTCCACATTTTCACGTTCCATTACAAAGTGGTAGTAATAAAATTCTGAAATTAATGAAACGAAGATATCTTCGCGAATTATATGCAGATAGAGTTGCTAAAATAAAAAGCTTAATGCCTCATTGCTGCATTGGAGTTGATGTTATTGTTGGGTTTCCAGGAGAAACAGAAGAAGATTTTTTAGAAACTTACAACTTTTTGAATGAACTTGATATTTCATATTTGCACGTATTTACGTATTCGGAAAGAGAAAACACTGAAGCTATGAGCTTACCAGGTGTTGTAGCAATGAATGAAAGAAAACGAAGAAACAAAATGTTGCGTGTACTATCTGTGAAAAAACTACGTTCGTTTTACGAAAAGCACTTGAATCAAGAGGCAGAAGTTTTATTTGAACATGAGAATAAAAATGGATACATGTTTGGTTTCACAAAAAATTACATTAAAGTAAAACACATATTTGACATTGATTTAACAAACAAATTAACCAAAGTAAAACTCATTGATATTGATGAGGAAGGCGTGGTTAACATTACACTACTATAATATGCGCAAATTATTAATAACACTTTTAGCTTTTATTTTCTTTACAAAAATACAGTCGCAAGAAATTTCAGTTAAAAACATCAAAAGGGATATAAAATTTTTGGCCTCAGATAAATTAAAAGGTCGTGGAACATCCAGCCCACAAGAGCTAGAAGCTGCTATATACATCGCAAATCAATTTTACAAAATAGGTTTGGATTTTGTTCCTAATCCAAATCCCAAAGGAAAAACTATTCAACGTCAATATTTACACCATTTTAAATTCAAAAAAAACACAAACCCTCACGACTCATCAACAGCAAATATTGTTGAACGAGAAGGGATTAACGTACTTGGTTTTTTAGATAACAAAGCCGATTATACCATTGTAATTGGTGCTCACTACGATCATTTGGGTTTAGGTGGAGACCATAATAGTTTAGATGCTAACCCCGAAGGAAAAATTCATAATGGAGCAGATGACAACGCAAGCGGAACATCTGGAGTGCTTGAGCTAGCTCGTTACTTTAAAAACAATAATAAAACTGAAAAATATAATTTCCTTTTTATGTGTTTCAGTGGAGAAGAATTAGGTTTACTAGGTTCGAAAAAATGGTGTGAAAACCCAACTTATCCGTTAGATAAAATCAATTATATGATCAACATGGATATGATTGGCAGAATGAATGACAGCACAAAAAAACTGATTGTTTATGGTGTTGGAACTGCTCCTGAATTTGTGAATTTGATTGACAATGTAAAATCAAATTTTTCAATAAAAAAAGATAGTGCTGGTATTGGACCAAGCGACCAAACATCTTTCTACTTAAAAGATTTACCGGTTTTACATTTTTTCACAGGTCAACATAGTGACTATCACAAACCAAGTGATGATTATGACAAGATTAACTTTAAAGGAGAAAAAGAAGTTTTAGAATTTATTGTTAAACTAATTGAATCAACAGAAGCTTTACCAAAACTAAAATTTACTGCTACAAAAAGCAAAGAAACTACTGGAGTTAAATTTAAAGTAACAATGGGCGTAATGCCTGACTATGCTTTTGAAGGAAAAGGTATGCGAATAGATGGAGTAACTGATGGGAAACCTGCATCGAAAGCTGGCTTGAAAAAAGGAGATGTGGTTATTGAGCTTGGAGGTAAAAGTGTTGAAAGCGTTGAAACATACATGACAGCATTAAGTGCTTTTAAGAAAGGTGATGAAACAACGGTTAAAGTATTAAGAGATAAAGAAACTTTAACCTATAAAATCACATTTTAATTTTATCGAGGGTATTCTACTCGAACATGATAAATATTCATTAAGCGTTTCTTGAATATTTTTTTAATGTTTGTAATATCCCTAAAAGTTATATCAGCATTTAAAAACTGCTGCTCTTCAATTTGTGAATTGATAATTCTATCTACCAATTCATCAATAGTAACTGCATCGTACGATTTTAAACTTCTACTTGCAGCCTCAACACTGTCAGCCATCATTAACACGGCTGTTTCCTTACTAAATGGAATTGGCCCAGGATACCTAAATGCTGAATCATCCAAAGATTTACCCTCATTTTCTAACTGGTACTTTTTATAAAAATAACGTGTTAAACCCGTACCGTGATGTGTACGAATAAAATCAATAATTTGCTCAGGAATACGATTAGCTTTTGCTTTCTCAATACCTTTAATAACATGGCTAATAATAATTTGCGCACTTTCCTCGTATCCTAATTCTTCGTGTGGGTTATAACCTGCAACTTGATTCTCAGTAAAATATTTTGGATTATCCATTTTACCAATATCATGATACATAGCTCCAGCCCTTATTAAAAGAGGGTTTCCTCCTATTTTACGAATCACCTCTTCGGCCATACTAGCCACTTGTATTGTATGCTGAAAAGTTCCAGGGCAAATGGTTGCCAAATCTCTAAGCAATTGGTTGCTATTCGTATCACTTAATTCAACCAAAGTAAAGTCCGAAATAAAACCAAAGCTCTTTTCGAACAAAAAGAAAAGTGGGAAAGCTAATAAAATCATAAAAGAAGAAACTGCAAAAACACCGAAATCGGATAAATTAATATCATGAGATCTGTTTTCTAAAATAAACGTTAACGCAATAAACGAAAGTGCATAAACTGTAAATACAATAAAAGCTGATAATAACAATTGTGAACGTCTTGTCATATTAGCAATACTGAAAATTGCTGAGATCCCCGCAACAATTTGAATAAACATAAATTCAAATCTTTCGGTAGCAAAAAACGAAGCTAATAATACAATGTTGAGATGAGCAAAAAGAGCTGTTCTTGTATCAAAAAAAGCACGAATTAAAATTGGTGCTAATGCAAAAGGAACAAAATACAAACTTATTTTATCACTTGCATCAACCTTAGAAGCTACGAAAACAAATAAACAAACAATGATTGCTAAAAAAGTTACGTGCGAATTTTGAGAAAAAATATTCTTTCGAAAAAAGGCCAAAAATAAAAAAAGCATACAAAGGGATAAAGCCGCAACAATTACCTGTCCTGTTATTAAAAGAAAATAATCTTGTCCTCCCCCTTGCCTATTAGCAATTTCATTTTGAAGAGAGGACAACACTAAAAACTTATCGTCACCTAAAATTTCTCCTTTATTTATAATACTTTGCCCTTTTAAAATTAAGTTTTTAACCGGAAGTATATTACTTAAATCCTGCTCCCAACTTTTTTGGGTTAATGATTGATTAAATATTACAGTTTGAGAAATGTAATTACTAATCAGATTCACAAATGAATCGCGTGGCGTAATTTTATTATTCTCGGCAAAAGACTCTGCAAACATTAGAGCTTCTGGCAAAGTAAAATAATCCGAATACTTTTTGTCTTCAACCAAGCCATTCTTTCTTACTTGAATAACTGAATTAGCCGTGAAATCAACCGAATCAACACGTTCAATAATACCACGTTTAAATAAAGAATCTAAAACCTTTTGCGCGTCGGCTTTATATTGAGATTTAATTTCCGAAAATTCAACTAACTTACTTTTAAAAGTAATTTCGTTATAATCAAAAAACACCTTTCTATCTAAAAACGCTGATTGCTTTTCAGCATTAAACTCTGCATCTGTTTTTGTAATTGGAAAATTAAATGGGGCTGTTAAGTTTTCGTAATTCCATGGCTTGTTATGAAGATTAGCATAGTTGTAATTAAATTCATTTTCCTTAGGTAGAAAATAAACGATAAAAACCAAACTGCACAAAAACAAAAATGCTTTGTACCATAAGGCATGCTTATCACGAATAACAGATAGAAATTTGCTCATAGTATTAAGATGCAAATTACTTCATAATTATGGCTTTGAATTACTTTACAAGCTATCTTTTCAACAAATAAGTTTTAATAGTACATACTAATAAACATGCTGACCTCCATTTATACTATAGTTAGCTCCTGTAATAAAACTAGTTTCTTCACTTGCTAAAAAAGAAACTAAATGGGCTACTTCATGCGTTCCTCCTAATCTTCCCATTGGCACCTGCGCTACAATTTGATTTAAAACCTTTTCAGGAACTGCCATAACCATATCAGTACCAATATAACCTGGAGAGATAGTATTAACTGTAACGCCATATTTTGCCACTTCCATTGCTAAAGATTTGGTAAAGCCGTGCATTCCGGCTTTTGCTGCTGAGTAATTTGTTTGCCCAAATTGACCACGTTGCCCATTTACGGAAGAAATATTTATTATTCGTCCGAAATTTCTATCAATCATACCTTGTATAACGTGTTTAGTACAATTGAAAACACTATTTAAATTTGTATTAATAACAGCATGCCAATCTTCAACTTTCATATTAATTAATCTACCATCACGCGTAATACCAGCATTGTTTACAAGTGTATCAATATGACCATACTTAGCTTCAATTGCCTTTATCATATTACCAGTACTTTCAAAATCACTTACATCACCATAAAAAAGTTCAATGGTAAAACCCTCACTTTGCATTTGTTCCATCCATTTTTCGGCCTTTTCCTTAGTGTGGTAATTACCAACAACTGTATAATTATCTTGAAATAACTTTTTACACATCGCAGTTCCAAGTCCACCTGTAGCGCCTGTAACTAATACCGTTCTTTTGTTCGAATTTTCCATCATGAATATATTTAATTTGAATACAGAATTAAGTTTAATATCAATTTTGAGTGTTAAAACAAGTTTGTGTTTTTATAAATAAAATTGAAAAACTTACTAATCAAATATATTAATTAAAAAACATTAAACCAATCTTCTTCCTGATTTAATTTTTCGCGTTTCCATTACAATAATTGGGACTAATATTAACGTTGGTCCTAGCCAAATAACCAACTCGGGCAAATGCAAATATTTATTCATGTTCACAACAAAAGCCGTGATGGTTCCAATGTATGACCCCATCATATTACCTACGTGTTTAATGAGCCAATAATTCTTACTCACTTTTAAGGTATAGTAAACACGCAAGTTTAATATCACACCTCTTAAACCAATTAAACCAAATACCAACGGAATTAAGGCTTCACTATTTTGAAATAATGTATAAAAATAAATTGCAAATCCTATCAAACCCAAATAAATAATTCCACCAAAATACTCAATCACAAAATCTAATTTAGCAACTCCAACACCTAAATGTAATTTCTTATGCTTTAAGGCTCTATACCCAATTAAAGCTCCGTGGTAGGTAAATAAACCCACTAAAAATAAAAACATGCTTCGTTTGTGAATTGATAAATACATGCTGGATAAAAAAACTCCTGTCATACAGATGTAAAAGGTATATCCAACCCTTTTATGCCATTTAATATTATTCTTTAATGCAATTGCAGATACTCCTGCAAACAAAGCAATGGTGCCACATAAAATGTGTGCATACAAAATGATTTTAGAAAATAGTTCCATAATTATATTTTTTTTACAAAAGTATAACCAACAAAGAGGAGAGTCCAACTATAAGGGCTGTTTATCAATCAATTGGGATGTTCAAAAAGGTTTTGGGATGAATAACAACACTACATTTACATGTTGGGACATATGCAAAACCAGTAATTTATAGTTCGAACCTCTATAAACGAAAAAGGTCCCGGCAAAACCGAGACCTTTTAAAGCTAAGAATATTTTTCATTAATTGAACAAGTTAACTGGACCTTGGTATTCGAATTCTTTACCATCATATCCTTTTGCTTTCAACATGTAATAGTAAGTTCCTTCAGAAGCTTTTTCTCCATTAATCATAGTACCGTCCCAAACTTGGTTTGGAGCTGTTATTTGGAAAACTTTTTGTCCCCAACGATTAAAGATGTCAGCATTTAAAGTTTCGATACCGATAGCATTGATGAAGAATACATCATTATTACCATCACCATTTGGAGTAAATACATTCGGAATTAAAATTTGAGCAGAAGACTCAACTATTATTGTTACAGATGCTGTATCTTGACATGAACCTGAAGCATCACTAGCTGTTAAAATTACCGTATAAGTACCTCCATTATTAAATGTAAATGATGGGTTAACCGCTGTTGAAGTACCAGCGCCTCCAAAATTCCAAGAATAAGAAGTTGCATTTGTACTTGTATTAGTAAAGTTAACAGGTAATGGAGAGAAACCTGAAGTGATATTTGCTGTGAAATTAGCTATTGTACCAAAATCACTTACCAAAACAGTATCTGAGCTAGAACATCCTGTTGCAATATCTGTTACTACAACATTATAAGTTCCTGCTGATCCAACAGTAGGAGTTGCTGTATTAGCTCCAGAAACTACTGAAGGTCCTGTCCAGCTATATCCTACGTTTGCTGTTGAAGAATTAGCAAATAAAATAGCTGTTGCGTTTCCACATGAAATAGAATCGTTTGATTGAACTGTTAAATTTGGAAGAGCTCCAACTGGAACTGTAATTGTTGCTGTATCTTGACATCCATCAACATTAGTTCCTGTTACAGTATAAGTAGCAGTTGCAGTTGGGTTAAACGCCACTCCATCAACAACACCATTACTCCAAGAGTACGAAGTAGCTGTACCAACACCATTTAAAGTTAATGCGTCACCAGAACAAATTGAAGAGATTGAGGCTACAGCACTAACTGTTGGGTTTGCATTAACAACAACTGTTACATAAGCTGTATCAGTACAGTTATTCGCGTCAGTACCTACTACCATATAAACATTAGTAGCAGTTGGTGTAAATTGGAAGTTATCTACCACACCATTATTCCAAACGTATGATACAGCACCAGATCCATTTAATGTTATTGGAGTTCCTGCACATAAAACAGTGTCAGTAGCTGCAACAGTTACAGCAGGTGTTGGGTTAACACTAATATTAATTGAATTACTTCCTACACATCCATTTGCATCAGTTCCAATTACAAAATAAGTACCTGAACTCGTTGGAACAAAAGGCACTCCATCTACAACCCCATTATTCCATAAGTAAGTAACAGCAGTTCCAGTTCCGGTTAATGTAATTGAAGAACCTGAACATGTAGTAGTTTGAGATGAAGTTGCATTAACTGTTGGTAAAGGATTTACAACAATGGTAACAGATGCAGTATTTTGACAACCAGTTGCTGTTGCAGTACCTGTTACAGTGTATGTAGTTGTTGTGCTTGGAGAGAAACTTACTCCGTTTGCTGCACCACCAGTCCAAGAATAACTGTTAGCACCAGAACCCGTTAAAGTAATATTAGCACCTGTACAAATTGTATCATTAGATGCATTTGCTATAACGTTTGGCAAAGGATTAACCACAACTGTTATTGAAGCTGAGTTACTTGTACAACCATTACTTGTTTCAGTAACGTAATAAGTACCTGCCGAAGTTGGAGTAAATGTAGTTACATTTCCAGCAACTTGATTAGTTAAAGCTGCATCAGAATACCAAACCAAAGTATTTGAAACATTAGAAGGCGTTGCTGTTAAAGCATTTAAAGTTTGGCCTGCACAATATGTTGTTGGACCAGTTAAAGCTGGAGCAGCAGGAGCATTTAATACAGATACCGTTACTGGAGTATTTGTTGTATCAACACAACCATTTCCGTCAACAACTATTAATGTATAATTTCCAGAACCAATATTTGTTAAATCACCTGTTGTATTTGTTACTAATAAATTTCCTGAAGCATTATACCAAGAGAAATTAACTGTTGGTGCGCCAGTTGAAGTAACACCAGTTATAGATCCTGTTGCTGCTGTACAAGAAGTATTTGTTACAACAACTGCACTAGTATTAATAACAGGTAAAGGATTTTCGTTTACCGAAATTGTTGCCGTATTAACACAACCATTTGCATCCGTACCAGTTACTGTGTATGTAGCAGCTCCGCTAGGAGTGAATGAAACACCATCAGTAACACCTCCCGACCAAGTGTATGAAGAAGCTCCACCACCAGTTAAAGTAATACTTGAACCTGCACAAATTGCTGTACCTGCATTAGAATTAGCCGTTACAGTTGGTAATGGATTTACATTAATTGTTAAAGTACCAGTATTTACACATCCATTAGCATCTGTCCCTGTAACTGTATAAGTGGTAGTTCCTGCTGGAGTAGTTGGAGTTGCGTTAGTAGCTCCACCACTCCAAGTGTATGAAGTAGCTCCAATACCGTTTAAAGTAACTTGATCACCTGCACAAATAGTTGAATCATTTGAAGAACCAGTTACAGTTGGTAATGGATTAACTGTAATAACTTGACTTGTTCCAGCACTTTGACAACCACTTGCAGTTTCAGATGCATAGTAAGTGCCAGCAGCTGTTGGAGTATATGTATTTCCTGTTCCGATTATAGTTGTTAAACCTGCGTCAGAATACCAAGTTACTGTATTTCCACCAGCTGGTGTAACTGTTAATGCTGTAAACACATCGCCTGCACAATAAGTATTAGCACCTGTAATAGCTGGAGCTGGAGGAGCACCTACTGTATTAACCGTTAGAGGTGCATTAACTGTATCTTTGCAACCGTTTCCATCAGTAACAACTAGAATGTAATTTCCTGCAGCCACATTTGGTAACGTAGATGAAGTTGTTGAACTGCTGATTAAAGTGAAACCTGCATTATACCATGAATAAGTTATTAATGGAGAGCCTGAAGAAGTTACACCACTAATTGATCCTGTTGCAGAGGTACAAGAACTGCTTGTAATTGTTGAAGTTGCGGTATTTATTACTGGAAGAGGATTAACAGTTATAGCTAAGTTAGCAGAAGTATTTGAACATCCGTTTGAGTTAGTTACTTGAACTGTGTAATTACCTCCTGTAGTTGCTGTATAGCCCACAGAAGTTGCTCCTCCAATTGGAGAACCACCTAAAAACCATTGGTATCCATTTGCAGGTATTGTAGAAGAACCTCCAGCAACTGAAGATACTGCGCTTAAATTAATTGTTGAACCAGAACAGAAAGATGTTACACTTGATGTTGCATTCGCAACAGGATTTGCATTAACTGTTACTGTTTGTGTAGTAGCAGCACCTGTACATCCCGCCGCAGTAGCAGTAACTGAATATGCGCCTGCCTGACCTGTTGTTATGTTATTAACTACTAAGCTAGTACCTGTAGTTCCAACCGCAACACCTGGACCAGACCAGTTATATGTAGTTCCTCCAACAGGAGCAGAAATAGTTAATGTAATGTTGGCACCAGCACAAACTGTAGGTGCTGCATTAGACAATGTAGGCGCTGAAGGTGCACCTGGGTTACCTATTGTATTACTATATGTTCTAACACAACCATTACCATCTGTTACTGTTAAAGTATAAGTACCAGCAGCTACGTTTGTTAAATTTGCTGTATTTTGAACAGGAATACTATTCCATGAATAATTTAAAGTTGGCGTACCACTTGCAGTAACTCCAGAAATCGCACCCGTTGCACCACCACAATTAGAAGGTGTTACAACTGCTGCACCAGAGTTAATAGTTGGCAATGCATTTACTGTTACTGTAACTGCTCTACGAGGTCCAACACAACCTGCTGCGCTAGTAGCATCAACATAATAAGTTGTAGTAGCAGATAATGTAGGTGTTGTATATGAAGCACCTGTAGTAATTAAAGTTCCACCCGTAGGGGCTGTATACCAATTATAAGTTCCGCCTGGAGCTGTTGCTGTAACCGTTGTTGATAATCCAGAACAAATTGCAACCGAAGCTGCAGTTGGTAATGCAGGTAAAGGATTCACATTTACTGTAACTGCTGTTCTTGGCCCTATACATCCTGAACCATTTGTAGCTTCAACATAATAAGTAGTTGTACCCGTTAAACTTGGCGTTGTATAACTTGCTCCAGCTTGAACACTTGAACCACCTGTACTAACAGTGTACCAATTGTAAGTTCCACCTGGCGCTGTAGCAGTTAAAGTAGCTGTGTTATTAGCACAAATCGTTGTCCCTGCAGCGGTTGGTGCCACAGGTAAATTATTCACCGTTACTGTAACTGCTGTTCTTGGACCTGTACACCCGCTAACGTTAGTTGATTGAACATAGTATGTAGTTGTTGAACTTAATGCTGGTGTCGTATAACTAGCTCCAGTTTGCAAACTTGCTCCACCCGAACTAACATTAAACCAATTATAGGTTGCGCCTGGAGCTGTTGCTGTTAATGTTGCTGTTGCGCCACTACAAATTGAAGGGCTTGATGCAGTAGGAGCTACTGGCACCGCATTCATTGTAACGTTAACAGCTGTTCTTGGACCAATACAACCTGAACCAGTTGTAGCTTCAACATAATAAGTTGTTGTTGCGCTTAATGCAGGTGTTGTGTAACTTGCTCCTGATTGAACACTTGAACCGCCTGTACTAACTGTGTACCAATTATAAGTTCCGCCTGGCGCAGTAGCCGTTAAAGTTGCTGTGCTTCCAGGGCAAATTGATGTACTTGCTGCTGTTGGTGCAACAGGTAAATTATTAACTGTAACTGTAACTGCTTGACGTGGTCCTGTACAACCTGATCCATTCAATGATTCAACATAATAAGTAGTAGTTGAACTTAGAGAAGGAGTTGTATAACTTGCACCCGTTTGAATACTTGAACCACCTGTACTAACTGTGTACCAATTGTATGTACCACCTGGCGCAGTTGCAGTTAATGTAGCTGTGTTACCTGAACAAATACTAGCTGCTGCTGCTGTTGGCGCCACAGGAACTGGATTCATTGTAACTGTAACTGGCGTTCTAGGACTTGGACAGCCAGCACCACTTGTAACTTCCACGTAATATGTTGTATTTGCACTCAAAGAAGGCGTTGTATAACTTGTTCCTGTTTGCAATGTTGTACCTCCAGTACTAACTGAATACCAGTTATAAGTTCCACTTGGTCCGCTTGCACTTAATGTTGTTGAGTTATTTGGACAAATTGAAACTCCAGCTGCTGTTCCAGCGGTCCTGCCGGTCGCGCCGTATCGTTTG
>CAZRUA010000029.1:0-34663 GCA_964603125.1 uncultured Flavobacteriaceae bacterium | reverse complement strand
TTGGACGCCTAATGGTGTGCCCACTGCAAGTGATAATGTTACGATATCTAACGGACACACAGTTACGATAGATGTAAATGCTGTATGTAATAATTTAATTGTTGGTGTTACAGCAGCTAGTGTTTTGTCGATAGGTAATAATAATACAGCGCGCGCGATAAATATAGGTGGTACAATAACAATTAACACAGGCTCTAGTTTCAGAGTGAACACAGCGTCAAATATTACGCACACTATTGCAATAAAAAATAATGTTATAAATAATGGTACTTTAAATTTTGCCACTGATGCTAATAGTTTATGTAATGTCACATTTCAAAAGTCTGGAAATATCACTGTATCTGGAACAGGGGCAACTAGTACTTTTAATTTAATCACTCAAAACTTAGGAACATCAATTAATAATACTTTAGAGTTTACAACTCCTTCATTTGTTGCTCCAGCAAATTTTTTAACGTTGACCAATGGTACTTTTAAATTGTCAACATCAGGAGCTTCAACCATAACACCTTTTACAGCAGCATCTACTTTGGCTAATTCTTGTGGACTTTGGTTAAACTCAGCATCTTCTAGTATGAGTTTTGGAGCTCAACTAACTATCTTTGGCAACATTACTTTGTCTAACGGCACAATGAATGTTGGCGATGCTGCTGATGAGGATTTACTTTCAAACGGAGGATATGTTACGGTTTCAAATGGTACGTTGAATATTGCGGGTAAGTATTATGCAATTGGAATTAATAATCTTTCAAAAGTAAGTATTAGTAATGGAAATATTATTGTTCCATCGGTTGGTTCTACAAGCACAACAATTGCTCCTTTCCAAATTGCTGGTACGGGTTCACAATTTAATATGACTGGAGGGAATATTATTATTGTGAGGAAAGGAGGGGGAGCTTCTAATTTGGGATTTGTAAATACGGGTGCTTCAAGCGGAACTGTTACCGGAGGAACCTTGCAAATTGGAAACACAGCAACTCCAACTGTAGCTGAAGTAATTACAATTAATTCAAGTTTCCCTGTTGGTAATTTAAAAGTGTTTAATGCTAACGCAACCGCACAACTTTTAACCAATTCGTTAAATGTTATTAAGGATGTTACAATTACAGCAGGCAATTTAAATGCAAATAATTTGGATATTACTTTAGGAGGAAACTGGACTAATAATGGTGGAGTTTTTACACCAGGAACCGGAACAACCACATTTTCAGGCTCTACAAGTCAAACTCTTTTTAAATCAGGCGGCGAAACTTTTAATAATTTAATTTTTAATGGTGCAGGTTCAAAATTATTCAATAGCGCAATTACCGCTAATGGTAATTTCACAATTACAGGGAGTGTTGTTGATGTAAGCACTTCTAATTATCAATTAACAGTAAAAGGCAATTTTGTAAATAGTGGAACCTTAACTACTCGTTCAGGGACAATTTTGTTAAATGGTACAACAAATCAAAGTATTGGCGGAACTAGCGTTACGAATTTTTATAATCTAACTTTGAATAATAATGCAGGTGCAATCTTAAATCAAAATGAAAATATGATTGGCACGCTTAGTTTAAATAACGGTGTGTTTAATACCAATTCAAAAGTCTTTACATTACTATCTTCCGCTGCAGCTACAGGAAGGATTGGGCAAATTACAGGCACAGGAGATATTACAGGTAATGTAACCGCTCAGCGATTTGCCCCAGGTGGTTATACAGGTTGGGCTCTGATTGGAACACCAATGTCATCCGCGTTAACGTTTTCAGCTTGGGATGATAACATTCCAATTAGTTGTGCAACTTGCCCAGATGGAACAGCGGGTGGTTTTTTATCTATATATAGTTACAATGAATCTCCTGCCGGACAGTTTGAAGATGCAGCATCCTATACAGCTATAAATACTATTAATGATCCAATTATTCCTGGAGTTGGATACTGGGTGTATTTGGGGGACGGAACCATAACAACCAATAATTTAAATTTGGATGTTACGGGAACTGTTACAAAATTTAATAAAACCATACCAATTAGTTATACTAACAGTGGGTTGCCAAATGAAGACGGTTGGAATTTAATCTCTAATCCATATCCATCACCAATAAAGTGGAGTTTATTAAAAGGTTCAACAACCGGAATTGATAATGCAATTTACGTTTATAATGCTGATTTAAATGGTGGAGCTGGCGCACATGCTTCTTATGTAAATGGTATTAGTAGTCCTGCTGTTGGGGCAGGAGGTATTGGTGATACAATACCAATGTCTCAAGCATTTTATGTTCATTCAACAGGGGCAACTTCGCTTAGTGCAACTGAGGCAATAAAAGCAGCTGGAAACCCAACATTTCTGCGTCAAATTCCTAATGCGCAAATAACCTCTGTGCCGCAAGCATTAATGCGTTTACATTTAACAGATGCAAATGCATTTTACACGGATGAAACAGTTTTGTATCTGCAAAATGGAGCTAATGATGGTTTTGATTCAGAGTTTGATGCTTTTAAATTAGCTCCTGGTAATTTAAGTGTGCCAACTATAGCGTTAATGTATGATACAATTGATTTTCAAATTAGCGCCATAGCACCACTTGGTGGTAATGTTTCAATACCAGTGCTTGTTAAAACTGGATTTTCCGGAAACTATGTTATTTCTACTTCAAACATAGGTTCTTTTCCTCCTGGCGCATGTATTAATTTGTATGATAAACATACATCCATTACAACTGATTTAAAATCTAGTGATTACTTGTTCTTTTTATCAGATACTACTCAAGAAGCAAGATTTATTTTAACTATAACTATTAATCCTCTAAATGTTAATTCAAGTCAAACAGCTCTTAGTTGTGATAATATTCATTCAGCAAGTATTATAGCAAGCGGCGCAAACAATGGCCCTTGGAATTATTACTGGTATGATAGTAATAATCAATTAATTGAAAGTAATTTAAATGTTACTTCATCCGATACTATAAATAATCTTTCAGCTGGAATGTATTCACTGCAAATTAATACAGTTGGCATGTGCGATAATGCAAATGTTGACTACTGGATTAATCCAATTCAATTACCCAATGCATCATTTAGCAGTGTGGATACAGTTTATTTTACAGGAGGATTAAGCGCAAATGGGCAAATTAATTTTGTGAATAATTCGCAAAATGCAACAAGTTATATTTGGGATTTTGGTGATGGGAATACAAGCTCAGTAGGCGATGCAAATTATATATATGAAGCTCCTGGAATATATAATGTATCATTAATCGCTCAAAGTAACGATGGTTGTATTGATACTGTTACAAAAGTAGTTTATGTAATTGCAAACATGGTTTCATTGAATGAACATTTTTCTAATACAGGGATTCAAATTAACACAATTAGTCAAAATCAATTTTTGTTGAATCAAACTTTTGATGATATAACGAAAGTTAGTTATACAGTATATGATGGTATTGGTAATGAGGTTAAGAACCTGGGAGCTTATAATACAAAGCAAGCATCTGTTGTAATAGATATGCAAAATTTTGCAACAGGGATTTATTTTGTTAAATCTATCTCGAGTAAAAGCGAAGCTGTAGTTAAAATAGTTGTTAATTAAACCAGTCTAAATTTCACTTGCTATTTTCTTCAGTTTCTGATGGATTTTGTTTGTAAAGCACTTTGTGTCAGAAAAACGGACTAATAAAAGTTCTTATAGTATTATAGATGAGATTAAAGTATAACTATGAATTTTTTATAAAACGCATTATGCTTACTAGTAACTAAATTCGCTATAAATAAAATTATGCTAAATTTACTTTGTAATTTTTTATCCATGAAAAAAACAATTTGCCTCATATCAATACTTATTTTGATTTTTAGTTCTTGCGATTTGCGCAAAAAGCCTGATAAATTTGAAATTACAGGCAATAGAGAGGAAGATATAGGTAACTTACTATTTGATAATGCAGTTAATGCTGAGGTGCTGGATAGTTTTGCAATTAGCCAGAAAACGTTAAGCATTCTACATCGATTTGATTCTGCATGTTTATCAAACAAGGATTGGTTTGCGGCTAGTATTAAAGTTAATAAAAATGGGGGTGAATTACCTTATAATCCTTTGCTTGGGATTACAGAAGCCGAATACAACCTAATGTTAAGTGAGCTAAGGGTGCCTAAACTAATTGCTACGGGTAATGAAAAGCTCAAATTCTTCAATGATGGTAAACAAATTGAGATTGAATCGTCGGGTAAACTTAGTTTCTTAAATAGATGCAAAATAGGCTTAAACGGACCAATTGTTTTAAATGGTTGTGTGCTTGATTATAAAGGAGTTGTTAGTGCAAAGGATTCGGTTAATACCTTAGGAAGCACATGGAAAGCTCATAAATGGAACGGTAATTATAAATTTAGGGATAGTAGTAGAGGGTATAACGGGGTAAATTCTCCTCCAAATGGAAAGTGTACCGTAAAAATGGGACTTCTGGATAAAAATGGCAAAAGGTTTATAAATATTAGTTTGGAACAATACAGGTTTGAAGGTAAGTCTGTTATAAAGGAATTTATATTATTATTTTGATTAAAGTTGGGGTAAAACAAACGGAGAAATAAATATTAATTGTAATTTCAACCTCAAATTTAATCCTATGTCAAAAGTTCATAATTTCAGTGCCGGTCCTGGTATTTTGCCTCAAGAAGTATTGCAACAAGCATCTGAGGCTTGTATTAATTTCGATAATCTTAATTTATCGCTTTTAGAAATCTCTCATCGTAGTAAAAACTATGAAAAGGTGATGGATGAGGCGCGCAGTTTGGTGAAAGAATTATTTGAGGTTGGTGATGAGTATGAAGTAATGTACTTAGGTGGTGGTGCAAGCTTACAGTTTGCTATGGTGCCTTATAACTTACTTCGCGAAAATGGCACAGCTGCGTATGTAAGCACAGGTGTGTGGGCTAGCAAAGCTATTAAAGAAGCTAAAATTATCGGCAATGTAAATGTTATCGCATCAAGCGAGGATAAAAAGTTTTCTTATGTTCCAAAAGGATACACGATTCCAACAGATGCTGATTATTTGCACATAACATCTAATAATACAATTTACGGAACTCAAATGAAGGAGTTTCCAAAATCGCCAATTCCAATGGTTTGTGATATGAGTTCAGATATTTTTAGCCGTAAAGTAAATGCAAATGATTTTGCTTTAATATATGCAGGTGCTCAAAAAAATATGGGGCCAGCCGGCAGCACAATGGTAATGGTGCGTAAGGATGTATTGGGCAAAACAGGTCGTAAAATGCTAAGTATGTTGGATTACAGTGTGCACATCAAAGGTGAGAGTATGTATAATACACCTCCTGTGTTTCCAATTTATGTAACGCTTTTAACTATGCAATGGTTAAAGAAAAACGGTGGTATCGCTTGGATAGAAAAAGTAAACCAACAAAAGGCTGATGCACTTTACAATGAAATTGATAGAAACTCTTTGTTTTATGGCACTACTGCAGTTGAAGATAGAAGTAATATGAATGTTTGTTTCTTAACCAACAAGCCTGAATTAGAACCTGAGTTTGATAAAATGTGGAAGGAAGCTAATATTAGTGGTATTCGAGGTCATAGAGATGTAGGTGGCTACCGTGCTTCATTATACAATGCTTTACCATTAGAGAGTGTAAATGCATTGGTTGAAGTAATGCAAGCTTTTGAAAAGAAATTTGCATAACACGAAAAGTTAGAGTACGAACAAATAGTGTTAACTGTCAGTTCGGACTTAGTTAAGAACTGAAAAACATAAATAGAATATAATGTCAAAAAAAATACTTGCCAACGACGGCATCGATGAAATAGGAAAACAATTACTTGAAAAAGCTGGTTTTACTGTTGTTACAGAAAAAGTGGCTCAAGAAAATCTTATAGAGGAATTGAATGCAAAGCAATACGCTGCCTTAACTGTGCGCAGTGCAACTAAGGTCCGTAAAGATATTATCGATGCTTGTCCAAATTTAAAAGTGATTGGTCGTGGAGGTGTTGGTATGGATAACATTGATGTGGACTATGCTCGTTCCAAAGGAATAAATGTTATTAATACACCTGCTGCATCATCTAATTCTGTTGCCGAACTTGTTATGGCACATATTTTTGCGATGAGTCGTTTTATTTATGATAGTAACAGATTTATGCCAAACTCTGGTTCCGAAAAATTTGAGGAACTTAAAAAGAAATACGCAAAAGGTGTTGAATTAAACGGTAAAACAATTGGTATTGTTGGTTTTGGTCGTATTGGACAAACTGTAGCCAAAATTGCTTTAGGTTGTGGAATGAAAGTTTTGGCTTTCGACCCCTATGTAAATGAGGCTGAAGTTGTGTTAACAATTAATGGAACTCAAAAGGTTTCAGTTAAGATTGCAACAATTGGTTTAGATGAGGTTTTGAAAAATTCAGATTATATTACATTCCACGTTCCAGGAGGCAAACTGATTGGTAATGCTCAACTAGCAACTATGAAAAAAGGTGTTTGCTTAGTAAATACTGCTCGTGGGGGTGTTATCAATGAAGATGATTTGTTGGAGTATTTAAACTCAGGACATGTTATGCATGCAGCATTGGATGTATTTGAGAATGAACCTCGCCCAAGCGAAGCAATTTTAAAGAACCCACGTATTTCGTTAACTCCTCATATTGGTGCAGCAACTAACGAAGCTCAAGAAAGAATAGGAGTAGAGTTAGCTGAAAAGTTAATTGACGCTTTGAAATAATAAATTATTTAATAGTCAGTTCCGGCGCAGCTAAGAACTAGACCAATAAAGGAAAAAAAATGGCAAAAGTAATTCCGTTTAGAGCAATACGTCCAGAAAACGACAAGGTGCATCTTGTTGCTTCTAGAAGTGTTGATGGCTACAATCCTGCGGAATTAAAAGATAAGTTGGGAGGAAATCCTTATTCTTTTTTACATGTTATTAATCCTGACTTTGGAGACGGTGTAAAAACTAAACCGGGTTCGCGCGAGCGTTTAGCGAAAGTTAAAAATCGTTTCAAATCTTTTGTTAAGGAAAAAATATTTTTACGAGATGAAAGTCCATGTTATTACATTTACCGTCAAGTAAAGGAAACAAATACTTATATAGGAATTATTGCTTGTACAAGTATTGATGATTATTTAAACGGTGTAATAAAAGTGCATGAGCAAACTTTAACAGTTCGAGAAGAAAAATTAAAGGATTATCTTGAAGTATGCGAGTTTAATGCCGAGCCTGTTTTATTTTGTTATCCAAATGATGAGGTAATCGATACCATTACTAATAAGCATGTTGCTTCTCGTCCTGATTACGATTTTTCTACAACAGATAAAGTTCGTCATTCCTTATGGATTGTTTCTGATAAAAAAGAAGTACAAACGATAGCAAAACAATTTTCAAACATACCTTCTATTTATATTGCAGATGGTCATCATAGAAGTGCATCTTCCGCATTACTAGGTAAAATACGGCGTTCAACTCGTAAAAGTTATACAGGCGAAGAAGCGTTTAATTTTTATTTGGGTGTTTTCTTTCCAGAAACGCAATTAAGAATTTACGATTATAATCGTGTTGTGCGCGATTTAAATGGATTTACAGATAAGGAGTTTATTAAAAAAATTTCTTTGAAATTTACGGTGAAGGAACAAAAGGAATCTATTTATAAACCACAGGAAAAGCATGAAATAAGCATGTATCTAAGTGGTAAATGGTATTCTTTATTAGCAAAGCAAGGAACTTATTTTACCGAAGATCCAGTTGGAAGCTTGGATGCACAAATTTTAACGCAACATATTTTATCTCCGATACTAAACATTAATGATTTAAAAACCGATAAGCGAATTGGTTTTGTACCTGGAATTAAAGGAGCCGAAGAACTAAAGAAAAATGTTGATGAAGGCAAGGCTGCTTGTGCTTTTGGTTTGTATCCAGTAACCATGGAGCACTTAAAATGGATTGCCGATACAAATAATATTATGCCGCCAAAATCAACTTGGGTTGAACCTAAAATGCGAAGCGGCTTAGTCATTTATAGTTTGGAGGACTAATTTCATCCGGTGGATGAAATTAGTGGAGTAATCCAGTGGATGAAATTAGTGGAATAATCCGGTGGATGAAATTAGTCTCGTGCTTAGTGAATTTTGAGTTAGCTTACTGAGATTATTATTGTGTAGAATTGATTATATTTGTTTTACAGTGATGTTGTAATTTTAATGGATAGTGAATATTTGAATTAAAATGTAAGTACTTAAATTTAAACCAATGAAAAAGGCACTAGTACTATTTTTAATAATTTTTGGTTGTTGTAAAGGACAAGCTCAGTGCACACTCCCAATTTATCCTATCGGCTTCACGCAAATTACAAGCAATACAACAATAAATGGTATCGGAACTAACTATTGGATTTGTAGTGGACTAACTGTGACCATAGCTTCATCTCAAGGCGATAATTATGTTTGCGAGAGTAATGTTACAGTAAATATTATCAACTCGGCTGGTGATAATGTATACGCTAAGCCTGGTTGTATAATAAATAATGCATCTTCGCAAGACATTTCTGTAATCTGCAACCCAGCAACAGTAACGTTGAATAATACAGGAAGTGGAACAATTACAATTACTCAATCTTGCTCCCCAGTAGTCTATGATTATTCATTAGTTAGTAACTCAGGGGCTTGTGGACTTATTGGTTTATCGGAGATTGAAAGTAATGAAATTGGAATTTCCCCAAATCCTTTTTCGTCACAAACAGTTTTGAAACCTGAAAAAGTATTTAACAACGCAACCATAACTTTTATGAATTGCTATGGACAAATGGTGAAGCAACTAGAAAATATAAACGGCGAATCGTTTGTATTAAAAAGAGATAGTTTTGCAAATGGCTTGTACTTTATTCAAATATGGGAGAATAATAACCTTATTGCGCAGCAAAAGCTGATTATCACTGATAGCTAACCCCCTTAATTTCTTATGTTTGTTAAGTGAAGTTTTTTAATCTTCAGAGGTATAAGCTAAGTTAGGGGGAAATGAAACTCTTAACTGTTAAAAATCAATAAATTAGCTTCAAAACTTGCTTTTGCTTTTCAAATGCTATACATTTGTAGTGTAAAATGAGTAAAAAACTTAGAATAGGGTTTAGTTTTGTGTTATTGTTCGCCTTTATTTATGTGGCGTTACCAAAAACTTATATTCGCTCTATATTAGGCCAAAACAAAGGTATTATAGCTAAACCATTTAATGCTTCAGAAGATTATAACATTAGTCCTAACGAAGATGAAGATGCGGCTAAGTTTGAAACTCCGGGATACTACACAATTTTTAAATTTATTTTAGATTTTATTCCTTTTAAACAAATTGATAAGGTTGAGCCGCGTTCCAAACACACAAGTTATGTGAAATTGAATGCAAAAAAGGTTTTAAACCTCGAAGTTCCTGCAATATTTTATTAGTAAAACAACAAATACAAATGTTAAAATTTATACCTATATTGTTTGTTAAATTTTATCAGTACTGTATTTCTCCTTATTTAATGCCTTCTTGTCGTTACTCACCTTCTTGTTCAACATACACAATTCAAGCTATTGAATCGCACGGAACATGCAAGGGTAGTTTTTTAGGTTTTAAACGTATATGCAGATGTAATCCTTGGGGTGGTAGTGGTTATGATCCCGTTCCAGAAGTGAAAAAATGATTCGACAAATTATAAATATATTTATGTTGCTTGTGCTATTGTTCAGCGCTTGTCCTCCTGATTATATTCATGGTTTTGCAGATCACCATGATACTGAATCTAATTATTGCGAAACACACGGCCACAAAGGTGTGCATTTTGATAGCGAACAAATTCATTGCGATTTCTTAAAGCATGAAACACCTGTTTATCATTCGGCTTACAAAGTTAATGCCCCCGAAAATATTTCTTTTTTTATACAAAGAGATTATGTAATAAAAGTAAACCAATATTCTTACAGTACTTTAATTAAATTAAGCACGCGCGGTCCTCCCGCTTCATCTTCTTTTTGTGTTTAGTTTTTTTATTTGAATGTTTCGGCATTTCAAAATCCTAGTATTATTTTATGTATAAAATTTTTGTAATCGTATTGATTGCAATGTGTTCTAATTTATTGGGGCAAGATTGTAATTATCAATTGAGTTTAACTGTAATCGATGAGGTGGATAAGCTCCCATGCTCTTATTCTTCGGTAGTATTACTGAATGATAATCGTGTGGAACAAACCAACGAAAACGGTGTTGTTAGATTTAAGAATTTATGCAAAGGAGATTATAAAATTCAGATTACACATCTTGGAAATGAAGATACCGTTGTTGTAATATCTATAAATGGTAATGAAAACGTTAAGATTTTAATGAGTTCAAAATACCATGAATTAGAAGGGGCAGAGAAAGTTGAGAAACACGTTGAACAGCAAAGCACACAAACGCAAAGTACTTTAACGGATGAGGAGATGAATCAATCAAAAGGTAAAAGTTTAGCTGATGCTCTAAAAAATGCAAACGGCGTAACTACCTTAACAAATGGTTCAAGTATTTCTAAGCCTATGATACATGGTTTGCAAGGTTATAGGGTCTTAATTTTAAACAATGGGATACGACAAGAAGGGCAGCAATGGGGAAACGAACATGCTCCAGAAATTGATTTGTTTGTAGCAAAGAAGTTAAGTGTTATAAAAGGTGCTTCGTCAGTTAGGTATGGAAGTGATGCGCTTGCAGGTGTTATTTTAGTTGAACCGGAAGATTTACCCGATACAGTGGGTGTAACAGGCGAAGCTAATTTAGTTGGTTTTAGTAATGGTAGGGCAGGCACAGCTTCTGGAATTGTGCAAGGTTGTTTTCCGTTTTTGAAATCTTTTTCTTGGCGCTTGCAAGGCACAGTTAAGAAAGGTGGTAATGTAAATGCTCCAAACTATTTTTTAAAAAACACAGGGTATGAAGAACAAAATTTTTCATATGCTATGCGTTTTAAAAAGCGTAAATGGTATACTGAAGTTTTTTATTCGCAGTTTAATACTAAGATTGGAATTTTTTCAGGGGCACACATTGGAAATTTAACCGATTTACAAAATGCTTTTCAAGCAAGCCAACCAATAGACACGATTAAATTTTTTACTTATGATTTAGGGCGACCTATGCAAAAAGTGAATCATGAATTGGTAAAAGCTAAAGCGCATTATCATTTGGCACTTAATCATCGACTAACTTTGCAAGCAGCCTGGCAACATAATATTCGTAATGAATTTGATAAGCATGGTCCTTTAAATGATTCGCTAGCTGCTTTGAATAAACCTGAATTAGATTATCGCATTACATCTAAAACGGTTGATTTGTTGTACGAACACGATAATATTAATTCGTTTGTGGGTAAAGCTGGAGCATCCTTTATGAATCAAGAAAATGTTTATTTGGGAAGGTTCTTTATCCCGAATTATAGGAATAATACTTGGGGTGTTTTTGCAATGGAACGTTTTGTTAAAGTTAAATATGAGCTGGAAGCTGGTGTTAGATATGATGAAAAGTATTTAGAATCTTGGTTTTATAAGAATAATGTTTTACAAAATCCATTTTTGAAGTTTAAAAATGTGAGCTGGAATTTAGGTAGTGTTCTTAAGTTAGATACAAACTTAAATGTGTTGTTAAATGTTGGTTCAGCTTGGAGAGCGCCTGCTGTTAATGAATTATATTCAAATGGTTTGCATCATGGTGCTGGTTCAATTGAGCGGGGCGATGCGAATTTGAAAACAGAAAGATGTTTAAATTCAATTGCTACTTTGTTGTATAAGCCAAGATTTTTGAACATCGAGACTTCCTTGTATTATAACTACTTCAATAATTTTATTTGTCAAATGCCCGGTAGTGCACCTGAACTTACAATTAAAGGAGCGTTTCCAGTATTTAACTACAAACAAGCTAATGTGGGTATGTTAGGTTTTGATGCTAAGGGTGATGTAAGTCTAAATAAAACATTTGCATTAAACTTT
This sequence comes from uncultured Flavobacteriaceae bacterium, assembly GCA_964603125.1. Lineage (GTDB taxonomy): Bacteria > Bacteroidota > Bacteroidia > B-17B0 > Aurantibacillaceae > CAZRUA01. The sequence goes on along the minus strand of CAZRUA010000029.1, from coordinate 22,700 downwards.
AAAGTACTAATGATTAGAGCTAAGAATAGAGATACAAAGGAGTTTCTAATTTATATGCCTGCTGATAGATTGGATTTAGGCGGGGCTATAAAAATGAAGAATGGTGAATATTTTAAAAAGCCTAAACTTTCATTAGGGGCAACATTTGTCAATAAGCAATGGCGAGTTCCAGCTAATCTCGATTTTGTTCCGCCTCCTAATGCCTATTTTTTAGTAAACATCGATTTTGCCACAACAGTTCAAATAAAAAAACAAAGTATTGATTTTGGAATTGGAATCAATAATTTATTAAACACAAGTTACCGTGATTACCTTGATAGATTTAGGTATTACACCGATGCAATTGGAAGAAATGTTCAATTGCGTATAACAGTTCCAATTATTTTTTATTCACATAATAACAAAAATTAAACAAAATTAAAATGACAACAACTAAAAAAGTACTATTAACAATTGCTAGCGGCGTTTTATTATTAACAGCTTGTAAAAAAGATAAGAACGAGCCAGAGCCAAATAACCCCGTTCAACCAAATGAAACAGAACTAATTACAACGGTTAAATTAATTTTAACCGATTCAGCAAACACATCAAATGTTAAATCATTTATGTTTAGAGATGTGGATGGAGCAGGAGGGAATGCGCCAACAAATTTCGATACAATTTCTTTATCTCCAAATACAACTTATTTAACACAAGTTTTATTGTTAGATGAAAGTAAGAATCCAGTTGATACTATTTCAAATGAAGTATTAGCAGAAGCTAACGATCACATGTTTTTTTATACTCCAAGTACTAATGCTAATACTTCTGTAACTATTACTGATTTGGATACAAATACACCAACACCATTGCCACTGGGCTTGCAATCTAAGTGGAAAACTACAAGTGCAACTTCAGCGCTAGAAACAATGCAAATAATTTTGAAACATCAACCTGGTGTTAAAAACGGAACTATAACACCGGGCGAAACTGATGTTGATGTAATTTTTAAATTGAAAGTTCAGTAGTTTATAATAGACCATAAAAGACATAAATGCGTTGCTATCTAATTTCTTCAATGTTTTTTGTCTTTTATGGTTTATTTTTCAAGTAGGTCAGAAACGATAGAATAAGCCCAAATCTGTTAGTATTGAGTTGAATTCAAAACTGGAAACTCTTGTTCGATTCCAATATTCGTTTTTTCGACTTGAAGATGAATTTATATTGTGTTTATAAGATTCTTGAAATGAATATTCGTACTTATTTGCCCATTCAAATTTAACAGATATAGTTCCTGTTATTGTCCAATGTTTTGATATTTCATATCGTAAACTGTAAAATGGCATTAATCCAATACCTCTGTATTTGTATGTTGTATGGGTTGATAAATGAGTGCTATCGGAATCAATCCATACGTTAGTGTCGTAATTTCCATTTGCCTTGTAAACTGTATCTATAAATGTCCAAACAACTTTATTAAAATTTTGCAATTGCCGAAAGTGATATAAATCCAAACCAACTGCATGTTTAAGTTTTTTTGTCCCAAAAATGTGTTCGTAACCAATATTAAATTTATACTTTGCTTGCTTATTATCAGAATTAAATGAATTGGTATAGATTGAATCGTTTATATATTCAATTTTTTTGGTTTAAGAAAACCCAGCATTTTGATATGGGGCTGAATTAATTGATGTTCTTAGTGTGTTTTTTGAATTTATGAACCGTCGATACTGTAAGTTAAAATTAGTGGCATCACCGCCTATATAGCCTGCAAGAAAGGTTATAATCGGTAAAGTGTTGAGTCCAATTTCATTCTTTCTAAAATAAGTCGAATCTTTTTTTTGAGCATACGTTTGTAAGCTAATTATACAGATTGTTAAAACAATTAATTTTTTCATGATTTAGTTTTATTTGATTAACGTCAGTAGAAAAAATTATATTGTTATAAAATCACATACTACTTTTTCTTTTCTGGCGTTGTTCCCGCTGCTGGAGTAACAACCGCATCTTTTTTAGGAGTTGGTGCAGGTGTTGCAGGTTTAAAAGGTTTGTCTTGCACTGCTACTTCGCACTGTGTTACAATTTGTTTGTGTTGTATTTCCATGGTGCATGTAGACGGTTGCATGTAAATTTTTTTCATTGTACTATCTGGCATCATAAATTCAAAATCAGTTCCCATGGTTGCTGGTCCTTCAAAAATAAATGGATCCTTAAAATTATCAGCTATATCAATATCTTTAATATGAATTTTTTTTCCGAATATGGTTGTATACAATTCAAAAATTGCACGTGTAATTTTAATTGCTATTTCATTTTTCTTTTGATCGTAAGTTATCTTTACATCTCCTTTAACAGGAGTTTTGTACTTTATTGAACCAACTTCTACCAATGCATCACAATAAAATTGTGAACTATCTGGACGTATTGCAATTCTTGCTTTTTGAACTGTCCAATAGTACTTGCCTTTAATTAACATTACTTCAAAATCACTACTTCCCTTTATATCACCAATTGCTGTAAAAACTTTATTTAAAGTCTCTTCATGCAGAACCACTGAAAAATCGTTGATTGGAGTTTTACTTGTTTGAGCTTTTGAAGTAAAACATATCAAAAAGCAAATTATTATTAATGTATTTAATTGCGGTTTAAAAAATCTGTCCATTTTCTTTGTAAATCTTGTGTTTTTAATTTCTTTAAAATTATTTTTTTGTCTTTATCTAAAATATAGAGTTGCGGAGTGCTTGTAATCATGTAATAATATAGCATGTAGCTTTTATTGTCAGGGTCGTATACATTGGTAAAGTCAGGTAATTGTTCTTGAGTAAAATTAATGAATTTATCTTCGTCGGGCCAAACACTAATAGCTATTACTTCAATATCTTTTTCTTTGTTTTTAACATACCAATCTTTTAAATAAGGAATTTGCTCTTTGCAATGATCGCAATCTGGACTATAGAAAAACAAAACGGTATATTTTTTTGTGCCTTCAAGTATCGAAACACTTTTCTCATCTTTGTTAAAAAGCTTTAATGCTGGCGGTTTTGAGTGAATTAATAAATTTTTAAGTAATGAACTTTGCTCATTAATTTTCTTTTTTTCGATTTCTGTTAACCAAGTAACATTTGGTTTCAAAATGTATTTCTCGGTTAAATAAACAAAACCTTCTTCTAATAAAATATTAGTATCCGTTAGGCAAATGTTGCCAATGCAAGTAACTGCTTGTTTATAATGTTCATTGTTTTGTTTTGCCTTTTTTAAAATAAAATCAATACTTCTGTTAATTGAGTCTGCATTGTTATAGTTATACTTTTGTAAATAGTCAATGTACTTGTTATTCAGAATTTCTGTGTTAACTAAACGTGTATCCGAAAAATCAACTTTTTCAAAGTACTTGTACTTGTTGTAGAGTTCCTTTGCTTTAATTAACTGCGGGTCTTTGGTATCTTTGTTAGGAAATTCATTTACACTTTCGGCTTTAAGTAGCTTAATTAAAAATTCATTGCTAGTTTTACTTTGAAGAATTGTTTTTTTGTAATACTCAATTTCGTCAATTACCCATTGCTTCCTGTTGTTTAAGTATTCTACCGAATCTTTATTTTGAAGTTCAGTATTAAGTTTTATTCTTTTATCATAATTTTGAATAGCAAGTGAATAAGCATTAATTCTTTTTTCATAATTTAGATATTGTTGAGCGGCACTATTTGTTAAAATCTCACTTTTGGCAATAAGATTTGCGTAATCTATTTTAACTTCAAATACGCTATTTGCTAAATCAGGTATTAGTAAATTTAATAATGAACCGTCCGAGAAACCAATAAAATACATTCCACCAGTAGTTTCATCCAAGGATTTTAAAACACCTTCGCCTTTCGTATTTAATTTTAGCGTATCGATAAGCAATTTTTGCCCACCATAATAATGCCCAAAATAACAAGCGTTTTCCTTAAAGTTATTGATTTTAACTGTAATTTTGTAGCCTTTAAAAGCATAAGCATTCCATTGAAATAATAGGATAAGTAACAAAACTATATTGATTCTTTTAATCATCTGGAATTAACAACAAATTTAAAATAATATTTATATAAAATGTTTCTACGTTTATTAATCCCTTTATTGCTTTATTTGGCGCTTGAGTATTATTTTTATCAGGCCGTAGCTTTAATTACCAAAGATTATTCCATAAATAAACGACTTATCATTAAATGTGTTTACTGGGGAATTACAGCTATTATGCTTCTAACGGTAATAGCAGCAATGATAACCGATTGGACCACTTGGCCGCGCTGGATTCGAATTTATTTTTTCGGGTTTTTCCTAGTGAGTATTTTAGTAAAGCTAATAGGAGTGTCTTTTTTATTGATGGATGATATTATACGTTTATTCCGTTTTATCATCTCAAAATTTCAATCGTCTGATTCCGTTGCAGAAGATGGCGTAAAGAAGATAACACGACTCAAATTTTTTAGCTATGCGGCAGTTGGAGTAACTACTTTTCTTGGTTTGGGCATGGCTTATGGTATTTTGAAAGGCGGTTACAAATACAAAGTTCATCGTAGCAAAATTAATTTCCCAAACCTACCTCCCGAGTTTGATGGTTTAAAGGTTTTGCAAATTAGTGATATGCACGTAGGAAGTTTTCCTACAACCGATTCACTTGAACATGCATTTGATTTAATAATGAAGGAGAATGCGGATCTCATTGTTTTTACAGGCGATTTGGTAAACAATGAAGCAGGTGAAACTGAAGGCTTTGAAAGCACTTTTGCAAAACTTAAAGCTCCTTTAGGTGTTTATTCTATTTTAGGAAATCACGATTACGGTGATTATCATTTGCCATTTAGTGAAAATCCTGATGCAAAGCGAGCTAATCTTGAGCGTTTAAAAGGAGTTCATAAAGCTGCTGGCTGGGATTTATTGTTGAATGAAAATAGGGTTTTCGAACGTAACGGTAAGAAAATTGCTTTATTAGGTATTGAAAATAAAAGTTCTCATAAGCGTTTTAAAACCTACGGAAACATGGTAAGCACCTATGATGGCATGAAGGAAATTCCGTTTAAAATTTTATTATCACATGATCCTTCTCACTGGGATTCGGAAATTGTTAATGATTACAAGGATATCGATTTAACTTTATCAGGTCATACTCACGGTTTTCAGTTTGGGATAGAAATACCTGGTTTTATAAAATGGAGCCCTGCAAGTTTAATGTATAAAAATTGGGCGGGTCTTTACAAAGAAAAAAATCAATATTTATATGTGAACCGTGGATTAGGATTTTTGGCGTATCCTGGTCGTTTAGGAATTTGGCCAGAAATTACAGTTCTAGAATTAAAATCAGCATAAATTAAATTATGAATAAAAAACAACTAACAATATTACTAACTCTTGCGGCAGTTCAGTTTACACATATTTTGGATAGTATGGTAATGATGCCTATGGCACCAGCTTTGCAAAAATCTTTAACAATAAACACACAACAGTTTGGCTTTTTGGTGGGTAGCTATGGTATATCTGCATTTATTTCGGCTATTGCCGCAACTTTTTGGGTAGATAAGTTGGATAGAAAAAAGGCGTTGTTGATACTATATTTAGGTTTCCTAATTGGTACTGCTGCTTGCGCATTCGCTCCAAATTATGGATTTTTAATTGGTGCTAGGATTTTTGCTGGCATGTTTGGTGGGGTTGCTGGAGCTGTAATATTATCGATTGTTGGTGACGTAATTCCTTTAGAGAAAAGAGCTCAAGGAATGGGAATTTTAATGTCGGGTTTTGCTCTAGCATCTGTTGGTGGAGTGCCATTAGGTATTTATTTGTCCGAAATTTTCTCATGGCATGCTCCTTTTTATTTTATTGTTGGTGTTGGTTTCTTTGTTGTTTTTGCAATTATCTTTTTAATTCCACCAATTACGTCACACATAGAAAAAGCAAGAGCCGCCAAGCCGATGGATTTATACAAAAATATTTTTTCTGATTTTAATCAAGTAAGAGCTCTATTGTTAAGCATGTGTATGGTTTACGCTCATTTCGCTATCATACCTTTCATGACTCCATTTTATACTTTTAATTTAGGGATGGATATGAAAACGGAAATTATTTGGTTGTACGTTGTTGGAGGTGTTGCTAGTACTTTTACTTCTCCGTTGTTTGGAAAATTAGCAGATAAATTTGGTCGATTTAAAGTTTACACCACATTAAGCATCTTGGCTTTAATCCCTGTTTATATGATTCCACATTTTGAGGCTCCAATGAATTTGGCATATTTCTTATGTATCACAACTATGTTTTTTGTGTTTTCAGGTGGCCGTATGATTCCAAGTTCTGCTATGGTAACTTCAGCTGTTGTTCCTCAGTTTAGAGGTGGTTTTATGAGTTTAAATTCAGCTATGCAGCAATTATCAATCGGAATCTCAACCATTATAGGAGGTTTAATCATTCATAATGAACCTAAACAACCTTTGCATAATTTTGAAATTGTGGGTTACATTGGTATTGCCTTCACATTCATAGCTATTTGGGTAGCTAGTGGTGTTAAACCTGTACAATTAAAGAAATAGAAATCCCTTTAGAATCAAAAAAGCCGTTAAATCATTGATTTAACGGCTTTTTTATGTCGGGATGGCAGGATTCGAACCTACGACCTCCTCGTCCCAAACGAGGCGCGATACCGGGCTACGCTACATCCCGAAAATTCGGGTAATCTATTTTGCGGTGAGGGAGGGATTCGAACCCTCGGTACGGTTACCCGTACGACAGTTTAGCAAACTGTTCCTTTCGGCCTCTCAGGCACCTCACCGGAGAGTGCTCAAATAGATCTCAAAAATTTGGAATGCAAAGGTAATACTTATTTTTTAATCTCCAAATACTTTTTGTAAAAAAAGTATTTTATTGATTTCTTTAATATTTGTCTAAAAAAATTCCAGTTTTCATATACAATGTTATCTTTGCATGCTCTGTTAAAATAGGTGTTACGCAATAAAATGTGCCTCACAATTTTTAATGGAAAATTAACGTTAAAACAAAAATTAATTTATATGCAATTTTTAAAAACGACATCAATTCTTGCAACAATTGTATTTTTTTCATCGTGTGGTGGAGGTGGAGAAGAAGTAATAACTGGAAATGACAGTGTAAATGTTACTAATGCTTCAAATAAATTTAAGAAAATACCTGATGCTACAAAGGCTGATCCATCATGGAAATCAGATAATGTATTTATTTTCCATACAATTGGTGAGCCTGATGATATGCATCCTACAAATGGTAACTCAGGGTCTAGAACTGAGATTAACATGTATACGCAAGTGTTTTTGTTGAATACAAATTTTCGCACTTTAGAAGCTTTCCCTCAATTAGCTAAAGCAATGCCTGAAGTTTCGGCTGATCAATTATCTTACACATACGAGATTAAAGATTTTTACAAATGGGATGATGGCACACCAATTACTTTTGAAGATGTTATGTTTACATTTAAAGCTAACAAATGTCCTTTAACTAATAACCCTCACGCTAAGCCTTATTTGGAGAACATTCAAGAAATCACTCAAGATCCAACCAATAAAAATAAATTTACAATTCGTATGGATCACAAGTATGTACAAAACATCTGGTTTGTTACTGATTATCCAATTATGCAGCGTTCTGTTTTCGATCCTTCAAATGTATTAGCTAAGTATACCTTCAAACAATTTAATGATCCTACTTTTAAAGCTGACGCTAACAACGATTTAAAAGAATGGGGTAAAGCTTTCAACGATTCTAAAAATGGTCATGATCCTAAATATTTAGTTGGTGCTGGTCCTTATAAATTTGATAAATGGGAAGATGGTCAGTCAATTACTTTAGCTAAAAAGGCTAACCATTGGACTGCCACACAACCAGCTGATTTATACACTTCTGCAGGTCCTGATAAAATCGTTTTTAAAATTAATAAAGATGCAAACTCAACTAAACTTGATTTTAAAAATCAAGTGTTTGATGGTTCTGCTTATATGGATGTTAAATCATTATTAGAATTAAGAAAAGATCCAGGTTTTACAACTCACTACAATGGCGAATTTATGGATACTTACAACTATTCATATTGTGCAATGAATATGCGTCCTGATGGTATCAAACATAAAAAATTATTTGTTGATAAAAACGTTCGTAGAGCAATGGCAATGTTAATGCCTATTGATCAAATCAATCAAATTATAAATGAAGGAATGAATAAGCGTATTGTTGGTCCAGTTTCTCCTAACAAAGCTGAGTATAACAAAAATTTAAAATTAATCCCTTTGGATGTTGAGGGAGCTAAAAAAATGTTAGCTGATGCAGGTTGGAAAGATACAGATGGAGATAATATTTTAGATAAGATGATTGATGGTCAAAAAGTGAAATTTGAATTTGAGTTAAACTACATGAACACATCATCTGCTTGGAAGGATATGGCACAAGTTTTCTCTGAGTCATTGAAAAAGGCTGGTGTTAATGGTATTATAACTCCACGTGAGTTTAGTACTCATTACGATTTAGCAAAAAATCATGATTACGATATGATGTTGGCTGCTTGGCAAGGTGCTTCAGTTCCTGAAGATTTTACCCAAATTTGGCATACTGAATCTTGGGCATCAAAGGGTTCAAATTATCCTGGTTTTGGTAATACTGAAACGGATGCATTAATTGATTCAATTAAGTATCAAGTAATCGATTCGTTGCGTGTTCCTTTAGTAATGAAATTGCAAGAGAAAATTTATGACGAACAACCGTATATATTTGTTTATGCGCAAACACGTCGTATTGCAATTCATAAACGTTGGACAGGTCAAGAAATGTACGTTGAACGCCCTGGTTTATTAATGAATAATTTCAAGTTAATGTCGGGTATTTCTAAACCAGCAGCTCAATAATGTTAAAGTATATTTTCAAACGTATATTAATTTTCATTCCAACTTTGTTTGCTATAACATTGATTGGTTTCATCTTGGCTGTAAATGCGCCTGGAGATCCAGTTGAGCGTATGACAGTAGCTTCTCAATCTGGTGGTGAAGTTGGTTCTCAATCTGTATCACAGTTCGAGCAAAAGTTAGCATGGAAGAAAAAACTTGGCCTAGACTTACCAGTTTTTTATGTTTCTCTTAATAAATATTCTTATCCTGATACTTTGTATAAGGTTTATGATAAAAATGAGAATGCAGCTTTATCGGCATTGCTAGATATGTATGGCAATTGGCCTGAGATTTCAACTCATTATATACGTTTACAAGGTTTATATTCTATTTTAGTAAATTATAAAATCGATACGAATCGTGTAGCAGCTAACGAAAGAAATGCTGCCATTGAAACTTTGAGTCAGGTGAAGTTTGAAACGCTTTCACTTAAGTCGAGTTATGAAGATGTTGTGGTTTCGGCTAAATACAATAAGCTCAATCAAATGTTAGGAAGCTATGAGTTTCTTTCGCCATTTAAAATCGAATTAAATTCAATCGCAGCCGAATACAAAAAGATTAAAGAGAATTCATCTACTTGGAAAAACTACATTCCTTCTTTTAGTTTCAATGCTAAGAATCAGTACCATCGCTGGTTGTTTGGTGATGGAGAGTATTGCAAAGGAATGATACGTGGTGATTTTGGGGTTTCGTATAACTCTAAAAAGCCTATTGCAGATGTGTTTTCGGGTAAAGTATTTTGGTCAATGTTGTTTTCTTTATTAAGTATTATTTTGGCTTACGCTATTAGTATTCCATTGGGAGTAAGAGCAGCAAGTAAAAAGGGTTCAACTTTTGATAAAACAACTACATTAATAACTTTTGCTCTTTATTCTTTACCATCTTTTTTCTTTGCAGTTACTTTATTAATGCTTTTTGCAAATCCAGATGTGTTAAATGTTTTTCCTGCCTCAGGTGTTAAGCCTGCTCAAGGTTATCCAGATGGTGCAGGAATGTTTGAGCGAATTAAGTTAACTTTACCATACATCATTTTACCGCTTATTTCTTACACCTATTCATCACTTGCTTTTATTTCTCGTTCTATGCGTTCGGCTATGTTAGAGAATTTGAATATGGATTATGTTAGAACGGCAAGAGCTAAAGGTTTATCAGAAAAAACGGTTATCTGGAAACATGCTTTTAGAAATTCATTATTACCAATCATTACCATGTTTGCCTCTGTTTTCCCTGCTGCAGTCGGTGGTTCGGTTATTTTAGAAACCATTTTTACGATACCAGGAATGGGATACGAATCGTTTAATGCAATTCAATCAAACGATTACCCAATGATTATTTCTGTGTTAACAGTAACAGGTTTGTTAACCTTAATTGGATATTTATTTTCAGATATTTTATACTCAATAGCTGATCCACGAATTAGCTACAATTAATTATGTTTTTTAAAAGAAAAAAAATAGAGGACGAGTTACTTGCTAAAAACACAGAGTTTAGTTTTAAGCAATATGCTTGGTCTCAATTCAAGAAAAATAAGGCGTCTTACCGTGCATTAAAGCTATTGGTTGCTTTTGTTATAATAGCAATTTTAGCACCAGTATTAGCCAACCAGCGTCCTTTATATTGTAATTACCATGGTTATTCATTATTTCCAGCTTTTTCTTTTAGCAATCAAGTTGAGATTAAGAATAAAAAAACAGGCGCAGCCGAAATACTAAAATACGATTTGATTGACGATTGGAAAACAATGGAGTATAGCACAGTTATTTGGGCTCCTTGCTCTTATTCTCCAGGTAAGTCTGATTTTGAAAATAGGAATATTGGTCCTTTTGCTCAGCAAGTTTTCTTAAAAAAGGATGGTACTAAAATAAAAATGCCTACTAAGTTTAAACATTGGATGGGAACAAACAAAAAGGGGGATGATGTTTTAGCGGGTATCATCCATGGTTTTAGATACTCTTTAACAATTGGGATTTTTGCCATCTTATTAATTGCAGGTCCTTTCGGTTTGTTCTTAGGGTCAATTGCAGGTTATTATGGTAACACAAGACTGCAGACCACACGAGCTACTTTTTGGATGGTTATGATTGGTGTCTTTTTCGCTTTCTTCTATGGGTTCTTTGTTCGTTCTCGTGATTTGAGTAATTCCTTTTCGCAAGGCTCAGGAAGTATAGCTTACAATTTTATTTTAAGTTTAGTCATCTTCTTCGGATTAATTTATCTATTCAAAAAAATCGGACAATTCATTTCTAAAGGAAAATTCTTAAGCAAGGAAGTTAATGTTCCTGTTGATGGAATCGTGTCTCGTTTTATAGAAATCTTAAATTCATTACCAACATTTATATTCATTATTTCAATTTCAGCAATTGCTAAACCATCAATGACAACTTTAGTTTTAATTATTGGTTTTACAAGTTGGACGGGTATCGCTCGTTTTACACGTGCTGAGTTTATGCGTATTACCGCATTAGATTACATACAAGCAGGTAAGTCAATGGGTTTACCTGAATCACGTATTATTTTCCGTCATGCTTTGCCAAATGGTATCGCTCCTTCATTAGTTTCTATTGCATTTGGTATTGCTGGTGCAATTTTAATTGAATCATCACTTTCGTTTTTAGGTGTTGGTGTGCCTCCAGATACTGTTACATGGGGAAGCATATTAGGAGAAGCACGTGAATCATTTAGTTCGTGGTGGTTAGTTATTTTTCCAGGTTTTGCAATATTTACTACTGTGTTGATGTATAATTTAATTGGCGAAGGTCTGCGTGAAGCTTTAGACCCACGTTTCAAGAAATAAATTTTTAATGGCTGATATTATTTCTTTGTTACCCGAAAATGTTGCAAATCAAATTGCAGCGGGTGAAGTTGTGCAGCGTCCAGCTTCAGTAGTAAAGGAATTACTCGAAAATGCCATAGATGCTGGAGCAAAATCTATTAAGCTTATTATTAAGGACGCTGGTAAAACATTAATTCAGGTAATTGATAATGGGAAGGGCATGAGCGAGACAGATGCACGTATGTGCTTTGAACGTCATGCTACTTCAAAAATAAAAACTTCGGAAGATATTTTTAAAATAAATACTAAGGGGTTTAGAGGTGAAGCTTTGGCTGCAATCTCTGCTGTAGCACAAGTTGAACTCAAGACTAGATTAGAAGCTAATACAACAGGAACCTTAATTGAAATTGAAGGAAATAATGTTGTGAAGCAAGAAGTATGTGCTCATCCTGCTGGCACAAGTATAAGTGTTAAGAATTTATTTTATAACGTTCCAGCACGCCGAAACTTTTTGAAGGAGGATAAAGTTGAGTTAAAACATATCATCGATGAATTTGTTCGTGTAGCAATGCCTCATCCCGAAATAGCTTTTAATTTCTTTAGTAATGGAAATGAACTTTATCAATTGCCTGCATCTGCTTTAATGGCAAGAATTGTTGGTTTGTTTGGAAATTCATTTAGTAATAAACTGGTTTGGGTTGAGGAAGATACTCCTTACCTTAAAATTAAGGGATATGTATGCCGACCAGATGCAGCCAAGAAGAAAGGGGCTGAACAGCACTTTTACATTAATAATCGTTTTATTAAAAATGCCTATATACGTCATGCTGTTTGTTCGGCCTATGATGAACTAATACAAGAAGCTGCACAACCACAGTTTTTTCTGTTTTTAGAATTACCTCCAAATAGTATAGATATTAATATCCATCCTTCAAAAACAGAAATCAAGTTTGAAGATGATAAAACAGTTTACGCACTTCTAAGAACTGCAGTTAAACGTGCTTTAGGGAAAAATAATTTAGCCCCAAGTCTTGATTTTGAGGTAGAGCAAAGCATGGAGTTTACTTATGGATCGGGTAAAACAATTACTCCGCCTGAGGTTAAATATAATAAGGATTATAATCCGTTTAATTCAAGTAGTTCTTATCAAAAACCTAAGGATTCGCATTTAACAGCGATTAATAAAAATAATACTGAAAACTGGCAATCATTATACAAGGATTATGTAAATAATGATGAGCAGCAGTTTCAAATGGAGAAGGAAGTTTCTCAGGAGAAAATGTTTGAAAACCCCGCTCACGTTGAGTTTTCTGATTCTACTAGTTTTTTACAACTACAAAATAAATATATTTTGGTTCAAAGTGATGCTGGTTTATTATTAGTAGATCAACAACGTGCGCATGAAACAATTTTGTACAATCACTATAAAGAAGCAATAACAAGCAGTGCAATTGCCATGCAGCAAGAGTTGTTTCCAAATACTTTAGAGTTAAGTCCGGCCGATTATAATTTATTGAATGATTTAAAACCAGCTTTAAGTTTGTTGGGATTTGATGTAGAGGCATTAGGAGGAAATACTTGTGTAATACATGCAATACCTGCTGACTTGGTTGGACAAAACAGTGCGCAAGTGATTGAAGGTGTTTTAGAAAATTACAAGCTAAATAATTTGGAAATTAAATTGGATGGCAAGGAAAACCTTTGCCGATCAATGGCTAAGCATAACAGTATTAAAGCAGGTAAAGGTTTAGAGAAAAATGAAATGAAACTTTTATTAGAGCATTTGTTTAAGTTGGAGAATTATACGTATACCCCTAATGGTAGAAATATTTTTACTGAAATAGCGATGGAAGATATTGATAAACTTTTTAAAAGAAAGTAAACATGAGAGCTCGATATTTGCCACCGGTAGTTTTAAATTTAATTATAATAAATTGCATTTTCTTTTTTTGCACGTTTATTTTTAGGGAGAAAAACTTTGGTTTCTCGATGGATAATTTTTTCGATTTACATTATCCGGGAACAACTTATTTCATGCCGCATCAGTTTATTACTTATGGTTTTATGCATGCAGATATTTTCCATTTGTTTTTTAATATGTTAGCAATAATAATGTTTGCTCCTATGATTGAAATTGTATGGCGACCGAAACGTTTTTTAACTTTTTATATCTTGTGTATTCTTGGTTCATCAGTTTTTACAACGGGTATGTACTATTTTGAAATTAAACAAGAGCAAAATAGAATAGAAACGTTTAAACAAATGCCAGGAGATAATTTTTATGATACATATATTCGTGAGAATCTAACAAATACTCATCTTATTGATTCTGATACATTAAATAAAATGGGACTAACAAAGGAAGAAAAGTTAGCAACACAAGTAGAATATTTAAACCTTAGTATCGAAGGTGTTAAGCATTCAAAAGGCCTTCTTGGTGCTTCTGGTGGTGTTTTTGGGATTCTGATTGCTTTTATGTTTTTATATCCTGAAGCTTTAATGGGGATGTTTTTTATTCCTTTACAGATAAAGGCAAAGTATTTTATTCCAATTATGATTGCACTTGAGTTCGTTTATGGTGTTGCTAAAGTACCTGGAGATAATATTAGCCATTACGGACATTTAGGAGGGGCTTTAACTGGATTTATTATATTGTTAATTTGGTTTAAAAAATCTTTATTTAAGAGAAACTGATGAGTTCGTTTTTTCAAAATATTAAGGCAACAAGTTTATTGGTACAATTAATAATAATTAATGTAGCTGTATTTTTGATTTTAAACATAGCTTCTAATTTTCAGGTTGATATTATGAGCTACGTTGGCGTGCCATCTAATTTAGCTGAATTGTGTTTTAAACCATGGACCTTAATTACGCATATGATAGCACACAAGGATTTGGGACATGTGTTTTATAATATGATGTCGTTATTCTTTTTCTCTACAATTTTTTTACAAATACTAGATGAAAAAAAGTTGTTATTTCTTTATGTTTTTGGTTCATTATCGGGTATTGCTTTGTATTTAACTTTTGCTCAGTTTGTGCCTTCAATTGTGGGAAGTGGCTATGCTTTTGGTGCCTCTGCCTCTGTTATGGCAATTGCCGTTGCAATAGGTACTTACATGCCTGAGTATCGTTTTGGAATGATGTTTTTTGGTGAAGTTGTTTTGAAATGGGTTGTTTTAATCGTTTTCGTTTTGTCTGTAATTATTGATTTTTCAGTGAATACAGGTGGGAAGATTGCACATCTAGGCGGCTCTGTTTTTGGTTTAATTTATGCTTTGCAGCTTAAGAAGGGAAATGATATTTCATTATGGTTTCAGAATTTAATTTGGCGTAGAAAGAAAACCAAGTTAAAGGTGGTGCATTATAAAAAAGTGGATGATTATACTTACAATGAAATTAAACGAGATGAGGAAGCGGAATTAAATTATCTATTGGATAAAATAAATAAATCTGGTTACGAAAGTTTGTCAAAAAAAGAAAAGGAAACACTGCATCGTTTATCTACACGAAAGTGAGCGCTAATGTTTGGAATAAAAAGGAAAATATCATTTACTGAATTACGTAAAGAACTTGCTTATAAAAAAAGTAAGGAATTTGGATGGTTCAATAAATTTATGTTATGGCTTAATTACATTGTAATTCTTTCTTTGTTACTTTCATACTTTGCAAAGTACGTTAGTCCTCAAGTATTTTGGCCGCTTGCTTTTTTAGGAATTGCATGGCCAATTTTAGTCGCCTTAAATTTAGTTTTTTCGTTATACTGGTTTGCTCAACTGCGAGCAATGGGTTTATGGTCGATATTGGCAATATTATTAGGGTTTAATACTTTTTTTTCTAACATTCAATTTTTTTCGAAACAAGAAAAACCAAATGGAAACGATATTAAAGTAATGTCATACAATTGTATGTTATTTGATTTATATAATTGGTATCACAATGCTGATTCGCGAAACAAAATATTTGAAATTTTAGATGATGAAAGCCCTGACATTCTCTGTTTGCAAGAATTTTACACAAGTGAGGAAACAAACGATTTTCATAATGCGGATACACTAGTAAAATTTTTGAAGGCTAAAAATATTCATACCGAGTTTACAACAACCTTAAGAGGTAATGATCATTGGGGAGTTGCAACTTTATCAAAGTATCCAATAATTAATAAAGGAAAAATTGATTTTAAGACAAGAGCAAACAATGTTTGTATTTTTACAGATGTTTTAATTGGCAAGGATACAGTTCGAATTTATAACATGCATTTGGCGTCCATTCGTTTTAGCAATAAGGATTATAAGTTTGTGGATGACGTTATTAATGCAGAGGATACTGAGGAGTTAGAAGGTTCTAAAAGTATATTAAGACTTCTTAAACGTGGTTTTAAGAATAGAGCTATTCAAGCGGATTTGGTTGCTGAGCACATGGCAAAATGCACCTACAAAAAAATAGTTTGTGGCGATTTTAATGATACACCAAGTAGCTACGCATATCGAACTATCAAGTCAAATATGCAAGATGCATTTGTAGAAAGTGGTTC
Source organism: uncultured Flavobacteriaceae bacterium (assembly GCA_964603125.1). Classification (GTDB taxonomy): domain Bacteria; phylum Bacteroidota; class Bacteroidia; order B-17B0; family Aurantibacillaceae; genus CAZRUA01. The sequence continues at coordinate 6,487 of CAZRUA010000029.1, read as the reverse complement.
TGGTATTGGTAAAACCTATGCAGGTAAGTTCCCCGCACTGCGTATAGATTATATCTTTAGTGATCAATCTTTTGATGTATATAATTATCAACGAATGAAAGCTACATTTACCGATCATTATCCAATTTCCTGTTATTTAAAAATTAAGTCATGATTAAACAAGGATTAACCTTAGGTGCATTTTTTTCTGCCATAGCTGTTGTTTTGGGCGCTTTAGCTGCGCACGCGCTTAAAAGCAAAATTGATAATGTAAATTTTACTATAGATAACTTGCAGAGTTTTGATACCGCTTCTAAGTATCAGCTATTTCATGGTATTGCAATTATTATTGTTTTTGTGCTCTGGCAGTTAAGAAAATCTAAATTATTCAATATTGCTACCATTTGTTTTGTATTGGGTATTTTGTTTTTCTCAGGATCAATTTATTTTTTGTCAACAAGAAATTTACTCCACTTAGGCGACTCAGTTAAGTTTTTAGGGCCGATTACTCCGCTAGGAGGCTTGTTTTTTATTACCGGATGGTTATGCATATTAATTGAAGGTTTTAAATGGTCAAAAGAATTAAAGAATTAAGATTATGTACTCAACATTAAAAAATAAAATACAAAAGATAGCAGATATTAATAATGCTGCAGCTGTATTAAATTGGGATCAAGAAACTTATATGCCTAAAAAAGGCGGTGATTTTAGAGCTCAGCAACTGTCAACTTTGGCAGGTTTGGCTCATAAACTTTTCACTGAAAAGGAAACAGGTGATTTAATTAATTCTCTGATAAAAGATAATTCGTTATCTCAAGATGAGAAATTGAACATTGTTTTATTGAAAGAAAACTACGATAAATATTGTAAGTACTCCACTGAATTTGTCGAAGAGATGAGCATGGCTGTTTCTCAGTGTTTTCAAGCTTGGCAACAAGCGAAGCAAAACAATGATTTCGCATCTTACGCCCCGTCATTAAAAAAACTTGTTGATTTAAAAAGGAAAGAATGTGAATTGTTGGGTTACTCTGGGCATCCGTATAATGCATTATTAAATGAATATGAGAAAGGTTCAACAACAGCTGAGGTGGAGGAATTATTTAACGATGTGAAAGCACAGTTGGTTCCGTTTGTAAAACTTATTGCTACAAAAACAAACGTGAACGATGATTTCTTTTATCAGCATTTTGATAAGGATAAACAATGGAATTTTGGAATTGATTTGTTAAAGCAAATGGGATATGATTTTGATGCTGGTAGACAAGATATTTCAAGTCATCCTTTTACAACAGCATTTAATCCAAATGATGTAAGGGTTACTACTCGAGTTAATGAAAATGATTTTTCTGAAATGATTTGGAGTTGTATACATGAAGGTGGACATGGTTTATATGAACAAGGGCTTCCTGCAGAAGAATATGGAATGCCACTGGGAGAGTTCATTTCATTAGGAATTCATGAGTCACAATCGAGATTATGGGAAAACAATGTTGGACGTTCTTTGGTGTATTGGAATAATAACATCAATCTGGCAAAAAAGTATTTTCCAGAGCAACTTAAAAATGTTAGTGCTGAAGATTTTTACAAGGCAATGAATAAAGTTCAACCATCTTTAATCAGAACTAATGCTGATGAGTTGACGTATCATTTTCATATTATTATTCGATTTGAAATCGAAAAACGATTGATTGAAGGTTCAATTGAAGTAGATGAATTGCCTAAGTATTGGAATGAAAAATATAAGGAGTATCTAGGTGTTGATGTTCCTAACGATACTCAAGGTGTTTTGCAAGATATTCATTGGAGTCACGGCTCATTTGGTTATTTTCCTACTTATTCAATAGGTAGTTTTTATGCAGCTCAATTTTTTCACTTTGCAAGTAAAGCAATCCCTAATTTAGCTACCAAAATTGAAAAAGGTGATACGTCCGAATTGTTAGCGTGGTTGAGAGAGAATATCCATAAGCACGGAAAGAAATATACAGCAAGTGAGTTATGCGAACGAATCTGCAATGAGAAGTTAAACTTTAAGTATTTTATGGATTATGCTAAAAATAAATACGCTGGTATTTACGGTATATAATTAAAGACATGGTGAAAAGAATTGTGTTTATATTTTTAGTTTTAAGTTGGACTTTTGCCAAGGCACAAAGTGATTCTGTGGCAGTTATTAAAATTGAAAAAAGTAAGAACTTGGTTCAAGGGCAATACGATAATGTAAATCAAATTATTGTTGCTTTGGATAAATATGGTATTCCTCATACAGATGTGGTAAAGTCATTTGATTTGTATTATAAAGTGAAAAGAAAAACCTATCATTTTCAATCTTTCTCAAATAAATTAACTCCCGAAATGCTTGAAGCTCTCTCTAAACTGGAGTCGGCGCAGAAAATATTTTTCACTAACATAACTGCGGAAGATAAACACAACACACTTGTTAAATTACCTGATGTGATTGATGTTCATTTTCCAAATTGTGCTTTACAAAAAAACAAAAAGAAACGATAATGCAAACAGCAGTCTTATTAATAAATTTAGGAACACCAGATGCTCCAACTACCCCAAAGGTTCGTAAATATTTAACACAATTTTTAAATGACAAACGCGTAATTGATATAAATGCAGCGGGGCGTTTTGTTCTGGTAAATGGAATTATTGTGCCGTTCCGATCTTCTAAATCAGCTAAATTATATCAGCACATTTGGAAGAAGGAAGGCTCTCCATTATTATTGCACAGTTTAGATTTGCAAAAGAAAGTGCAAGTTAAGTTAGGAGCAGATTATCATGTTGAACTAGCAATGAGGTACCAATCTCCTAGTATAAAAAATGCTTTAGAGAATATCCAATTAAAGCGCCCAAAGAAAATAATTGTGTTGCCTTTGTATCCTCAATACGCCTCTTCGTCAACAGGAAGTACGATTGAAGAAGTTATGGAGCAAATTAAAGGTTGGGAAGTTTTTCCTGATGTTACAATTAAAAGTGCTTTTTACAACAATCAAAAATTTATAGATGCTTGTGTTGAGCAAGGTTCTAAGTTTAACATAGATGAATACGATCATGTGTTATTTAGTTATCACGGACTTCCAGAGAGACACATTAAGAAAGGTTCTGTTCATTATGGAGCTGACTCATGTAAGTTAGGTTCATGTTGTGAAACCATTACGGATAAGAATCAACTTTGTTATAGAGCCAATTGTTTTTACACAACACAACAAATAGCTACTGCGCTTAAAATTGATAAAAGTAAATATACAATTGCATTTCAATCCCGCTTAGATGATAAATGGGTGAAGCCATACAGTGACAAGGTTATTGTAGAAAAGGCTAAAGCTGGCGTGAAGAAAATATTAGCCTTTTCTCCAGCTTTCGTAGCTGATTGTTTGGAAACAATTCATGAGATAGGAACTGAGTATGATGAATTATTTAAAGAAAATGGCGGTGAAAAAGTTGATTTGGTGCCTAGTTTGAATAGCTCAGATAAATGGGTTGAAGCTATTGAGGATATGATTTTAAATGGATAAATTAGTTGATTTCGCGATCAACAACGGCCATACGTTCCATTCTTTCTACTTCTAAAGTTGTGTGGTCATATTCAACTGTAATTTTACCATGTAGTATATAGGTTCCGTTTCCTTGGAAAGGGTATTGTTTGGCAGATGGCGGGAAATGAACGGTATCAATCCAAGCTCCTTCTAAATCTATAAAAGTACCAAACAACATTCTTTCTCCTTTTGATGTATAGGTTGATTTTACTGCTACTAAGTAACCTACTATACTAATATTTTGATTGGCGGATGACAGTAAATCTTTACTTGTTGTTTTATAAGGAATTTCATCTCTTAATATATCAAACGGTGATGATAATGAAAATCCAAGAAGTTGAATTTCATCAAATGCTTCGTCAATTTTATTGGTATCTAATTGGGGAAGTTTCCATTCCTTGTGCTCAATTTCAAATAGCTCATTGGTATGATCTTCTTTTTTCAAAGGATTTATTAGCATATGAACTTCCCAAAGTAGCTCCTTTTTATTTTTATTAGTGAAATTAAAACCTCCTACTCTTATTAATAGTCTTATTTGCTCTATAGAAATTGAAACACGATTTATAAAATCGGATGCATCTTTAAAATCGCCATTCCTATATCGTTCTTCAATAATTTTTGAAATTGTTTCGTGCTCTAATTCAGCTATCTGTGATAAGCCTAGATAGACATCTTTTTCAAATAATGTGGTGAATGTTCCGCTTTTATTTACACACGGTGCATGAACTATAGCTCCATGTAATCTTGCCTCATGTATGTATAATTCTTGTCTGTAATAACCGCCTCCATTATTTATTGTTGCAACCATATATTCAATAGGGTAGTGGGCTTTTATATAAAGTGCTTGATAACTCTCAACAGCATAACTAGCCGAATGTGCTTTTGAAAAGGCAAAATTCGCAAAGCTTTCAATTTGATTCCAAACATTTTGAATAAACTCATGTTGATAGCCCTTTTTTAAACAATTATTAAAGAATGTATCTCTAACTCTGCCAAATTCACTACGTTGCTTAAATTTCCACGACATACCTCTTCTTAAATAATCCGCTTCTGCTAACGTTAAATCCGCAAAATAATGTGCCACTTTAATTACATCTTCTTGGTAAACCATAACACCATAAGTTTCTTCTAATAAATCATAAAACTCTGGCATTTTATCGCGAGCTTGTTTTTGTAGATGCTCATTTCTAAATCTAATAATGTATTCGCGCATCATTCCACTTTTCGAAACTCCAGGTCTTATAATAGAACTGGCCGCAACTAATCTTAGGTAATCATCAGCTTTTAGTTTTGTTAAAAGCATTCTCATTGCAGGAGATTCAACATAAAAGCAGCCAATTGTTTTTCCTTGTCTTAATAAATCTTTTACTTTCTCATCCTTTTTAAAATCTTCTACTTTATGAATATCAATATCTACGTTTTGATTTAGTTTAATTAAATCTAACGAATCTTTAATTTTAGCTAGACCTCTCTGACTCAATATATCTAATTTATATAAACCAATGTCTTCAGCTTCAATCATGCTGAATTGAGTTGTAGGATACCCTTTAGGAGGAAGATTTGTTGCGGTATAGGCAGTCATTGACTCTTGCGAAATAATAATACCACTTGCATGTATACTTAAATGACTAGGCATACCTTGTATAAGTTCGCTGTAACGCAGAACCTGTTTACCGGTTTCATCAATATTCGGGTGTTTGTCTGCAGCTTGTAATTTGTCTATTTCACGTTTTGGTATTCCAAATACTTTTCCAAGTTCTCTTATTACTGCATCTTTTTGAAAGGTACTGTATGTGCCAACAAGAGCAGTGCGGTGCCTACCAAATCTATCAAAAATATAGCGAGTTATATCGTCTCTATCTGTCCATGAAAAATCAATATCAAAATCTGGAGGGTTGCTGCGATGGGGATTTATAAATCTTTCAAAGTATAAGTCTAACTCAATTGGATCAACATCAGTAATTCTTAAAATATAAGCAACTATACTGTTAGCTCCACTACCACGGCCAACATAATAATAGTTTTTGTGTTGAGCATATTTAATAATATCCCAGTTAATTAAAAAGTAAGAGGCAAAATTCATTTGCTCTATTATCTGTAATTCTTTTTCTAGTCTATCAATAATTTCTTTGGTGGGTTTAGCATATCTGTACTTCAATTTGTCCATGCATTCTGCACGCAAAAAGTCAATGTCAGATTTTATGCTATTGGTGTAATGCGCTAAATTTTTATTCGCAAATTTTCCAAACTCGAAGCCAATTTTACATTGATTTAGAATGCTATTGGTTGTTTCTATAATTTGGGGGTAGTTCGAGTATCGTTCTAGTAAATCGGCTTTGGGTAAAAATATTTCATCTAAGTTTGCTTGTTCTTTTTTGCTTAACATACTTAGTAATACGTTTGTATCAACAGCCCTTAAAAGCCTATGAGCATTATATTGTCTTTTGTTGATAAAACTAAAGCTTTGGCCAATTACCAACTTAGAATGTGGAATTTTACTACTTAAAAATTTAAGCGAAACCAAATCATTTAATGATACCCCAATAAATTCATTTTCGCGCAATTTCCAGTTTGTATAAGTGCTAAACGGGTAAATAATGATTGAATTATTGAAAGGTGGCGCTTCACCATCAAACTCGATTTTATTATGTAAATATTGTGATAAATGATCGTTTAACTCTTTAAAACCTTCGTTATTACAAGCTATACCAATGTATTGTTGTTGAACACTATTTCTAAAATCAATACCAACGCGTGGTGTTATGCCTTTTTCTTGACATAATCTAATCGTTTCAATACATGCTGAAGTGTTGTTGATGTCAGTTAAAACAAAGTCTGTATAACCATAGTTGAAAACTGTATCAATTAGTTCTTCAGGAGAAAGTGTTCCGTAGCAAAAGCTAAAATATGTATGACAATTAAGTAACAATTAATTCTGTTTAGAATAAAATATCCATTTTCAAATC
>CAZRUA010000028.1:0-35476 GCA_964603125.1 uncultured Flavobacteriaceae bacterium | reverse complement strand
TGTTATATTAGTGGCCTTAAATTTAAGTATGCAAAATTTAGTTGAAGAATTAAAGTGGAGAGGTATGTTACAGGATGTAATGCCTGGAACCGAAGATTTATTGAACGCCGGAATGGTGAAAGGTTATATTGGCTTTGACCCAACTGCTGATAGTTTGGGAGTTGGAAATATGGTTCAAATTATGACTCTGCTTCATTTTCAGCGTGCTGGTCACAAACCTATAGCATTGGTAGGTGGAGCAACAGGTATGGTTGGAGATCCATCAGGTAAAAGTGCTGAGAGAAATTTATTGGATGTTGAAACATTGAATCATAATTTGGCTTGCCAGAAAAAGCAATTAGAAAAGTTTTTAAATTTTGATTGCGGCGAGAATAGTGCTGAAATAGTAAATAATTACGACTGGTTTAAAGATTTTTCGTTCTTAGATTTTATACGTGATGTTGGAAAGCACTTGACTGTAAATTACATGTTGAGCAAAGATTCTGTTCAAAAGCGCTTGGACAGTGGAATGTCTTTTACTGAATTTTCGTACCAACTGGTGCAAGGTTATGATTTTTACTACTTATGGAAAAACCATGGAGTGAAGATGCAAATGGGTGGTAGCGATCAGTGGGGAAACATTGTAACTGGTTCGGAGCTTATACGACGTAAGGATGCTGGCGAAGCCTTTGCTTTAACTACACCTTTAATTAAAAAGGCTGATGGTGAGAAATTTGGTAAAACGGCTAGTGGTAATGTTTGGTTAGATGCTAAAAAAACATCGCCTTACGCCTTCTACCAGTTTTGGCTAAATGCAGATGATAAAGATGTGAAAAATTATATGCGAATTTTTTCATTAAAAAACCGAGAGGAAATTGAATCATTGGAAACAGCAAGTGATGCAGATAAGGGAGCGCGTATAATTCATAAAGCTTTGGCTGAAGAATTAACTGAGCGTGTGCATAGCAAAGCTGATTTGGAAAAGGCAAAAGAAATTACGGATGTGTTTTTTAAAGGAGATGAAGAGTCATTAAGAAAACTTACCGTAAAGGATTTAGAAGATGTTTATGTAGGGCTTAATTCAGATAAAGTTTTTACAATTAGTAGAAGTGATTTGCAAAACGGAATTGCCATACAAGATTTTTTAACTGCTAATACAACCATTTTTCCTGGAAAAGGAAAAGCGCGTGAAATGATGCAGGCCAACGGACTTAGCTTAAATAAAACTAAAGTAAATGATGTTGAACTAGTGTTGAACACAAATCACTTATTAGCAGATGGATTTGTGCTTTTCCAAAAAGGGAAAAAGGATTATTATATGGTGAAGGTGGTTTAAGAAAACAACACCTTTTCAATTTTAAATTCTCAATTATAATTTTTAAATATTTAAAAGTGATAATTGAGAATTTATCATTTATAATCTACAACAAATCCAATATCATCCACTCAATTTCTTCTGTCTCCCAAATATTTTCAATATTAGAAACTTCCATTACTTTTTGCATAATGGCTTCTTGTTTTGCTCCACGTGTTAATGCTTCGCTGTAACGTATATGCGGGCTGTAGGTAACCATTGAGTATAGTGGAACCCATTTATCAGGATGTTTAGCCGAGAATTTCGCTTCGATTTTCTTTTGTAATAAAAACTTAGCATCGGCTGTTTTATCACGCATTTCAACAAAATTAGCAATAGCCAAGTCCGCAATCGCATCACCATCAGGTTTACGTAGTTTTTGGTATTCGCTTAAAATTTTTGACCAAGTTGCTTCGTTATCACCACTTGATGCTATGTGTTTTTCAATTAGTTCATTTAATACAACACAGTCTTCAAAGCCACAATTCATGCCTTGTCCGTAAAAAGGAACAATAGCATGAGCTGCATCACCAATTAAAGCTACTTTGTCTTCAAATGTCCACGGGCTGCATTTTACAGTAACTAATGATGAGGTAGGATTGTTAAAGAAATCATCTAAAAGTGTTGGCATCAAAGGCACAGCATCAGGAAACTCTTCATTAAAAAACTTGGTAACATCATCTTTAGTTTTTAAAGAAGCAAAAGATTTCGCCCCTTCCATTTCAAAGAATAAGGTGCAAGTAAAGCTGCCATCCATGTTTGGTAAAGCAATCATCATGTAGCTTCCGCGAGGCCAAATATGCAGCGCGTTTTTTTCAATTAAAAATTCGCCGTTTTTTCCAGCAGGAATATTTAATTCTTTATAACCAGCTTCAATGTAAAATTGTTGGTAATCAAATCTGTCATTTTGTAGTTGCATTTGTAAGCGTACAGCACTAAAAGCACCATCAGCTCCAAAAAGCAAGTCCGATTCTTGTGTAGTTACTTTTTGAGTATTATTATTTACAAATTTGGTTGTTCCAGTTTTTTTATCTACAGCATCACAACGCTCATCAAAATGCAGTTTAACATTTTCTTGTGCTTCAGCTAAATCCATCAAGCGCATATTTATTCCTCCTCGCGATACAGAATAAATTGCCTGATCTTCTTTACCATATGGTTGGTAAGCTGAGCTTCCATCTTTATGATGAATAAAACGGCCATACATGGGTATAGCTATTTTTTTAATTTCGTCGGCAATGCCAACACCTGCAAGCCCTCTCCAACCTCTATCACTCAATGCTAAATTAATTGATCGTCCAGCAATCATTGATTGTTTTCGCATATCACCACGACGCTCAAAAATATCTATTTTATATCCTCGTTTTGCTAGGTAAATCGATAACAAAGAGCCTACCAAACCTGCACCAACAATTGTAATTTTTTTCGACATAATATATTAATTCAATATTCGTATTTATTTTTTTGCTTTGAAGCAAGTAGTTACTAAGATTTAGTTTTAATGATCTCCTAGTATTTTAACGGTAATACCATCCATGTTATCAGCTAGTTTTAATTGACAAGCCAAACGAGATTTATCAGTAATGTTAGGTAAAGTATCCAACATAGCATATTCATCATCGCTAATTTCATGAAGGTTTTCAAAACCATTAACAACACTAACATGGCAGGTAGCGCAAAGTGCCATTCCACCACATGTAGCTAAAATATCGTATTCGTTTCCTTTTAAAAATTCCATTAAACTTAAGCCCATGTCTGTTGGTGCATCTAAAGTTGTAATGGTATTATCTGCATTTAGTATGTTTATTTTAATGTCTGTCATAAGGCAAAAATACGGTTTTGAAGCGAATAGAAAAGTCTTATTTTCAACAATAATCCTCAATATCTTTTTATATTTGTTCAAACACGTGTTTATATAGGTATGCAAAAAAAGGTACGCTTAGTTTTACTTGGAATTATTTTGTTTAATTCTTTATGGTCACAAAACAAAGATTTTGATTTTCGACCCGCTAGAAACTATACATTAACAAAGAATAACCCAGCCTTGATGGGAGCTGTAAAGTTTAGTTTCGATTCACTTATCAAGATTCATAAGGACAAGGATAAGAAGGTGAAAAAGATGATAGAAGAAGCTTATACCGATTTGTTGGACAATATTGTATTCTTGGATACAAGTTCTTCTAGCATGTATTCCGATTCATTGACTTTATATTTTCAAAAAATACTCAACAGAGTTAAGGATGCTAATCCAGATATAAAAGGAAGGAGATTTACCTTATTGCTTAGTAGAACTGATGTGCCAAATGCTTCCAATTATTCGGCAGGCGTTATTCTGGTTAATTTAGATTTGATAGCAAAAATGCATAGTGAGGACGAAATGGCTTTTATTATTTGCCATGAAATGTCTCACGATATTTTAAACCACGTTCAAAAAGGGATTGTTAAACGTGCTGAAATTTTGTATTCAAAAGAAGTAAAAGATCAAATTAGCCAAATTAAAAAACAAGAGTTTAAAGTTAATAAGGCGATTAACGATTTGATAAAGAAAATAACCGCTAATTATACTTTCCATAGCAGAGATAATGAGCTTCAGGCAGATTCTTTAGGAATGTTATTATTTAGTAAAGCTAATTATAATATAAACGAAGGGATTAATGCCATAGCATTTTTAGATTCGATAGATAGGCCTTTTTACAGAGACTCGATAAGTGTAAGAAAGTATTTGGAATTTAGCGATTTAAAATTGAGTGATGAATATTTTGTAAGAAACGGAGATGTGGATTTAGGAGAAGGAAATCTGAAGGATTATAAGTTAGCGGATTCACTTAAAACTCATCCTAATTGTCCTTTACGAGTTGAGAAATTGAAGCAATTGGTGATTAAAGCTAATTTAACGAATGAGAGTAAGTTTGGTGAGAAGGATAGATATGAAAAGTATGCTTTGCAAACACGTTTTGAAATGATTGAAATGTGGTTTAATGTGGGAGATTACGGATTATGTTCCTTTAATTGTATGCAAATGTTAGAGCGTTACCCAAACAATGCGTACTTAAAATGTATGTTGGTTAACTCTTTAGCTGGAATATATCATGCACAAGTAAAGCATAAGTTTTTTTATTGTGTTGATTTACCTGACAAATCCAACGAAAAGGCTTATAACGATTATTTGATATTCTTGCATAATACCAATTCTAGCATAACAAAACAGATGGTGCTAAAGTATTACAATAAGCACGTTGCTAATTTAAAAGATGATGAATTAAAGGTATTTACTGAAATTATGAAGTCAAGCGTTGAAACGGCATCAAAGGATTTAAAAAGCATTCCGTCGAATTATCGAAAAAATAACGGAAAGGAATATTACTTTAGAAAATTAAATTCTATATTTATTGAAAATTAAAACAAAAATTTATGCTTAAAAAAACAATCGCAGCGTTATTCTTATTAGTTTTTGGAATTAACGCAAACGCCCAAACGGCTAGTGTTAACAACATTAAAAGGTTAAATGGAGCTGGGGCAACAGCCATTATTGAATCAGGGGAAGTAAAAGGATATTATTCCTTTTTCTACTTAGAGAAGGAAAACAGGAAAGAAAATAATTATTCACTTCAAATAATGGATAATAATTTTAAGGTGCTTTACAATGTTCCATTAACACTTTCTAAAAATTATAGATTATTGGAATCTAGCTATAATGGTGAGCGTTTTTGTTTTTCATTTGTTGATTTGAAAGAAAAGAAAATGGATTATAAATTATTTGATAAACAAGGTAAGTCTGTAGGAAGTTATCAAGTAACTGACATGTCTAATTCTGAGATTCAGATGATGGCTATGAAAGTTCAAAGTGATGATGATGTTTATAGTGGAGGCTTACAAGCTATACCTGGAAAAGGATTTGTGGCTTATGGAGTAGAGAAAGAAGGTGGATATAGAATTGTTTTGGACATGTTTGATAACGCAGGAAAAAAACTTTGGACTGCTGGATCAGGAGCTACAACAAAAAAGAGTTTTGAGTCGGCTTACCCTGTTTTTGCTAATGAAAAGGTTGTTGCTTCTTTAATTTCTACAACTGAGAGCAGAATGGGTAAAGACCCAAAAATGTTTTGTTCTTTTATGGATGTGGCAACAGGGAAGGAAATTTTTAGAACGAAAACCGAAACTCCTAAAGCTGAATTTCTGCCAGTTGGAGTTTCATATGATAAATTAAATGATGAGTATTTTGTTTATGGTGAGTACTTTAAACCTGGAGATAATCAAATGAAAGATAAAAGTTTAGGTTTTTTCTTCAATATTTTTGATAGTAAAGGCACTTTGAAAAAAGAGAGTTTTGCTGATTGGACAAAGGATATTGGAAAAGTTATTCCAGTTAATAGTAAAGGTAAATTTGCTGATAACATGAGTGTTGCAATACACAATATGGTTAGAACTTCGGACGGAAAAATTTATGCTATTGGTGAGCAATATAAAAAAGCAATTGCAGCCGGAGCAGCAGCATTAAATGTATTAAGTATGGCAACTGGCGGCGGCGGTAGTGGAGCTTCTTCAGTTAAAATTGAATTGCATGACATGATGGTTTTTGAATTTGATGCTAATTTTCAAATTACAGGAGCAACTATTTATGAAAAGGATAAAGTAAATGTATTACTTCCGCAAGGCTACGGAATGTTAAGCACTCCAATGTTAGGGTTTATTTTAAGAATGTATGGTTGGTTCGACTATTCATACACAACTGTTAATAGCGATCAAACTAAGTTTAATGCAGCTTACGTAAATTATGATAGAGATAAAGAAGAGGGTAATGGTTATGTAGTTGGAAATATAGCTTTAGACGCGAATAAAAAGTTAACGATTGACAAAATAAAATTATCTAAGAAGCCAACACGTTATGGTGTTATGCCTGCTAAGCCGGGCTATGTGGCAGTATGGCAATACTTCAAAAAGACAAAAACATTAGAGTTTACATTAGAGAAATTAAATTTGTAAAAGAAACAATAAGTAAAAAGGCTATCAAATTTGATAGCCTTTTTTATTTTTAGAAATTAGGAGTGAAACTCAGTTTTTAGTATTGCATTAAAATTTATTTTTTTGCTTATGCTTATGTAATTGAATTCTGATGCAGCTTTTGCTAATACCAATTGTTTTAATAATTGAATTTCTTTTTCAGATAAGTTTGGCTTTAAACAAAATGCTGCAAAAGGTGCTAATTTCTTTAAGCTAAATATTTCAGTTGAATTAAGATTTTTTCTCTCAATATTTAAAGCTTTACAAGTCTCAATAATGCACCAATTAAGCGCTTTTATTCTGTTTCCATTAAATCTTTCGGCAATTTGGCTGGTAATATAACTGCTTATTTTACCAGGATTTATTGGGGTTTCTTGGTTGCCAAAATTAACGGCTAAATTTGATTTTGTAAACAGCCTTAAAGTGTCAAATGAGCTTCGGTAGGTTTTATTGTTTTGTATTTTACCAAACTCATTTTCTGCAAGTTTATAAAGTTCTTTATCCACAGGTCTAAAACCAAATCGATAATAAAACCAAAAAGCTCCTGATTGAATTCCTTCAGGATTATTTTTACCAAATTGGTAAGGTTCTACTTCAAAGTAGTTTGCTCCAAAGCATTGTTTGTAAGTTCGAAGTAATTGACTAAAAACAAAAGCAGACTCTCCGCCACGGTAAGCTTCAAAAATATTTATTCCTAACAAACTTCGGTTCCCTAATAACCAGCCACCACCATAAGCCATAGGATAACCATTTTTAAACATCATAAATCCTATGTAAGACTCAAGCGGAAATCTTCGTTGAGGTAACATACTAAATAAGGCAATGGATAATCCATGCTCTAATTCGTAATAATTAATGCCGTCTTCGTTGCAATAAGTTATTGGGTCCGTTTCTCTGTTTAATAACAGTAATGCAATTCTTGATTTCTCTATAATTTCTTTTTTTTGATTCGAAGAAAGTTTTTTAGCAGAGGGCATTCTTTTGTGGACGATTTCCTTTTCATCGAAACGTTTCAGAAGACCTTCACTATGATAGAACGGCTTTATAAAGCTAAGATTTCCGAAACTTTTGGAGAAGTTTTTGTTGTATAAAAAATTGCTTTTATTATTAATTTGAGGATTAAAAGAAATATATAACTTCAATGATTCAAACAAATAGTCTTTAGTGAATTCGTCTGTATTCAGTTGTTCAAAGCTGTGGACTAACCAGAGTAATATTTCATTTTTGTTTTTTGTCCCCGAAGCTTTTTCAATCCATTTTTGAGCATTTAGTTTTTCATCGCTTATTAATTCAAATTCTAACTCATTAAGAATTGGTTTTAAAATTTCTTTTGGGTGAATACCTGATTTATCAAACGAATGAAATGCGATTATGGAAGGGTGATTTTGTGCAAAGTATTTTATTAAACTTAAACTATAAGCGCCTTCAGTAGTAGTAAAAGCTATACCACTGCCTGTTAAACTTTGTAAATGCCAAGCATTTAATTTCGTTAAAGAATTACATAAGCGCTCCATTTCTTGCAGAGCCTTTTTTTGCAGCCGTTCCGACTCACAGTAGCCAAGTATAAAGAGTAAAATAGTATGATATTGGTTAATTTCCTTTAATCCTTTTATGGGCAACTGCGAAAGGGCTTGTAGTTGCTCTAACTTATTTAATTCAGATGTTTCGTTAAAAGTACTAAGGCACTTTTGTAATTCGTTTAAAATTGTTTTTGGCATCTGTTTAATATTGTTTGGAGACTAGTTTACAATTTTGTTTTTAGCAACTATTGTGCAAGTAAATCGACTAACGCAGCATAAATCATTGGATTCGTCATAAATTTTTGTCTCCCAAACATGCGTGCGCCCTTTGGTGTGAACTGGTTTGCAAATAGCCGTCACAAGACCTGATTTCACAGCTTTTACATGATTTGCATTTATTTCAATGCCTACACCTATAAAATTCTCTGGATTATTCATCAAATAACTTGCTATACTACCGAGCTCTTCGGCAAGCGCTACATAAGCTCCACCATGGCAAATTCCAAATGGTTGTTTAGTTCTTTCATCTACTGGCATTGTTGCCTTTATAAAATCATCGCCAATCTCAAGTATTTTTATACCCAAATTCTTTCCCAGTGTATTTTCATACATCCATTCTATATCATTAGGTGTTGGAGTACCAAACCAAATTTTATTTTCGCTAAGCATATAAATTTTTTATCAAATCAATAGTAGTTTTTATTTCTTCTTCGGTTGTATATTTCCCTAAGCTAAAACGAATGCTCGCGTAAGCTTCATCATCACTTAATCCCATTGCTTTTAAAACATGCGATGGTTGAGGTATTGCTGAGGTGCAAGCAGAACCAGTTGATACGGCTAATTTATCTAATTTTGAAATTAAGTCGTTTGCTTTATATCTTGGAAAAAACAAATTACTTGTATTATATAATCTACTTCGTGTAGAGCCATTTATACGCAATCCTTCTATATCAAGTAGTTGATGTTCAATCATTGCTCTATGCTTAGATACTTTCTCGTTAAAATCCCAAATATTTTTTTGAGCGAGTTCACAAGCATAACCTAAACCAACAATTCCAGGAACGTTTAAAGTACCAGAACGTAAACCTTTTTCGTGTCCACCTCCATCAAAAAGTGCCTGAAGTGTAACTCTTGGATTTTTTCTTCGAACATATAAAGCTCCAACACCTTTTGGGCCGTATATTTTATGAGCTGAAATACAGAGCATATCTATTCCAAGTTCGTTTACATCAATATTTGTTTTGCCTATTGCTTGGGTAGTATCGCAAAACAATAATGACTTTTTATCATGAACAATTTTTGAGATGGATTCTATGTCTTGCACAACACCAGTTTCGTTATTTGCTAGCATAACACAAACCAAAATGGTTTTGTCTGTGATGGAATTTTCTAATTCGTTTAAGTCAATTAGACCTTCCTTATCTACATTTAGGTAAGTAACTCGTGCGCCTCTTTTTTCAAGACTTTCACAAACGTCGAGTACAGCTTTATGCTCCGTTTTTACAGTTACAATATGATTTCCTTTTTGCTCATATACTTCGTAAATTCCTTTTAATGCAATGTTTATTGATTCGGTACTACCCGAAGTGAATATTATTTCTGATTCTTCTGCGCCTATACAATCTGCAACTTGTTTTCGAGCTGTTTTAATGGCACCTTCGGCCAACCAGCCAAATGAATGGGTTTTGCTTGCTGCATTTCCAAAATGAACAGTAAAGTATGGCATCATTGATTCCAATACTTTCTCATCTACAGGTGTTGTTGAATTGTAATCTAAATAAATAGGATAGTGCATATTACAAAAGTAAGATTTTAACAATATGTTTGGCTTCACTAAAAACTTATTATCATGGTATTTATGAAATTAATTTTAACTTCGTGCTGTGGCAAAGGCACAGCTAAAACATTTTTTACTACTACATTTAATTGTATTCATCTGGGGCTGGAGTCCGGTGCTTGGTAAAGCAATTTCGGCAAGCGCACTGCAGTTGGTTTGGTACAGAATAGGAATTACCATAATTGCATTATTAGCTTACATATTTATTACGAAAAAATCAATGCTTATCTCTAAAAGGGATTTGGGCCAATTGATTTTGGTTGGAGCAATAATAGCTTTTCATTGGTTTTGTTTTTACGAAGCTATCAGGGTTTCAAATGCATCCGTTACTTTAGTTGCTTTTAGCACAGGAACTCTATTTACAGCCATTATTGAGCCTTTGCTGTTTAAGCGTAGAATAATTTATCTTGAATTAATTTTAGGTTTAATTATTATAGGGGCTATTAGTTTAATTGGCCAGCTCGACCCAAAATATTATTGGGGAATAATTTATGGGGTATTAGCTGCTTTAACATCTTCTTTGTTTTCAGTTTGGAATGCTCTACTGGTAAAACGCTTATCATCAGCTATTATTAGTAGTTATGAATTGATAGGAGGTTTTATAGCTCTAAGTGCCTTTTTGTTTTTTCATGGCGATTTTTCAAATGGTATTAATGGACATTCTTTTTTTGCACTAAGTAGCAATGATATTTGGTTTTTAGGAATTCTATCTGTTGTGGGTACAGCGTTTCCTTTTATTGCAAGTGTTAACCTTATGAAGCACATTAACCCATTTACAATTACACTTACTGTTAATCTTGAAACCGTTTATGGTATTATTATTTCTGTTATCATTTGGCCCGAAACAGAAAAAATGCCCGCCTTATTTTATGTATGTGCCAGTATAATTTTAGCTGTAATAGCAGTTAATGCATGGTTAAAAGCTAAAATTAAACGATAAATTTTTTGCTTTTCATCTAAAAATAAAGTAATTTTATAATTCACTAAACCCCTTATTATTATGGAAGCTTCTACAAAATATCAAAGCATTGAAAAGGAAGAGGTAGGTAACTTGCATTTTCCTTCGGATGAAGTTTTAACGGATAAAACTTTAATTTCTGAACGTGAAGCCGAACTTAACAGAGCTCTGGCTTTAGGAAACCTTGAGCATACAAAAATTAGAATTTATTTTGAGGATGATAAGGCTCCAAGAGTAGTTGAAACTACAGTTTGGGGTTTAACCGACAAACGTGTTATTTTAAAGCAAGGAGTTGTTATTCCTATTAATCGAGTTCATCGAATTAAATTTTAATGAGACTCCTATTTTATAGTTTTTTCATTTCCTTTATTTCTTTTGCGCAAACACCGCAACCAGTAAAGTGGGATGCGGTGTTTGATTCTAAAGACAGTTCAGTTGTTTTTACAGCACTGATAGAGAAGAATTGGCATATCTATTCGCAAACACCTAGTTTGGACGGACCAATACCTACTACATTTGTTTTCGAAAAGAACGAAAGCTATTTGCGTATTGATACGGTTATGGAACAAATTCCCGAAAAAAAGATGGATGAAGCTTTTGGAGTTAATGTTTTGTATTTTAACGAAAAGGCAGTTTTTAAGCAAAAAATTAAACCAACGAGTAACAGTTTCACAATAGACGCATCGGTTGAATTTATGGTTTGCAACAATGCAACTTGTTTGCCGCCGAGTACAGTAAAATTTAAAATCCCAATTTTAATTCCTGCGCAAACAAAAGCAGTTACCACTTCCAAACCTCAAGTAAAGAAGGCCGCTACTAAATCAAAAAAGAAAAAATAATTAAGCAATAAGTTTTTGCAAAGTTTTATCTTTTTCGAAGAATACTTGACATTTCGCAGAAACTTCTTTTAGTATTTCAGGAACTGTTAATTGATTTTTGGGTAAAATTAAATCTAAATTTACTTCTTTAAGTGGCAGTAATTCTTGCGCAGCAAGGGTTTCTAGAATCTCAATTCTAAATCCGTTATCTTTATATGTACCTAATTCGTTAACAATCCAGCTTAAGCAATAGAATTCTGTTTTATCAAAATTTATAGTTTTTATTCCTTTTGTAGCTTTTGGTAATACATTGTAAGGCGATTTTAAAACACTTGGAGTTAAATATTTTTTATAAGCTGCGCTACTTTTTTTGTAATCAGTAAGTTGAACTATTCCATTTAATGATTGAGCATAGATACTGATCCATCTTAATTTTCTGCGGAGTTCATGCACCTCTTCCTCAAGAGTGGTATACTTATACTTTTTTAGTTTTGCGAAATCAAGTGCTTCTTTTAATTCTTTATCGATTGCAATTTTTATTGCGTTAATAAAGCTTTCGTCGAAGTTTAAATTCAATTCTAAAATATAATCAGCAAACTTTTGTAAACGGTTTGTATCCCAATCTTTCTTATGCAATTGTTTATTTAATTTTTCAATGCATTTGTCTCGTTTTAAGTTTAGGTATGCAATAAACTGAATGGGTACATTTTTGTTTCCCGAAAACTCTACCGAAAAGGCATCGTAATAATCTATTTCGCCCAAAGCATCTTCCAATTTTTTAAAACGTTCGCTCCACTTTAGCATTTTTTTGTCCTTCACAATTTTAGCAAATAGGCGAGTTAATGCTTCAAGCATAAACAAATGTTTGCGAGCATTGTTTAAGTATAGGTATTTTGCGAAGTCGCCAGTTTCTTCAGCTTTCGAAATTAAAGCGTTGAAATTGTTAATATGAGATAGAAAGGGGTTGAATTTTAATGTTGCCATAAAAATATTTTTAAGCTAATTTACGGCTAATTTATTACTTATAAGGTTAAATTAAAGTTAATAATTTTTAGAATTACGTTTATTATCAAGGGCTTAAAGCAAAAGGTATTTTAGTACCTTAGCCAAATAATTTTCTGTATATGATTATTGATCTCCGAAGTGATACTGTTACCAAACCAAACGTAGCTATGTTGAAAGCAATGATGGAAGCAAAAGTTGGCGATGATGTTTTTAATGAAGATGAAACTATAAATTTATTGGAGCAAAAAATTGCTACAATGTTTGGAATGGAGGCAGCCTTGTTTTGCCCTTCAGGCACAATGACAAATCAAATAGCTATTAAAGTGCACACTCAACCTGGAGATGAAGTAATATGTGATGTTAATTCACATATATACAACTATGAGGGCGGCGGAATATCATTTAACTCAGGTGTACAAGCTAAATTAATTACAGGCGATAGAGGAAGATTAAGTGCCGAACAAATTGAACAATCAATTAATCCTGATTATGATTGGCTAACACGTACTGGATTAGTTTCTATAGAAAACACCGTAAACAAAGCTGGTGGCAGCTATTATGCAATAGATGAAATTAAAACAATAAAAGCAACCTGCGAAAAATACAAGTTGCCTCTGCACCTTGATGGAGCAAGATTGTTTAATGCTTTGATAGAAACCAAGGATAGCCCATTAGATTACGGTAAAAATTTCGATTCAATTTCAATTTGTTTAAGCAAAGGACTTGGTGCGCCTATTGGTTCGTTGCTTTTAGGAAAGAAAGATTTTATAAAAAAGGCAAGAAGAGTTCGTAAGGTATTTGGAGGAGGTATGCGTCAGGCGGGTTTTATAGCCGCTGCAGGAATTTATGCTTTAGAGAATAATATCGAACGACTGAAAGAAGATCATGTAAGGGCTAAGGAAATTGAAACAATTTTAAAAGATATACCTTACATTGAATCAATAATGCCCGTTGACACCAACATTGTTATATTTAATTTACAAGGTGGTTTAACAGCGGAATCTTTTATACAACAAGCTTCTAATTTAAATTTAAAGGTAGCTGCTTTTGGTAAGCAAACCATCAGAATGGTTACACATTTAGATTTCACAAGCGATATGCTAAATGAATTAAAAGGTATTTTAACTAAGATAAAATCCAGCTAATGAAAACAATATATTTGGTAAGACATGCAAAGAGTGATTGGGGTTATGATGGTTTGAAGGATATAGATAGACCTCTAAACGAACGAGGATATCAAAGTGTATATTTTTTACCAAAGGAGTTTTTAAAAAAGGCTAAAACTCCTGATTTAATTGTAAGTAGTAGTGCTATAAGAGCAATGAGTACGGCGTTGATATTTGCTAGGTCGTTAAATTACCCTGAGAATAAAATTGTTATTAATCCTAATATTTATGAAGCGCACGAACTTACTTTAAGGGAGATAATCGAAAACTTATCGGATGAATATTCAAGTGTTATGTTGTTTGGTCATAATCCAGGGTTTACAAATGCAATTAATACATTAAGTGATTCTTTTATTGATAATCTTCCGACATGTGGCCTTGTATCTATTGAATTTAAAGAAAAGCAATGGAAGGAAATTACAACAGGTAAGCTTAAGTTTTCTTTGTTTCCAAAAGAGATTATACCATAACATTAACTTAACATACTAAATAAATTTACATTTAATAATTATAGTACATTTAACTCAACAAAATATATGGCAACAAAAAATCTTCCTTACATAAATCGTGAAATAGCATGGCTTTCATTTAACGAACGTGTATTGCAAGAAGCAGCAGACAAAACAGTTCCATTAATTGAACGCATAAAGTTTTTAGGAATTTTTTCAAACAATCGCGATGAGTTTTACCGTGTAAGAGTAGCTGCTGTAAAGCGAATGCTAAAACTTGGAAAAAGAGCTATTCCTCTAATTGGTGCTCATCCAGCGGAATTAATGGATACTATTTTAAGCAAAGTTATTCAACAACAGCAAAAATTTGAAAGTATTTATATTGAGATTGAAAAGGAGTTAGAAAAAAACGGTATTTATATTATTAATGAAAAGGAGTTAAGTGTTGATCAACAAAGATTTGTGCGCGAATATTTTGAGCACGAAGTTTTAAGTGCACTTTTCCCAATTATGATTGACGAAAAAAGACCTTTCCCATATTTAAAAGATAAATCAGGTTACTTGTTTGTGAAGCTAAGAAGCATTTTGGATAAAAAGAAAGTAACTTATTCAGCAATCGAAGTTCCTACTAAAGTTCTTCCTCGTTTTGTAGTATTGCCTGAGAAAAATAAAAAGCGATATATTATTTTATTAGATGATGTTATTCGTTTTTGTGCCGATGAAATTTTTACAGTTTTTGGTTATGTTGTTGAGGAAGCATACAACATCAAGTTAACAAGAGATGCAGAGCTTGATTTGGATAATGATGTTAGTCAAACCATGGTTGAAAAAGTTTCGCGTGGTTTGAAGAATAGGAAAAAGGGTTTGCCCGTGCGTTTAGTTTTTGATGGAACAATGCCTAAGGAAACTCAGAATTTCATTAGTCGTAAAATTAATTTAACAAAAAAGGATGCACCTATTCCTGGAGGTAGATATCATAACTTCAAAGATTTTATAAATTTCCCAAAATTGGGTCGTCCTGATTTACGTTATGATAACCCTGAACCTTTGCGCAATAAGTATTTACTCGATACATATGGAAGCGTTTTAAAAACCATACGTACTCGCGATTTACTTTTAATTTATCCTTATCATACATTTGATCATATTATTTCTTTGTTTAGAGAAGCTTCCTTAGAGCCTACGGTAGAGTCAATTAAAATTACTCTTTACCGTATGGCAGATTCATCTAAGATTGCCAACGCTTTAATTAATGCAATTAAAAACGGAAAAAAAGTTACGGTTGTGGTTGAATTACAAGCTCGCTTTGATGAAGAGAATAATATGTATTGGGCAACTAAGTTTCAAGAGGCAGGAGCTACTGTAATTTTTGGTGTACCTAATTTAAAAGTACATGCCAAGTTGTTTTTAATTACTGCCCGTGAAAAGGGACGTGAAATAAAGTATGCGCACATTGGAACTGGAAATTTCAACGAAAAGACAGCTAAAATTTATACCGACTGTAGTTTGTTAACCGCTGATAAGCGCATAACTAATGAGGTGAGTTCGGTGTTTGATTTTTTTGCTGATAATTACAAAACAGGAAAGTATCAGCACTTAGCGGTTGCGCCATTTAGCATGAGAAATACATTTGTTGATTTAATTAAAAAAGAAATTAGCAATGCTAAACATGGTAAAAGTTCTGGAATAATACTTAAGCTTAATAATTTGGTGGATAGAGATATGATTAATCTTTTATATGAAGCATCGTGTGCGGGTGTAAAAATCAAATTAATTATACGTGGTATATGTTCTTTAGTTTGCGGAGTAAAAGGAGTAAGTGAAAATATTGAAGGTGTTAGTATAGTAGATAAATATTTGGAACATAGTAGAATATTTGTTTTTAATAATGCAGGGGAGGAGAAAATATTTATTTCAAGTGCCGATTGGATGAGCCGAAACCTTGACTATAGGTGCGAAGTAGCGGTTCCAATATATGATGCAGAAGTAAAAGCAACAATTAAGAAAATCATTGAAATTCAATTATCAGGAAATACCAAGGCAAGAATGTTGGATGAAACACTAAGTAATCAATATAAAAAACCGGTGGGTAAGCAAAAGAAGATTAGGGCACAAGATGAGCTGCATAATTATTTGTTGGCTGATAAACAATTACACATTAAAAATACAAAAATTAAATTATGATATTTGCCGCAATAGACATTGGGAGTAACGCTGTAAGATTACTTTTCAGCCACGTTCATGAGCACAAGGGAAAGGCTATCTTTAGGAAAGGTGAGTTGATTCGATTACCTATTCGATTGGGTGAGGATTCTTTTTTACACAAAAGAATCTCTGATGAAAAGGCTGAAAGATTGGTTACAGCAATGAAAGGTTTTAAAGAGTTGATTAAAGTTTTTGATGTTGTTTCTTATAAGGCCTGTGCCACAAGTGCTATGCGCGACGCTGTTAATGGCGCCGAAATAATCGAACGTATTAAAAAGGAAGCAGGTTTAAATGTTGAAATTATTGATGGTAAGGTAGAAGCGGCAACAATTTTTTCAAATCATGTTGAAGAATTAATGGATCCTAAGCATGCCTATTTATATATTGATGTTGGTGGAGGAAGCACGGAGTTAACTTTAATCGAGAACAGAAAAGTTTTAGCATCTAAATCGTTTAATGTTGGTACAATTCGTATGCTGCATCAAATGATTGAAAAGGATGAATGGGATAATTTTAAGCAATGGATTAAGAAGAACACTAGTGGTATTAAACCTTTAACGGCTATTGGTTCGGGAGGAAATATTAACAAATTGTTTAAGATGAGTGGCAAGAAGGATAATAAACATTTGAGTTATGATAAACTGAAAGATATGCATGATATGCTTTCGAGTTATAGCTATGAAGATAGGGTTACAGTATTAGGATTAAATCCGGATAGAGCTGATGTTATTATTCCTGCGTCCAAAATATTTATTTCAGCGATGAAACATGGAGATATTGAAAAAATTCTTGTTCCGCAAATAGGGTTAAGTGATGGTATAGTTCATCTATTGTATGAAGAACATATTAATGGCAAAAAATAGTTTAAGCCAGAAATTCGTTTTTTAAGTTTCTTGTTGCGGCATGTATTTTTAAATTGATAATAATGTCGCTACATTGTTCAGAAAGGCAATTGTTTTTTATTTTTTCCACCAAACGCATCAATTCGTCAAATTTGCCTTCCACCACGGTTTCAAAGGCGCAAACTTTATAAGGTAAATTTGATTCAGCAATTATTTCAATTGCTGAATCAATTATTGTAAATATCTTATCCGTTCCTACCAATGGTAGTAGTTGAATAGCAATTGTTATGGTATTATCTTCCATAAAATTATAAAAGCTCGTTAGCTAAATTAGCAAGTTCACTTCTTTCACCTTTTTGTAAAGTTATGTGTGCGTAAATACTTTTATCTTTTATTTTATCAATTAAATAGCTTAATCCATTACTTTGAGCATCTAAGTATGGTGTATCAATTTGATAAATGTCACCAGTGAAAATAATTTTAGTGTTTTCACCAGCACGCGTAATTACAGTTTTTACTTCATGTGGAGTTAAATTTTGAGCTTCGTCTACAATGAAGAAAACGTTACTCAAACTTCTTCCGCGAATATAAGCCAACGGACATACCATCAGTTTTTCATTCTCAACCATTTCGTTTATTTGTTTAAACTCTTTTTCCTTTTCTGAAAATTGATTTTTAATAAACTTTAGGTTGTCCCATAGTGGCTCCATGTAAGGGTTTAGCTTACTTTTAATATCTCCAGGCAAGTAACCAATATCTTTGTTGCTTAGAGGAACTATTGGTCGTGCTAAGTAAATTTGATGATAATTTCGTCTTTGCTCTAATGCTCCGGCTAAAGACAATAATGTTTTACCAGTACCCGCTACACCTTGTATTGTAACCAATTTAACATTTGGATTCATGATAGCATCCATTGCAAATGCTTGTTCGGCATTTTTTGGCATCACACCAAATGCTTGCGTTTTTTGAACACGGCGTAAAGTTGATGATTCAGTTTCGTAGGTTGCTAAAACAGATTTTTGACCATTTTTTAAAATGTAAAAATGATTTGCTAAAGGTTTATTATTTTTTAAGTTACCTCCTACGGTAACCCCACCTTTTTCGTAAATAGCATCAATAGCATCATCCGAAGCTTTATCAACTGTAGTTATGCCTGTGTATAATTCATCAACATGTTTAATTTTTCCTGTTTCGTAATCTTCGGCATTTAAGTTTAAGGATTTAGCTTTAATACGAAGGTTAATATCTTTAGTAACTAGAATAACTTTTTTTCCGGGATTTGATTCAGCAGTGTATAAAGCACAATTTAAAATTTTGTGATCGGCTTTTCTTTCACCAAAAACAACTTCAGCATTAATACTTGCCTTTTGAATCATCTCAATTTTAAAGACACCTAAGTTTTTTCCACCAATTGGAGTCCAGTTTTGAAGAATCTTTTTTTCCGATAACTTATCAATGAATCGTGAAAATTCGCGAGCAGCAAAATTTTTGCTATCATTTCCTTTTTTGAAGTTGTCTAATTCCTCTAGGACTGTTATGGGAATTACAACATCATGTTCGGCAAAATTTTTAATTGCAGTGTGGTCGTAAATAATTACAGATGTGTCTAACACAAAGATTTTTTTTGTGTCAACAGTTTTTTTAGTTGTTTTTGCCATAAGTTTCAAATTATTAATCTAAACTACTCCATAAAATGAAGTTTAGTATGTGTTACAAAATTTAGTAATGAACAAAGAGTTGTTTGTTTTAAATTGATCTTAAGTTTTATCGAAGTAAGAGCGTTTTCGTCTAAACTTTTTTTGCCGCTTGTAAAATAATTCTCTAAAAGTTTGCATTTACTTTTTTTTTATCCTTAATTGCACCCAAAAATAAGACCGTTCTTTTGCCCCCATAATTATTAACTTAAATTTTTAATGCAAAGCATTGATTTTAATAATGCTTTGCACTATTGAAAAACATTAAAAAATTTCAACATGAAAAAATTAAAATTAAGTCTCTTAGCAGGCCTTGCTTTTGCAGCTAGTAGCATAAATGCTCAGCAGTGGGTGCAAAAAATGCATGATCCTAACGTAAGTTTTTACGATGTGCAGCAAGAGTTTAATACTTATTGGCAAAATCGTCCCTATGAAAAGGGAAAAGGTTTTAAGCAATTTAAACGCTGGGAATGGTTTATGGAGCCACGAGTTTATCCAAGTGGCAATAAAGCTGTGATTTCTCAAACATGGGATAATTATCAAACATATATAAATCAAAATACTCAGGCACGTAATGTATATAATGGTGTTAACGTGCCTCAGTCAAGCACTTGGACTGCCGTTGGTCCAAATGGTGTATCATCTGGCGGAGGAGCGGGACGTTTAAACATTGTTCGTTTTGTTCCAGGAAATGCTAACACTATGTTTACAGGTGGTCCTGCAAGTGGTTTATGGAAATCAACTACTGGCGGAACGGGTTGGACTACCAATACGAATAATTTAGGTGTATTGGGTGTAAGTGATATAGCAATTGACCCAGTGAATACCAATAATATGTATTTGGCTACTGGTGATGGCGATGCAAATGACACTTGGAGCATTGGTATTTTAAAAAGTACGGATGGCGGAACAACATGGAATACAACAGGTTTATCCTATAATGTAAATCAAAATCGTTTGGTACGAAGAATTTTGATTAACTCAACAAACCCACAAATTTTAATTGCAGGAACTAGTGTTGGTATTTTACGCTCAACAGATGGCGGTGCAACTTGGGCAGCTACATCAATTACAGCAAGTATTCGCGACATGGAGTATAAACCTGGCGATCCAAATACAGTTTATGCTAGTGGCACTCGTTTTTATAAATCCACTGATGGAGGGGCTACTTGGACCACAATTGCAACTGGTTTACCAGCTAATACTGCGATAGATAGATTAGCTATTGCTGTAACTGCAGCCGACCCAACTATTATTTACGCCGTAGCAGGCAATGCTACGGATAATGGTTTTTATGGACTTTATAAATCAACTAACTCTGGAACTAGCTTCACTCAGGTAACAGTTTCTTCTCCTACTAATTTATTAGGTTGGAGTAATGCTGGTACAGATGCTGGTGGTCAAAGTTGGTACGATTTAGCTATTGCAGCTTCTCCAACAAATGCTAGTGAAGTTGTTGTGGGTGGTGTAAATGTTTGGCGAAGCACAAATGGAGGAACAAGTTTTACTCTATACGGGTATTGGACAGGATCTCCATATATACATGCAGATATTCACGATTTGATTTACGACGCAAGTGGTGCCTTATGGGGTTGTTGTGATGGTGGTATTTTTAAACGTGCAGCAGGTGCAACATCTTGGACAGATTTAAGTAACCCTATGAATATCGCGCAACCATACCGTATTGGGTTATCAGGTTCAAATGCTAATTTAATGATTACCGGTCACCAAGATAATGGAACAAATAGATATAATGGAACTGCTTGGTCAAGTGTTATGGGTGGTGATGGTATGGATTGTTTTATTGACAGAACAAATAATAATGTTATGTATGGTGAGCAGTACAATGGTTCATTAAATCGTTCAACAAATGGAGGTGCAAGTTGGACAGCAATAACTACCGGTTTAACAGGCACAGGGGCTTGGATGACGCCTTGGCATCAAGATCCAAGTGTAGCAAATACAATTTATGTTGGTTATCAGCAATTATTCAAATCAACAAATCAAGGTACAAATTGGACACAAACTACAGGTACAATGACGGGAACGTCCACTATTGTTGAGTTCGCGATCGCGCCTTCCAATAATCAAGTAATTTATGTTATTAAAGGTAATGTGCTATTTAAAACAACTAATGGTGGCGGTGCTTGGACAAATATTACAGGAACACTTCCAACAGCAAGTGCTCAGATGACTAATTTGGTGATTGACCCAACCGACCCAACAAATGTTTGGGTAACTTTTAGTGGTTATTCAGCAGCAAACAAAATTTTTGTTACAACGAATGGAGGAACTTCTTGGACTAATATTTCAACTGGTTTACCTAATTTACCAGTTAATTGCGGAGTTTATCAAGCAAATACGCAAGATGGTATTTATGTTGGTTGCGATGTAGGTGTTTATTACCGCGATAATACAACAGGTAATTGGGCAGCATACAATACTTCTTTACCAAACGTTCCTATTAGTGATTTAGAAATTTATACTCCTACTTTGAAATTACGTGCAGCAACCTATGGACGTGGCGTTTGGGAAGTTGATGCTATTAATCCTGGGAATTTGGCACCAGTAGCAGCATTCACTTCAAACAGACAAGTGGTTTGCCCAGGTAATACAGTAACTTTTACCGATCAATCATCTTTCACACCAACATCTTGGGCTTGGACTTTTGCCGGAGGAACTCCTGCAACATCAACACTTCAAAATCCTACAGTAACATATAGCACGGCAGGAGTCTACCAAGCACAACTTATTGCTACTAATGCTAACGGAAGCAACACGGTTACTCAAACTAACTACATCACAGTTACAGGTGTTAATGCTTTGCCATTGCAAGAAGGATTTGTTAATGCTACTTTCCCTCCAACAAATTGGACTACCAAGGATATTAATAATGATGGCTTATTCTGGGCACGTTCTACAACTGTTGGTAATGGAAGCACAAATTCAATGTGGTTCGATAATTACAGTTTAGATGCTGCTGGAACACGCGATGAGATGCAAACACCTAAGTATAATTTTACTGGGTTTACAAGTGCAACACTTACATTTGATGTTGCCTACGGAGCTTATGATGCAACATACTCGGATTCTTTAGCCGTTTTAATTTCTACTGATTGTGGAGCTACTTTTACGCAATTGTACCTAAAAGGAGGAGCTACTTTAGCAACAACTGCTGGTTCATTTACTACCGCTCAATATACTCCTACCTCAGCAGCTGATTGGAGAAATGAATCTATTTCTTTAAACAGTTATGTTGGACAAGGCAATGTTATGATTGTTTTCCAAAACAGAGGAAGATATGGGCAAGCACTTTTTGTTGATAATATAAATATAACAGGGGTGACTGCTGGTGCGGTTCCTACAGCAAGCTTTACTAGTGTAGCAACTAAATGTGCAACACAATCAATTGCCTTAACAGATGCTTCCACTAATAATCCAATTTCTTGGTCGTGGACTTTACCAGGTGCAACACCTGCTACTTCAACTGTTCAAAACCCAACAGTTACATATGCTGCAGCAGGAACATATTCTGTAACATTAGTATCTACAAACGCTAATGGTAGCAGTACTCCTTATAATGCAACTATTACGGTAAATCCATTACCTAGTGTAACATCTTCAAACACGGGTCCATATTGTCCAACAAATACAATAACGCTTTCTTCTTCAGGAGCTACAACTTATTCTTGGACTGGACCTGCAGGATTTAATAATGCCACACAAAACCCAACCAGAGCAAATGCTGTTGTTGCAATGTCTGGAAACTACATTGTTACTGGAACTGATGCAAATGGTTGCGTAAATACTTCTACAACTGCTGTAGTTGTTAATGCTCGTCCAACAGCTACGGTTACTGGAACCCTTAACTTTTGTTCAGGAACAAATACAGTTTTATCAGCAGCAACTTCAACGGCAGGCTCAGGAACAATTACTGGTTATCAATGGACTTTAGGAGCAGCTAATATAGCAGGAGCCACAAATAACACTTTAACAGCAACTGCAGCTGGAACTTATGCTTGCGTTGTTACTAATTCAAATGGATGCTCTACAACATCGGCAAACAAAGTAGTAGTGGTTGATCCTATTCCAGCTATTATTAGCTCGGGAGCTGTTATAACTCCAAGTACTTGTGGAAATGCAAATGGTGCAATTTCAGGGATTACTGCTTCAGGAGGCACAGGCTTAACTTATACTTGGAGCAATAGCACGCCAACTGTGGTTGGAACGTCTACTACAACTGCAGATATTTCTAACTTATCTGGTGGAGCATATACTTTAAATGTTACCAATAGTAACAATTGTTCTTCCACAAGTGGCCCTCACACAATATCTAGTTTAGTTGGTCCTAGTGCTCCTACAGCAACTAGTAACCAAACTATTTTATGCGAAGGTGACGCTTTAGATTTAGATGCAACAAGTGTGAGTGGAGCAGTAAGTTACGCTTGGGCAGGACCAAATGGTTATGTTTCAAGTGTTCAAAATCCTTCTGCATTCAACGTAGTTTTAGCCGATGCAGGAACTTATAATGTTACTGCTACTGATGCTAATAATTGTGTTTCTACTTCAGGAACTATTTCAATAGTAGTTAATGCAGCACCAGTTGTTCCAACAATTAGTGTAAACTTTAATGTACTAACTTCAAGCGCTGCTACTGGTAATCAGTGGTATTTAAATGGAGCATTAATACCAGGCGAAACAAGTCAAACCATTACTGTTACACAAAATGGTGATTATACGGTTGTTGTAACAGGTGCAAATAATTGTACAACTACATCTGCTATTGAAACATTTTCAACAGTTGGTTTAAATGATTTGTCAGCGCAAGCTAGTATTACAGTTAATCCTAACCCAAGTAATGGTGTGTTTGCAATTTCTATTAACTCAACAGTTAAAGGAGATTATACTTTAAAGATTACAAATGCTATCGGGGAAACAATTACCTCGAAGAAATTGAACATTGGAATTGGTGGTTTCATTGAAAATATTGATTTATCAAATGTTTCTAAAGGTGTCTATTTTATTCAGTTATCAAACAATCAAAACAAATCGGTTAACAAGAGAATAGTTATTCAATAATATTGAATTAAGATTGTCTCAAGGGGCTACTAAGAGAAATTGTTTTAGAATAAATAATTTACTATCTTAGTAGCCCCTTTTAGTTATAAACAACAGGTTTTATTCCCCGTTAAACCTGAACAAATAAATTACCATGAAAAAGTATTTTCTTTCAGTTTTAATTATGGCAATAGGCCTTAATTTATTTAGTCAAAATTTGGATTTTGCAAGTTTGATGAATTCACATAATTTTAATGATACTCAACAGGCATTTACTAATTATTGGGCAGGCAAGGATACCAAACAAAAGGGTAAGGGTTGGAAAGCCTATAAACGTTGGGAAAATTTTATGCGCTTTAGAGTTGATGCTACTGGTAAAATCCCTAATTCAGCGATAACTTACGAAGAATGGAAAAAATATAATTCATCTGGAAATAACATCGGTGGAAAGTTAAACTCACAAAACCAACAAATGGTTAATAATTGGTCGTATGTAGGTCCTAATAATGGTGTTCCAACAGGTGGAGGAGCGGGCAGATTAACATGTATTAAATTCGATCCAAATAATTCAAATGTTATCTACGTTGGTGCT
This sequence comes from uncultured Flavobacteriaceae bacterium, assembly GCA_964603125.1. Classification (GTDB taxonomy): domain Bacteria; phylum Bacteroidota; class Bacteroidia; order B-17B0; family Aurantibacillaceae; genus CAZRUA01. Next base: position 10,998 of record CAZRUA010000028.1, on the reverse strand, counting down.
CCAGCTGGAGGTTTGTGGAAATCTACAAACGGAGGTGCGTCTTGGATTACTTATACGGATGAGTTAGCTTCTATTGGGGTTTCAGATGTTGCTATTGATCCAACAAATTCAAATATTTTATATTTAGGTACTGGCGATAGAGATGGTGGAGATACTTATTCGGTTGGAATCTTAAAATCAACAGATGGAGGAGTGACTTGGGCTTCAACAGGCATGACGCATCAATTAATTGCAAATAACTGTGTTAATCGTATTTTGATTGACCCAACAAACCCAAGTGTTTTATATGCTGCAACAGCAGTAGGTATTTTTAAAAGTTCTGATGGCGCGGCTACATGGGCTAGTGTATTGGGAGGGAATTATAAAGACATGCTATTTCAACCAGGGAATTCAAATACGATATATGCTAGTGGGGGCACATTTTCAAAATCAATAAATGGCGGATTAACTTGGTCTTCAGGATCAGGGCTAACAATAGGTGGAGCTATGCGTGTTGCTATTGCTGTTACACCTGCTGATCCGAATTATGTTTATTTAATTGCTGGTGCAGGTCCTACGGCAGGTTATGGTTTAATTGGGGTTTATAAATCAACTGATGCTGGCGCTACATTTACTCAAACACAAGGTACCTCTCCAAATCTATTGGGCTGGGAATCTGACGGATCTGATAATGGCGGACAGTCATGGTACGATTTGGTTATTCAAGCATCACCAACAAATAAAAATGTTGTAATTGTTGGGGGAGTAAATACTTGGAGGAGTACAAATGGAGGAAGTACTTTTAATATTTATACTCATTGGTATGGTGGCGGAGCCCCCTATGTTCATGCAGATGTTCATGCAATTGAGTTCCTTCCTGGAAGCGGTACAAATGTTTTTATTGGTTGTGACGGTGGGATTTTTAAAACTACTAATGGAACAACTTGGACAGATTTGTCTGCTAACGGACTTCATATTGCTCAAATGTATAAGCTAGGTGTTTCCCAAACCAATTCTAATTTAACTCTAACAGGATGGCAAGATAATGGAACAAGTTTACACAATGGAGCTAATGCAAATGGGGTTTTGGGAGGCGATGGGATGGAAGCTGCGATAAATAATTTAAATTCCAACTATATGTATGGTGAATTGTATTATGGGGCGATAAGTCGTTCTACAAACGGTGGAGCTTCATTTAACAATATTGTTGGTTCTGGAGGTTCTGGAGTTAATGAAGATGGCGCGTGGGTAACGCCTTATGTGCTTGATCCAACAACGCCAAGCATAATGTATGTTGGTAAAAATAACGTATATAAATCCACAAATAATGGTAATACATTTACTGCACTTGGACTTAACGGGGCAAGTTTACTTGATGTAGTAGCTGTTGCTCCTTCAAATGGCAGTTATATTTATGCAGCAAAAGCGTCCTCTTTATTTGTTTGTTCAAATGGATTTAATTTTTCAGCCAAAAGTGCACCTGCAGGACCAATTACAAGTATTGCTATTGATAATTTGAACCCTTTGAGAATATGGGTTTCAGTTAGTGGTTATCTTGTTGGACAAAAAGTTTTTTACTCTAATGATGGCGGAACAACTTGGACAAACGTGTCGAATGGCTTACCAAATGTACCATGCAACACAATTGTCTACCGAAATAATTCAAATGATGAAATTTATGTTGGAACTGATATTGGCGTTTTTTATAAGGATGCTACAATGACTAATTGGGTTAATTATAGCAGTGGTTTGCCAAATGTTGTTGTTGATGAAATTGAAATACAATACTCTTCTTCAAAGCTAAGAGCGGCAACTTATGGCAGAGGCTTATGGGAAGTTGCTTTGGTAACACCTCCAACAACCGCTCCAACAGCTAATTTTGCGGTAAACTCTCCTTATGTTTGTGTTGGTAAAGACTTGTATTTTCAAGATTTAAGTACAAATGGCGCAACAAATTGGGAGTGGACCTTCACTGGCGGAACACCTTCAACTTCTAATGACATTTATCCAAATGTATTTTATAATACTCCGGGTGTTTATCCCGTTAAATTAAAGGTAAGTAACTCTATGGGTGCCGACAGTCTGGAAGTTGTTTCAATGGTTAACGTTTATGGTCCGCCTGCAATTAGCGCTGGGGCAGATATAATTAAGTGTAAGTTTGATACCGCTTTTTTCAGCTTAACGGGTGGTGTAAGTTATGTTTGGACACCAAGTTCGCAAATTAAGTATACAAACTCTGGCCAACCTTATTACGCTAATAATCTCGCAACTATTAATTTTTCTGTTACAGGAACCGATGCGCACGGATGTATAGGTACAGATGCTATTAGTGTTAAAACTATATTACCTCCTGCAACCCCAACAATTAGCCAAAACGTAGATACATTAACTTGTTCGGCTAACAATGTTTTTTATCAATGGTATTTAGGAGGAAGTCCATTGCCTGGTGAAACAAACAAAAAACTCACTATCCCAAGTCAAACAGGACCTTATACCGTTACTGTAACGGATACTTTTAATTGTGGTTTTTCAGCAACATCAGCTAATTTTAATCCTATCGGAATTAATACATACTCTGAGTTAGATGCTTTAACAAGTATCTATCCAAACCCTTCTATTGGCAATTTTACGATTTTAATCGCTAATCAAAATCAAACAAATTACCAGTTGCAAGTTGTTGATGTTTTGGGTAAAGTTTGTTACACCGAGAATTTTGCAAAATCAAATTCAATGTTTAAAAAGGACATAAATCTTAACCTGAAAAATGGAACTTATACACTTATTTTAACTGATTTGAATTCTAAACAAAAAGCTGTTAAGAAAATAAGTGTATTGAGCCATTAAATTGGTGTTTCTAAGCTAGAAAATCATATTTTTGTCGCATAAATTTGAGAATTAGCGTTAAAATTGCTATTCTTACATTCGAATTTAAAACAAAATTTATGACTACATTTCTTTTAGAAACAAGTACATCTCCTAGTCAGTATTTACCAATTGTTATTATGTTTATGGTTGCCCTTGGGTTTGTTGTTACTACTATGGTGGCAACTCATCTTATAGGTCCTAAGCGTAAAACTAAAATTAAGTTAGATAGTTTTGAGTGTGGTGTTGAAAGCCAAGGTAATGCTCGTTTACCATTCTCAATTAAGTATTTCTTAGTTGCAATCATCTTCGTGTTGTTTGATGTGGAAGTTATTTTTATGTATCCATGGGCTGTTAATTTTCGCGAATTAGGAATGGTTGGAGTAATTGAAATGTTTTCGTTTGTAGCCTTATTGTTAATAGGTTTTTACTACATGTTGGCTAAAAAAGCCATCAAACACGAAGAGTAGAATCTATATTTCAGAATAAAGTTTAAAGCAATTATTGAATTAGATTTTAGTTGATGATGTTCAAATCTTAAATTGTAAATCTCAAATCTTAAATAAAATGGGAAAAGAATTAACAAAACGTACGAAACTTGAGATTGCGAAAAGTCCCGAAGGACTGGAAGGGCCAGGTTTTTTTGCATCAAAACTTGAAGATGTTATTGGATTAGCACGTGCAAACTCTTTATGGCCATTACCTTTTGCTACGTCATGCTGTGGTATTGAGTTTATGGCAACTATGGCATCTAATTATGATTTGGCACGTTTTGGTTCTGAGCGTTTAAGTTTTAGTCCACGCCAAGCCGATTTATTAATGGTGATGGGTACAATCGCTAAAAAAATGGGACCCACATTGCGTCAAGTATATGAGCAAATGGCTGAACCACGTTGGGTTTTATCAGTCGGTGCTTGCGCAAGTAGCGGTGGTATATTTGATACTTACAGCGTTTTGCAAGGTATTGATAGAATTATCCCAGTTGATGTTTATGTGCCTGGATGTCCACCTCGCCCTGAACAAATTATTGAAGGGATATTAAAAATTCAAGAATTAGCAAAAAATGAATCTTTACGCCGTCGTAATTCAGATGAGTACAAGAAAATGCTAAACAGCTACGGTATCGAATAAGTAAAAATTCAAAGTACTAAACTTTATAAATTTTAAATTATTAATTATAAATTTTCAATGTCTCAAGAATTATTAAATAAGGTAGCTGAAAAATTAAACACAACAATTGCTGGATCTATTGATTCTTCTGAGTTGTCATACGATTTCCCGGTTTTTACGATTCATAAAGAAAAAATTCATGAAGTACTTTCTTTTTTAAAGAATGATGCTGATTTGAATTTTCATTTCTTAACGGATTTAACTGGTATTCAAACAGCTGATGAAAAGCATTTAGGTGTTATTTATCATTTACATAACATGCCAAAGAATTTGCGTGTACGTGTAAAAACATTTTTTGATATTAATAAGCCCGAAATACCTACAGCAACTGATTTGTGGCCCGCAGCTAATTGGATGGAGAGAGAAACATATGATTTTTTTGGTGTTAAGTTTAAAGGGCATCCAAATTTAAAACGAATTTTAAATGTTGATGAAATGGATATTTTCCCTTTACGAAAAGAGTATCCTTTGGAAGATCAAAGTAGAGATGATAAGGATGATAGACAATTTGGACGTTAAATAAATTACCAATTGAAAAGAATTATAAATGAAAGAAGGAAATAAAAATAAAAGCGAAAAAGTAAGTTCAGCGTTTGATATAAATGCTGAGGTTGCTGAGTCTGGAAATGAGTTTTCTACACTTAATCTTGGACCTACGCATCCTGCTACACATGGTATTTTCCAAAACATCTTAAAAATGGATGGTGAAATTATTCATGAAGCAACGCCAACCATTGGCTATATACATCGTGCGTTTGAAAAGCTTGCTGAGCGCCGTCCTTATGCTCAAATTACACCTATTACCGATCGTTTAAATTACTGCTCGTCACCAATCAATAATATGGGTTGGCACATGACAGTTGAAAAATTATTAAAAGCTGAAATTCCGAAACGTGCGCAATATCACCGTGTTATTATTATGGAATTATCGCGTATTGCCGATCATATTATTTGTAACTCCGTTATTGGTGTTGATACGGGGGCTATGACAGGTTTCCTTTATATTTTTCAATGGCGCGAAAAAATTTACGAAATTTTTGAAGAAATATGTGGAGCTCGTTTAACTACTAATATCGGACGTATTGGAGGTTTTGATTCGGAATTTAATGATGTTACTTGGACAAAAATTAAATCATTCTTAAAGGAATTCCCTAAGGCTTTACAAGAGTTTTCTAACTTGTTGGAGCGTAATAAAATATTTATGGACCGTACAATTAATTGCGGACCGATATCTGCCGATAGAGCATTAGCATATAGTTTCACCGGACCAAACTTACGTGCAGCTGGTGTTGATTATGATGTGCGTGTTATGAATCCATATTCTTCATACGAAGATTTTGATTTTATTGTACCTGTTGGAACTCAAGGCGACACCTATGATCGCTTTATGGTTCGCCAAGAAGAAATGTGGCAATCACTAAAAATTATTCAACAAGCAATTGATAAAATGCCAGAGGGTTCAATGCATGCTGATTTACCTGATTTCTTTTTACCTCCTAAACATGAGGTTTATAATAATATGGAAGCTTTAATCTATCACTTTAAAATTGTGATGGGAGAAACAGATATTCCTAAAGGAGAAGTTTACCATGCGGTAGAAGGTGGGAATGGTGAGTTAGGGTTTTATTTAGTGAGTGATGGAGGAAGAACACCTTATCGTTTGCATTTCCGTCGTCCATGTTTTATTTACTATCAAGCTTATAGTGAAATGGTAAAAGGAATTATGTTGTCAGATGCAATTATTACAATGAGTAGTATGAATGTAATTGCAGGTGAATTAGACGCTTAAGAATTTAGAATTAAAATATTTAGATAAATGGGAGCACAAGTACACGGAACGCAAGAGTTCAATAAAGCAAAGCGAACTGAAATAAAATTCAGTGATGAAGCTATGGCTACTGTACAAAAAATTATTAGCAATTATCCTAGCGGGAAACAAAAATCAGCTTTGTTACCTGTTTTGCATGTTGCGCAAGCTGAGTTTGGAGGTTGGTTAAGTGCTGAAGTTATGGATTACGTTGCTGAGGTTTTGCATATTAAACCAATTGAAGTTTTTGAAGTAGCTTCTTTTTATACTATGTATAATTTAAAACCTGTTGGAAAGTGTGTTCTTGAAGTTTGTCAAACAAGTTCATGTTGGTTAAATGGTGCTGAGGATATTGTAAAATATATAGAGAAGAAATTGGATATCAAAGTTGGTGAAACAACTAAAGATGGAATGTTTACACTAAAAACGGCTGAGTGCCTTGGTTCTTGTGGCACCGCACCAATGTTACAATGTGGTGCAAGCTATCATGAAAATTTAACTTACGAAAAAGTAGATAAAATTTTAGGAGATTACAAAGCAGAAGGAAAGCTTAGAAGTTATACGGATAAAGATTATAAAAACACATTATAGTTAGCGACATGGGACGTAAATTATTAATACATAACGATAAAGTACCAGGAATTCATACGCTTGATGTATATCGTGCACATGGTGGTTATGCTTCAGTTGAAAAAGCATTAAAAACAATGACTCCTGATCAAGTAACGGATGAAGTTAAGAAATCAGGGCTACGTGGTCGTGGTGGTGCGGGTTTCCCTACTGGTTTAAAGTGGAGTTTTCTTGCAAAGCCAGAAGGTGTTCCGCGTTACTTAGTTTGTAATGCAGATGAATCTGAGCCAGGAACTTTTAAGGATAGATATTTAATGGAGAAAATTCCTCATGCGTTAATTGAAGGAATGATAACTTCATCATACGCATTAGGGGCAAAACAATCATACATTTACATACGTGGCGAGTATTTTTACGTTGCTCGTATTTTAGAAACAGCTATTGAAGAGGCTTACAAAGCAGGTTGGTTAGGTCAAAACATTTTAGGTACAGGTTATTCTTTAGATTTATCTGTGCAAGTAGGTGGTGGAGCATACATTTGCGGTGAAGAAACCGCTTTATTAGAATCATTAGAAGGTAAACGCGGTAATCCTCGTATTAAGCCACCATTCCCAGCTGTTGCTGGTTTATGGGGTTGCCCAACTGTAGTAAATAATGTTGAAACAATTGCGGCTGTGTGCCCAATAGTAATGATGGGTGGCGAAGAATATGCTAAAATTGGTGTTGGAAAATCAACAGGTACAAAATTAATTTCAGCTTCTGGACACTTGAATAAGCCTGGTGTTTACGAAATTGAATTAGGAATTACAGTAGAAGAATTTATTTATAGCGAAGAATATTGTGGTGGTATTAGAAATGGAAAAAAACTAAAAGCAGTTGTAGCTGGTGGTTCATCAGTTCCTATTTTACCAACCGAATTAATTTTAAAAACTGCTAAAGGCGAACCTCGCTTAATGACTTATGAAAGTCTTTCTGATGGGGGCTTCCAAACAGGAACAATGTTGGGTTCAGGAGGATTTATAGCTATGGATGAAGATACTAGTATAGTTAAAAATTTATTTACGTTTGCACGTTTCTATCACCATGAATCATGTGGACAATGCTCTCCTTGTCGTGAAGGAACAGGTTGGATGGAAAAGATTCTGAAAAAATTTATGAACGGAACAGCAAATGAAAGTGATGTTGATTTGTTATGGGATATTCAAAGTAAAATAGAAGGTAAAACAATTTGTCCGTTGGGTGAAGCAGCAGCTTGGCCTGTAGCAGCCGCAATTCGTCATTTTAAACATGAGTTTATTGAAATTGCTAAGAACAAAAAGTTTATAGATATTTCTCATTATGATCGTTTACACAAATTGGCATACTAAATTTTGAAAAAAGGGTTTTACATATTCAGTCTTGTTTTAATTTGTTCAAATTTATTTGGACAAACTAAACCTGCTACAAAATCAAAACCTGCGCCTGCAAAAAAGACAACACAACAAGTAAAGTTTGTGCCGCCGCAAATTAAACCAGATACTGTGGAGGCCTGTTTTTATCCAAATTCAGAAGCTTTAGAAAAGTATTTAATCACAAACTTGAAAGTTAGAGATTCGATATTCAATGTTGATTATGATAAAGAATTAATTGTAACAGAAATATCGATCAACAAATTAAATCAAGTTACTGATGTGAAAATTATATCTGGTGGTTCTGATCGAATGAAAAATGCCTTAGTCTCATGTTTAAAAAAGTCTAAGTCATGGCGTGCTAAATCATATGGCACAAAAAAATTCAATTCGCAAGCTTATTATAGATTTTGTATCAGTAAAAAAACTGTTTATGCAAGGGTAGGTGTAAGTGATATGTATAATTCGAGTAGCTTAGAGATTCCTCGTTCAATCAATGAAGAGGAAAAAGAGAATTTAAGAGATAATTGTTTTGGTGAAGGAACAAAGGGAACTATTGCATATGATACTAGATCAGGTGATTACGAAGAAGTTGCGCCTCCACCGCCTCCGGTAAATGGAGAAGAGGTTATGTCAATTGTTGATGAAATGCCTCAATTTCCTGGGGGAGAAAGTGCTTTATACCAATACATTGCTTCTAATGTAAAGTATCCAGCTACAGCCAGAGAGAACGGTATCCAAGGAAAATGCTTTGTTAGGTTTGTAGTGGATAAGGAAGGAAATGTTACGAAAGCAAGAATTTTGAGAGGAGTAAAAGGTGCACCAGAATGTGATAAAGAAGCTTTAAGGGTAATAAATAACATGCCTAAGTGGACGCCAGGTAAACAAAATGGGAAACCAGTTAATGTAGAATATAATATACCTATTAATTTTAAATTGCAATAAAGAAAGAATACAGTTTAAATGGAATGATTTAAATTGAAAAAATAAATTACTATGAAAGTAACGATAGACGGAATAGAGATTGATGTACCAAAGGGTACTACCATTCTTCAAGCTGCGCGTATGATTGGCCCAGAGGTAGCTCCGCCAACCATGTGCTACTACAGCAAATTAAAAACAAGTGGCGGTTATTGCCGCACCTGTATTGTTAAAGTTACACAAGGAAGTGCTGCTAACCCTACACCAATGCCTAAGCCAGTGGCGAGTTGCCGTACTGAGGTAATGGATGGAATGGTGGTTGAAAACACCATTAACAAAGATGTTTTAGAGGCACGTAAGGGCGTGGTTGAATTTTTATTAATGAATCACCCTTTAGATTGCCCAATTTGCGACCAAGCAGGTGAGTGTAGTTTACAAGATTTAGGATATGGACATGGTTCAGCAAAAACTCGTTATGAGTTTAAGCGCCGCGAATTTGATCCAATTGATATTGGTACAAAAATTAAGTTGCACATGACACGTTGTATTCTTTGCTACCGTTGTGTTAAAACTTGTGAGCAAATTACAGATGGCCGTGTTCATGGTGTTATTCACCGTGGTGATGCTGCAGAAATTTCTACATACATTGAGCAAGCAATTGAAAACGATTTCTCAGGAAATGTAATTGATGTTTGTCCAGTAGGAGCTTTAACAGATAAAACATTCCGTTTCAAGCAACGTGTATGGTTTACAAAACCTGTTGATGCAAATTGTAAGTGTAACAAGTGCAGTGGTAAAGTTCGTTTATGGATGAAAGGTGAGGAAGTTTTGCGTGTTACAGCGCGTAAAGATCAGTGGGGTGAAGTAGAAGAGTTTATTTGCAATACTTGCCGTTTTGATAGAAAAAAGGTGAGTGATTGGACAATTGAAGGACCTTCTCCAATATCGCATCATTCAGTTATTTCTCAAGGACACTATGACGCATTAAACGTAGCTAAGCTTCAAGTTTTAAAACAACAGAAAGCTTTAGGATTTATGGATTTAAACAAACGACCTTAAAAATTAATATATGTTATTATTAGCACCAATGCTTCTTAAAGCAATACTTTGTGTGGCTGTGTTTGCTCTCTCATTGGGAGTTGCAGCTTACGCTACATTGTGGGAAAGAAAATTCGCAGCATTTTTACAAGATAGAAAAGGACCTTCTCGTGCGGGACCAGGTGGTTTGTTGCAACCATTAGCCGATGGAGGTAAAATGTTTTTTAAAGAAGAAATTATTCCTAATGTTTCAAATAAATTTTTATTTATTCTTGGACCAAGTTTATTCATGCTAACAGCATGTTTAACAGGAACAGTTATTCCTTGGGCTGCACCAATGATGCTAGATAACGGTACTAGCTTTGATTTTCAAATAACGGATTTAAACATTGGTGTTCTTTATTTGTTAGGTGTTGTATCTATCGGTGTATATGGTATAATGATTGGTGGCTGGGCCTCTAATAATAAGTATGCTTTATTAGGTGCTATCCGTGCTTCATCGCAAATGATTAGCTATGAAATTGCAATGGGTATTTCAATTATTGCATTGGTAATTTCTGCTGGAGGTAGTTTAAGTGTAGGTGAAATCATTGCGCGTCAGGATGAAGGAATAGCAAATGTTGTATGGCAACCGTTCGGTTTTTTAATTTTCTTTATTTGTGCATTGGCAGAAACTAACCGTGCTCCTTTTGACTTACCTGAGTGTGAGGCTGAGTTAGTGGGTGGATACCATACAGAGTACTCATCTATGAAATTGGGTTTATATTTATTTGCTGAGTACATCAATATGTTTATCTCTTCAGCAATTATGGCTGGTTTTTATTTCGGAGGCTACAATTTCCCTTGGGCTAAGGAAGTTTATGAAGCAATGGGATTAGAGCAAGGTTCAATGTGGATTTCATTGATAGGTTTTGGTGTTTACTTTACTAAGATTGTAATTTTCATTTGCGTATTTATGTGGGTTCGTTGGACATTACCACGTTTCCGTTACGATCAATTGATGAATTTAGGGTGGAAGGTGTTATTACCATTATCATTATTAAACCTTGTTTATACAGTGGTTCAAGAGTATATAAGAGGAAACATTAATTTTTAATTCATTTTAAAAAGCTAAAAATGCAATTAACAAACAGAAGTAAAGTAGTATCAAATAAAGAGCAAAGCATAGCTGAGCGTCTTTATTTACCGGCTATTGCAAAAGGTATGATGATAACAGCATCGCACCGTTGTAAAAAATCAGCTACTAGTAAAGATCCTGAGCAA
>CAZRUA010000027.1:0-36265 GCA_964603125.1 uncultured Flavobacteriaceae bacterium | reverse complement strand
CATCCTTTGATACTGTTTTTGTTGATCAACCTTCTAATGCGGCTACTGTGGCAGCAAATGCAACTGTTTGTGCTTTATCTAATTCTGGCACTATAACCATTGCAAATGGTAGCGTTGGAACAATTACAGGGTGGGAATCATCAACTGGCGGTCCATTTACTCCTTATGGTGGCACAGCCAATTCAATTAGCTATTCAAATCTTACACAAACAACTACATTCCACTGTATCGTTAAAAACGGAATATGCCCAAGTGCAACATCTAACAACGTTGTTATAACCGTTGACCAAGCAACAAATGCAGGAACTTTAAGCGGTGGTAACACTTTTTGCGGAACACCTGCAACTGGCACACTAACACTCGCAGGTTATACTGGAACAATTACGAGTTGGCAATCATCTACAAATAACGGAAGTACTTGGTCAAACATTTCTAACACTGCTTCAACTTTTGCATTTAATGTTACGCAACCAAAAACAATGTATCGCGTTATAGTTAAAAGTGGTGTTTGCCCTGCTGATACTTGTAATATTGATAGCGTTAGATTTGGAAATAATGCGGTTGCAGGAGTTCTATCAACGGCTGATACAGTTTGTGCAGGAAACAATAATGGAATTTTAAACTTAACTGGCGCCACTGGAACCACATATACTTGGCAAGCTTCGCCTAACGGAACGGTTTGGGGTAATTTAGCATTTAGTGGTACATCAGCGTTTTATTCAAATTTAACTGTTACAACTTATTATAGAGTTGTTGTAAGTAGCTATCCTTGCGCAAGCGCAACATCAAATGCCATTACTATTTTGGTACAACCTGGTCCCACAGCTAATATTACCACACCACCTACTACTATTGACCAAGGACAAAGTGTAACCTTAACAGCAACAGGAAGCGCTCCTGGCGTTTGGGCTCCCGCATCTTCATTAAGCACAACTACGGGTACTACAACTGTTGCTACTCCAACGCAAAACACCTATTATACATATACCGTTGTCAGTGGAAATGGCTGTACAATTAGCGATACAGTTTTAATTAGTTTAAATGTTCTTTCATTTAACGGAATGATTGCAAATGCGCTATCTCCAGATGGAGATAATATTAACGATGCATTTTACATAGAAAATATTTTAGCTTATTCCGATTCAAAACTTGAAATTTTTAATGAGTATGGGCAATCAATATACACAGCCGAGCCTTATTTGAATGACTGGAAAGGAACTTATAATGGAAAGCGATTACCAGACGGAACTTATTACTATGTTTTAAGCTTCAGTGGTAATGGTGGTAAAAAAATATTTAAAGGAACTATTAACTTGATAACTGGAGGTGGAAACTAATGCGTAACAAACTTCTAATATTTTGTTTTTGCATAGCTGGCGTTGTAAATGCTCAGCAGGTTCCGTTCTATTCAAATATTTTCTACAAGCCATTTGTTTTAAACCCTGCTTTTGCTGGAAACAAAACGAATACTGAAATTACACTCGTTCATCGTTCGCAGTTTACGGGTTTCCAAAATGCGCCAAATTTTACTTGTGCATTAGCTGATGGAACACTTAAAACAAATACTGCATATTTGGCGGGCGGTCTTAGTCAACACAACAGAGGTTTTAACTCAACCACAAACGCCTTTGGAGCATATGCCTATCAAGTAAATTTCAGTGATGAAGTAAATTTACGTTTTGGTTTATCCTTAGGCTTTGCTAAAAACACTTATGATTTTTCACAAATTCAAGTTCAAAATTATAACGACCCTAATTTATTTACCAATAGTGTAAGAGCTAACAACATTACAAGTAATGCTGGATTAGGCTTCACTGCTCAAGGATTAAAAATTGGTATTGCAATACCACAGGTTATTGGAGGAAAAGTAAAGTTTTATGATAATCAAACCGCAAGAAGTTTTTATCAAGAAAGCCGTCACTTTTTATTTAGCTTACAATATGACTTGAAATTAAATGAAGAGAAAGGTATTTCATTAGCTCCAGTTGGACTTGTTAGAATGGTTAAAAATGCTCCATTACAATATGATGCTGGTATACTATTCAATTGGGATGAAAAAATGTGGTTCTCAGCTGTTTATAGAGCTGGATATGCTGTAAGTGCTAACGCTGGTTTTACACTAAACAGAAGATTCTCAGTTGGGTATAGCTATGACTATGCCATTGGACCAATAAAAAAATACGCAGGCATCAATCAAGAAATTTTATTATCAGTTAAACTAGGTAAATTAAAACCTCTTCCAGGCGAAGATACACTAACACCTCAAGATCGTAAAATAATTGATTTGCAAAAACAAATTGATGAGTTAAAAAAGAATGGAGTTAAAGCTGCCGTAAAAACCGACACAAAAGCTGAAGGTGGAACAGTTAAGTATGAAAGCAAATTTAATCCATCAGGTAAAAATGTAAAGCAGGAAAATGGCATTTACATCTTAACTAATCACTCTAAGGATTATACTTACTTATCTGGAACTTTAGTACCGAAAGGATTCTACGTTGTAGCAGGTTCTTACTATTATAAAGATTATGCAGAGCAAGAAGTAGCAAGGTTCCATAGTTTTGGTTTCCCTGATGCTGAAGTAATGATTGATAAGTTAAGTAAGTTTAATTATGTTTTCTTATATCATGTAGAAACAAAAGAGGAAGCTTTGAAAAAAGTAAAAGAAGCTAAAGACGCTGGTGTTCCTGAAGTTTGGATTCAAATATTGGTTGAGTAATTCCTAAACTTCTTGCTTAAAACTTAAGCCCTCATTTTGTAAAGCCAATTCTAATTTAGGTATAGAACTGTTTCCAACTCCATGAAGTTTCAAAATTTCACCTTTAGTGTACTGAGATAACTTTTCCAAAGTAATAATATCTGCATTCTCTAAAGCTCTGCGAGCTGGAGCTGAAAGTAATGATAAGAAACCTATTTTAGGCTTTTTCTTGGCTTCGCAAACAGGGCAAGTTAAGCAAGAACTAGTTTTATAATAACTATGACCAAATTCGCAAGTTCTATTTGAATTATAAGTTTTCATTAATACTCTATTTGTATTCGGCTAAAGTAATATACTTGAATCAATTAAAACTGAATAACCTGCATTAATTTAATAGTTTTATTATCATAGGGTTTCAACACTACATAGTACCAACCCTTCTCTTTAACATCAACTTTAAATATTTCACCCATTTTATGCTTTATAGCACTCTCTTGAAATTCCTTCACTAAATATCCTTCACTACTCCAACCAAGATCTGTATTAGGATTGCCATCCATATTAAATTCCTTTGCCAGTAAAGTGAAAGAAACTCCACTTTTATATCTATTAATTACAATATCTCTAAGACTATCAATACTCTTGAATGATAATTTATTACTGTCAAAATAAATATAACTAACTCTGAACTTTAATTCAGTTCTTGAATCAACAACCTTATAAGTTAAGCCTTTGTATTCAACAACATCATTTGTTCTAGAAAGTTTGTAAACTAATTCAGAAGAATCAGTTTCAGTATTAATAGTTATCATCCTGGCCAAAGGATTCTCTTTTAAATATATGTTTGCCTTTTCAATAGTATTAATACTATCTAGCTGAGCAAAACTGGCTTTAACAAAAACAAACTGAAAAATAAAAACTAAATAACAAAAACTCTTCATTTTAAATTAATTGTATTGTGGAATTATGCTTAACCTTAAAATTAACCGAATTAGCAATAAAACATTTTTCATTTGCCTTTTTATGTAATTCATTAGCCAAATCCATTTTACTAGCATCAGTAATTGTTACTATAGGATTTAAGCTCACTTCCGTAAACTTACCTCCACCCGTTTCATCTTGAACAAGAATACCTGTAGGATTATCCACATAATCAACAACAACTATTCCTGCATCCGCACATATGTGTAAATACCAAAGCATATGACAGCTAGATAATGAAGTAAGTAAAAAATCCTCAGGACTATGTTTTGTTTTATCTCCTAAAAAAGGCACATCAGAACAAGCTAAAATATCAACTTTATTTTCGGCCGAAACAGTATAATACCTATCATAAGCTTTGTAATCAATAGTACCTTGACCTCTATTACCAGTCCATTTTACAGACAATGTATAATTATGTTGTTTACTCATTTTATCTTAACTACTCTGGTATAACTAAAGTTCCATCCCTAAAGAAACCGATTACTTTTAATTCGGTGCGACGATTAGCTGCGTGTTGCTTATCAGTACATTTACTTTTCTTAGTTCCTTCACAATCACAAGTATTTGTTAATTGTGTTTCACCATAACCAACTCCCGAAATACGTTTTGCATTAATATTACCTTTTTTCATAATGTACTCAGCCGATGCTTTGGCGCGTTTATCCGACAAGGTTAAATTGCTAGAAGCATCCGAACGGCAATCGGTATGAGAACCAAGCTCAATAACTAAATCAGGATTCTCAACCATTAGTTTAACAATTTTATCTAGTTCTTTTGCAGCAGCTTTGCTAATATTCCATTTCCCAACGGCAAAATAAATATTATCAACCTTAACACCTTTACCTACAATGATTTTATCCAATTCAATATTTTTCTTTACATCCTTTTCTTTAACGGCACTAACTTCTTCTGATTTAGAAAAATAATTTTCTTTACTAATGTTGATACGATAGCTCTGACCACCAACCGCAACACATGTTTTAAACGAGCCGGTTTCATCTGTTTTCGTTTCATAAATCATCTTGCGTGTTGCACTCTCAATAATTGTAACTGTTGCTCCTACACATGGTGCACCTCCTAAAGATTTATCCGAAACAACACCCATTATACAAGTCCCGCCAAGGTTTGATAAGTAAATTTCCTGCTGATATGTTTTTGTTTCTTTTTGTCCAACAGTATTAACAGATGATTTATCAGAAGTAACTCCATTAGCACTGGCCACCAAAACATAATTCTCTTCAGCTTGTAGTTTTTCAGTTTTTGCTACTCCACTAGTATCTGTAGTTGCTTCAAGTGTTTTCCCATCCTTGCCCGTTAAAATAATTTTTGCATTTGCAACCGGTTTTTTATTTTTAGGATTATCATATACTATTGTTCTTAAATCCAATACCATTGATTTTACTAATTGAATCGTTTGCTTCGCTTCCTCACGATTTGCTTTTATTTCCATCAACTTATTGATATAAGTATCAGCAATACCTTCAATTGTGTATCGTCTGTTAGGAATAATTTTAGCTTCGCCTTTTCCTGCATTAAAAACTAATTCAACTGCTTCACCCGATTCAGAATCAACCATTCGAGCAGATGCATTTTCAATTGCTGCATTGGTTAAACTATCAACAATATTTAATTCAAACAAAAATCTGCGTGCTTTAACTTGTTTCCACTCATAAATATCATCATTCATATCATTCGATTTTCTGTTACTGGTGAAATATCCTGATTTACCGTCGTTACCAGTTGACAAACCAAAATCATCAGCCGAACTATTAACAGGAGCACCGAAATTAAAAGGTTTAATAAATAAGTTTCCTTCCATTTTAGTTTCGAAAATATCTAAACCACCCAAGCCTGGCAAACCATTACTTGAAAAATACAAGTAGCCATCATTATTAAAAACAGGAAATACTTCATTACCTTTTGTATTAATATCATTACCAAGATTAATTGGTTTACCCCAAGTATTACCTTCTTGTTTACACATCCACAAATCCATTCCACCAACACTTCCTGGCATATCACTACTAAAAACCAAAACCGAACCGTCGGGGCTCATTGCTGGATGTGCAATATTATAATCATCCATATTATAAATAAACGGAAAAGCTTCCTCGCTTAAATTATCTTGATTATTAGGGATAATGGCTGTTTTAAATATTTTTAGTTTAACAACTTTTTCTTTGTCGCGTTTAACTTTTTTATGCTCAATGTTATTACGAGTAAACCACATTTCCTTTCCATCCTTTGTAAAACAAACTGGCCCGTTATTAAATTTTGTTTTAATTGGTTTTCCAAAATTTGAAACGTAGGTAAATGTATCTGCTTTACCAGCGTAATACATTGAATAAAAGTTTTTATCTGTCCAAGAGTGAGTGCGCTTAATCCAATCAGCTTTAGGACGCGATGAAGCAAATACAACACCATCTTGCCATATTACTGCTGAAAAATCATTGTAATCAGAATTTATACCCTTAGGTGATTTAACTTCAAAACAAGATGAATCTTCAAAAAACTGTTTCACGTTAGATAAAGCCTTTGCAATATTTTCTCCACGTGTATCTTCAGTATACTGTTCGATATAAGTTTTAGCTTCATCGTATTTACCTTCCTGCATAAGCATTTGACCATAATAAAATTTATGAACGGGCTTTGCTTCAGGTAATTTAACAACCTCAGCGAAGGCTGCTTTAGCTTCTACCCATTGATTGGTTAATCTATAACATTCTGCAATTTTAATTAAAGCATCGGCATCAGTAGGGGCCTTTTTAAGAGCTGCTTTAAACTTTGGAATTGCTTCTGCGTAGGCTTTTTCGTTGTATAACTTATTGGCTTGCTTTAAAGCTGTTTGTGCCTTAACAGAAACAACCGCAAAAAACAAGACAAGTAAAATACTAATCTTAACTAAACCTTTATTAATAAATTTATTTATCATATACGATGAGTGAATGTGAATTTTAGAAATAACGTGGTGATTGAATTTTTTTACCTCTGTATGAGAATAAGTAATTTAAACTAATCTCGTGCGAACCTTTATTATAAGTACTTAACCGTCTAGTTCTACTCCAATCATAAGCATAATTAATTAAAAACTGCGGATTAATTTGATAACCCACTATACCTGATATATCCGATCCAGAACGGTAAGCTACGCCTAACCAAAGTTTTTCTTTAGTTAAAGTCATCACATTTAAATCAAATTGAATTGGAGCACCTTGAACAACATTAATCATTACCTGCGGTTTAATTTTTACATCGGGACTAACTTGATCAATTAAATAACCCGCAACTGCGTAATAATGAAAACCTTTTAAATTAAACTTATTTATTTTAGTTAATGTTCCGTTAGTTACATTAGCTGAATTATCTATCATGCGAGGTATAGAAAGACCTGCGTAAAAACGCTTAGCATAATAATACATTCCGAAACCAAAATTAGGTGCTATTGGAAATTTAACATTAGCACTGAATTGAGCATCGTTAACATTGGTTAAAGCGTTAGGATTTGTAGGATCAGTAAGTTTAGAATAACTTTGATTAGAATTAGCTATACCAGCTTGGATACCAAAACTAAGTTTACCCGGACCAACTGGAATGCGATATGCATAATTAGCATAAACCAAATTACGCTTAGTTACGCCAATTGATTCATTTAAAATACTAATTCCAATTCCCATTTTTTGATTCATTATTGGACCATGAGCACTGAAGGTTGTAGTTTTAGGAGCCCCATCAATACCTACCCATTGATTGCGATGTAAAGCAGTCATAGATAACGCTTCTTTACTACCAGCAAAAGCTGGGTTGATATAAAGTTCATTAAACATATACTGCGTAATAGTTGGGTCGTATTGCGCATTTGCTTTATTTGAAAAGCCAATTACACAAGCTATTAAAGCTATTGTAATTTTTAGTGATTTAATTATTGACTTGATCATATCTTTATTTATTAAATATTATAATGTGGATTAATAACGAATTTCAACATAAGTAGCTTTACCTGTGCGCTTATCCAACTTCTTATCAAAGTATTCGAATACGATGTAATAAGTGCCAGCAGGAACTTTCTCCCCACTATTTACAACAACTCCTTTATTTGCGTATCCATTCCATAAATTATCATAATTATCCATTTCAAATACTACATTACCCCAACGGTTGAAAATCATGATTTTATTTTCCTTGTACGAATTAATTCCTCGTATTTCATATACATCATTTACACCATCGCCGTTAGGAGAGAAACCGCTTGGTAAATTTAAATCACAAGGGTCAGGGTCCATATAATTTTGAATTCCATCTTCATCGCAATCTGCTTCCTCTTCTCCAACAAAACCAGGTTCATCGCCATAAGTCCCGTTAGCTCCATCAGTCACATTAGGAATTCCATCCCCATCAGCATCAGTAATATCATCAATTACTCCATTGTTATCCGCGTCTAAATCCTCGTGACCATTTTCATCAATATCATCCAAGCCATCACCATCCGCATCTTTATCTTCACTATCAATTGTTCCATCACCATCTGTATCTAAAGCATTACTTTGACCAGCATGAATTGGAGTTCCTCCATAACCAACTAAAGTATCAACAGATAATGAATTACCTGCCATATCTAAATCAATAATACCATCATTGTCAGAATCTGTTCCATCTAACACACCATTATGATCAGTATCTAAACCAGTTAAATCAGCTTCCTCAATATCATTTACTGAATCATCATCTGAATCTAAATCTTCCGAATCAATTGAACCATCACCATCAGCATCTTGAGCTCCTTCGCTTTGATTGAAATCAGGAGTTCCACCATAAGTAAGCGATATTGAATCAATTGCTAACACAGTTGCACCATTGTGATCAATAATACCATCATTATCATTATCTGTCCCATTCACCACACCATCAAAATCAGTATCTAGCGCATTGTTACCATTTTCAATCAAATCAAAAATACCATCATTATCAGCATCTAAATCCTCGCTATCAATTGAACCATCGCCATCATTATCTTGAGTGACATCCGATTGATTATTATCGTTAGCAATATCACCATATGATGCATTACCATCAACAGCATCAGCAATACCATCATTATCCGAATCAGTATTAGCATTATTTACAACACCATCATTATTTGTATCTAACGTGTCTAGACCTCCCTCAACTATATCAAACAAACCATCATTATCAGCATCTAAATCTTCACTATCTATTGATCCATCTCCATCATTATCTTGGTAAGACAGAGTTTGTGTTGGATTAGCCGGAGAACCATAAGTTGCATTACCATCACTCGAATCTGGCAATCCATCACCATCAGCATCTGTTGTTGCATTATCAATAACACCATCCAAATCTGTATCCAAAGAACTTAAACCACCTTCTAACATATCATTCAATCCATCATTATCAGCGTCTAAGTCCTCACTATCAATTGAACCGTCATCATCATTATCTTGTAAGGAATCACTTTCTAGTAAGTAAGGAGTACCACCAAAAGTAGCACTAACACTATCAATTGATAAAATAGCAGCATTCAATGAATCAATGATTCCATCAAAATCAGTATCAAAACCATCCACAACACCATTCGAATCAACATCTAAGGAAATTAAACCTGCCTCCAAAACATCTGTTAATCCATCATTATCTGCATCCAAATCTTCGCTATCGATAGAAGCATCTCCATCATTATCTTGAGAAGCTATTGTTTGATTATTTGCACCATCACCAATTGATGTTGCGTCGCCATCAACAATATCTAATAAACCATCTCCTTCAGCATCAATGTAAAATGCATCTAACGTACTTAAGGTACCATCATGATTAATATCCGCTGAAGCATTTCCATTTTCAACAATATCAAACAAACCATCATTGTCCGAATCCAAATCTAAATGATCAGGAACCAAATCTCCATCATTATCTTCAGCTACTAAACCTAAACTAGCATCTACAATACCATCGCTATTAGCATCAGCTCCATCTATAACACCATTTCCATCTGAATCTAAAGCTGCGAATCCCGCTTCAAATGCATCGGTTAAACCATCATTATCCGAATCAACATCTATATGATCTGGTTTCCCATCTCCATCTGTATCAGTTGGTGTTGGAGCATTACAACTTAAAATTACTTTTGCTTCCAAACTATCCGTTATTCCATCATTATCCGAATCCAAATCTAAATAATCTTGTACACCATCATTATCGGAATCTCCAGCATTGAATGCACTTGCATTTTCAAAATAATTTGGCAATCCATCATTATCTGTATCTGGATGAGACATATCAACAAATATCCAAGCGGTGTCGCATTTTGTTAAACTTCCATTATCACAAATTGCATACTGGAAAGAGTCAACTCCGCAATAATCTGCAGCTGGTTGATACAAAATACTATCATTATTTAAAACAGTTACAGTTCCGTGAGATGGAGCAACTAAGCCCGCCACATCAGTAGTTAAAATTTGAACAACACCTGCATCACCATCATCATCATTAATTTGAACTTGAATCACAATTCCAGGATTAGCAGTACCACCGGGAACAGTTTCGTTTACACTTGTAAATACTGTATCATTAACTGCTAGTGGTTTATTGTTTTCGATATTTCTCCAATCTCTATCAGCACCACCATCCACATTAGGGAACGAATTAGAAGTTTGTCCTGCAGTTAAAGGAACAGTTTCATTAGTTGGATTAACATTAACATTATCCAAATCATAAACATCTACTAAACCATCACCATCTGTATCAAGAGCAGCAAAAACTGGTTCAGCACCATTCAATGTGTTTGAACCATCAATATCAAACGCTTCAACATCATCGGTTTGAGCGTCGCCATCTGTATTTGTATCAATATAATCTGGAATTAAATCGGCATCATCGGCATCATCAATTGGCTGAATACCATTAAAACCAAGCGTTAAAGCGTTTTCGTAAATATCATCTAAACCGTTTTTATTAGCATCAACAAAACTTGGCGCAACATAACCTGGTAATATTGTAACAGAATTTTGACCTTCGATATTATCAACTATTCCATCATTATCCGAATCGATATCTAAATAATCTGGACCAATTACTGCATCTGTGTTTACTAATGTAGCATCTGTGTGTAAACCATCATCTGTTGCATTTGCCCAACCGTTATTATTTGCATCAGCACCATTAACATCAAGCGAAGTAATTACAGCATCCAAATCTGTATCTGCTGATGCATTTCCACTTTCAATAACATCGGCAATACCATCATTATCAGAATCTAAATCCAAATAATTCTCTAATGTATCATTATCAAAATCATTATCTGTTAAACCAGAAGTTGGTAATGAATTTGGTATACCATCTGCATCTGTATCAGCACCTGTTGCTGCAGTTGGAGTTCCAGCATCATTAGCATCAGCCCATCCATTTGCATTAGCATCAACTATTGCATCAACAACGCCATTCCCATCAGTATCTAATTCACCTACCTCAACTAAATCTTGAATACCATCATTATCTGAGTCTAAATCAATATAGTTAGCTAAGGCATCAGCATCCTTATTTGAATTTAAAATAATATCACCTCCAGCATTTAAGTCATACAAATCAATTAAGCCATCTCCATCAGTATCAACAACAGAATCAATAACACCATTCCCATCTGTATCAACACCGCCTGCTTCAACTATATCCTGTATAGCATCATTATCCGAATCCAAATCAATATAATTACTATTTGCATCGGCATCATTATTTAGAATTGCTACGCTTGTTAAAATACCATCGCCCAAATCTGACCAACCGTTATTATTTGCATCAACAACCAAACCTGTTCCTACAAAACCATCGCCGTCGACATCTGCTAAACCTGCTTCAATTGCATCAACAATACCGTCATTATCCGAATCTAAATCAATTGAATTTACTAAAGAGTCGTTATCAAAATCATTATCTGTTGCACCACCATTTGGCCAAGAATTAGGAATACCATCATTATCTGTATCAGCGCCTGTAGCGGCAGTTGGAGTTCCTGCATCATACGCATCTGCCCAACCATTTGCGTTTACATCAACTATCCCGTCAACTGTACCATTAGCATCAGCATCTAATTCACCAGCTTCAATAATATCTTGAATACCATCGTTATCAGAGTCTAAATCAATATAATCAGCTAATGCGTCTCCATCCGTATTTAAGTTAGAAATTACAACTCCACCTGCTGTTACATCGTAATCATCAATAATCCCATCATTATCCGAATCCGTTGCGCCATCAATTAAACCATTACCATCCGTATCAACACCACCTGCTTCAACTAAATCCTGAATAGCATCGTTATCCGAATCCAAATCCGAATAATTTGGTAATGCATCTCCATCTGTATTTGTGTTTGGAATTAAAGTACCTCCATTATTTGTATCATAAATATCAATAATACCATCATTATCTGTATCACCAAGACCATCTGCAACTCCATTACCATCTGCATCAGTTCCTCCCGCTTCAAAAATATCAAGCAAGCCATCATTATCCGAATCTAAGTCAATATAATTAGAACCACCATTTCCATCGGTGTTTAAAATAGTTACACTTGATAAAACTCCATCTGATAAATCCGACCAACCATTATTATTAGCATCCACTAAAGGTGCCGAACCAACTTGTCCGTCAGAATCAGCATCAGTTAAACCCGCTTCAATTGCATCATACAAACCATCATTATCAGAATCTAAATCAAATTGATTTACATAACTATCGTTATCAAAGTCATTATCCGTTACACCCGCTATTGGATTAGAATTCGGAACACCATCAGCATCTGTATCTGCTCCTGTAGCTGATGTTGGAGTAGCCTCTAATAAATCATCGTAACCTGTATTATCAGCATCAGCAAAAGAATCAACCATACCGTTTGCATCAGCATCCGGTTCACCAGCTTCAATTAAATCCTGAATACCATCATTATCCGAATCTAAATCAACATAATTATTTATTCCATCGCCATCAACATCTTCGTTAGAAATAGAAACACCTCCATCGTTAACATCGTATGTATCTTGAATTCCATCGCCATCGCCATCACTTAACAAATCAACAATACCATTTCCATCTGTATCAACACCTGAGGCTTCGATTAAATCAGGGGTTCCGTCATTATCAGCATCTAAATCGATAAAATTAGGACCTACCAAAGCATCAGCATTAGGAATACTTACGGAGGTTAAAACTCCATCACCTAAATCACTCCAGCCATTATTATTTGAATCAGTAATTGGTGATAAACCAACAATACCATCTGCATCGTTATCTGTAAAACCAGCTTCAATAACATCTGATAAACCATCATTATCCGAATCTAAATCAATTTGATTATTGTAACCATCGTTATCAAAATCATTATCTGTTAAACCTGAAATAGGATTTGAGTTTGGAGCTCCGTCAGCGTCAGTATCTGCGCCTGTGGCAGAAGTTGGCACTGCTTGAATATTATCATCAAAACCATCAGCATTTGCATCAACAAAAGAATCAATCGTTCCATTTCCATCTGTATCGATGTCACCCGTTTCAATTATATCTTGTATACCATCATTATCCGAATCTAAATCCAAATAATCCGAAATTAAATCTCCATCGATATCAAACAAAATAATAGCATTACCACCATTATTAATATCATAAACATCCGCTAAACCATTTTCATTTAAATCAGCAAACGAATCCGTAAGTCCATCTCCATCAGTATCCACGCCACCAGCTTCAATTAAATCTGGAGTTGCATCATTATCCGAATCTAAATCGTGATAGTTTGGATTTGAGTCTCCATCTGTGTTTAAAATAGAAGCAGAAGTATGTGTACCATCATCAATAGCATCTACCCATCCATCGTTGTCTGAATCAGGGTCACCAAAAGAACCAGCTATTCCATCAACATCAGGATCGGTGAAACCTCCTTCAATCGCATCGTTAATAGCATCATTGTCAGAATCAATATCAATCCAATTTGGAATTGTATCATTATCAAAATCATCATCTGTAATTCCTACTAAAGGCCAAGAATCAGGTAAACCATCTGCATCAGTATCATTACCAGTTGCTGCATCAGGCGTTGCTTCCATTACATCATCAAATCCATTTAAATTTGCATCTACAAAAGCATCTAAAATTCCGTCGCCATTAGCATCTGCAATACCAGCTTCAACAATATCTTGAGTTCCATCACCGTCCGCATCAATATCTTCTGAATTGGTAAAACCATCTCCATCCGTATTTGAATTTGGAATTAAAACACCTCCATTTAAATCATCATAAACATCCGTTAAACCATTATTATCAGTATCAACAAATGCATCTACCAAACCATTTCCATCGGTATCAACTCCACCTGCTTCAATTAAATCTGGGATACCATCGTTATCCGAATCTAAATCAAACTGGTCAATGACCCCGTCACCATCAAAGTCTAAGTCAGTACAAACACCAGTTAAATTCAAAGTGCAATAATCAGGATCTTGATAATTTAAAGTACCGTCAAAATCATCATCGCCTGATACATCCGAAGGATTTCCTGCCGTTGAATTTTCTTCTGTATCTCTAATTCCATCATTATCATCATCTAAATCGTTTAAATCATCAATACCATCAGCATCTGTATCAACCAAAGGAAGTGCTGTAACAAAAATTGTATCAACAATATTAGCACATGCAGGAACGCCAAAAGCATCGCAAGCTTGATAATCAAAAGTTACAAAACCCGTAAAGCCTGGAGTAGGTGTAAATGTAAATGTACCATCCGTATTCATCATGATAGAACCATCGGCTGCATTAGGTGGTGTAAGAATTGTAAATGTTAAAGGTGCTGGCCCGTCAACATCAGTGTCGTTTGGAGAAACATCACCATTTAAACTTATATTTACAAACGTTGAGAAATTCTCTGTAACAACAACTGGTGCCATATTACCAGCCACATTTCTCCAATCTCTATCAGGTCCTCCATCATTCATTGGAAATGAATTCGAAGTTTGTCCTCCAGTTAAAGGAACCGTTTGATTACTAGGATTGAAATTAACATCATCCAAATCGTACACATCAACCAATCCATCAGCATCAGCATCAGCTGCTGCAAATGCTAATTCAGCTCCATTAATTGTATTAGAACCATCTGTATCGTAAGCCTCGACTGCATCGGTTTCTGTGTCTTCATCTGAATTCAGATCTAAATAATCTGGAATTGCATCAGCATCATCAGCATCATCAATTGGCTGTAACCCAACAATACCTGCTATTTCATATGCATTATCTAAACCATTACCATTAGCATCTCCATAACTTTGTGCAATATAACCGGATGAAATTCCAACAGAAAATTGTGCTTCGATGTTGTCTACGATACCGTCATTATCCGAATCAATATCTAAAAAATCTGCACCATTAGATGCGTCTGTGTTTAAAATAGTTGCACTTGTATGCGCCCCATCATCCGTAAAATCAGCCCATCCATCGTTATCTACATCACCTCCATTTGTATCTCCCGAAGTAAACACTGCGTCAAAATCAATATCTTCAGCTCCATAACCTGCTTCAACCAAATCAGATATTCCATCATCGTCCGAATCAATATCTATCGTATTAATTATTCCGTCATTGTCAAAATCATTATCTGTTATTCCGGAAGTAGGTACTGAATTTGGAATTCCATCGCCATTTGAATCCGCGCCTGTTGCAGAGGTTGGACTTGCTTCTAAAACATCATCAAAACCATTAAAATTAGCATCTGTAAATCCATCTACCATTCCATCGCCATTTGCATCAGCAGCGCCTACTTCAATTATATCTTGAATTCCATCGCCATCCGAATCCAAATCTTGATGATCTGGCACGCCATCGCCATCTGTATCGTAAATATTAATGGCAAAACCGCTAACTGCTGGGTCATATGCATCTGGCCATCCATTAGAATTAATATCTGCAAAAGCATCTACAACTCCATTTCCATTCATATCAGTTCCACCCGCTTCAATTAAATCTGGCGTTCCATCATTATCACTATCTAAATCTGCAAAATTTGCCGAACCCAATCCATCAGAATTTGGATAATAAGCTGTATTATGTGTTCCATCATCAATCGCATCAATCCAGCCATCTCCATCAGCATCCGGATCACCAAAGGTTCCAGCTACTCCATCCACATCTGGATCTAAATAATTAGATTCACCTGCATCACTAATGCCATCGTTATCACTATCTAAATCCCAGTAATTTAAAAAACTATCATTATCCAAATCATCGTCAGCTACACCTGCTGCTGCATATGAATTAGGAATTCCGTCTGCATTTGTATCTGCTCCTGTTGTAATTTCAGGAGTTGTTTGTTGAGTATCGTTAAACCCGTTCAAATCAGCATCAACAAAGCCATCTAACTGACCATCACCATTGGCGTCTATCAATCCAGTTTCAATTACATCCTGTATACCATCTCCATCCGAATCGAAATCTAAAAAATTGGCAACACCATCTCCATCAATATCCAAATTTGCGATTGCAAAACCACCGCTTCCTACATCATAAAAATTAGCCAAACCATCCGCATCCGCATCTGCAAAACCATCTACTAAACCATCTCCATTTAAATCAACACCACCAGCTTCAATTAAATCAGGAAGACCATCATTATCACTATCCAAATCAAACTGATTAATAATTCCATCACCATCTAAATCTAACAAGGTACAAACGTTCATTGCATTTAATGTACAATAAGTTGGATCTTGATAATTTAAAATTAAATCAGCATTGTCATCGTCACATGGATCAGTTGCAATAACAATTGAAGCTTGTTCATCTGTGTCTAAAACTCCATCATTGTCATCATCCAAATCAGTAATATCCAAAACGCCATCATTATCATTATCGAAGGCAACGATTGGATTTAATTTTACATTGTTTAAAAAGTTGGGATGAACAATTGTTGCCGAAAATTTGTGGCAAAACAAAAGAGCTACTAAAAGAAATGATATCAGTCTACTCATATATGGATTGAATTAGATATTAAAAGGTTGTTATCAGCGAAGTTAACGTTTTTTAACATTGTAAACTAATCTTTAAGTCAATATTTTAGGCTATAAATCTGATTTTCGAAACCAAAAGCTATTAAAATACTATATTCGTATCATGTCGGGGATTTATTTACATATTCCATATTGCAGAAAAGCATGTATTTACTGTGATTTTCATTTTTCGACCCAATTAAAAACTAAAACAGATTTAGTAAATGCCATAGTAAAAGAACTTAAACAGCATAAAAACTATTTAACAGATGAAGTTTCAACCATTTATTTTGGCGGCGGAACACCTAGCTTATTAGAAAAAAGTGAGGTTGAAATTATTATGGAAACTATTCATTCTAATTTTAATTTAAGCCAAAATCCAGAAATTACATTTGAGTTCAATCCAGATGATGTAAGTAAAGATTACTTGAAGTCATTGATACATTTAGGGATAAACCGATTAAGTATAGGTATTCAAAGTTTTGATAACGAGGAATTAAAATGGATGAATAGAAGTCACAATGCTTTGCAAAGTGAAAATTGTGTTAGGATTGCTCAAGAACAAGGAATCAAAAACATTTCCGCCGATTTAATATATGGCTCCCGTTTTCAAACAGAAGAAATATGGGAAAATAATTTACAAAAGGTTTTTGACTTGAACATACAACACCTTTCGTGCTACAACTTAACTATTGAAGAAAGAACTGTACTTGGAAATTTAAATTCAAAAAAAATAGAACCCGCAATAAATGACGAAAGAAGTGCTACCTATTTTGAAACACTTGTTCGCGAATCAATTAAAAATGGTTTTATACAATATGAAATTTCTAATTTTGGTAAAGAAAACTTTTTTAGTCAACATAACAGTAGTTACTGGAAAGGCGCGCATTACTTGGGTGTTGGACCTTCAGCTCATTCTTACAATGGATTTGAAAGAAGATGGAATGTCAGAAATAATGCGCAATTCATACATAAAATAAACAATAATGAAATCCATTTTGAAACTGAAACTTTGAGTTTCGAAAACAAATTCAATGAATATATTTTAACTGGATTAAGAACCATATGGGGATGCGATTTAAATGTTATTGAACAACAATTTGGAGAAAAAATTAAGAACAATTTACTTACTGACTTAAAAAAATCCGTTGAAAAAGAATTGATTTTTATTACGGGAAATAAAGTACTTTTAACTGAAAACGGAAAGCTATTTGCCGATAAAATAGCGAGTGAATTATTTATTTAAACTATGATTTCAACAATTCATCACAAAGGAAAATCGTACAATGTTGATTTTTTAAAACCCATCGACATTTCAATGCCACTGCATACTGGCCAGAATTGCACAAGTGCTTGGTATGTTAACCCAATGAAAATAGAACCCGTTGTTGCGGGTGATTGGATTGGAGATGTAAACAAAGGTGGAAGTGTGAATTTTAGAAATATTACGTTTAATCCACATGGAAATGGTACACACACCGAATGTGTTGGTCACATAAGTAAAGAAACATACAACATAAACCAATGTCTAAAGCAATTTATGTTTGTTGCCGAATTAATTACTGTACTTCCTGAGGAAAGAGAAAAGGACTTTGTTATTACGAAAAAAAGTTTGGAATTATTTTTAGAGGATAAAAAACCTGAAGCCCTTGTTATTCGCTCGCTTTCAAATAGCGATAAAAAATTACATACTAACTACTCCAATTCGAACCCACCCTATATTGAGGCAGAAGCATTAAGTTATATCACTCAAATGGGTATTGATCATTTACTTTTCGATATGCCTTCGGTTGACAAAGAAGTTGATGGAGGTGCCCTTGCAGCTCATCATGCGTTTTGGGAATACCCTCATAACACGCAAAGTCAACGAACAATAACTGAGCTAATATACGTTCCAAATTCAGTTTATGATGGAACTTATATACTTAATTTACACATAGCTAGCTTCGAAAACGATGCTTCGCCAAGCAAACCTATTTTATATCAGGTTTTTTAACAATTGGTTTAATTTTTGTACCTTTGAGTTCCCCCGCATTGTCAATTAATGCTATAAATGGAAAAGTTACTTAAAATTATTTTCATACTTTTTTTCCCGCTATTAAATTATGCGCAACTCTCTGTTAGCGGTAATTCAAATGCGGCTGCATTAGTTAGCCAAATCGTGGGTTCTGGCGTAAATGTAACTTCAGCATCTATTAACTGTAATGGTCAGGCTTGCGGCACTTTTGTTTCTAGTGGTACTAATTTAGGCATTAACTCAGGCATCGTTTTATCTACAGGTCGGATAGTAGATGCAATTGGACCTAATAGCACAGCAGGAGATCCAGGTTTTGGTAATGGCCCTGGATGTTTTAATTCGGGGGCCTCTTTTTTTGATAATGATATTAACAACATAGTTTCCGAAGCGCAATACGATGGCTGTGTTTTAGAGTTTAACGTTCAACCAGTTTGTAATACTTTAAACATTAATTATGTTTTTGCATCGGAAGAATATCCCGAATTTGTTGGGAGTTCATTTAACGATGTTTTTGGTTTTTTCATTTCTGGCCCTAACCCAAGTGGCGGAAGCTATTCGGGATTTAACATGGCGCAAATACCTGGCACTGGATTAGGTGTAACAATAAACAATGTAAACAGTGGAAGTTTTTCGCAATATTATGTAGATAATTCAAATGGACAAACGATAGAATATGATGGCTTTACTACACCTCTAGTTGCAGCTGCTAACGTTATACCTTGCCAAAATTATCATTTAAAAATTGCTATTGCCGATGCGGGTGATTGTGATTACAGTTCATCCGTTTTTTTAGCTTTTAAAGGATTAACCTGCCCAGCAGCGCAAGTTCCTGCAATAACCTCATCATCAACTAATGTATTATGCGCTAACGATGGAACAGCTTCGGTTAATGTTACTGGTTCGGTTGGCCCAGTTACTTACCTATGGGCGCCTGGAGGACAAACAACTGCTTCCATTGGCGGACTAGCACAAGGCACTTACACTTGCAGCATTAGTTTTACTCAACCTTGTCCGTATACCGAAACCAAAGTTGTTACAGTATCTGCTAATAATCCTTTAGTAGCAACAAGTAGTTCTATCAATTCCTATTGTGGAAATCCAATTGGTTC
The DNA here is from genome assembly GCA_964603125.1 of uncultured Flavobacteriaceae bacterium. Lineage (GTDB taxonomy): Bacteria > Bacteroidota > Bacteroidia > B-17B0 > Aurantibacillaceae > CAZRUA01. The sequence continues at coordinate 16,426 of CAZRUA010000027.1, read as the reverse complement.
AGCTACGGTTAATCCAAGCGGAGGAACTGGGCCATACACGGTAAGTTGGGCAACCATACCTCCGCAAAACACAAATACAGCTATAAATTTAACCCCAGGTATTTACAATGCAACAATATCAGACGCTACAGGTTGTTCGTTTGTGAAGCCTGTGGAAGTTTTTAATACCGTGCCTAATATTATTACAAGCGATAGTGTTGTAAACACAACTTGCGGTGAAGCCAATGGCGATGCATACATTAATAATATTATTGGAGGGACTGCTCCTTATAATTTTTCGTGGAATTCAATACCCATTCAAACAACACAAAATTTAAATAACGTTGCTGCCGGAACCTACACTTTGCAAATTAAAGATGTTGATAATTGCATTGCCAATACTTCGGTAACCATTCAAAACTCGCCCAACTTACCCATACTTACTGATTTTGAAAACGAAACATGTTTAAAAGCCAATGGCAGCGCTAGTGTTACTGTTTTGAACGGAATTCCCAACTACACTTACAACTGGAGCACAACACCTCCTTCTAATACAGCTGCCATTAATAATTTAAGTGCAGGTACCTATACAATTACTGTAACAGATGCTGTTGGCTGTACAAAAACTGATTCTGTAAAAATTGTAAACCTCAACGATATTTTTAACGGTTCGATTTATACAATTCAAACAGAGCCTGAAGTAAATGTGCCATTTGATTTAGTATTAAGTTTACCTAACAATTGGAATTTACTCAGCGGTATTATGCCCGACGGATCTATAAGCAATAACTTAATTAACACATTTACTTTTGAGGACTATAATAACTATTACGCAAGTTACATTGTTCAGAGTGATGGTGGCTGTGTAGATACTATACCTTATACTTTCTTTGTAAAAGATTTTATGACAATATATATTCCAAACAGCTTCACTCCAAATGGGGATATATACAACGGAGCCTGGATGGTTAAAGGAACTTTGGTAAAAGAAATTAAAATTTATGTTTATGACAGATGGGGCATGCAAGTGTTTGAAAGCTCTGATTTAAAAGAAGGATGGGATGGCATGCAATGCGGACGCCCATGCCCAATTGATGTTTATGTGTATAAGGTAATAGCTAAAGACTACTTTAATGAAATAAAGGAGTTTAATGGGAAAATAAATTTAATACGATAATGAACGCGGAAGAAATACGAGAATACTGTTTAAAAATGCATGCGGTTGAAGAGTCTTTTCCATTTGACAATGAAACTTTAGTATTTAAAATTGGCGGGAAAATTTTTCTTCTACTTTCTCTTGATAGCAACCCTTTAGCATTTAACGTAAAAGCTAAACCCGAAGATGCTATTTCACAAAGAGAACAATACACTTGCGTTGCACCAGGATATCACATGAATAAAAAACATTGGAATACAATAACATGTAACGGCACGGCTAGCTCAAAACTTATTTATTCGTGGATTGATGATAGTTATAATTTGGTATTGAATAGCTTACCAAAGAAACTAAAAGAAGAACTTTCAAGAACTTAGTAACCCAAACTATTAATTTCAATCTCTTTACTATTTTCTGGTCCAGAAAATATTTTTGTAGAACCCACAATTTTTCTTATTTTTGTGCCCCGATTAAAAGGTCCCTTAGCTCAGCTGGATAGAGCAACTGCCTTCTAAGCAGTAGGTCGCGTGTTCGAATCTCGCAGGGATCACTAGAAAACAAAAAAGCCTGTAATTGATTACAGGCTTTTTTATTAAAAAAAACAGCCATAAAACTTTTATGGCTGTTTAATTACTTTTAGCTAAACAGCTTAAAATTCCACTTTAAACTCTACACGGCGATTTTTAGCTTTACCTGCTGTAGTTTTATTATCAGCAATTGGGCGGCTTGGACCAAAACCAGTTGCACTTAAAATACGTGCAGTATCAACTCCTTTACCAATTAAATAAGCTTTCACCGCATCAGCACGCTTTTGAGACAGAACTTGATTTTTAGTTGCATCACCTGCATTATCAGTGTGTCCTTCAATGTGTAATTTATATTCTGGATTGTTTTTCATAACATTTACAACTTGATCTAAAATACCAAATGAAGATTTTTTAATAACATCCTTACCAGTTTCAAATTGAATTCCCTTTAAAGCTTGAGCAAAAACTGCTTTTACTTCCTCTTTCACTTCAGGGCAACCTTTGTTGGCAGCAATACCAGCTACCATAGGGCATTTATCTTCATTATCAGCAATGCCATCCTTGTCCGAATCAATACAACCTTTAAATTCAGCTAACCCTTTAATTGTTGGGCATGCATCTTCACTATCGATAATTCCATCACCATCACCATCAGGACAACCTGCTAAACTTGCTAAACCCTTTACAGTTGGACATTTATCTTCAGCATCAGTAACACCATCTCCATCATTATCAGGGCAACCATTTAAAGATGTAACACCTGCAACATCTGGACATTTATCCGAAGCATCAGTTATACCATCATTATCTTTATCAGGGCAACCTTGTAATGCTGCAACACCTGCTATATCAGGGCATTTGTCTTGATAATCAGGAATTCCGTCTTTATCTTTATCTACTGGACAACCTGTTAAATCAACAGAGATACCAGCTGGTGTTCCAGGACATTTATCAACTAAATCAGGAATTAAATCTTTATCCTCATCTTTTGGTGCACCAAAATTCAAACCTAAAGAAACCATGTGTTGCATGTTCCAATCTTTACTTCCTGCAATTCTAAAATCCGATTTATCTGTATTAAATCTCGATACTGCTAAGTTGTATCCTAATGATAACATATCAGTTAATCTAACTTTAAAACCAGCACCACCAGTTACTAGTAGATTATTATTAGCGTTAATTCTCGTCATTGAAGTACTATCCTTTCCGACAGCTTTCATCATTCCTAAACCACCACCTAAATAAATATATGGTGCAATTAAAGCGTTCTCTTTTAAAATATAACCATTATTAAACTTATACTTCAAGTTCAAATCGACCATACCCAGTCTCCCTAAAAAATTATTCTTACTAATTGCATCAGAAGTAAAATAACCATAATTTCCATAGGTTCCAAGCAAACCTAAATCAAAATTATTACTTAAATAATAATTAATTCCTATTCCTGCGAAACAATTTTTTTCTTTTGCAAAATTAAAGAAACCATTTCCTAAATCACCATTGTATTGATTGATTCCACCACCTAATGTTAAACCAATTTTCTTGTCTTTTGTTTGCGCGCCAACTGTTAAAGTTGCCATTACGCCAATTGCTAAAATTATTTTTCTCATATCTGTTTTTAAATTCGAGCGCAAAGTTGCAAACGAAATTTTAAGCAAATGAAAATAATCCACCATTAGCAAGAATAATCGTTGAACGAACAGAATAGGCTCGTATCAGGCGATTAACAGCAATTTCAATCGGACGAATGGATTTTGTTTTATATTTTTTTACCTATCGTAAATAAAATATAATTAGTTGTACTTTTTAATTTTGTGGCTTCAACTAAACTTTTATCATACATTTGATAAACTCCACTAAACTTTGTAAGTACATAAGAAAAATCATAGAAATAGCTATTTTTTCGGGTACCTAAACCAAAACAAAAACTATTCTTAACGCCATCACCACTAAACATTTTTCCTGCAGAACTTCCATACATTGCGTAACCAGCCCTAAAAATAACAGGTTGTATATTAAATTCACCACCAACTCTCAAATTCAAAGCACCTTTATAATTGTTTGAAATATCGTTATTAACATTTATAAAAACACTTTTATCTGGACTATTCACTACACCTAGCCTAGCCTTGTTATAAGTAACATATTCGGCATCTACGTCAAAAGCAAAATACTCGTTAGGCATAAATGCCACACTAAATCCGGCTCGCATTGGCGTTGTTATTTTATAATTGTATGTACCCACTCTACTACTATCACGTAAAGTTTGTCCGCTTAAAATAGGTCCGTAATTTGGATCATTAAATACATCATAACTTGCATTAATCCTACTTTCATAAACATCTTGGAATTTCATAACTGTAGGCGTATGCAAATAAGCGCCAAAACGCAAATACTCATTCACACGATAAATTGCACCTAATTTTAAATTAACACCAAGCCCAGTAATATTTAAGTACTCTGAATAATTTAAACTCTTAAACCATAAAACTGTATTACTATCATCTTCCTCATGGTGTTGCATTTCCAAATTGTACTTTGCTCTAGGAACATTTACACTTCCTCCTAAGTACAATTTGTTATTCATGTTGTAACCATAAGCAACTGATAACTCATGTACTGATCCAGTTTGGGTTAAAGTTCGTGTTTGACGGATTGTGCTATTGGGGTCAACCATTGGCCAATAATGAGTAGAATCAATGTTGTTGGTTAAATAGGTTGACCAAGCAATGTATTCATAATACTCATTCAATTCTTGCCATTGTTTACCATTACTCTCCTTCACAAAATCAAAATTTATACTTGTGTTAAAAACTCTAGCATCAATAGTTGTGTTATAAGCAAAGCTGGCTGTTTTATTTAAAGTAAATGCAATAGCCCCTTTCTTATACTCTTGCTTATGCTTCTTATCGTTTGGGTCGGTAATCTTAATATCAAAAACGCCTACAATTCCTAATTGAGAGAAATTTAGTTGTCCTTTGTAATCCGTATTTGATTGTCCGTAGTGATTTGCCTTAACATTAGCAAAGCGCAAACCAGGGCTCATTGTCCATTCACTTTTGGTGCGATACAAACCTAAACCTGCAGGATTATAGTTTACACAGCTAATATTGGCACCTAAAGCGCCCATTGCTCCACCCATAGCCATAAAACGAGCATCTCCGTTAAAGGTGGTTTGAGAATATCGCATAGCATCCTCGGCATTTTGAGCAAATAAAATACTACTGCTGCCAATAAGCAACGTAATAAAAAGAGATTTAAAATTTCTCATAACTATCTTGGTTTTCCACCAGTTGAACGAGGTGTGGTACTTGGCGTGCTTCCTCCTGATTCATTCCCTCCTGATTTACTTGGAGGATTATAGGAAGGAGAAACAGGGCGAGGACTGTAACTTCCGCCATTACTATTACCATTGTTTGAATCTGTATTTGTTTCAGTTCCGCCCCAATTCCACTTTTTAGTTGGTTTACTTGGAGTTGTTTCTGGCGCTGATGTTTCAGTATTATTTTTACCAGAAGGTTTTACAACGGGTGTATTATTAATTGGAGTTGGATTTGAATTATTTGTATTTCCCGAATAAGGATTTGTTCTAGGTTTAACTTCCTCAGTACTTGTTGGTGTGATAGATTCGCTGCCACCTTTAGTCAAGGTGTTTTTTTGCGGACTAGTAGGAATTACAGTTTGTTGAAAACGCGTAACATCAGTTGGGTCAGCTACTACAGCTTCATTTGGATTATTTGTTTTGGCAGCAAACTTAGTTGGGTTAGGCATTTCTGGCTTATCAATAGAGTTTGAACTATGCGATTGACGCGGTCCGTAATAATAACTATTGTAATCATTTGAATTTACATAATTACTCGCTAAGCCAAATACATTACCGTTAAACATGCTTCCAAAACCATTATTATAACAGCCATAGTTGTTGTAATAATTTCCATAACCGTAGCCGTATGGATTATAGTAATTATTCCCCCAAGCATTATATGGGTCATAATATCCGTAAGGGTTGTAATTATAATTTGTTCCGTAACCATAGCCATTGCTCCAATTATAATTTGGAACATAACTATAGTTATTGTAGGATTGCCCCCAGAAACTATAACCATTATAAATACTTACTCCATACTGATAAGGATTTTGGTTATAGAAATATGAATTGGTATAGTAAGAATCATAATATCCCACACCACTCAAAGGCGAATGAAATCGGCGTAATCGAGAGGCATAAGAATAATCATAATAATCATCCTTGTCATAATCCTTATCTTGGTAATAGGGATTCATGCTATCTGCCTTGGTAGCTGCTATTAAACCTTGGTTAGCAACCTTTGTTGTAGATGTTTCTTGTTTTGGATGCGTTTTTTCCCATTCGGCTTTTAATTCCGATTTATCGCGATGCGGATCGAAATACATATCATCATCATAAGAAGTAAGGTGTCTAAAGCCTTTTGAGCAGCTACTCAAAAAAACAACAGCCAAAATCGATGAAATAATAAACTTGTTCATGCTGCAAATTAATTTTTAAATAATTTAAATTACTTTTGCGGGGAAATGCAGCATAAAGGTACAAAATTTATACCAATATGCCTAAAAATTATTTTATGAGTAAGGAAATTACATCCAGAGAAGAAGATTACAGTAAATGGTACAACGATATTGTTGTAAAGGCTGATTTAGCTGACCATTCGGCTGTGCGTGGTTGCATGGTTATTAAACCAAATGGTTATGCTATTTGGGAAAAAATGCAACAAACTTTAGACAAAATGTTTAAAGATACAGGTCACGTAAACGCTTATTTCCCTTTATTCATACCCAAAAGTTTATTTGAAGCTGAAGAAAAAAATGCTGAAGGTTTTGCTAAAGAGTGCGCTATTGTTACGCATTACCGTTTAAAAACCGATCCGAATAACAAAGGAAAACTAATTGTTGACCCTGATGCTAAATTGGAAGAAGAACTTATTGTTCGTCCTACAAGCGAAGCAATTATTTGGAATACCTACAAAGGTTGGATTCAGTCTTACCGTGATTTACCTATTTTAGTAAATCAATGGGCAAACGTGGTTCGTTGGGAAATGCGTACTCGTTTATTTTTAAGAACAGCCGAATTTTTATGGCAAGAAGGTCATACAGCGCATGCTACCAAAGAAGAAGCAATTGCTGAAACAGTACAAATGATTAATGTATATGCTGATTTTGTTGAAAATTGGTTAGCGGTTCCGGTAATTAAGGGGGTTAAAACTGCCAACGAGCGTTTTGCTGGCGCTGATGATACATACTGTATTGAAGCTTTGATGCAAGATGGAAAGGCTTTACAAGCAGGTACATCTCACTTTTTAGGTCAAAATTTTGCAAAAGCTTTCGATGTTAAATTTGTAAGTAAAGATAACAAGCAAGATTACGTTTGGGCAACATCATGGGGTGTTTCAACTCGTTTGATGGGAGCCTTAATCATGAGCCATAGTGATGACAAAGGTTTGGTTATTCCACCAAAATTAGCTCCAACACAAGTTGTAATTGTGCCTATTTACAAAAGCGACGAAGGTTTAGCTAAAATTACTGAAGCTGTTTTAAAAATTAAAAAGAACTTAGAAAACCTTGGTATTAGCGTAAAATACGATAATAGAGATACACAACGTCCAGGATTTAAATTTGCTGAACACGAATTAAAAGGTGTTCCGGTGAGAATGGGAATTGGTGAGCGCGATTTAGAAAATGGAACAGTGGAATTGGCTAGAAGAGATGATTTAACAAAAGAAACAGTAAGTATTGAAGGCATTGAAAATACTATCGATCAATTGTTAAAAGACATTCAAAGCAATCTTTTTGAAAGAGCTAAAAAGCGTAATTTAGAATTAACAACAAAAGTGGATACTTACGAAGAATTTAAAAAAGTATTGGATGAAAAAACTGGTTTTGTTTTAGCTCACTGGGACGGAACACCTGAAACAGAAGAGAAAATTAAAGAAGAAACCAAGGCAACCATACGCTGTATACCATTAAATAACGCCCAAGAAGCTGGAGTTTGCATTTATAGTGGCAAACCAAGTACACAGCGCGTTGTTTTTGCAAGAGCCTATTAATTAACTAATTAGCTAATTTACCAATTAGCTAATTAGCATTTCGTCAAATCGCAAAAAAATCTTACCTTCGCGTCCCAAAATTTATTAAGATGAATATTACTCAAGAAACAATTGATAATTTAAATGCAAAACTAACTGTAGTTGTTGGTCCACAAGATTATGAAACTCGTGTTGAAGAAGGAATTAAAAAAGCTTCTAAGCAAATTGCACTTCCAGGTTTCCGTCCAGGAAAAGTTCCAGTAGGAATGGTGAAAAAAATGCATGGAAAAGCAATTTTAGTGGATGAGTTAAACAAAATTTTATCTGAGTCATTAAACAATTATATTGCTGAAAATAAAATTGAAATCCTTGGTCATCCATTGCCAAAACAAGATGATGCAATTGATTTTGAAAAGCAAAAAGAATTTACTTTCAACTACGAAATTGGTTTATCTCCAAAATTTGAAGTTGAACTTGATAAAAACATTAAGTTAAATTACGAAGTTGTTGAAGTTGACAATGCTTTAATTGAGAAGTATGTAAAAGACGTTCGTAAAAATTATGGTAAACCAGTAAATCCAGAAGTAGCAACTGAAATTGATGTTTTATTTGTTGACATTAATGAACTTGAAGCTGACGGAACAATTAAAGCAGGTGGTTTATACAAATCAACTAGCATTGGAATTGAGCGTTTAAAAAGCGAAGCAGCTAAGAAGAAATTAATTGGCGCTAAAAAAGAAGATAAAATTGTTATTGCAGCAAACGAATTATACGAAACAGCGTTAGACCGCAGCATTAGCTTAGGTATTGAGAAAGAAGCTGCTGAAGATTTTACAAGCAATTTACAATTAACTGTAAGTAATATTTCACGTTTAGAAGATGCTGATTTGAATGAAGAATTATTCACTCGCATTTACCCTGACGGAAACATTAAAACTGAAGATGATTTCAGAGCAAAAATTAAAGAAGAATTAACTTTAATGTTTGTTAATGATCAAGACAGAAAATTAATTGGCGAAGTTGAAAAAACTTTTGTTGAGAAATACAATTTACAATTACCGGAAGATTTCTTGAAACGTTGGTTAGTTGCAGTAAACGAAAAACCAGTTACTTTAGAACAAGTAAATGCTGAGTTTGAAAATTACGCAAACTCAATGAAATGGAAATTAATTGAAAATAAAATCATTTCTAAATACGAATTAAAAGTAACATCTGAAGAAGCTACAGCAGAAGCAATTGCTTACGTAAAAGGACAATACGCTCGCTACGGACAAGTTGTAGGTGATGAAGAGGCTGAAAAAATTGCAAAAAACTTATTGTCACAGCAAAAACAAGCAGAAAGTATTTTTGAAAACTTGTATGCTAAAAAAGTTCTTGAAACAGTAAAAGCAAACTGTACATTAAACAATAAAGCAGTAAGCTACAATGAGTTTTTCGGCATTAAAGAATAGCCTAAGGCGTTTACAGATTAGAAGATTACAGATTGAAAGATAAAAAAAGCCTCGCAGAAATGTGAGGCTTTTTTGTTGTTAAATAAATGATAATTAATCAATGATAAATTAAAATTGATAATTTAATCTAGTCTAATCGAATACTAAAACTCTACTTAAAACGGAATAAACGTTAAACCACCCATTACACCAAAACGCTGTGTTGGATAGCTATCCCAACGTTGGTACTTATAAGCAGCCATGTTTGTAAAGTTTAAGAAGAAAGATAACATTTTACTATAACGATACTCAAAACCTAAATTAACATCAGCAATAGGCTTAATATTTATCTCGTTGTAAGTAATAACATTATTCACTAATTCAGGGTGTTTAACCCATTGGTTTCCTAGAATAAATAAATCCATTTTAGCAATTAACTTACTTTTTAAATTATAAATTCCACTAAACGTTAAATCAAAATTTGGTTTATGCCAAGGATGGCGCTCGAGAGCCATATTGTATTTATAATAATTTCCTTTCGCTAACAAATTTAATTTTTCTTTAAACTGGTATTTCAATTGCCCTGAAACATTCAACAACTGTATGTTTTCATATACCACATTAAATTTATTGTTTAAGAAATAATCGTACTCTAAATAGTAGAAAGGCATGTTAGTATAATCGCCATAAGAAACTTTTGCATCATAAGATGTTTTAGCGCTTAAAGCTCCTCTTAAACCACCAAACAAAGTAAAGCGATTAGACACATTAGCATATTGTTGTTTTACACCAATAAAAGTAAACTCTGGATTAATAAATGGATTATCATTATACATTTTACGCAAGCTCAAACGCTCCATACCGCCTGTTACACCAGCATACGGAATTACAACACTATTATAAATATCATAATACACGTTTAACTTTGGATAGAAATAAAACTTAGCTGCCTCATCTTTCCACTTATCAACTGTCAAACATAAACTTAAATCTGCTTTCCATTTTTTCCCTTCAGCAGCTACATAAGGCGCTAAACGAAAAATAAAATCTCCAACAGTATCATGCGCACGGCTGTTAGCATAATAATCAGCGCTAATGATACCACCCATTTTTTCACCTTGGTAATATGTGTTTAAGTCAGCCGAACCAAAAATATTATCCTCTGCGTTATTTCTATTATCATCTAAGTGATAGTAATTTAAGTTTAAATCATGGTTAATAGAAGTTGTATCCGTGTAATGACTTAACAAACGTAATTTAGGTTCAAAAATTTGGTAACGTTGTTTAGTAGTTGCAGGGTTAACTTCTAAAACTGTATCAGCAGAGCCATAAAAATGATTTACATTTCTTAAATAATTAAACTCGCCCGAAAGTGTATGTTTCTTGAAATACTTCTGTCCGTAAATACGAGCTTCATTATCACTCCAGCGTTTGTTTTCATCTTGTTGTATACTTGACAAATGCTTTAAACGCAAACCATAATTAATTTCGCGCGAACGTAGATTATTGTAATAAAACTCACCCAACGGCATAGAGTAATTACCAAAACCTAATTTTAATAAAGAATGGTATAATTTACTCAAAGGCTCGTTAACCATTTTAGCGGCAGCTATTGGCGGCAAACTAACTGGCGGATACATTGGTTTTGAATTGATATTATAATCAATTTTTGTAATCTTAGGCACTGTATCGTGAATCACAGGTAAATCGCCGCGTTTATCGGCCTTCTTATTTACGGTATTTTCAAATTCAGCACCAATAACCTCTATACCTCCTCCAAGATTCCCAGTTTGTGCAAGAGCCTTTTCACCCAAAACTATAAAGGCAAAAACTAAAAATATATTTTTCATCTTATTCATTATTTCTTAGGTTCTTCAGGGTTAGTAACTGGTGTTGAATTAGGCACTGGAGATGGAGCTGGTGTTTCAAACAAATCATTGTTTTGATTTGAATTATTAAACTCAATTTTAAAATCCTGTGATGGTTCAGGAGGAGCTGCGGTTCGCATACTTTGCATATCTTTTAAAGCTTGCAATTTGGTTTTTGCCTCTTCAATGTATTCAGGTTTGTCGGCATTATCAATTACAGCTTGCAAAGTAGCCTCAGCGCTTTCGTAATCCTTTTTAGCAGTGTAAACATCAGCCATTAACAATAAACCTTTGGTATTCCAATCGTTGTTTGTGTATGGATACTTAATTAAAGCATTGATTGTTTTTTCAACCTCTGAATAATTTTTCTTATCGAAATAAATTGATGCTGCATAGTAATGAGCTTCGGCACCTACTGCACTTTTCGCATTTTTAAGCAAGTATTTGTAATCTGCCAAAGCATCGTCCTTGCGCTCTAAAGCATATAAACCACGTGCACGAATTATACGAGCTTCGGTTATTTCTGCGTCTTTTAAACCAGTCACGACTAAAACTTTATTTGCTTCTTCTACTGCTACATCATGCTTATTTAAATAAAAAGCCGAACGCATAGCACCTTGTTTAGCACTCAAACTAACATCGTTTGTTTTTGCTTCGGTTTGCAAACGTTGGTAGTAAGGTAAAGCTTGATCGTACTTTTTGTCCTTATACAAAATATAAGCTGCCTTAATCAATGATGTTTCGGTATAAATGCTATTAGGACGATTTAATACAAATTCGTAGCTCTGCAAAGCTTCGGTGTACATTGCTTTATTGTAAGCACATTCAGCATAGCAGAAATTAGCATCCAATATTTTTTTACCCGCAGGGAATTTTTTAATGTACTTGTCCATGTTGACCATGGCTTGCTCATAATTTTTATCTACGTAATAGCTTTTGCGAGCAATATCCCAATACTGGTTATCCAAATCATTTGCATCAGCAGTTTGGTTAATGCTAGCTAACCAAGCCTCAAGTCCTTCTGGATCGCCTTTTTCTTTGTAAATGTTTTTGATAATTTCAACTGCTTGCGAACCGTATTTTGATTTAGGATCCTTTTTTGCAATTGGGTCAAGCTGCGCGATTGCTTGATCATACTTATCCATATTATAATACAAAGCTCCAATCCCAAAATTAGCTTCCTCAACAAACTCTGAGTTAGGATACTTCGTAATTACTTTTTTGTACGTTTCAATTGCTTTTTCCTTTTGACCAGCGTATTTATAAGCATCTGCTAATTCCATAACGGAACTCACCAAATAAGGCGATTGAGGAAATCTGTTTTCTAATTCTTTTAAATCATTAATTTGTTCTTGGTAATTTTGAATTAAACCATTGCAAATTGCTTTTTGGTATAAGGAATAATCTACATCTATTTTATTTAAACCAATCGCTACTTCATAATCATCTGCTGCGCTAGCATACTTCTTGGTTAATTGATAGCAATCCCCTCTTCTGTTGTATGCATCAGCATTTTTCTCAATGTCTTTTTTGTATTTACCCGTAATAAACTTACCGAAGGAAATTAAAGCGTCATTATACTTTTCCAATTTAAACTGGCAATAACCAATATTATAATTAGCAATTTCTCCTTCATTTAAATAAAGTGTTCCAGGTAATAACTGAAATTTTTTGTACTCATCCATTGCGGTTACATAATCCTTACGCTGATAATAAACTTCAGCATTCCAATAGGCTGCTTGAGCAGTAATTACTCTATCTTGATTTAAGTTAATTGCCTTTTTAAAATATTTTTGCGCCGTATCCAAATCCAAATTATTAAACTGCTCAATCCCATAGAAATAAGCCATTTTTTGATAAGCTTGTTTCAAAACTAAATCCTGCGATTTAATTTTATCAATCGTTTTCATTGCTTCCAAATAATTTTTAGTGATTGAAAAACAATTCACCAAAAACTTATACGCTTCGTCCTTTCGAGGCGAATTAGGATACTCTAACAAATACTTCTCAAAAGCTTTAGTCGCATCGTTATACGGACTGTAATCTGTTTCATACGACAAACGAGCAAAACTATACAAGGCATCTTCACGAATTACTTTGTCCTTTCCAATGGAATAAGCACTGTAGAAAGCTGCACGCGCTTTAGCTTTATCATTTTGGTTGAGATAGCAACTTCCCAAATGGTAATAAGCGCTTTCTGCAATTGAGTCTTTATCAGCACAAGCTGCTTCAAAGTAAGGAATACATTTTTGTTTATCCCCTGATTTGTAATAGCAAAATGCCAACTGATAGTTTTCGGAAGTAGTGTAAGGCGCTTGTTTGCTCAAGTATTGTAAAGCTTTATCATATTGCTTTAAGTGAAAATAACTTTGACCAATCATACTGTTAATTTCACTTTCCTTTTTTACTTTACTTGTATCATTCAGCAATTGAGGTGCGTTCTTTACTACATCATCATACTTTGCTTGCAAAAAATAAATTTGCGTAATGTAATAAGGAATTATTTCACCAAATGTTTCATCACCTTTTAACTGATTAAAACCAATTAAAGCTGTCTCGTAATTGCGCTCTAAATAAGCAATGTGAGAGTAGTAGTACTTTGCAGGACGTGCATATTTGTTATCTACATCCTTTATTTCGTATAAATCCAATTTTGCCTTTTCGTAGTTTTTCATTTCAAAATACGAATAACCTCGTTTGAAATAAAGCTCTGCTAAATCTTCCTTACTTAAATCATAAATTTCAACTTCTTTAAAATACTCAATCGCTTCTTCATATTTCTTTTTGCGGTAGCTTGATTTACCCAAATAAAAATAAGCCCATTTTACTTTATTGCTCTCAGGATGTGTGTATATGAAGCGTTTCATCAACCATTCCCCATCTTTATGAAATAGCTCAATAGCGCAGGCTGCCGAGTAATACTCCGCATCTAAAACAGTTAAAGCTTTTTTATTTTTGCTTTGAGAAATATGATTTTGAAAGCACTTTTGCGCGGCGCCATACAATTTTTTATCGTACAAATCCAGTCCGTTTTTATACTCCTTATCCGAATCAAGATAAACAGTTGTTTTTTGCGCCGTTAAAGCATTTAAAAAAAACAGAAAAAACAAACAGCCAATAACACGTTTGGTCATTATAAAAAGTATTTAAAATATTAATGTATAAAGTTACTCGGCAAAGCCTTAAGGCAGTTGAGCTATACTTGAAGTTATTAACCCGGTAGTGTTAAAACAATAGGCATTAAGAGTTAGAATTAACATTGATACGTGTTACTTTAGTAAAAAATTACAAAAATGTCGGAAAATTTAGTTATTGATATAAATAATGCTGGAATTTATCAAGGAAAAAGCTTGGTATTAAAAAATGTTAATTTAAAAATAGCTAAAGGTGAATTTGTGTATTTACTAGGAAAAACAGGAAGTGGGAAAAGTTCTTTATTAAAAACTTTATATGCTGATATTCCCTTTACTCAAGGCACAGCAAGCGTGGCAGGATACGATTTGAGCACGTTAAAAAATAAAGACATTCCTTTTTTACGACGAAAACTAGGTATTGTTTTTCAAGATTTTCAATTATTGAGTGATAGAACAGTTGGTGATAATCTTCGATTTGTAATGAAAGCCACAGGTTGGAATGATGAAGCTAAAATAAAAAACAGAATAACTGAGCTACTTACTAAAGTTGGATTGGCCAATAAAGTAAATGTAATGCCATTTGAATTGAGCGGTGGTGAACAACAACGTATTAGTGTTGCGCGAGCTTTAATAAACGATCCTGAATTAATTTTAGCCGATGAGCCAACAGGTAATTTAGATCCTGAAACATCAGCAGAAGTAATGCAATTGCTTTTAGAAATTAGCAAAAGCGGACGTTCGGTGCTTTTTGCAACACACGATATTTTATTGTACAATAAGTTCCCATCAAGAACTTTAAAGTGCGAAGCTGGTGAGATAACTCAGATTTAAGCTTTAATGAAACCCAACTTAAAAGCAAGTTTACTTTCCATTTTTATTGCCGGGCCAATTGGTGCGTTTTTTATTGCCCTTTGTAGTTGGATTCTTATTGGACTTTGCGTAGCCATTTCACCTGATGAAGGTCTTTTAACCTTGCTAACGGGAGCTGCTTTGATGCAAACAGTGCCAGTTATAATTGTATCATTTTTAATTGCCTTGTGGCCCGCAAGTCTTATTGCAGTTAAAGCATTGAAAAAGAAACAAAATCTTTTTTTAGTGTCATTAAACTATTGTTTTGTAGTCAATTTAATTATATGGTCAAGTTTGTTTTTATGGCTAGAATACATCAGTAGTGATTCAGAAATGATTTCCTCACTTTACTTCTATGGTATAACATGCTTAAGTGGCTTGCTCTTTTCGGTTATATTTTCAACGCCCACAATTGGCTTATTGATGTGTTTTATCATCAAAAAGGGAATTCAAAAACATATTGCATAAAAAAATTGCAGACCAGTTTCCCAATCTGCAATTTTTAATCTGTAATCGCCTTCGGCTCTTATTTCCCTTCAATCCACTCCGTAATATCCTTATCCATTGGCTTAACAATAGAACCCAAATGTTTTACAACCTTTCCGTTCTCGTCAACCAAAAACTTATTAAAGTTCCAATTTACTTTAGCATCTAAAACACCGTTTTCTGATTTATTACACAACCATTTGTAAATTGGTGCTTGCTCATCTCCGTGCGTTGAAATTTTATCCATTAATTGAAAAGTTACACCGTAATTCTTTTCGCAAAATCCTTTAATTTCAACATTTGTACCTGGTTCTTGTTTACCAAAATCGTTGCAAGGAAAACCAATAATAGTAAAGTTTTTGTCTTTGTATTTTTTATACAACTCCTCTAAATCTTTGTACTGTGGCGTGAAACCACACTCAGATGCTGTATTAACAATTAATACTTTCTTTCCTTTTAAATCCGAAAATTTAAAATCTTTACCATCAATTGTTTTTGCGGTAAAATCGTGTAAACTTTTGTTTGTCATAGTAAATGCAAAGCTAGTTATTAAGATGATTGATAAAATAATAGTTTTTTTCATATCTAATTTTTTTTACTAAATTACATAATCTTTAGTGATTTCAAGTCGAAATTGGATGAACGGCAAGATAATTTTAGTATTTTCGTAACTCTACTTAATACTAAGCCAATGCCGCTGAACTCTTTAAAAAAAATACAGCTTTTTACTCTCATTTTTTTGTTTTGCCTAATTCAGGTAAAAGCACAACTTCCTGATACCGAAATATTTCTTTTTGATATAAAAAAGGTGGGCTCAACCTTTATCCTAAAAAAAGGAGAAAATATAACAAAGCGCAAAGGGTACGATAACCAACCTTACTTTATGCCCGATGGCAAAAACATTTTGTTTACCGCTATTAAAGAAGATGGTCAGGCAG
>CAZRUA010000026.1:0-37231 GCA_964603125.1 uncultured Flavobacteriaceae bacterium | reverse complement strand
GTGAACACGAATTTGATGTGTGCGACCTGTTTCTAGTTTACACTCAATCATGGTTACATAACCAAAACGCTCTAATACTTTATAATGAGTTACGGCATGCTTTCCTAGTTCAGAACCTTCAGGAAAAACATCCATCACTTTTCTATCTTTTAAATTTCTTCCCACATTAGCAATTACAGTTCCTGCATCATCCTTTACATCACCCCAAACCATTGCAATGTACTTTCTATCAATATTACGATGAAAGAAATCATTGGCCAACTTCACCATTGCAGTATCGGTTTTAGCAATCACTAAAAGTCCGCTTGTATTTTTATCTATACGATGAACCAGACCAGGACGTTGCACTGCTAAATCTTTATTTAACGAAACTTTTGACTCGGGAAGGTTTTGAATATGGTAAGCCAAAGCGTTTACTAGTGTGCCTGTGTAATGCCCATAAGCTGGATGAACCACCATACCAGGTTCTTTGTTAACGATAATAATTTCCTCGTCTTCAAAAACAATATTTACAGGAATATTTTCGGGCACTAAATCAATTTCGCGCGGTGCGTGAGGCATTACTACTGTAATAACATCAAAGGGCTTTACCTTGTAATTTGATTTAACTTGCTTATCGTTTACTAAAATATTACCGTTATCAATAGCTGTTTGCACCTTGTTACGGGTAGCATTGGCCAAACGGGTCATTAAAAATTTATCAATACGCAGTAAAAACTGACCTTTTTCTACCGGAATACGTTGATGTTCGAACAACTCCTGCTCTTCTTCGGGCGACTCAATTTCGTGGTTCGACATGTTTAGTGTGATATAATTATTTTTTTATTTGCAATTACTTTTCCGTTAATAACAAAATTAGCGAAATACATTCCTTCTGCATAGTTTGATAAATCAATGCTTCCAGCTTCATAAATTCTGTGCGTTCCCACTAAGTTTCCTAAAGTAGAAAACAATTGTACTTCAATATCCTCAACATCTTGCGAATTGCTTAAACCCTTTACATCATAATATAGCTTATCATTAGCTGGATTTGGATATACTTTAATTTCAACCATTTTAGCATTTGAACTATAACTTTGAACAGAAGCTGCCATTGCGGTGCTACCAACAATTGGACGCATTAAGTAAGAACCCTTAAAAGAAGCATTTGCCCAAGCCGTTCCATTATTAAAAAACATGCGGCTTTGGTTGTTATTGTTTTTATCAAAACCAATATTTAATTGCTGATTGGTTGTTTGAATAAAGCCCACATAATAGGTTCCTGGGTTTAATGGCTGCGGACTAGTTAAGTGATAACGATGAAACATATCGCGTCCTAAAGTAGAGTAAACAGGAAAAGCTGAACTATCTTTGTAAACTAAAGTTCCTGGAAAACCACCTGCATCCGCCCAAAGCGCTAATCTAAAATCAGAGTTCACAATTAAATTTCCACCAATAATTGGATTGAAAAATATATCTACTGCTTGCAATGAATCGCTTGCTCTAACATCAATACGAACTGCTGTTTTTCCTTGAAAAGCAGTTACACCATAAGCTGCCTCTGCACTTCCATCGTCATAGGCAAAATAATTTTTAAACTGTTGTACAAAACTAGCTGTATCATTTGTCTTTTCCTTATCGGTAGATGTTTGCAAATAATGCTTAATAGTGAAGCTTGCAGTATCCTCGGCATTAAACGGACTCGTTGAATAAATGCTTAATTGATTCACAGGGCTTGCGTAACTTACCAAACCTCCGTTAAAATAATTGTTCATGTTAATTGCACCATTGGTGAAATTACTTACAACCGCTCCCGTGTTATCAAACACCGTTACATTTTTTGAAATTTGTGCAGGATTTTCATTGTTACGTGCATAAACCCTTAACGAATCGGCCATATCCGTTGCTAAAAAATGTTTATGTGGCATTGCCGAATAATATTTTAAAGCTGATTTAGGTTCGTACACCAAAGCTTGATCTTGGTACAAAGAATCGTATTTACCACGATTAAAATTCAAGTACACGTAATCAATGTGCCACATATCCACCGCCCCGCTTCCTGTACCTAAATTACGAAAACGAAACTGAAAGTTAGGATGCAAATAACTTGAACTAGCAATGTGTATATTTTGAAAATATACCGTGCTATCACTTGGTAATGGATTAGAACCATTTTTGGTCCACACTTGTGTCCAGTTACCCAAACGATTTTTAAATTCTAAAATTAATTTATCGTTGGTTTCAGGTGCATCACCATTTCCTTCGGGTTGATAAAAGAAACTTAAAAAAACAGAGTCAACACTTTTTATAGTATCCACTAAATTAGGGTGCTGATGCAAATCTATCAATACAGAAGTAAGCGTATCACTAGGATTTGAACCTGTTGTAGCTGCAATAGAATAAGGATAACCATTTGCTTTTAAACCATCCAAAGTAGCTGCGCCAATGGATTTGGGAGCAATCATTAATCCCTTACCAATATGTACCGATGTAGAGTTAACCCATTTAGATGTATTAGGAAAAACACTGTTATTCGAAAAATCGTCAAAGAAAGGTAAGGTAATTCCACTTTGCATTTTAGCTTGTGTATTTTGCTTATTTGCCTCTTCTATGTTTTTGTCCAGTAACAATTCTGGATTAACGCTTAAAGGCACCAAAGTGTCTTGCGCTCGAAGCTGTGTTGCTAAAGTTAAAATGAAACTTAAAACAAAAGCTGCTTTTAATTTTTTAATACTCATGTTAATTTTGTTTTGGTTCAGTACCTATAAATAAATCCACACTGCTACCTACTCCCGTTTCATCACCAACACTTGGGTATTGTTTGTATATTTTTGTATTGCAGGTATCGCTTACCGAAGCATTTGCAACAATTGCTCCAACGGTTAATCCACTACTTTGAATTTTTTGTTTTGCCTCGCAAACCGTTAAACCAACAATATTAGGTACAGCAATCATAGTAGCTTCATCCGATTTACCGTAGTAAATATCAATGGTAGAACCTTTTTTAATTAAAGTACCTTCTGCTATTTCTTTCCCTTCAAACATTTGTTTTATTATACAACCATTACACTGTGCCGAAACCGCCTTTTTAACACCTACTTTTAGTCCATAACTCTCAATCATGGCTAAAGCCTGACGTAAAGAGCGATCAACCAATTTAGGCATTGCTATTTGTGGTGGCAATACAGCTGTAACGTATAAATAAATGGTTCTATTGTGTTTCACCTGTTCGTTTTTCTCAGGATCTTGACGAATAACTACCCCTGGTTTTTCCTTTGGGTCGTAAATACTATCAATAATGCGGTATTCCACTTCCTTATCTTCAATAAACTTATCTAAAGTACTGATGTTTTTTCCAATAAAATCAGGCACAGGTACTGTTTCGCCGTGGTTAGTATAAAAACCCAACCATTTTACCATAAGCCATAAGCATAGGAAAAGGATAAGTAAACCTATGATAAAATATTTTAAAAAAGTCTTTGTAAAAACAAAACGTATGTAATCGCGCATAAAAATTTTAAACCCTAAAGATAATAAAAAGCTATTAATTTTATTGAAATTATTCTTGTCTAAAATTCACAATATTTGCTAATAGTTTGCGTTATTTGCGTTGATTTTAAAAAGATTTCACATTTATTTGAACCCAATATCACATACCTCTTCCATCAAAAAAATTAAAACACTTTTCATTGTATTAAGTATTTTGTTTTGCAATTTAATCTGGGCTCAAAAGGCTTATGTAAAAGGCGAAATTAAAGACCAAACAGGTGCTACCATTGAGGGAATTGAAGTGCGCTTACTTTCGTTTGGCGATACCATGGTTAGGTATTCGGATGTGAATGGGGATTATTTGATACCAGTACCAGCCGATACGGCTTTTCAGCTGAGTTATAGTAAATCAGGTGACACTACTATAATAGTGAATATAGGTGCTATTAAAAAATCAAAAACACTAACAAAAAACGTAAACTTATTTACAGCAATTGAATTGAGCACAGCAACAGTTGTTGGAAAACAAACCTCTGAGACTTACTCTATGGACCCGATTAAATTTGCTAGTCTTCCGGGGCCTAGTGGAGATATAAATGCTATTTTAAAGTTTTTAGCTCCCGTTGTTTCCAATAACGAATTATCATCGAGCTACTCGGTGCGCGGCGGTAGTTTTGATGAGAACTTAGTTTATGTAAACGAAGTTGAAGTTTACCGTCCCTTTTTAACCCGCAGTGGGCAGCAAGAAGGATTAAGTTTCCCTAACCCTGATATGGTGAGTAATATCAATTTTTCTCCGGGAGGTTTTGAAGCGAAATACGGTGACAAAATGAGTAGTGTGTTAGACATTACTTACCGCGAACCACGCAAGTTTGGTGGAAGTGCCAGCGGAAGTTTATTAGGCGGAAGTTTACAATTAGAAGGAGCTAGCAAAAACAATTTATTTACTTGGCAAGTGGGTTCGCGCTACAAAACTAATCAGTACCTACTAAAAGCTATTGATACGAAAGGAGATTACAAACCACGTTTTTATGATGTGCAAACTTTTTTAACCTACGATTTTAATGATAAGGTATCGATGGAGTTTATTGGAAACGTAGCGGGTAACAAATACTTAGTAGTGCCTCAAACCCGACAAACGGTATTTGGTACAGCGCAAGAAGCTTTGCAGTTTACTGTATATTTTGATGGACAAGAAATTTCGCAATACCAAACTTATTTTGGCGCATTAACTGCAATTATAAAACCAAGCGACAGAAAACGTGATAGTTTACGTTTAAAGTTTATTGCCAGTGCTTATCGAGCTAACGAAGCCGAAACCTACACCGTGCAAGGACAATACTATATTGATGAATTGGAAAATGATTTTGGCGACCCTAACTTTGGTAATGTAGCTTTTAACCGTGGTGTGGGAACTTTTATAAACAACGGACGAAATTACTTAAATGCAACTGTACTCAACCTTGAACATAAAGGAAGATACCTTATGCCACACAACCAACAATTATTGTGGGGTGTAAGAGCCCAACACGAAGAAATTTTTGATCAACTTAGTGAATGGGTTTACATCGATTCAGCTGGATATAGCTTGCCACAGACTAACCCAAGTACCATTGAATTGAACGATGTATTAAAAACAAAAAACCATATCTCAAGTTTTAGAGGCATGGCTTATGGCGAATACATTGTAGAAAAGAAATTAAAATCAAAATTAGATACTCTTCCTAAAAAAGAAATTTTAACGGCTAAAGATTCGGCTGAAGCACGCTTAGATACTTTAATTGGAACAAGAAAACAATCGAAACTTAATTTTACCATTGGTGGCCGAACAAATTATTGGACATTGAATAATCAAAATGTATTTAGTCCGCGCACTACTTTATCGTACGAACCTAATTGGCGCCGCGACTGGGTGTTTAGAGCAAGCTTTGGTTATTACTACCAACCACCTTTTTACCGCGAAATGCGAAACCTACAAGGTGTTGTGAATACTAATTTAAAAGCACAACAATCTATACACTATGTGTTAACAGGTGATTTGAATTTTAAAATTTGGCGACGTCCTTTCCGATTTATTACAAGTGCTTATTACAAGCAATTAAGCAATTTAGTGCCCTATGAAGTTGATAATGTGCGTTTGCGCTACTATGGAAATAATGATAGCAAAGGTTATGCAACAGGTGTGGAATTACGCTTAAATGGTGAGTTTGTGAAAGGTGCCGAAAGTTTTATTACGGTGGGTGTAATGCAAACACGCGAAAAATTGAAGAATGATTTTTATTATACCTACGTTGATTCGACAGGAGAAAAATGGATTGCAGGCTTAAGTAATTTACCAAAGTTTGATAGCACCCGAGTTGAAACAGGTTATATACCACGCCCTACCGACCAAAGAGTAACCTTTAATATGTTTTTTCAGGATTACTTACCACGCGTGAAATCGTGCAAGATGTTTTTAAATTTAATTGTAGGTACTGGCTTACCTTTTGGAAGACCTGATGGTAAAAAATGGGACGATGTGCAACGCATGCCACCTTACCGAAGAGTGGACATAGGTTTTAGCTACGAGCTAATTAAGGAAAACAAAAAACTACAAGAGAAAAAATTCTTTAAAGAATTAAAATCAGCTTGGATAAGTTTAGAGATTATGAACTTGCTGCAAGTAAACAATACTGTTTCGTACACATGGGTAAAGGATGTAACTAACCGCCAATACGCCATCCCTAACTACCTTACCAATCGCCAATTGAATTTAAAATTGCAAGTGAGGTTTTAAAAATTATTGCTTACCTTTATTATTGATGAAAAAACTAAAGCTATTTATGTTGTTGTTACTATTAACAACAGTTGGTGCTGCTCAATTGAGCTTTGATTACAACCAAGACTTCAATAAAATTTTAAATAAAAGCAAAAAGGCCAATGATGAGTTGAACTACAACAAACTATTGCAACGCTTTAATAAAAACGATACTAGCTTAAGTAATTACGAAGTGCTTGCCCTAATGATAGGTTATACTGCCCAGCCTGCTTATAAACCTTATGCTGACTTATCCACCGAAAGACAAATTTACAATTACAACGATGATAAAAATTATCAAACAGCATTAGATACTGCCAACAAATTTTTACAAAGCCATCCGTTGAGCATAAAAACTTTATTTGAAAAATCATTTAGTTTATATCAATTAGATCAAAGAGATAGTTCAATCCATTATCTGCAATTAGGCCGAAGACTTTTAAGAGCCATGGAATTTAGTGGCAGTGGCAAAGATATAAATACTCCTATGTTTGCCTTAGGACCAGCAGATGGACAGCAATACATTTACAAACACTTATCGGCAGGTATTGGCACCATGGGTTCGGGCCGAGACAACAAAAAAAACTTTATTGATATTTTAGAAGTTAAAACCAAAAAAGGCGATAGCTATAAAATGTATTTTGTAATACAACACGCCACTGCAAAAATGTTTGAAGATTAGGTTAACTTTAATGTTTTAGTTTAAACAAAAAAGATTGCCCATTCTTATTGCGTCGTTGGAATTTTAACTCCTTGATAGTACTAATTAAAGATTGCTTTTCGCCGCAGCGAATTGTGATGACGAATAAAGTGTTTACGTCATTGCGAATCCCTTTAGGGTGAAGCAATCTTATTTTGGGTGCAAATTGAGATTGCTTCGTCGTCCTGCGGAACTCCTCGCAATGACGTAAAAAAATCCTCTCCAATTGCTTGAAGAGGATTTTGGATTTATTCTTTTCCTGTATTGGTGGCATCCAACGCGACTGCCAACAAATACTCAATATAATTGGTTCGGACTAAATGATAAAAGGTTCGGTCTCGATAACAACTGGTTCGAACTAATTGATAAAAGATTCGATCTCGATAACAATTGGTTCGGACTAATTGATAAAAGATTCGAACTCGATAACAATTGGTTCGAACTAAATGATAAAAGGTTCGATCTCGATTACAATTGGTTCGAACTAAATGATAAAAGATTCGATCTCGATTACAATTGGTTCGATCTCGATGATAAAAGGTTCGGTCTCGATTACAACTGGTTCGAACTAAATGATAAAAGATTCGATCCCGATAACAATTGGTTCGGACTAATTGATAAAAGATTCGATCCCGATAACAATTGGTTCGAACTAAATGATAAAAGGTTCGGACTAAATGATAAAAGATTGAATCTTCATAAACTCAATGCCAATACTATATTATCTCTCGTAAATCCTTAGCCCCAGCCTTTAACATTTTTTTACATTTTGTTTGTAACCTTAAAAACAGTCCTACGTTTAAAATAGTACTCATAGTAATAAGATTAAAGAAAATTAATTACACCGTTAAGAAAAATGCTACCCGACGGGTAGCATTTTTTATTTTTACATATCATTAAAATTAGTCAAGCAAAAGCCAATAAGCTTGACTTTACCATACAAATTTAGTTTTGCACTAACATTGCTGGCTGATCAGAAAGACCATCTATGGAAACTGATAAACCTATTGCATAAGCATTACTCAATGCAAAGGTAACATTACCATCTGTGTCCTTATTATATTCAGCCCATGTATTATTACTTAAAGGATAACTCATCTGTAAAAAATTACCATCACCGCCAGTGCAATCATCTATACTTGCTCCACCACCAATAAGGTTTAATCCGTTACCCAAAACGGTTGTTTGGTTACCATGATTTTGCTTTGTACCATTTGCTGAATAAACAACTGTTGGTGTAATGGTAAGTCCATCACAGCAAATACCCACCGCATAAAATGTACTTTGTACTTCTTGTGCTGCCGCTAAATAGTCACAGGTTACTCCAGTCCAATTCCAAGGCGCTGATAAACTAGGATAACTACCCATGATGTATTTTAAATTAATACCCTGTATTACATTAACTTGACAACCTCCACCAGTTAAAACATAGTTTGGTGGCAAGGGCACACTAAACTGATCGCCTCCTATTCCTGTGTTTGCACCTAGGGCCGACTGCACAGTAACTTGCAATAAATTACCTGGGTCATATACTGCAATTGCATATCCTGCTAGGTAATTTGATGAACTTGCAGGATATGAAACATCATGACTTCCTACCACCCAACTATTAATACTGCTGCCAGCCACAAGTGGATATGAGTTTACAAGCCAGCTAGATACATCTTGATCTAACTTGGCACCACCCGAAACAATTTTAAAATTCATATCAGCTACCACATTTACAGTATTTGTTTGATATGGGGTTAAATTTATCTCAGCCGAATATACAACTGGGTTTTGCAAGCTATAAGCCAGTATGCACAAATCAAAATACTTTTGTAAAATTTGAGCCTGACTAGTCATATTGTTAGCCTCAGCTATATCCGCAAAACTTTTCATTTTATATATTCCGTAAGTAGTTTGTGGTGTGCAAGTGTTAATCCAGCTATTGATAGTTTGTTGGTTGTTTGGATCAATTTGTCCAGCAAATGCAGCACTGCCACCCGCTGTAAAAACAGTTTCTTTTAAATTGTATTGGCTACCCGATTGGTTAATTTGATAAGCCGTGGTAATTGAAGCTGATACCGTTGATACTCCGCTGTATTTAGCAGTAGCCGAAGTTTTCAATTGTTCTTTGTTACTATACGAACTGCTATCGGCTTCAATTTGTATCGAATAACATCCACCCAAATTCCAACCTAATGCAATGTGCGTACCGTACTTTTCCACAAAATTTTTAGCATCATCAACTGTTTGAATATTTTGCAAAGTACTTTTTACACCTGGAACCAATAAACTAAAAATAGAATCGCCTCCCTTTTGGTTATAATAAGTAGTGCCCGTATTGATAACACCAACCGCGCTGCTGGTGAAAGATGTAGCCGAAGTACTTTGTTGCTTATTTAAACTACTCTGCACCGAACCGCTATAAAAACCAAAACTACCACTAACTCCAAAACTAGCAGCAATATCGGTGAAGCTTTCCTGATGCGTTTTACAAACACTAAAGGTAACAGTATTCATTTGATCACTGGTTTGTTCAGTAATAAAGTTCTCATAATAATCAGGAGGTAATGGATTTACCCTTATATCCTTGAGGTTATTCACAATTTGTGATAAATCGGAAGCTACATTAGTATCGAGCAAATTAAAGCTTTGCAAAATAAACTCCGATGCGGGTAAGTGATTTGAGGCGGATGGCGTTGTTGTTGTCATAATTTATGGTTTTAGAAATTTATGTATAAATATTTGTTTCATTTCAGCTCCAAATATATACTACCAAACGACATAAACAAAATAAAAACAACAATTTTAATAGTTTTACATTAAATATTTAACTTATGAAAGGAAATTGTTGTACCTATACTGCCAAATTTTAGGTAAACAACACCATAAAGCGTATGTTGGAATAAAAAGTAAATTATGTGTTAAGAAAAATACTACTATGTTTCACGGATTACACTTGCCGCGGCAAACCGCGATAACAGGTTAATATAAAATTTGTAAATTTGATTCAGTTCGGAAATTGCACAAATTACATATGTCTCAAAAGATCATTTTAATGCTTAGTTTCAACAACAAAATAAAGAAGGTATTTTTATTTCGCTTTTTTATTTGTGTATGCATGCTTCTTCTCGTGAATTGTAAAAAGATAAAACTATCAACAATTTCTGTATGCAATAATTTTTCAGGTAGAGATTCTATTCTTATATCTGTTAAGTGCAACAATAAAGCCGTTTTTCATGATTATCTGCTTCCAGAGTTTAAAAGTAATTCTCACACAACCATTTACAGATTTAATTCACATGAATTGGATTCATTGATTCTATCGGATTCAATACAAATTTCGGTTGAAATCAACCAATTCAATAAAAAGATAGTGACAAAGATAAAACCAAGTAGAGAAGTTGATTATTGTGTATATATTTCCGATGAAGAATACTATATAACAAGAGATTTTATAAAGCCTACAATTTCCTTTGCACCTCATTCAACAGAAATGTGTCCCGAAACAACGATAAATGGCATTAGAGTAATTTTAATGGACGATCATAATGAAATAATTAAATATCCTCGTTAAAACTTATATAATTCTTGAACTTACCTTTATATGAAATAAGATTTAACATAATGTTCTATCCTTCACGGATTATAAATCTGCGATAACTGGGTTTTTATGTTTCACAGATTTCAAATCCATGATTAGTGTTAAGGCTGGAGCAAAACGTGTGTTAGTGACTAGGCATTTAGTCTATGAATGCTCCTGTTCCGTGGTCATATTTAATGCTGTCTAAATAAGTCAAAATGTTTAATAGTCCAGGATACTCTTTCGGAAAGTCATTTATGATGTCTTTTAAATTTTTACTATACCAATCACCAGGATCATGTGTTGCATGAACATTTCTGTGTCTATTTTTTACAATTTCATTCAAACGACTAATGTCTGCATTTGTAA
This sequence comes from uncultured Flavobacteriaceae bacterium, assembly GCA_964603125.1. Classification (GTDB taxonomy): domain Bacteria; phylum Bacteroidota; class Bacteroidia; order B-17B0; family Aurantibacillaceae; genus CAZRUA01. The sequence goes on along the minus strand of CAZRUA010000026.1, from coordinate 26,329 downwards.
AGCGACCATTATTGATGCCTTGTATGATGTCAAAATTTAGATGTTTAATAAATTCATCTCTTATATTTGAATACTCGGGGTTATTTATTTTTTTTAATTCAATCTCTAAAAGTGCCAACTGAGCAAAAGAGTCTCCGCGCATAATCGCACAGTTGTATATAATTAATTTTATGCTGCCTTCAACAAACCGAGTCGCAAGTGCATATATTGTAATATTCAATAACGATTGTATTTTGATTGAAGCATGACTATCCTTCTTCATATTTTGGGCAACAGTAACATTGTTATCCAAGTCTGTCTTAAAAGTCTCTATATCTGTACAATTAAATGCCATTACATCAATCCGAGAAAATAATTTCTTGCTAATTCAATTCTACCCTTAACGTTTTTTTCAGAAGATGTTCCTGATTGTGTATACTTTTTAAAGTTATCGTCTTTAATTAGACGCTCATGATTTTCTTTTAGATTGACAAGGCTTGTATTTGAATTCAAAATTTGAGCAATTGCAACCATAATTGCGTCGCACATTGATTTGTTCACAGATCGTGTTGTTCTGAACGCATCAACACCAATATTGTCAGCAATCAGTGATACAGTTTTATCGAATAACGTTTTATTGGCCTCGATAAAAGCTTTATTCTTTTTGTTGTCGTCTTGAAAGGTTGACAGAAATATTTTCATTGAAGGCTCATATGAGTCTACTTTATGAAGTAAAGCAAAAAAGCGTAAAATTAATTCTGTATCTCTCAATCTTTTGTCTATTGCTGTTCCACCAAGTAATAAACGCCATTTTTCATTTTTGTTTAATTCAATTATTTGTAAGTTAAAGTCACCAGCATAAACACAGTTTCTAATCTCTTGATCTGTAAGTGGCATACCACCAGTATTGAGTCGATGAAAAAGGTCATGGACAACTTTAGGCTTAGAATCTATATCTTCAATTATTGTTGTATTAATAACAGCGTTTCTAATTCTCTTTTTTAGTTTTTCATCTAGTTCAGCATAAGTAACATTCCATTCACTTTTTTTCAATCCTCTTAGAGCAAAAACAGAGGACTCGCCATTACTAATGAATTTGCCTGTCATATAATAATAAGCAGATTTAAGCCTTTGCTGCCCATCAATAACCATGTAGTTTTCATCCTCTTTGCTTTTTCCTAAAAAAATACTTGGAATTGGAAGCCCAATTATTAAGGAGTCAATAAATAAACTTGCTCTATTAATATCCCAAACAAAATCACGCTGGAATTCTGGTTTTAAATCGATTTCACCGTTGTCAATTTTTAATTTTAAAACCTCAATAGTATTAGCTACATTATAGGAAACGATTTTTTGAAGTTCCTCTGGAGAAGAAATTTCTGTTTCTTCGTTTTCTTCGTTTTCAAATTGAATTTCTAAATTGCCCATATTATTATTTTTATATTGTATACTCTTTTTGCCTTGCAACTAAAATATGCATAGTACCTTAGAAATCACCTTTTTTATACTTCTTAGGTTGTATTGAAATGATTTTACTCTAAATAACTATCAAATATACAACACCCAACGACATAAACAAAATAAAATAAGCTCTATTTTTAGTTTTTCGTTAAATTAATCGTTTATCAAGAAAATCGACTCACTTATAAACTGGGTTTGTGCGCTTAAGGGTAAAATAAGTAGAGTTTTTTGGTTGTGAAGGTAATTATTGAGAGAAATTTACTTTATAAAAAGCTCTATTTCCAATTTTCTAAGCGCCAATCACTTTCCAGCCATTCTATTAAGATAGTGTCATTTGGAATCCCATGAGGTGAAAGTAAGATTTCATCTTGACTTAAGTCATGTTTTAATTCATGCTTTAATGTTTTCTGATCAACAATATGCCATCCTAAAAACTCTCCTCTTACGTTATGTTTACTTCTAGCCTTTATTGGTATTTGATAATCCGCAAGAATCTTAAACTCACTAACTTTCTCAATTAGCTTTTTCTTCAAAGCAGCAACTGCAGCGAATTGAACACTATATCGTTCCTTGATATTTATTTCCTCTTGTGTAATTTCATCTGTTGGTTTTACTTGCTCCAACACACGCACTAATTCTATTCCAAGATTACTAATAGCTATAAATTGAATAAAACCATATCCAATTTTAGTCTTAATTGAAAAAACATCTCCTTCCTTTATCTTCATCTTTTAGTATATAAAATTACTTGCATCATTCAGTGTCCCGCCTGGTTTGGTTTTACAGCACAAAGTTCTGAGTTTGCATTTCACATTAATCAAATATAAAAAACTGTTACGAGTCACATCTATTCAAATACAAATATTTCGGAAAAATTGAATCCTTCTCCATTCTATTAATTTTGTCTACCCATTCTGGAAAATTGTATTTCACAATAATTGTGGTGTCATTTAATAAATTATACTCACAAAATAAATCTCCAGCTTCAGGAAAACTCTTAACCCCATTTGATTTTCTTAAAAAGTCCATTGGCAACAAACAATCAGTTTTATATGACCATAAAAGCTCAATTTTATCTACTTTATTGTGCTGGTTGTACGTAAAAAACCAATAAATGCATTGCCCATGAAATTGATAAAAAGCGAATTCTTCATGGAAAGCAATACGTGTCCAATATCTTGCAGTGTCACTTTGCTTTGCACACCAATAATAAGGAGTTGTTTCTGATATGTAGTCTCCAATCTTCTTTGGTTCTGTTTTATTGCAGACTAATTTAGTGTTCTTTTGCTGAATACCTTTTTCGTTAGAGTTTTCGATAAATTTATTGCTCGCTTCATCGTTATGCTCACAGCCAATGATTGTTACTATAAATAAAAACAAAATTCCAAATTTTTTTATCATTGCTTTCGTCTTAAACATTGTATAAGTATTAAACCATAACTTCCTTCATTCTCCATTTAGTGTTACTAGTTTATACTACTAAGCTAACTCAAATATACAAAAGCTGAGAGTATGGGCAAAATGGTGTAGGCATAAACTCTGGCAGAAACCCAATTCCCTGTTATTATTGTTTACATCCACTAAAACCAGTTGCACAACCAAAAAAATAGGAATTAAACTCGGTTTTAAGGCCAACACTACTAAATATTTCCGCCGCTTGTTTAGCATTCTTAAATTTTACTGTATACTGCCACAACATTCTATACTCCGTAGGATTACCAAGTAATAATTTCCCAAGTACAGGAATTACTCGCCCTAGATAAAAACTATAAAGTTTTTGCAAAATTACATTTTCCGGTTTTGAAACTTCTATAAATGAAAATTGACCACCTTGCTTTAATATTCTCTTTGTTTCTAAAGCTAGCTTTTTCAATTGCTCTGAGTCAAATGTTTTAAGACCAAAAGCACAAGTTACAAAGTCAAAATGATTATCGGATAATTGATTATTTAATACATCCTGTTGTACAATTATAACTTCAGAATTAAAACTTTTTCTATTTTTTTCTTTTGCGTGCAGAAGCATTCCTTCAGAAAAATCTAAAGCAGTAATAATAGAATTTGGAAATACTTTCTTTGTTGACGACCAAGATTCACCCATTCCAGTTAATAAATCAATTGTGTTGACTTTCTCCTTTGTAGAAGTAAGTTTCTTTAAAAACTGCTTTCTCCAGCGTATTGAAAAACCGAAAGATGTTATGTAATTCATTCTTTCATAAGAAGTGCTCATTCTATCGAATAGACCCTTTACGTAATCTGCATTATAAATATTATTGTCCATTTAATACGTCTGTATTATTATTACTTATACAATGCTAAGGGGTTGCTTAACTTCGCATACAAATCAAATATACAAAAGCTAAAGGGATGGGCAAAATGAGGTGCTTAGAACTTTTACAAACTTGTTATTTCTTCTTTGTTTCAAATTCGATTAAATAAGATTTTAATCGAATACCTTGTTTGTTTCTGAAACTACTTGTAATGTAGGTTTGATATTTTTGTTTTGCATCAACTTCTACCTCCATAGTAAAAGTTCTGTCGTTGTTTGTCCAACCCACTACTCTTTTAAACTTGTACACATGTTTTTCACCTAAAGGCCCGAGGTCAAACCCTCTAAAGGTAGTATCCATTGGTTCCGAAAAAGTAATTGAAATTTGAACCAATCCCGGTTTTAGTTTTTTATTGTTTTTGATTGGTTCAACGCTTAATACCGTTGGTCGCTTTTTGTTATAGTTCTCCCACATTGTTTTTAAGGAATCTGAAAAAACTTTAGTAGCATCTACAATTCTTTCCAATTCCTTTTCATTTGAATAGTCCAATTCTATTAACTCCTTTATGGCCTTTTGTTTATCGCTTGATAGCTGATAGTATCTCTCACAAATTTCGTAGCCAATATAGTAGCCTAAATCTCTCTCCTTTAATTCGTTTGAATTTTCGCCCCACAACCAATCGTACCAGCTTGGAAAAAACAATTCTTCGCTAAACTTTTTAAAAACCCTTTCTTGATTTGCCTTACCAAAATCAATACTAGGTGAATTAGATTTTTTTGAAGTAGCTAAGCAGGATACAAACTCTGCAACTCCTTCATAAACACACCATGATAATAAATTATCTGTTGGCTCATGTTGTTGGGTGTGTATATATTCGTGTGTGCAAAGTAAAGCAATATTTTTTTTAGGTTGATAATTTTTATAGAAGTTTTGTCTATACTCTGGGTGCTCAGTTACAATGGTGCTTTCATCACATAACGATAATTCACTCCCTATCAATACTCTATCTTTTTGTGTTGTTCCTCCTGTTCTAAAAGCTCCCATTAAAAAATAAATAGTACTTGGTTTTAAACTGGGATACAACTTTTTAAGATTTGAAATATCAGTTTCAATTTCGGGATAAAGTTGCTTTGCATTGAGGCTATTCGTTCTTAATGAATTCCAGAAATTTGGATAGGCTAATATTGAATTAAGTAATTCAATATCTGTATAATTACGAACCTCCATAAGGCTTTGCAAACCCAAACTACCCTTATCAATATATAATTCTTTTAAATACTTGCGCTGCAGACTTGTATCCTTAGTACTCGCTATTTTATCAAATGCTATCCAAAAATTATCAATATCGGATGAAACAAAAGCTTGATTTTGCCCCAGCAAGAAATTGGTAATAGTTAGTAATAATAGAATAAATATCTTTTTCATTGCCTTTGTGTTATTTGCTCACAATCCTTAATTATAAATACTTCTAAGCTATAAGAACTAAAGTTACCAAGCCATTAACGCCTAAAGTAATTTTACAGTTCTAATGTTAATTCAAATATACAAAAGATGAGGAGGATATCAAACTATTGCTATAAAAACCAATTAGCATAAACTTAATCGACTAAAGTAAAATTGTATTGTGAGAAAATAAAATAAAACGAAACATACCAAAAACCCCTATAGTATAGATTATAAACTAGGTTTAGTTTTGCCACACAATCTTATAACAAATATAATTATGAATCTTACACCATATCCGTTTAAAAAGTTAGCACTTGTATCCGTCTTCGCCTCTATATATAGCCTTAAAGGCATAGCTCAAATTGAGCCTTGTTTTAACGCAGCGATTAATTATACAGCGGGAGTAGCTCCGGTTTCTGTCACATCAGCTGATTTTAATAGCGATGGTAATCTGGATATAGCAATAGCAAATTTTAATGGACTAAATATTTCTGTTTTATTTGGGTCGGGCATGGGAACATTTACTGCTTCAGCTGATTATGCAACTGCCTCAAATCCTATTGCAGTTACTTCAGGTGATTTTAATAATGATGGCAATATCGATTTAGCGGCAGTTGATTATTATACAGATAATATTTCCATTTTAATGGGATCAAATGCAGGCACTTTTTCACCAGCAGTTAATTACGCGGTGGGCACAAATCCTAAATCAATTGTAATTGGCGATTTTAATGCTGATGGTAATCTAGATTTGGCAGTAGCAAATTACGGTTCAAATAATATTTCAATTTTAATAGGATCGAATACTGGTATATTTGCAACAGCGGTTAATTACTCCGCTGATACATCGCCAGAGTCTGTTACTTCTAATGATTTTAATAATGATGGTAATTTAGATTTGGCAGTGGTGAATAGTAGTTCAAATAATGCGTCCATTTTAATTGGATCAGGCTCTGGGACTTTTGCTACAGCTGTTAATTATGCTATTGGTTCAAATCCCACATCAGTAACTTCTGCTGATTTTAATAAGGATGGTAATAGCGACTTAGCTGTAACAAGCGCTAATACAAGTAGTGTTTTTATTTTAACTGGTGCAGGTGATGGTACCTTTGCCACAGGCTCTAATAATTCATCTGGTTCGTATCCGTTATATGTAACTGCTTCCGATTTTAATAATGATGGTAACGTAGATTTAGTTGTTGGAAGTGGAGCTGGAACCAATATTTCTATTTTAATGGGATTAGGTAGTGGAACATTTGAAACTGCTGTTGATTACACCGTTGGTAATGGTCCTTCGTCTATTGCCACTAAGGATTTTAATCAAGATGGTATGATTGATTTAGTGGTTGCTAATCCAAACACAAGTGATTACTCTGTCCTTTTGAATGGTATTCCTAATCTTACATTAAGTTCGGATAGTTCAGTGTGTGCAGGCGATAGCTTAACAATTACAGTGAATGGAGCAAACATATACTCATGGAGCACAGGAGCTAACAACGATACTATAAATGTTGCACCTACAGTTACTACTAGCTATACTGTAACAGGAACAATAGATGCTACTGGCTGCTCAAACACATTGGTTAAAACAATTACTGTTAACTCTTTACCAACAGTATCTGCTCTTAGTTCAAACGATACAATATGCTTAGGCGATACCACTCATTTAATTTGTGGAGGTAGCTTAAGCAGCTTTACTTGGAGCACTGGCGATACCGATACAATTCCAAGTGTTGCGCCAAATACAAACACTTCTTATTCAGTTATTGGCACCAATGCTAATGGTTGCAAAAACAGTGATACAATTACAATTACCGTAAATACTTTACCGAGTATTACATTAGCAACTAGCGATACTTTAATATGTACTGGTCAAAATGCTACATTAACAGCTAGTGGTGGACTTTCATACACTTGGAATACCTCCGATACAGGTTCAGTGATTATAGTATCTCCAGGCACTTCTACTATTTATACAGTTAATGGTGTTGACTTAAACGGTTGTAGTAATGTAGCTACCCTTACGCAAAATGTAAGCACTTGCACAGGTATTGATAATACTGCAGGAAATAAGGAGCAAGAAAAAATTTCTATTTTCCCAAATCCTAACAATGGTTCGTTTACAATAGAATTAAATTCCAATTCAACAATTATTATCACGAATGCTTTAGGGCAAGTGCATATGAATACTACATTAAATGCGGGGAACTATCATTTGGCATTAACTGATGTTGCTACTGGAATTTACTTTTTAAAAGTAGTGAATGCCTTTGGTCAGGTTACTAAGTCTTTAATTATTAATAACTAATTCCGTATTTCAAAAACTAGGGATGTTATTGAAAATAAACTCAAGTGAAAGCTTAGTGTTTATGAGCGCATTCTGACAATTAAGCCTTATACAGAATTAAGATTTACTTTGCCCAAAGGTAAGTAGATTATTGTCGGGGTCGAGCAAAGAAAATTCTCTTTGTTGCCAAGGTTTGTTTTCGAGGTGACCATTAGGGTGTATCTGTACATTATTATTTAACATACTTTGGTAAAGCTCATCTATATTATTCGTTCGTATATAAATTTGTCCGTAATTATCTTTTGGTTCAAGTTCTTTAAACTCAAAAAAGTGTATTTGCAAATTATCCTTCTCTACTATTAAGTAATGTAAAAACTCATCACTACCTATATACTTAAAGCCAAGTTTATTTACATAATACTCCATTGTGGCAGCCCTATTTCGCGTGGGCAATTTTGGTGTGATGTCAGTAAGCATATTCTTTTTGTTTTGTTGAACTAAAATACTTTTTTACAAAATAAACCTTAGCTATTTAATTATAGCTTTAAACCCTCCTTCAAATTTATCTCGAGTTGTTAGGTGTTTAAAGTGATAAAATACTATTTCCTAGAAAGGAATATTTGCATTAAGTTTACTTTCCTTTCAAAAACTGTCCTGCTGTCATCACAGTTATTTCAGCTGCTTTATAATCCTTTAGATTTCGAGTTAAAAGTATTTTCAAATTGTTTTCAATGGCCGTAAAATATTGTAGCCCATCTTCAAAATCCTTAAAGTCCGAAGACAAAGCCAACTCGACTACTTTATCTGTAACAGCTAACACAGTTACAAGTGTTTTAAACTTGAGTAATTTTTTCCTTGCTTGGTCAACCGAGTATTGCCGCGATAAAATGTAATTTAAGTTAGAAAAAGATAAAGACGATACATATATTTTTATCTTACCCTTATCTGCCTCCGAAAATAAGTGCGCAGCATGAAGATAAAATGGTTCGCGACTACTTAATACATCAAGTATAATGTCCGTATCTACAAATACCTTTTCCATTATTTGTATTTATTCATTAAAAAATCAGAATATCCTTTCTTTTCATCAATTCCTTGAGGCAGATTTATTATTCCCGATAAACTTTTAACTAATGGAGTTATTTTCTCTTCTTTACTTTTTTCGTTTGTAATATTAAGTAAATAATTCTCAATTAATTTCGAAAGACTTGTCTTATGGCTTTTAGCGTAATCCTTTGCTCTTTCAATAATTGTTTGCTCAAGCTTGAGTGTTAATTTCGTATCCATATTAAATTCATATTTACGTACAAATATACGAATTTTATACGTACTAAAATAACTTCTGATTCATTTAATATTGCTAAAAAACCAATTATATTAATAAGAAAAACTCAATGCCTTATCTTGAGATTCAGATTAAACCGAGTCTCATTACTTAACCTTAAAAATATTTACAAATGTATCTTTTTGCAAATTACTTAATGAAAGGTTAAAATCTGCTTCCTCAGCATTCTCCAATACCCTTGCGCCCAATTGAGTTACCATGTATCGTAATGTAATAGGATTATTCCACTGCTGATATAATGCTTTTGTAGCGGTTTCGGTTACTTCTGAGTTACCCGAAACTCGGCTTGCCCCTGCTCCAAAGTTTAGCAATACAAAACATTGTCTATCCTCTTCGGGTATAAGTAAACCTAAAACATTTTGTCGCTGCACAGATTGACATTTGGTTTCGAGAAACAAATGATTAGGATTCATCATAAAATTGTAATCTATATTATCTCCTCTGCCGAGAATAATTTTATAATCACAGCCACCCTTTCCCGAAAACACATTACTTAAAACCAAAGTAGGTTCGCGCAAACCATTTTTTGCATACAAATATTCTACTGCCCCATCTTGTGCATCGGTCATGTCGCCCGAATACATTAAATCTCCTTTGCCTTGCATGTACTCCGAATTCCAACCAATCTTTCCTCCAATATTTAGTCCCGACAAATCAATGTCATGAGCACCCCACTCGTTTTCCCAATAAATACCTGCTGCTAATGACTCGCCATAAAACTTACTTCCCGTTGGAACATTCCCAACAAACATTTTTTCGGAACTTGGTAAAGCATACTCTGCATCCTTTGGAAAGAAAAATGTTTTACCCTCTAAATTAAATCGTTGCTTGCAATGGTTTATCAATACATCATAATTTGACCAAGCTGCGCCATAGGTTTTATTCATTTTCACAAACGACTTCCCGTTACGAATTCGGTAGGTAAAAGCATTTTGTCCCTTTATACGTGTGTAACAAGCCGAAATTGCTCTGAACAAGGCAAAGGGTGTAGCATTTTTTAACCAATGCATATCTTCGGGTGCAAGCACAACACTTGTAACAAAATTCAATGGATTTGAAACTAAAGGCTTGTGGTGAGTTTTAGATAACTTAGAAATTTTATTAATTGTTTTAGGACATTTTGTTTTAAATGCCAAAAACAGTGGCTTAAAGCGATTGAAAACTTCGGCTAACTTTTCTAATCCAAATTTTTCGAATTGTACTGCAGGGTTGTAATTCGAATTTTTTATTAATGTAATTACATCCGCACTTTTAATTAAAAGCGATTCTCCTGTTGCTCGGTAAATAATGTACCTAAAAAATTCTAAGGTATCGCTAGGTATAATGCCATACAAATCGGCAATCTTTACAATAGCTTCTTTATTTTTAATTTGTTCGTTTCCGGTGAACTTATAGCCAAGCTCATCGGTTAAAACGGAAAGTACATCATTTAAAGTTTCTTCCTTTAAAGCAATTCCTGATTTCAACAAATCCAAACATTTTTCAATTAGCTCTTCTTTGGAATAAGATTTTACAAACTTGAAAGTTAATTTGGTTTCAGGAACTTGAAGCATTTCATTAGGTATATACACTTCATCCTGAAAATTACTTCCGTATGTAGAAACATAATGCCTTATTTGATCAATTAACAATTCATCTCTTGAGCTATTAAAAATTTTAGACCATGACTTATGAAATGTTTTATTTAAACCATAAGCATCTAAATTTTCGTTTTTATAAAAACTCTCAATTTCTTTCTTTGCCCATAATGCTCCTGAATCAATGATATACCCTCGTTCGGAAACGAAGGGTAAATCACTGTTTTCTTTTTTTACAACCGCATTAAAAAGTTTTAATGTCTTCATAAGGTGTTTTAATAAATTAAGTGAGGAGTAAATTGGAAAGTATAGGAACTCCCTTTACCTAATTATAATAAATAGCGAGAAGTAATTTCCAATATATAGGAACTTCTTTTGCCAAATTCTTATAAATCAAATTTAGTAATTAAATTTTATATGAGGAAGTGTGGAGGGAAAAACGAGAACTTATTTGTGATAATTTTAAAGGAATAGAAACTCTTTAATAATATTTTACTTAATACTTCCATGCCTGCATATTTTATGACACTATTAAGGTAATATTAATTTTCTAATCTATTCTAAACATAGAATCAAAATAAATTTGAACTCTATTACAAATCAACATCCCTTTGGCAGCACAAATAACAACAAAATGATTAATAATACTGCCAAACTTATTAATACCCAAAAGGTCCAAATTAAACTAGAGCCAATAATTTCATAACCCTTCTTTCGCCTTAAAATCAAGCCCAATATCAATGGAGTTAAAATTACAATAAACAGAGCTAATAAATGATTAATAAAAGGTGCTACAACTAAACATAAAATAGTAATGATAATAAAACAGAATACTAGGGTATATATTATTTTTTGAAGTTTTTCATTCAGTTTTATATCCATTGTGCTGTTAGTTTAAGTTTGCGAGTTGAACTACTAATTTTACTTCTAATAATTAAACTCCCAAGCACTGGTATAGCCATTATTTTTTTCGCAATAGTCGATAAGTTTCTTATAAAAATCGGAATTTGCCAAAGTAGCCGAATCCCCAATAATCACAAGCTTTTTACGAGCACGTGTTAAAGCCACGTTGGTTCTTCTGATATCGCTTAAAAAACCAATTTCATTTTCTGTATTGCTTCTAACAAAGGAAATGTAGATAATATCTCTCTCTTCTCCCTGAAAACCGTCAATGGTTTTTATAGTTATTCTCTTTCGCAGGTTTTCATCAACAATCTGATCAGCAAATTCATTATTCAAAAACTCATTCTGTTCTTTGTAAGGCGATATTATCCCCACACTTAAATCAAACACTTCCTTACCCGAAACTTGAAGATACTGTTCCACCAAAAGTTTCAGATGTTTCCATACCAAATTGGCTTCGCCTGCATTACGTAAACTCAAACTCTCTGGATTGATTTCTTCATCAAAACCACAACCCGCAGTATCAATAAAATCAATAGGTTTGTTTAGCAAATAATCTTGTTCGTTATAACTCAACAGGGTTTCCTTTACACTTGCATCGGCTTCTAATTCTCCATTATAAAAAACTTCATTCGAAAAACCCATGATTGCATTGTGCATACGGTATTGCAAGTTCAATAAACTTGGGGCTTCATCTAATTTTATACAACGCTCAAATAATGTTTCACTTAAACCTCCTTGCATGGCCAGTTTAGATTTCACTACAGGCGGTAACTGAAAATGATCACCCGAGAAAATTACTCTATCACATTTCAACAAAGGAATCCAAGCCATCGGTTCTAAAGCTTGCGAAGCTTCATCAAAAAACAAAGTTTTAAATCGTTTGTTTTTCAAGTGCTTTCCCGTTGATGTTACCGGTGTGCAACAAATTACTTGCGCATTAGCAAACAAACTATCTACAATATAATCTTCTAACAAAATAGCTTCTTTAATGCAGTTCTTTGCTTCGGTATAATACATTGTGCGTTGTTGCGCTTCTTCTTTTCCAAAGGTACGTTTGTATTTACCTGCCATTTTAAAATACTCCTCCGCATTTTTACGCAAAGTTTTTATCTCCTTAAAATGTTCATGATTTTGCATTTGCCCATCAATGGTGCTTTCAATCTGCTTATCCGAAACCCTTGCTGGATGACCTAATCGAAGCACATTAATCCCCTGCTCTTTTAATTTTTCAGTGAGCAAATCAACTGCAGTATTAGTTGGTGCACAAACTAAAATTTGTTTTTCAGTTTGCAAAGCTACTCGTATTGCCTGAACTATTGTTGTTGTTTTACCCGTACCCGGAGGTCCGTGTATCACCGCTACATCCTTAGCTGCTAAAGCTTTTCTTACCGCTCTGTTTTGAGATAAATTTAAACTCGAAATCACCAACGAATCATCAACCTTTTCGAACTCTGCCTTTCGTGTACCATGAAAAATTTCACGTAATTCACTTACTCTATTCTCACTTGCCGCAATTACTTTATCTAAGGCATAATGCATTTCGGTATAACTGTTACTATCAAACTCAACATTAACGCCTAGTTTTCCTTCATAAGCCCAGTCAGGAAGCTCATCGGTATGAAGTATTATCTTCATGGTATTTTTAAAAACAGCTTTCACTGTTCCTTTCATTTCTTGTACCTCGTTGTTTTTATTACTAAAAAAAATAACGTTCTTACCACTACTAAACTGGTGAGGTTCAAATAAATTAGTTGTACGCTCAATATCAATGTGCAAGTATTCGCCAAAACCCAACTCTGAATTGCTTATCACTACAGGATGCCAGGTTAGTCCATTTTTTTTACGAGCATTTAAATCCACTTTTAAAAACTGCTCTTTAAACTGCTTCAAATCCTCATCCTGCTCAACTTGCAAAAGTGATTTTATCTTTTTTAAATATTCTATCGATTCTTTACTCATACTATTTTTTATCACTCACTACCTCAAAGTTAATACTTATCGTTTCACCAGCTTCATCTACCACTGTTAATTTATGTTTCCCTTTATTTGGGCTCAATGCCAATTGATGAATTTGTTGCGTAGTACCCACAAAGTTCTCGTCCAAGTGCCAAAACACTTGATTAGAAGGTAATCGATGCGCCAAATCAAAAACTACACTTCCTTGCTTTCCATCCAAATCAACGGGTATATAGACACTGGTGTTATTTTTAGGATAAATCATTTCCATTAATTTACCCGAATAATTCTCGCAGCCTGGTTTAAAAGGTGGTAAGGTTTGATAAGTTGGATTTTTAGTCTTATAAAAATACTCCCAAGCAGGCGGCAAAATAAACCATTTCACATTTTTTATTTTACTGGTTTCTTCACAATCCGAATTCACTCTGTACATACCGGTTAAATCTAAATGAACTATTTTATGATAAGCACAAGGCTCCGTATTTGAATTTACTTTGGGCACCCACTCTAACCTCGATGAATCGCAGTTTTCAGAAAGTAAGCATCCACTTTTCACACAAACTTTTACTTGTTTTAAATCCATTAAAGGTTTATCAAACCAAGTTGATTTTTTTTGCAAACCACCAAATACCTCAAACAAAATAGGTGCTGCCGCCGAAATACCTGTTAAGCCCGGTCTCCCTTCTCCATCTGCATTTCCTACCCAAACAGCCACCACATAATCTGGCGTAACACCAATTGCCCAAGCATCTCTAAAACCAAAACTAGTTCCTGTTTTCCAAGCTATTTTCCGCCCTGATGCAAATTTTCGCCATGTTAAATCAATATCTGGTCGCGCTACCTCAGCCATAGCCTCAAAGGTTAAATAAATAGATGAAGCATTAAAAATAAAAGGTGTTGAATTTGTTTTCTTTAGCTCAACTTGTTCCTTGCAATAATTGGCTTTAAAAAAATCATTGGCATAATCGTACTTTTTTGACTGATTGTAATGCTTTAAAACTCTTGCCATACTTGCGTAAGCACTTGCCATATCAATCATCCGTGATTCAGCACCCCCTAAAACAACACTTAAACCATAATGCTCAGCACCCTTATTTATTGTGTTTAAACCTAATTGCAATAATCTATCATTAAATTTTTGCATACCATAAGTTTGCAGCATTTTTACAGCAGGAATATTTAAACTTCGCGCTAAGGCTCGCTTTGCAGGCACTGCGCCATCATAAGTTAAACTAAAGTTTTGCGGATTAAAACCTCCCATTTGCGTGGGTATATCAGGCACAAGTGTATTTGGTAATATCACCCCTTCATTCAACATGCTTGCATACAAAAAGGGTTTCAATAAACTACCCGTACTGCGTTGCGCATTTATCATGTCCACATCATTTCCATTATCAATTCCCTTCTCGGCTTTTGTGTTGGCTTGATAGCAAATAATCTTTCCTGTATTGACTTCCATCACCAAAACAGCCGCATTATTTATCTGATTGGCTTTTAAATTTTCGCTCTGTCGTTCGATTATTTTACCAACTTGTGCATTAAGTTCAAAATTAATACTGGTTGTAATACGCTTTCCATTGCCAAAATCAGCAATACTCCTATTCAATAAATGATTGGCATAATTAGGAATAGCAAAACTTTTTTGTGGCAAAGTTTCTAAAAGTGCTAAGCGCAGAGTTTCATCATCAATTATTTTTTGAGCATTCAATTTCTTCAACAACTTATTTCTTTTCACCAAAAGCTTTTCCTGATTTTTACCTGGATAAATTAAACTAGGAGCATTAGGAAGCACTGCTAGTGTTGCTGATTCGGCCCACGATAATTCCTTAGCACTTCGTCCGTAATACCTCCACGAAGCGGCTTCTAAGCCAACCAAATTACCTCCGTACGGGGCATGCGAAACATACATTCGCAATATCTCATCCTTTGAATAAGAAAATTCCATGCGCAAGGCTTGGTTCATTTCAATCAACTTTTCAAAATAAGTTCTCGCTTTATTTTTTCGTGACAAGCGTATAACTTGCATGGATATGGTACTTCCTCCGCTTATGGTTTTTGAACTTTTTACATTTTGAAATAATGCTCTAAACAATGAAACAGGATTAATTCCGGGATGCTGATAAAAATACTCATCTTCAAAACTCAAAATACACTGCTTAAACTTTTCGGGAACTGTATCTATCTCCGGGAATCTCCATTGATTGTCATTGGCTATTTTTGCTGAGAGTACTCGGTTGCTTTCATCGGTAATTACCGAAGTATAAGGGTCGTTAAACAACTTATTGGGTAAACAAAAAACAAAATAAAGAAGGTAAAATAAAATTAATGTGTAAACGTAAAACTTCTTTGTTTTAAGTAAGTATGTTTTAGAAACAATATAATTTTTTACTTGAACAAACATTACAAGTTATGTTCTTTGCGCAATTGAGCTGATGTTTTCTTAGAACCATCATGGCTCCATCCTGGAGGACCAAACACGTACATAAATTTGTCTTTTATGCTAGATGATTTTCCTAAATCTTTAATAATCGCTCTCCACTCATGAAAAACTACTTTCACAGGATTGTGTGTTTTAATATTCTCTGTCAAACCAAATCTAACTTCCTCTTTTTCTTCCTGAAATGTACCAAACATTTTATCCCAAATAATTAAAAGCATTCCCATATTTTTATCCAAATAAGCAATGTTAGAACCGTGATGAACACGATGATGCGATGGGGTTGACATAAAGTACTCCAAGAAACCCAATTTACCCACATACTTAGTGTGAATCAAAATTCCGTAAATCTGTGTTGCTGAATAAATAAACATAACATCTTTACCATCAAATCCCATCAAGGCCAATGGAATAAAATAAATAAAACGGTACAAAGGTTGAAACACCGAAGAACGGAAACCAACAGTTAAATTAAACTCTTCGGAAGAATGATGTGTAACATGCACTGCCCAAAAAAAACGACAATAATGATCCACATAATGCAACAAATAAAATAGAAAATCTTGTGTGATAAGCAGAACCACCCAATACAACCAAGTCTGCTCAATTTTCATAAAATGAAACTGAAAGAAAAAGCTAAGCACCGCCAAACAAACTACACGCATTAAAATATCTAAGCCCATGTTTAAAAACATAAGCATAATGTTTTCTGCCGTTCCAACTTTACTGTAGTTTCCGTGTTTGTGGAAATTTGAAAACAAAACCTCAGCTCCAATTACAATAATGTAAATTGGAGTTGTAATTAAGACTAATAAAGCCTCTCTAAATTCGCCCAAAGCTTCTAACATAATGCAAAAATAATAAAAGGATTGGACTATATTATTAATTTGAGCTGCTTTTAATCAGCCATAAAATGTACTCAAAAACACAAAATAAAAAAGGATTGAGAAATCTCAATCCTTTTACTTTTAAAAATATAACGATTAGTTTGTTTCTTTCTCGCGCATTAGCTGAACGTATCCACTTTTCTCAGTGGTAACACCTTTCACATCAGTATATGTAACTATAAAATAATAAGTACCTGCTGAGCAATCATTACCCCCCTTTTTTCTTCCATCCCAAAAACCATTCACACCTTCAAACTCATACACTTTCAATCCCCATCTATCAAAAGTAGCACATTTCAAATCTGTCATACCTGTAGAAACAAAGTTCAAAACATCATTTTTATAATCATTATTTGGTGTAAACACATTAGGAATATTAATTGCTGGTTCTGGTATTACTTGAACACAAACCGTGTTGGTATCGGTACAATTAGGAACTGCTATTTGAGTAACCAATAAATCAACACAATAAGTACCTGCTGAACCATAAACGTGACTTGGGTTTTCTAACAAAGAAACGTTGTTTATACCTGAACCAATATCGTCAAAATTCCAAGCAAAAATATTTGCCGACACAGTATCCGCTGGATGGAAAGTAACAGTATTACCCACATTAACAATTGTTGAAGGACTAACAGTGAAATTAGCATTTGGATTAGCTATAACATGAATGTCATTTGGCAAAGCATAAGTAGTAGTACAACCTTGCAAAGTAATACATCTAACGCTTACTGCGTAAGTACCCACGTTTGAATAACAGTGTTGCGGATTGTTTACCGAATCAACTGATCCATCGCCAAAATTCCAATCTAATTTATAACATAACGCAGAGGTTTGGTCAGCAAAATTAACGCATAATGGTACACAACTAATTGTATCTGAAGCTGTGAAAGTAACAGCTGGCGCTGGATTGACAGTCACTGTAATTGGTGAACGAGGCCCTTCACAGTTACCATTACTTTGCGACACATAATACGTTGTTACACCAGCAGCAGTTGTTGAAGGTACTGGAGCCGTAGCACTGGCAGTTCCGCCTGTTGCGTTTGTTCCATACCAATTTAAAGTATTACCACTTAAAGCTGTTGCAACTAAAGCTGTCGATACATCGTTTTGGCAATAAGTTGCGTTAGTTGTTAAAGGACCTGCTGGAGGATTAGTAGTAATTACAGCTAAAGGTGCTCTTGGACTTTCACAACCAGAAACAGTTTGTGAAACATAATAAATGATAGTGTCCGCAACATTTGTAGTTGGTGTTGGAGGAGTTGCCGAAGCCGTTCCACCAATCGAATCCGTTCCGTACCAATTTAAAGTAGAAGAAGGAACACCAACTGCAGTTAAAGGTGAAGCTGTTGTATTTAAACAATAAGTAACATTAGTTGTAACAACAGGTGGCGGTAATGGGCCTATTGTAACAGTTATCATAGCTCTTGGGCTTTCGCAAGCACCAACAGTTTGTGAAACATAATAGTCTGTGGTTCCGTTTACAGCAGTGGATGGTGTTGGAGCTGTTGCGGATGAAGTTCCTCCAGTAGAGTTAGTTCCCCACCAGTTTAAAGTTCCTCCAGCAGTTGCTGTAGCTGTTAAAGGATTTGCCGTTGTTGAAGGACAATAAAATACATTACTAACCGTTGGCGGCGGAATAACATTTACAACAACATTTGTAGTAGCAGTACAAACTGCACTATCAGGCATTGTTACAACTACTGTGTAAGCACCAGCATTTGTAGCTGTAACGTTACTAATTTGAGGATTAACCCCTGAACCTGTGTATCCGTTTGGCCCAGTCCAAGCATAACTTAATGCGCCCGCTGGCGTTGCATTTAAATCTATTGTTCCGCCAATACAGTATGGACCAGAGTTAGCAGCAGTTGCCGTACACACAGGTCCCGCTTGACAACTTGCTGGGGCCGAATAGTTAGCAGAACCCAAACAAGTAGGATCAGCACTATATGCAGCGTTTATTTGACAAGCTGCTCCATTAGAACTTAAATTGGTAAAACTATAATTGTATGTAGTTGAAAATGGTGTATTAATTACCTCGGGAGTTCCTCCACATGAGTTGGTTATGGTTAAAGTACCTGCATTAGGAGGATTACTTGTTACAATTGTTCCTGAAACAGAATAAGTGTTATTTAGAGAATCACAAGCTGTTGCAACAGCTGTTACACTAGTTATGTTGCATAAGATATTACAGTTTGTGCTTCCTGTACCACCTGATTGAGAAAAGGTAATTGTTCCTGGCACATCAGCATAATTGGTTAAAAGCAACATAAACCATTCACCTGCTTGTGCGTTAGGAATTGTACAGTTCTCAACTGCAGCCGTAGAGTAACTACAATCAACAGTGGAGGTTGTTGTAAAATCTGTTGCACAAGCATTAGTTAAATTAGTAAAAGGTCCCCAACATGCAAAATCCACATCAATACCAGTACCAGTATTGTCATCTTGCGCAATGTTAATTGTTATTGGACCTGAGTTAGCAATTTGTAAATAATACCACGCTTGATTAGGTGTACTTCCTAAACAGTCGTAAGCACCTCCATCGGCATTACCTGTGTTATTGTTAAAAGTATATGTTGTACCAGTACAGAATGGATCTGCTGTTGAACAATCTGTACCCTGAGCAAAAGCTCCCGAAATACTTACCAAAAATAAACCTAATAAGGCTACAACTTTTTTCATTTACTTCAATTTTTATTTTAGAGTTTCAAAAATAACGTTTTTTCAAGTTTTTAAGAATATTATTCAACCCAAATATCCTATATATATCTACGGTATTATCCCAGGAATCAGATGAATTAATCTCTTATTAATTGTAAATATCCATTCTTTTGAACCGTCTCATTTTTACCATCGGTGTACTTCACAACAAAGTAATAAGTTCCAGCCGAACAATCCTTACCGTTTTTATTCTTCCCATCCCATGAACCATTAACACCATCAATTGTGTATACTTTTATTCCCCATCTATCAAATACATCACATGTTAAGGAAGTTAAACCACTACTCTTAAAGCTGAAAACATCATTATTTAAATCGCCATTAGGAGTAAATACATTTGGTATATTGATGTTCGCATCTTCAATTACTTGAATACAAACTACACTGCTATCAAAACAATTTGGTGCACTAGTTTGAGTAACGAATAACTCAACACAATAAGTTCCAACGTTATTGTAAGTATGAGAAGATGTTGGTTGAGCAGATGTATTATTTGTACCTGAAGAAGGCTCATCAAAATTCCAAGCATAAGAATTTGTTGAATCAATTAATGTTGGCACAAAACCACAAATACTTCCCGGGCTAACAACTAAAGAAGGTGTAACTGTAAAGTTTGCATTTGGATTTGCGTTAATAGTAATGTGATCTACTAAAGGCGCTACATACGAAGTTGAACAACCTTGTAAAGTTATACAAGTTACCGTTGGAATATAACTACCTGCTGCTTGATAACAATGTGTTGGATTATTACCTGTTCCTGAAGTACCATCGCCAAAATTCCAATTCAATTGATTACATAAAGCAGAAGAAGCATCTGTAAAAGTAATACAAGCTCCTTCGCAACCTACGTTTGAATTTGGTGTAAATGTTATAGATGGAGCAGGATTAATTGTAACTACTAATTGTGCACGTGGACTTTCACAAGCTCCACTACCTTGAGAAACATAATAATTAAATGTTCCTGCTACAGATGTACTTGGAGTTGGAGCTGTTGCAGAAGATGTACCTCCTGTTGCATTTGTTCCCCACCAATTTAATGTTCCTGTGCCAGTAGCATTAAGCGTTCCAACAACCTGATTTTGACAATAAGCCACATTTGAAACAGTTGGAGCTGCTTGCAGAGCATTTACTGTTACCGTAATTGCAGCGCGAGGTCCTTCACATGAACCAACTGTTTGCGAAACATAATAACTAGTTGTTCCAACCACACTAGTGCTTGGCACTGTTGCTGAAGCTGATGATGTTCCTCCGCTTGCCGCTGTTCCCCACCAATTTAAAGTTCCTGCAGCTGTTGCAGTTAAAGGACTTGCTGTTTCATTTAAACAATAAGAAACGTTAGTTACTGAAGGTGCTGATGGCAAAGGATTAATAGTCACCTGAATATTAGCTCGTGGACTTTCACAAGAGCCACTTCCTTGAGAAACGTAATAGTTGAATGTTCCGCTTGTGCTAGTTGATGGAGTTGGAGCTGTTGCAGAAGAAGTTCCGCCAGTTGCCGAAGTTCCCCACCAATTTAATGTTGAAGTTCCACTTGCCGTTAAAGCAATAGCTACGTCATTTTCACAATAGGCAACCGATGAAACCGTTGGAGCTGCCAAGATAGCATCTACTGTAACAACGATTGCGGCTCTTGGTCCTTCACAGCCATTAACTGTTTGAGAAACATAATAAGTCGTTGTACCAACTGGTGTTGTAACTGGTGTTGGAGCTGTTGCAGATGATGTTCCACCCGTTGATGATGTTCCCCACCAATTTAATGTTCCTGTTGATGAAGCTGTTAAAGGTGATGCTGTTGAATTCTCGCAATAAGAAATAGGAGCTGTTGTTGGTGCCGTTGGATTAGCAATAACAATAACATCTATTTGTGATCTTGGACTTTCGCAAGTTCCAACTAATTCTGAAACATAGTAACTTGTTGTTCCAACTGGAGTTGTTGATGGAACAGTTGCAGTTGCTGAAGAGGTACCTCCAGTTGCATTTGTTCCCCACCAATTTAAAGTACCACCATTTTGTAATGTGGCTGTTAAACTAGTTGCTACAGAATTTTCACAATAAGTAACATTACTTGTTAATGGTGCATTTGGCTGAGCTAAAACAATAACATCTATTTGTGCTCTTGGGCTTTCGCATAATCCACTTCCTTGTGAAACATAATAGGATGTTGTTCCTACAGTTGACGACACTGGAGTTGGAGCTGTTGCTGATGATGTTCCGCCTGTTGCTGATGTTCCCCACCAGTTTAAAGTAGTTGTTCCACTTGCTGTTAACTGATTTGTTGTTTGATTTAAACAATAAGTTACGTTACTAACGCTTGGTGCTAAATAAGAAGCATCAACCGTAACAACAATTGCAGCACGAGGACCTTCACAACCATTAATGATTTGAGACACATAATAAGTTGTAGCGCCTATTGGTGTTGTTGCAGGCGTTGGAGCTGTTGCTGATGATGTTCCTCCGGTAGCCGAAGTTCCCCACCAATTTAATGTTCCAGTAGCAGTAGCTGTTAATGGAATTGCAGCAGAATTTTCACAGTACGAAGCATTTGTAACAGCTGGTGCATTTGGAGTAGCATTAACAGTAACCAAAATTGCTGTTCTTGGACTCTCACAAGTACCAACGCTTTCCGAAACATAGTATGTTGTTGTGCCCGCAGGCGAAGTAACTGGAGTTGGCGCTGTTGCTGATGAAGTTCCGCCTGTTGCTGATGTTCCCCACCAGTTTAATGTTCCTCCACTTTGTGTTGTTGCGCTTAAAACAGTTGCGACATCATTCTCACAATAAGTTGCATTGCTCGCTAAAGGTTGCACCGGCTGAGCTACAACAATTACATTGATTTGCGCTCTTGGACTCTCACACAATCCACTTCCTTGTGAAACGTAATAAGATGTTGTTCCTACAACTGTTGTCGAAGGTGTTGGAGCAGTTGCCGAAGATGTGCCTCCTGTTGCCGAAGTTCCCCACCAGTTTAATGCTCCAGTACCACCAGCTGTTAAAATATTTGCTGTTTGATTTTGACAATAAGTTACGTTACTAACTGTTGGCGTTGCAAAAGAAGGATTAATAGTTACAACAATTGGTGTTCGAGGACTTTCACAAGAACCAATAGTTTGCGAAACATAATATGTTGTTGTTCCTGTTGGCGTTGTCGCTGGTGTTGGAGCTATTGCAGAAGATGTACCGCCTGATGCAGCTGTTCCCCACCATAATAAAGTTGCACCACCACTTGCTGTTGCGCTTAATGCACTGGCAGTTGAGTTTTCACAATAAGAAACATTTGAAGCTAAAGGTGCATTTGGTGCTGCACTTACATTAACAACAATAGCTGTTCGAGGACTTTCACATCCTGTGCTAGTTTGAGAAACATAATACGTTGTTGTTCCAACCGCTGAAGTGTTAGGGGTTGGCGCCGAAGCAGATGATGTTCCACCCGTAGCAGCAGTTCCCCACCAATTTAATGTTCCTGTACCAGATGCTGTTAACGCACTTGCCGATTGATTTTGACAATAATTGATAGGACTAGCAGAGGTAGGTGCGTTTGGCGCAGCATTAATTGTTACTGTGTATGTAGAACGAGGGCTTTCGCACCCATTTTCACTAACAGAAACATAATATGTTGTTGAACCAGCTACTGAAGTATTTATTGCAGGAGGTGTACTTGATGAAGTTCCACCAGTCGCAGCAGTTCCCCACCAGTTTAATGTTTGCCCTACTCCAACAACTGGAACAGGGAATGGTCCTGTTGCTGCATTTTGACAATAGGTTAATGGACTTGAAACTGCAGGAGCTGCAGGAGCCGCAGTAACAGTTACCACAACCGGTATTCTATAAGTTCCTGGACAAGTTCCAACATAATAAGTAGTTGTTGCTGATAACACTGGTGTTGTAAAATTTGCACCTGTACCCAACTGGTTTCCTGCTAATAAAGCATCATACCAAATTATGGTTTGAGGACTTGGTGCAGTTCCTGCAACAGTTGCTGCTAAAGTAGCTGTATTTCCAGCACAAATTGAAACGTCTGTTGAATTTATTGTAAAATTAGTAATCGTTTGAGCAGATAAACCTGCGGCTCCCATTGTTGCTCCATTTGGAGGAAACTCTGTCAATCCATCTGAATTACTGGTTCCATTTGCACCACCGGCAGCTGATTGCGTCAAACCAACATTACTTACAGCAATGTAACCACCGCCACCACCACCACCTGGTCCTTCAGCTTCATTAACCGTTCCAGCTAAACCACCTTTCACAATAATTTGATTACCACCTGCGCCACCGTTCGCAGCAACTGAAATACTACTTGCTGTCCCAACTGAATTAACAATTATTGTTCCGCCGCCACCGCCGCCGCCAGCTGCATCTTTCCCATTATATGAATTCGAAAAACCACCAGGACTTGGTCCCGTTGCATTAGTTCCAGCACCACCATTACTTGTTATTGAACCACTACCAGAAACAGTTCCATAACTCATCAAATAAATCAAGCCTCCACCGTTTCCTCCAGTTCCACCTGTATTAGAACCAGTAACAGAATTAACATCACCAGCACCACCGCCGCCACCTAGAAATAATTTTCCTGTTGAATAATCTAAAATTCTTCCTCCAAATCCACCATCTGGATGGCGACCATCTCCACCCCATGCAGCATTATCAGGGCCAAGTGTTGCAGCGTTTTGATTAGAACTTGAGAAGGCATATCCACCTTTTCCTCCACCTATTGTAACATGCGTTGCTTTGTTTGCCCACTCCCTATTCCAAGCGTTTGTCCAAGTAGCTCCTCCAGTTAAACTAGCAATTCCGTGCCCAGTCCATGTTACTGCGGTATTACCAGCGTTTGCACCACCGCCCCCGCCGCAATTATGCGCGTTTCCGCCACCACCGCCATTAGCTGGAGCTCCTTTGCAAAAACCACCTCCTAAAGTTCTATAAAATGCTGTATCACCAGCTACCGACTCACCTTTGTATGCGCCTGCATCCCACCATAAATCAACCACGTTACGTACACCATACTTTGTTTGATTCTCAAAAGCGCCACCTCTAAATCCCTTTGCTGTCATGTCTAAACCGCCAGCATTATTGATAATCGTATTCCCTTGCACCTCAACAGCCAAAACACCTCCCGTAGAACCGTTCCAAGTTGGAGCCGTTAAAACACCTCCAGCATTAATCGTAACTGCTGAATAGCGCATAACACGTATCACTTGTGTTTTACCTGCAACAGTATAACTATTCTTAACTGTACAATCAAATGTTAGCGTATTTCCTGAGATTGAACTAATCTCTTGAAACTCGTTATTACCACAATTATTAATAGCTGTTATAGCGCCCCAAGTGCTATCCGTGCTAGCTGTATTAATAGTAGCACCTTGCATTTGAATGATTAAAACCAAATCTCCAACTGCCAAACCAGTGTTATTATTAACTGTGATACTGCTTGAAGCACCACCAGTAACGTCAACACTCAATGTTTTTGAAACTGTATTTACAATGGTGTTAGAGTTAATTGCCAAAGGGCCGTCTTTACCACGTTGTGCTGAAATGTGAATTGCGAAAAAACAAAACACAGTAAGAATACTTTTTGAAAATAAGTTCATCTATTATTTTTTATGCCGTTAAAAACATATTCCAACTTAGGGGCGAAGGAACTTTTACTGGATAAAAATACAATATTTAGCTACCAAAAACAATATTTTAGCTGAAATAGTAATTTTATAGTAAGAATGGTTTAAAATGAGGACAAAAATTAAAACCACCTCAATTCCTATTCTCAACATACTTTGTAACGTACTGACAAATAACATTATAATCTTCCACGTTAGCCGACTCTTCCGAAATTAGGTCAAAAGGAATGCTGCTATTATTTTTTACATATAAATACAAAGTGGTACCGTTAAACTCATAATAAGCAAACTTATCCCAAGTATAATTTATTTCCACTTTATTTACAGAACTATTTTTACCTTCAAGATTATTTCGCGTAATCGTATATTTATAAAAAACTCCTTCATCTGAAATATTAACTTCAGAATTTGAAGCCCGAAAAAGCTCAAAACGCCTTCGTATGTTCCTTTTATTTCTTCTGTAAATATTTAGTGGAACTAGTATCAATAAGACCAAGATAATGTTGGTTGAAATCCAAATAATGCTTTGAGTTAACTTTGGAAAAAAAATTGTAATCGCTCCTGAAATAAGCAATAAAACCAAATTCAAAAATACTCCCCTTCGTTTTCTACGGAACCAATCAAAATCATAATAGCTTTTCCAGATTTTGGTGCTAAGCTCTACATCTCTTTTAATTATTACTGTTCTAGGTTCCATAATAATACTAAAATAAAAAAAATCCCCATGCTAACAATAACATGGGGATTTTACAATGATTTTTTTTCTAAAATTACTCAGCTAAAACAATAACGTTGTTTTTTAACACTTCAACAACACCACCGTTGATATCAAAATTTTGTTCTGAACCATTTTCTGCCACAACTTTGATTTTTCCTTTTTTCAAAGAAGCAATCATTGGCGAGTGACGATTCAAAATACCTAAAGATCCTTCAGAACCTGGTAAAGTAAGCGATTTCGCTTGACCTTCAAATAATTTTTTATCTGGTGTTATTATTTCTAAATTCATTTTAACTTAAAATTTATAAAGTGATTTTTAAGAATTACTTCGTGTCAGCCATAATTTTCTTACCTTTTTCAATCGCTTCCTCAATTGTACCAACTAAGTTAAACGCTGCTTCAGGATACTCATCTACTTTACCATCTAAGATCATGTTAAATCCTTTGATTGTTTCTTCAATTGGAACTAATACTCCTTTTAAACCAGTAAATTGCTCAGCAACGTGGAATGGTTGAGATAAGAAACGTTGAACACGTCTTGCTCTGTGTACGATTAATTTATCCTCTTCAGATAACTCATCCATACCTAAGATAGCGATAATATCTTGTAATTCTTTGTAACGTTGTAACGTTAATTTAACTCTTTGTGCAGTGTTGTAGTGTTCTTCACCAACGATTTCTGGAGTTAAAATACGAGAAGTAGAATCCAATGGATCAACTGCTGGGT
>CAZRUA010000025.1:0-37380 GCA_964603125.1 uncultured Flavobacteriaceae bacterium | reverse complement strand
ATAAGCTTAGTTTCGGAAATAATGTTTTCGCGAATTTTAGTATTTACTAATTTTTCAATTTGATACAATTCTTCATCAGTTACTTTTGCAAAATGCGAAAAGTCGAAACGTAAATTATCAGCATTAACTAACGAACCTTTTTGCTCAACATGAGTTCCTAAAACTTCGCGCAATGCAGCGTGCAACAAGTGAGTAGCACTATGATTATTTTGAGTTGCATAACGTTTCGCCTTGTCAACATGCGCATGGAATGTTGCGGTCATGTTATCGGGTAAAACATCAGAATAATGAACAATTATACCATTCTCCTTTTTAGTATCAGTAATAATTATTTTCTCGTTAGCACTTTGTAAAAAACCTGTATCACCAACTTGTCCACCACTTTCAGCATAAAAAGGTGTTTTATTTAAAATCAATTGGTATTGAACTTTATTCTTTGAAGTGACTTTTCTAAAGCGAGTGATGTAGCATTCTGCATCCATGTCCTCGTAACCAACAAACAAAACTTCCTTACCACGTTCTGTTTGCCATTGCAATGCTGTATAAACCCAATCATCTGTATCAACAGCAGTTGCAGCTCTAGAGCGTTCCTTTTGTTCTTGTAAATGCTTTTTAAAACCCTCTTCATCTAAATCAATGCCGTAGCCCTTTGCAATTAATGAGGTTAAATCAACAGGGAAACCGTAAGTATCATACAATTCAAAAATTACTTTTCCATCGATAATCTTATTTTCAATCTTTTGGTTTACCAGCTCTAAACAAACATGGTCAATCTTACGCAAACCAATTTCTAATGTTTTGTAGAATGCCGTTTCTTCTTCACGAATAACTTTTTCAATCAATAGCTTTTGACTATTCAATTCAGGAAAAGCTTGGCCCATTTGATTAGCCAAAACTGGAACCAAACGATACATAAAAGGTTCTTTTAAACCCAAAGATTGGTATCCATAACGAATTGCGCGACGTAAAATTCGGCGAATAACATAGCCAGCACCAGTATTACTTGGTAACTGTCCATCTGCAATTGAGAAAGAAATAGTACGAATATGATCTGCAATAACACGCATTGCAATATTCAATACACGGTGGTTTTTATGGTGATCTTCATCTAAAGGTTTGTAACGATGCCCACACAAACTTTCAATCTTTTCAATTAATGGTTGAAAAACATCTGTATCGTAATTTGATTGCTTGTTTTGCAACACACGCACCAAACGCTCAAAGCCCATACCTGTATCTACGTGTTGTTTAGGAAGTTTAACTAAAGAACCATCGGCTCTGCGCTCAAACTCCATGAACACATTATTCCAAATTTCAATTACTTGAGGGTCATCATTATTTACCAAACTAGCTCCTGAAACTTTTTTTCTCGCTTCAGCACTGCGTCCATCATAATGTATTTCAGAGCAAGGTCCGCAAGGCCCAGTATCTCCCATTTCCCAGAAATTATCTTTTTTATTTCCGCGTAAAATTCTCTCTTCAGGTATTAATGCTTTCCAATAGTCGTAAGCTTCTTGGTCAAAACCTAAACCATCATCTGCGCTACCTTCAAACACAGTAACGTATAATCTTTCCTTATCAATTTTATAAACATCCGTTAGCAATTCCCAAGCCCAAGCAATAGCATCCTTCTTAAAATAATCGCCAAAACTCCAGTTACCAAGCATTTCAAACATGGTATGGTGATAAGTATCAACACCAACTTCTTCCAAATCATTATGCTTACCACTAACACGCAAACATTTTTGAGTATCTGCAATACGTGGGTATTTTATTGGTGCGTTCCCTAAGAATAAATCCTTAAACGGTGCCATACCACTATTATTAAACATTAAAGTTGGGTCACCTTTTACCACCATAGGTGCTGAGGGAACTATTTCGTGTCCTTTACTTTTAAAAAAATCTAAAAATGCCTGACGTACTAAATTGCTTTCCATAATTTCTAATTCATTTTTTGAAGGCTTTAAATTAGTCATTTTCTTGCGATTGGAAGCTGCAATTTGCCCGATTTTTTTAACATCAACAATTTGTTTGAAGAACATTATTTTTTTAAAAAGTTTAATTATATTTGAATCTAGCAAAAAATACAATTTGGAATACTTTTCGCCCTTTAATTTACCGGGACTTCAAGATATAGAGAACTTTGATGGTTCGAAAGTGAAACAAGCTAAACGATTAGTATTAGCGGAATTTGAACTAAATAACAACGAAAATATTGTTTTAGATGGTCAAGAAATTTCGAAGGACCAAGCCTTAAAAATTTTAGAAGGCTTAAATGATGAGAAAATCGCCAATTATCATTTCGAAATAAAAAAACAAAAAGATTTATTGGACTTTTTAGAGCGTAGTATAATCCCCGCTAATCCATCTTATCAGAACAACGAAAAGATGAATGAGGATGGCTTTTTAAAATTTGTTGCGCCTTACTTTGCCTTTAAATACAATAAGCTAATAAGTGAAGCCTATAGTAATGAAAATATACCTGTGCTTCAAAACCTAAGTAAATTAAAGATTTTAACAACATTTGAATATCAAGACGAGTGCTATAAATACGTTAATCGTAATGTTCAAAATCAAATTGATGCTATTGATGCCGATTGTGAGGTTGAAAAAATAATTACCACTCCTGATGAAGATTTAAAAAAGCATTTTGCTTTGAATCGATTAAAATCATTGAATTTTTTACCTGATTTTTTTATGGATAAGCGTTGTGATTATGCAATGACTTTAATCCGATTATACGTATCCATTTTCAACAACAAACATAAACCTGCATTAGCAAAGGAATTAATTTCACATTTAGTTGCTTTAAGAACCGACGAAGCCACACGTGAAGAAATAAAAAAACGAGTAAAAGAAGTAGAACGATTAACTAATAATAATTATAATAGCGGTGGCTCTAACTTTAGTAATACAAGCTCGAGCAGTAGTTCTGATTCGGGTAACGCTTGGGCAATTATTCGGGTAGTTTTAATACTTGTTGTTGTAATTATTAGAATTGCCACTTGTAACAGGCATAGCTCTAGTTCTTATGACTTTAATAGGAACTCTTACAACTTCGCCGACCTTCAAAAACAAATTGAAGCAAGCAAAGCTCTGACTGAAGAATTAAACAACTCAGGCGAATCTTATGGACGTTCGTTTATTTCAGTGTATGAAAATTTCGACTTACACCCTGAATCTGAGGCTGCTAAAGAGTTTAAAAAGCAATTAGCACAAAGCAAAGGCAAAAGCTTAGAAAACGGAAAAGTTCTTTTCAACACCACAACATTAGACGATGGTTACCAAACAAATGGTCCCCAATTAGAGATTGTAAATAAAACAGGCTATGATGCTATTTTAATGGTTGATGGTTATCCTGCTTATAAAAAAGTACTATCAGCTGTTTACTTAAAAAATGGAAATAAACTTTCGATACCTTATGTTGAGTACAAAAAAGAAAAGACAAGAATTACTTTATTATTAGGTAAAAACTGGAATAAAAACATGAAAGTGGGAGTTACTAATCCAATATTGGCTGCTTATTCGTTACAAACTAGCTCAGTTAAAGATACTATTGAAGGTGGTTTTGCCTCTCCATTTAGAACGAACAATCAGATATTTTTGTATTCAGAGTCAATATATAGTATTGTAGAAACAAGCAATGCAACGCATCAAACGGAAAAAATGAAAAACAACGACTCATTAACGCGAAAAGAAATGACTGCTATAGTTGAAGAATTATATAACCCGAAAACAACAATTACCTTAAAAAAGAAAAATGATGAAATAATTGTTGAGTATTAAGCGTAACACAATTTGTTTTTATCCTATTCTTTAGTTCAATACCTAGCTCTAAAACTTAATAACCGTGCTCATTTCAGCAACTACTCGAAAAAATAGGCGTAACTACTCGATCAAAACCAAGTAGTACTACTTGGATAAAAATCAGGTAGTACTACGTATTTTTTTTATGAAATAAAGCTTGTATGTTTGCCATAGCTGTTGTTATAAAATATAACATCTAACTAAACCCATCTTTGAGCAGAGCTTTTGCAAAAAAGCTCTGCAAAAAAGAAAAACACTAAACCAATAAAACTAAAACTTATGCCAGCTTTAAAACGAACACAAAAAGTATTTGCAGGATTAAACTTAATTGGCAATTTTATTGAACGCCCTATACGTGTTGGAGATATTGTATTAAACGATGATGGTCAGCATTTAATTTGGGGGAATATCGAGGATGTTGTTGATGGATTTTCGCTACAAGGAAAAACAACAGTATCTAATAAAGCTGATTTAAAATTCACTTCCGAATCGAATATTGAAGTTAAAATTGGAGGCTCGGCAAGCGCCCCAGTTGCCCAAGGAGAAATTGAATTGAAATTTAATGGCAAAAACACTGCTTTTGTTTCCTTAAAACAAATAACACGTACTTCTGTTAAACTAGCTTTAATTAACGATGCTCTAAGCGCTTATTGGGAAGAAAAGGGTTTTAATAAATTAATGCACCGCAATAAATACCACTTTATATCCGAAGTAATTGAAGCCGAATCTGGAACAGTTATTTTTAGTGCCGAAAGAGGCAATACAGTTGTAATCAAAGGTAAAAACAATATTCCTTTAAGTTCTATCGGTGCTGTTGGCGATGGTAAAGTAGAATATGTAAGTAATGCTAAATCAACCCTTGAAATAATTAGCGAAACCAAAATCCAGCCGCTTTATACAGCCGTAAAATATAAGGCAAACGGCGATTTTGAGATGATAGGATAAAATAAGTCGTACTTTATAAATACATTTTTAGCTTTCGAAAGAAGGCCTGACTTGCTTTGTTACCTCATAGTGTTTTATTGGTAATATGAAAAACTTACTTCTATTACTGTTGTTACCATACATTTGTTGTTCACAAAAAAATGACCATAATCATAATTCTATAGATTTTTATTATGGCTACAAATTTTATAAATCCAATTTCTATGAGCAACTAAACACCATTAAATCATATAATCTATCGCAACCTATTAAACAAGTTGGAATAGGAATTAGCGGATATTTTAGTGTTGAACGAGGTACAAATTACTACGGTCACCTTTTGTATAATCAAGTTGTACCCATTACATTTCACATTAACGATTCCATTTCAGGAAAGCTAACTGGATTTGTAGTTTCTCATGGAGGTGGAGGCAAAATTATACATAACAATTGGTTATTAATCAACTGGTATTTAGGAGCTAATGCGGGGAGATTAAGGCTTTACCAAAACTCACTATTAAAGCAAAAAAATCCATTTTTCTCGCCAAAACTTGGATTACAAACTAAGATTAAGATGGGAAGAATTGCCTTATCAGGATTAAT
Source organism: uncultured Flavobacteriaceae bacterium (assembly GCA_964603125.1). GTDB lineage: Bacteria > Bacteroidota > Bacteroidia > B-17B0 > Aurantibacillaceae > CAZRUA01. The sequence goes on along the minus strand of CAZRUA010000025.1, from coordinate 32,046 downwards.
TGAATACGAATATGACATTTCAAGCTCACGATGGCGCAAAACACCTTACTACAGGGGAGAAAGAATATACGTTGGTGGTTTCAGACAATCAGGGCTTAGTGTGCAGGTTGGTGTGGGGTTTTGTATGGAATAACCACTAAAACTCATGGTTGCTTAAATAATTATTAGCGTAAGTAACTAGCTCGTTAATCTTTTTTGTACCCGTTTTAAAGTAAATATTTTGCTTATGATTTTCAACCGTATTTTTTGAAATTCCTAAAACCTCAGCTATTTCTTTACTTAACAATCCTTTAGCCAACAACCTAGCTATTTCTATTTCTCGTGCGCTCAAAGCCTTATTTACCAATATAGGCTTTAAAACTAATTTTTCATCCACACAAAAATACATGGTTGCCTCCCTTTCATTTGAATCCAAAATATACATGATACATTTAGGATGATTAACTATATGATTTATTTCTGAAACATGACACAATAAAAATCTTGGCTCATCATTAATATAATGCATGGCTGGATATTCCATCATACGCCATGTGTATTGTTTTTGAAAATTTAGCATTCTAAAAATTAAGCTAATTCTAATTTTTTTCCTTTCCTCATCATTTTTTTTGCTAAAAATTCCGCTTTAAATACTACAAAAGCCTGCATTTTTGAAACATCCAAAGGGTGAAAAAGTTTACCTATATCCCAAGGTTGAAGGCCAATCCATTCCTTTGAAGTTAAAGGAGTAACGATTTCATAATCGCCCCCCACTTTAACCACACCTTTAGAAAAATCTGCCACATACCAAAAGTGTAAGGATGAAGAAAAATTATCGATTTGATCAATCGTCTTTTTAAATAATTTTTCCCATCCTTTTTCGGTATTGGGTTTAGGTTTAGTGTAAATGTCATTAAAGTCACTAGAAGTAACTGATTTAACTTTTTTTGAATTCATAACTAAATTTATTATCTGGACTATATGAGTTTAATGATAAATAAAATACAAAAGCAATTTAATATATTTTAAATGATTGGTAAATATCATTAAACAATTTTTCGACAATTGGGCTTTCCGCATTTGCACCTTCACGATATTCAATAATACCAGTATAAACCATCCCATTGCTTTCAACAACAAAAGCCATAAACTTAGCCCATGTTACTTCAGAATTGGTTCTAATATTTGAATAATCAGGCGACCATCTATTCATATGCAAGGTTTTAGGAATATCTAAAACAAAACCATCCTTTCCTCCTACCTTGGCAGGTTTCCACGAAGACTGATTTGTGCATATACTTTTCATTGTCGCATCTGCATTAGTATCATCACTAGCTTTGATCTTTTTTGCAAAACAAGGGTAACATATTTCCAAATTCCAACTGAATTTTGTTTCCTCCGATTTTAAAAGTGTTTTATTTTTAATTGCTTTAATAATGTCTTGCTTTACTTCTTCTGTATTTGTGTTGGTATAACTTTTAAATGTGCACAAAATTTGAGAGGCAACTGACAAAGACATTTCATCCTCGTAAGCACTAATATCTACTGGAACATCATATTTTTTCTTGATTGAAAAAGTTTTATTAGTAGTGTATATATTTGGATCCGTATATCCATAATCAAAAGGGAAAGCATTATCCCAACTTTTTAAACTAGTTGCCTGATAAGTTGGGCGTTTTAAACCATCCGTCATACCATCAATATATGCATCACCTGTATACATTGATCCTTCCAACTCAAAAGATAAATTCCATATTTGATCCGCACGATTTTCATCACTACATGGCTTATCAATATCAAGAGCTGAAGCACTCCCCAAAGAACTTCCCCAATGTATTCCGTAACCGCCATAATAAAAATCATTACTACCATCAGCTGTTTTTAAATCTACCATTACTTCAGATTTTCCAGCCAAATCTTGTTTTTTCCAAACGCAGTGATAAACAGCTTGTGAAGTACTTTTAGCATTAGGCGTTAAAAAAATAAAAAAACGAACTCTGTCATATTTCGATGTTCCTGCAGGTAAAGGAACCTTAACGCTTAAATCTGCCATTCCGCATGAGCCCTGTTTTACCTCCGTTTTACCACCGTTAGTGTAAAATCTTAATTGAGCGTTACTAAAAATTGAAGCTAAAACAAGTAATAAAGTAAATAGTGATTTTTTCATAAATATGGATTTTGATTTAAGCAAATCTATACCCATAATAAAAAATAGGCAATAGTAATTTGTTACTATTGCCTACAAAAGCTTAAATTTTCAAAATTGATTTAAAGTTATTCTTCCGTGTTAATTACTTACTAATAGTAATTTTCTTAATCACACTTTCATTTTGATGTATAACTTTAACCATATAAACTCCGTTACTTAAACCGCAAACATTAAGCTTAGCTGCCCCGTTAATTGATTTTAAATCTTTTAGTTCAAAAACCTTCTGACCAACTGTATTGAATATTTCAACATCAAGACTTTCAATATTTAAATCATTTACAATTGTAATTTCATTGCTAGCTGGATTTGGAAACATATTAAAATTAATAGCTTGTAATTTTGGTAATCCAATACCACAAGTGATATTACAACTCTTAGAACTTGTTATTCGGTTACTCATGGTTAAACTATCATTAAATGCATTCCAAGCGTTACAATCATTTTTAAGCCAGTAGCGCAACCATAAATTAGTATAATCATTAGCCACATCTTGTTGCTGAGCTCTTGTTATTGTTGGGTTTGGCGAACAAGTGCCTTCTCCAAAACTACAATTGAAATTAGTGTTTGCAAAATAACAATGTCCACCACCAATAATATTAACCTCAGCTTTGCATGAAGAACCTAACTTATTGTACATTGAATCTTGATGAACATTAGGAGGCGCAACACAATCATTAACACCTGCTATAACCAAATTTGGAACGCTAACATTAACGGCAGCTTGTGCAGAAGAAGGATTAGTATTAGCAGCTGCAAAAGTTACCATAGTAGTAATATTTGTATTGTTAGCACCCGCCAAAAAAGAGGAACCACCTCCCATGCTATGACCCATGATAGCAGATTTATTACTCAATTTTCCGAAAAACATAGATGGGGCATTTAAGTTAAGTGCCAACATTTTGTCTGCAACCTGTCTTAAATCTTCTCCAAATTCGGAATGTGATGGACTTAAGCTTCCTTCTGTTCTTGGAAAAGCAACAACATATCCTTCAGCAACTAAGTTAGTCCAAACGTTATCATAAGCACTCCAAACCATACTAAAACCATGACCAAATACAACAACAGGCAAGTTAGTTCCTACAACAGGAACATTATCTGCTGTGCTTGCCGCTGGATAATATACTTCTGTTTGAATTTGGCGTCCAGGACCACCACCGCTTCCGTATCCTGTAGTTGAGCGAGCAGGATCGTTAAAGGTAATTGTAGTGTGCCCAACACCTTGAGCCATGAATAAAGCTGGTGTAAAAATACTGGCAAAACGGATAATAAGTTTTTTCATGATTATTGTTTTATAGTTCGGTACAATACTAAATCATAAAAAACCGAATACAATAATCAGTTTTTTTTATTTTCTCAGATAGAAGTTTTATGGTGTAAACCAACCTTCTTGCCAAAGAGCTGCAAAATCCATACTCAAAGCAACACTAACGTGCAATAAAAAACCAAGGAAAATACTATTATGTCTAAAACTCAAAAAACCTAAAATTAGCCCGGCTATAATTGCTGCAAAGGTCTCGGGCATTGGTTTTCCAAAATGTATCATACAATAAGGAATTGTCATAATGTAAATAGCATATATTCCTAATTTGGGTTTTAATCCATTAATTAAAAAACCTCTAAAAAAGAACTCCAAACATAAAAATTGAGAAAAATAAAAAATTTCCCAAATCACAAAGTTTGGATACAATGGAGTTCCTTTCGGGATATTATAAAAAGGATATCTATCCTGAAAACTTTGTGTTCCTGAAAAGTATAATACTAAGGGAATCATGAAAGCCAACATTATTAAATACAACTTGATTCCATTTTTCTCCAATTTAAAATGCCAACCAAAGCTTTTTATATTTTCCCTTAAAACCAGTTTTATGGTTAACATAGGGAGAATTAAATAGAAAAAATCCAAAACTAATACCCAATAAATCAATCTATTCAAACTAGCATTTTCAGAAAAAATACATTTTTGAGCTAAAAACTTGGAAATGGAACTTAAACCTAAACCATCACACAATGATATAACATATTGAACGTTAGTTAAATAAGCGTTACAAGTTAAAGTAATTGCAGCAATTATGAATACCCAAACAGTCCTTTTATCAGGAAATAAGTCCTTATTAACAATCTCTTTTATCACAGCGCAAACTTAAGTAAAACTTTATATAATCATAGTTAATTTGTTAATAATCATTAATTTCTATTAAACAAAAAATTTGCTTTTTTAAATATTATTTTTATTTTTACCCCACAAAGCTAAATGACCCTACTAAAAAACATATTTATTTTAATGTGCTGTGGCCTATTATTTTCGTTTGCAAACTGGAATAATAAACATAGTATCGCATATAATAAAATAAATTTAGGTCCGGGAATACCAGACACCACAAGTATTAAGGAAAAACCCATTTCGAAAGATGAATTAGTTTATATAATTGACTCTCTTTTAGATTTAGATAGTATAAGCGCTGACAACATAAGATATGTTGAATACCTTACTCAACATTTAAAAGAGACGAAACAACACGGAAGTAATATTCCAGCTTCTGAATTTTATGATGTTTTTGACGAAGAATCGGTTTTTAATATAACACCTGAAACCGAGTTCAAAGATAGCACCTTATTAGTTATTGAAAGTGACTCGCTTGGTAATTATTGGCATCCAAAGCAAGGCCCAATAAATAGTTATTTTGGTTGGAGAGATGGTAGAATGCATAAAGGCATTGACATAGACCTTGAAAGAGGAAATCCTGTAGTGAGTAGTTTTGATGGGATGGTTAGAGTTGCGCGCTTACAAGGTGCATTTGGGAATGTGGTTATTGTTAGACATTATAACGGCCTGGAAACAGTTTATGCCCACTTATCAAAAATAAAAGTGAAACCAGGACAAGTTGTATTAGCAGGACAGTTAATAGGATTAGGAGGGAATACCGGAAGAAGTAGTGGCCCTCATTTGCATTTTGAAATTAGATTTAAAGGTCAAGCCTTAAATCCTGCAAACCTTGTGAATTTTGAAACTGGCCAATTGCAAAATGACTCTATTATTATTAAAAAAACACGATATGGTATTGTTTCTTACCCGGTTAATGCTAAAGTTTACACGGTAAGTAAAGGAGACAATTGGTTTGAAGTAGCCAAACGTTTTGGACACACTGTAAACGAACTCTGCGCCTTAAACGGAATCCAGAAGAGGTACTATTTAAAAGTTGGGCAAAAACTTAGAGTAAACTAAATCAAATCAAAAAGACTATTTACACCAATAAGTCGATTTCTAGTAAAACCTTCACCGTATTTAGCGCCAATTGCCCTACCCCAAATTAACATTTTTGCATTTACGCTGTCTAAAAATTCCTTTGAACTAATTGGCGTTTGCGGTTCTTTGCTGTTAGGATTATAAAACTGTGACGAATAAGCCATGATAGCTTCCATTTTCTTATCCATATATTGGCTTACATCTATAACAAAATCAGGTTCTAAATAAAAGTCTTGTATGTAGTTATAAACCGCTTTGGGGCGCCAAGCTTCTTGTTTTGAACCATTTAACATAGTTTCAATTTTACTTAGTCCTGAATAAAAACAGGCATCATTTTCTAACTTTGAAGAACGACCATGATCTGGATGTCTATCCGAAATTGCGTTACAAAGCACAATTTCAGGTTTATAGTGGCGAATTACTTTAATTATTTCCTTTACAGAAGCTTCATTATTTTCAAAAAAACCATCTTTTAAATCCAATTGAACTCTAAAATCAAGCTCCATAACTTTAAGAGCATTATTAGCTTCCTGTGTTCTAAGTTCAGGAGTTCCTCTTGAACCTAATTCGCCTTTGGTTAAATCTAAAATCCCAACAACCTTTCCTGCTGCTTTCATTTTCATTAAAGTTGCCGAACATGAAAGTTCTACATCATCTGGATGCACGCCAATTGCTAATATATCTGTCTTCATTTGAATATTTTGAGCTAAACTAACACAATTTGAATAGTTTATTATAATGGAAATTACCCCTTAGACTTACTAAAATCATGTTAAAATCTTTAAACAAAGGTATATTTTTTTGGCTGATTAAGTTATTTTATTATTATATTTGCACCCTAACAATAATTTAAAAAACATGAAAAAAATCTACTTAACAGGTGGTTTAGTTTTAGCAGGTTTACTTGCAACAGCACAAACTACTTACAAAATTGCAAAAAAAGACATTAAAAACGGAAGAATTACTCACGCTGAAAGAGTTGCTCCATCAAACGGTTCAGTTCAGCAAGTTGCTGGTGGTATTATATGTGCTACTCAATATACTGCCGGAACTACAATGGATTTAAGTTTAACTTATACATCAGCAAACGCTACAGGTGACTTAGAGTATGTTGATTACTTAGAAATCACTTTCCCTGCTGGTATTACTCCAACTGGTGCTGGTAACACATCTACTACTTTCCCTAACGCAACAGATGCGGGTGGAGGTTTAGAAACTTTAAATCCTGCAGCTGGCCAAGTAATTTCTTGGGGAGTTCAAGCTGGCACTGATGAGTACGGTGGAATTTGGGCTCCAACAGGTGAAACATTTGTTGTTGAAGTAAATGTAACTGCTGGTTTAACAGGTCCTCAAACTGCTAACTTCACTCTTGATGGTGATGGTTTTACAGGTGCTCCAGGTGTTACAACTCCAGGTGTTGGTACAACTGCTTCTGGTACATTCTTAATTAATCCTGCTGGAACTCCAGCTCCAGATTTAACTACAACTTTTGTTCAACCTTTAAGTGTGACTACAGTTAATAACTGTAATTATGGTTTAGATACAATTGTTGCTCAAATCAAAAATACAGGTAATACAACAGAATCAAACATTAACGTAATGTACCGTGTAAATGGTGGTGCTTCTTTTACTGAAGTGGTTGCTGGTCCATTAGCTCCTGGAGATTCCGCATATGTATTTTGGTTAAGTGCTCCATTTGATTTTACTGCTTCAAACATTTACAATATTGAAGCTTGGGCTACTGCAACTGGTGATATTAATACAGCTAATGATACAGCTTCTCAGGTTATTGTTAACTCTCAATCTTTAGCATTAACTTCTGCTCAATACAACAATGGTGTTGAAACTGCTTACGAACAAAACAGTGTTATTTTTGATGGTACTGCCGCACAATTCACAGGTCTTTCAACTGGTACTTTCCATTCTGGTTTAGTTGCTTACTTTACAACAGTTTCTGCTGCAAATCCTGCAGGTACTTACGAATACAAAGCAATTTTACCTTGTATGGATGTAGTTAATGGTGAAACTTACCGTATCTCTTTCTGGAAAAGAACTAACGCAGCATCTAACGGTAACGGTCAAACTGGTGTATTTACTGGTTTAACTCCAACTAACGCTGGTATGACAACAATATTAAAAGCATACAATGCTACAACTCCATTATCAACTTGGATTAAAGATTCAGTTGATTACACTGCTACAGCTACTGAAACTCGTTATTTTGCTATCGGTGGTCAAGGTGTTGTTTCTGCTACAGGTCAAATGAACTGTCGTTTAGATGATATCAATATCACTAAAGTAACTCCAGTAGGTGTTAAAGAAAATACAGTTTCTGCTTTCTCTGTGTATCCAAACCCTTCAAACGGTATGTTCACAATGAATGTTGTTAACGCTAATTCTTCTGTTGAAGTTTATAACGTAGTAGGTGAAAAAGTTTACTCTGCTGCTAACTTAAACAAAGGTATCAACTCTTTAAATTTAACTAACTTATCACAAGGTACATACTTCTTAAGAGTATCTAACGGTGCTGAAGTAGTTACTAAAAAAGTTACTATCCAATAATTAAGTTTTAAAACTTAAATTAAAGCCTCGAAGAAATTCGGGGCTTTTTTATTTACATATATTTCTCATGTTTATTGGTAACTAAAGTCACAGAGAATGCTCTTTTCTGCATGTACCTTTGAATAAAAAACATGAAAACCGAAAAAATATTAATTGCAAATCTAAAATGTGGTGGTTGTGAAAAGACAATCGCAAAATCAATTTCTGAAATTAATGGAGTAAAGAGCGTTTCCATAAACCACGAAGAAGATTTGGTGACCATAAATTATGAAGGCGAAAGCACTAGAGAAGACTTTACGAAAAAACTTCATTCGATTGGTTATCCAGAAGCTACCGAAGAAAATGGCTTATTATTGAAATTAAAAAGTTATGTTAGTTGTGTAAGAGGCAGAATGGATTAAAACCATTTATTAAGCTCTTTTTCCAAGCTCTATTATCTCTAGGTTTTTAATTTCAGTTTTGTCAATATCAAACCTAAGCATTGTTTTAACTACATGAAAACCATGAACTCCACAAGCTCCTGGATTCAAATGCAATAAATTATACTTGTTATCATACATTACTTTTAAAATATGTGAATGGCCACAGATGAAAAGTTGCGGTCTTTCTTGTTCAATTAATTTCTTTGCTTCCAAATTATATCGATTTGGATAACCACCAATATGGGTTATGAATACCTTTACCTTCTCAATTGAAAAAATTAAATTTTCACTGTACTCTTTCCGTGCTTTAGCGTCATCAATATTACCGAAAACTGCACGTAAAGGTTTAAGAGCCCTAAGTTTATTACAAACCTCCAAATCACCAATATCTCCAGCATGCCAAATTTCATCAACACTTTCAGCATACTTTATAATTTTCTCATCAAAATGCGAGTGCGTATCCGAAAGAAGCAAAATCTTAGTCATGCTTAAGTTTTAAAATTACTCCTTCAATATAATTCTTACTTTTTAAAATATGCTTAGTATCCCAATCAGCCGCTTTATAACAATCAATGTGTTTGGGATTGATATATATAACAAAAATATCGCGTTTTGCACGTGAATAACTTTGCTTAATATTTTCAATTACCTTGTTCATTACAGTTTCTTGAAAAGGATTGAAAAAATAAAAAACTTGAATTTCATCGATACTAGTATAAGTTGTAGCGTCCGCATGATGGATAGCAAAATTAACTTTCGGAAAACCAGATTTTACTAAATCAATATTACTTTGTCCTGCGACACATAATTCTTTTGCCAATTCAATTCCTTCAATTTTATTAAAACCATAGTTAGCCGCAAAAATCATTGCTCGGGCTTTACCGCATCCATAATCTATAAATGATTTAGCAGAAGTAATCTTATTTATTTCGGCAAACAATAAACTTAAAATATAATAGCTTGCTCCTTGGTAGTGATTTGCACCATCAATACTACCTGCCAAGTCTAAATCGTGTAAATTAGTAATTGAATGAGTTTTAATTTTAAACTGCTTTTCATATTTGTACTCATTGTACAAAAGTTTAAAAGTGAAAATTAAACCACGGTTTTTAATAGATGAGAAAAAATAATAGGTATACTGAAAAAACCTCATTAGTTACTTAAGTTTAAAATTGTTTTAAATGCATTCCACACTGGGTCACTAGGTAATGAGGCGACAATATTTATTTCTTCGTTTTTCACAGGATGAATAAAAGAGCAATATCTTGAATGTAAATGTATTGAAGCGTTTGAATTTGAGCGTGGGAAGCCATATTTTAAATCGCCTTTAATAGGGCAACCGATTGCTGCCAATTGTGCTCGGATTTGATGATGACGCCCTGTATGAAGCTTAATCTCAAGCAAATGATAAGTATCACTACTTGCAATTAACTTATACTCCAGTTCACTTCTTAAACTGCCTTTCACTTCATTTAAATGAGCTTTACTTTTATTTTGAGCTTCATTTTTAATTAGATAGTGAGTAAGATAATCAGAATCCTTTGCAGGTTTATTCTTAACTACAGCCCAATACGTTTTTCTAATTGTCTTATCTCTAAACATTTCATTTAATCGAGATAAGGCTTTACTGGTTTTAGCAAATAGCACAATCCCAGAAACGGGGCGGTCTAATCGATGCACAACGCCACAAAAAACTTCGCCAGGTTTATTATATTTAACCTTTAGAAAAGCTTTCACCAAATCACTTAAAGGTGTATCGCCTGTTTTATCGCCTTGCACAATTTGTGATGGTAATTTATTTATAGCTATAATATGATTATCCTCGTATAAAACTTGTTCTTGCATGCTTAATTTACTTCGTCTCCATCAATACGAGTTACATTCATTACACCATTTACTTTTTTAAGCTTTGTAATTAATTGATTTAAATGCTCAGTACTATGCACATAAATCATTATTGTTCCTAGGAATACACCATCATCGGTATCAAAACTGATCGAACGCATATTAACGTTATACTGTGTTGATATAACTTTGGTAATATTATTTACAATTCCTAACTCATCCGTTCCTGTTATTTTTATTCCAGCTAAGAAAGAGATTAAATGCTGACTATTCCATTTTGCTTTAACAACACGATATGCGTAATTACTCAACAACTGAACTGCGTTAGGGCAATTAACACGATGTATTTTAATTCCTTCTTGAATAGTTATAAAACCAAAAACGTCATCACCTGGAATTGGGTTACAACAAGGAGAAATTTTATAATCTAACTTCTGCATGTCATCACCAATTACCAACATATCGGTTTTACCACGTGCACTAGCCACCATCTGCTCTAATGACTGGTTCAATTCACCTTTCTTATGAGCTGTTTTTTCAGGATTAGCTTTATGTTTTATAAAGTCCTTTATATCCTTAACATCAACCGCGTTAACAGCCGTGCGATAAAACAATTCTTGATTATTTGGTAATTTTAAAAACTGTGCAAAATCTTGAATATTTTGTACAGTAAAATCTAACTTACATTTGTAAAACTTTCGCTCTAGCACTTCCCTACCCTCTTCTGCAACCTTTTTACGTTGTTCTTTTAAAGCATGTTTAATTTTTGATTTCGCTTTTGCAGTAATAACATAATTAATCCAGTCATCCTTTGGATGCTGTTTACGCGAAGTTAGTATTTCCAACTGATCGCCACCTTTTAAAACATAACTTAAAGGAACCAATTTATGATTAACCTTAGCGCCAATACAGTGTTCACCTACTTTACTATGAATATCAAAAGCAAAATCCAATGCGGTTGAACCTGCTGGTAAAGTTCGCATTTCACCTTTTGGTGTAAATACAAAAATCTCATCAGCAAATAAATTCAACTTAAAATCATCAATAAAATCCAAGGCATTCTCAGCAGGATTTTCAAGCATTTCTCGAATTTTCTTAATCCAATCTTCTAATTGCGATTCGCGTTCAGCTGCTGCATCTTTGTATTTCCAATGCGCAGCATAACCCTTTTCTGCTAAATCGTCCATTCGAACAGTTCTGATTTGTACTTCAACCCACTTACCTTCTGGTCCCATTACTGTAGTATGTAATGATTCGTAACCATTAGATTTTGGGGTACTAATCCAATCGCGCAAACGTTCAGGACTTGGATGATAGAAATCGGTTATAATAGAATATATCTTCCAACAATCCGATTTTTCTAATTCGTAAGGCGTATCAATTACAATACGAATTGCAAACAAATCATAAATCTCTTCGAATAAAACTCCTTTGGTTTTAACCTTATTAAAAATGGAATAGATAGATTTTGGGCGACCAAATATTTTAAATTTAAAGCCTTGTTCGTCCAAGATCTCTTTAATTGGCTCTATAAACTTTTGAATAAACTTTTTACGCTCTGGCTCAGTATCCGCTAATTTCTGAACAATTTCATCATAAGACTCAGTGTTGGTGTATTTCAAACCCAAATCTTCTAACTCAGATTTAATTGAATTTAAACCTAAACGGTGAGCCAATGGCGCGTACAAATACAAAGTTTCAGAAGCAATTTTCATTTGCTTATCACGCTTCATACTTTCAAGTGTGCGCATGTTATGTAACCTATCAGCAAGCTTAATAAGTATAACACGAACATCCTCACTTAAAGTAAGCATCATCTTCCTGAAATTCTCAGCCTGCAAAGATGATGTGTGATCAAAAACTCCTGAAATTTTAGTTAATCCATCAATAATTTGAGCAACCTTAGCACCAAACATTCCTTTGATATCATCCAAAGTAATATCGGTATCTTCTACTGTATCATGCAACAAGGCACAAACAATTGAAGTTGTACCCAAGCCTATTTCTTCGGCACAAATTTGAGCAACAGCTATTGGGTGATAAATATAAGGTTCGCCCGATTTACGGCGCATTTCTTTATGAGCATCAACAGATACCTCAAATGCTTTTCTAATTAATTCTTTATCTCCCTTTTGTAAGGTACGCTTACAAGCCTTTAACAAGGTTTTGTATCGAGTAAGAATCTCCTTCTTTTCTGCTTCTAAATCAATTGTAGCCATAAATATTAGTTGCTTAAAAATAAAGAAAAATTATAAAAAATGATCCTGTGAATTAAATATGTTTTAACCAAACAATGCTAATAAGTTTACATTTTCACTTCCTTGAGGATAACATTGTTATCATCTTCTGTTTTACTAACAGATATCAAACGTTTAGACAGTAGTATAAAATTAGCACTTTGCTGTTTTTTAAATGATTGCAAAGCTTTATTAGAAAGTTTACCAAAAGAAAATTGATGGATATAAAAATCCTCTTGATTTAAATTAGCATTGTAGCTTTTTGTTATTAAAGTACTACTTACAGAACCTTCTCTTACCTGCATATCAGACAAAACAATTGATTGTGAGTTTGAATTGAAATAAAAGATATCATGCATAAAATAGGTTGAATCAATAAAATAAATGTTTTCAAGTTTTTTTGCCTCCTTAAACTTGGCATCACGGTAGAAATAATTATCAAAATTCCCTTTAAGCTTATAGGTGTAATCTTGTTCAGCCAATTTAAAAAGTCCAAATCCAGCAGTTTTGAAGGTATTTTCCTTTTGTTGTCCTACGTACTCTGTTAAGCCATAAACCTTATCGCTATCGGTTTTTAGTGTAAGAACCTTACATGCGAAGTTTTTCAATTCCTTTTCGTTTAGCATTTGGCTATTGGTAGGTAAAAATGCGTCTAAATCCATTACTTTATCTGCCATCGAATCCAAGGTTAACAAATAAATTGGCAAGTTTTTACCCTTAAATCCTTGAAAAGCAACCTTTTTATTTTCGTAATTGATATACGACTTAGGTACACGATAAAAACTAAGTGTTAATCCTTTATATATTGGATTGTAACAAGCATTCGTGTAATAAAAATCTTCCATTATATTTTCTGCATTTACTTTGTACGAACACATTACTTCGCTAGACTTAATATCAATTGCCATAACCCATTGCCCCATTCTACTTCCTGAATAAATTGATGCATAAAGCCAAAGTAATTTATTGTAAACACCGATTATATGAACATTATGAAATCTATTTTTACTAAAATAAAATTGCCAAACCCTTTTGTATTCAAATAATTTTGTAGAATCTTTTATATCATACCTATCTAGATAATATTTGTTTACCGAATCTTTTATTTGTCTTACAACATAAATACTGTTATTGTAACAATACTTTTCCTTATCAAAGGCAAAGGCTGTATTAACCTGAGTTATAGGAACACTTTCAAACTTTGCAATTAACTTCAAAGACTTATCGAAACGATAAACATTACAACTGTTTTTATTACTAATGAATGGGCATGTTAAATTTATGAAATTGTGTAAAGTATCAAAACTAAGTGGATGAAGATCCTTTGAACTAATATTAAGAGCTACCGAATCACTTGAAACAGTATTTAAATCTTCATTTATTTTAATAATTTTTAAGTAGCTAACGTTTGATGTTGATGTGTAACCAACAACATAAATTGAGTTAAAAGCTTTAAAATACTTTGACTTCTCTAATTTAAATTGAAACTCCGCAAGATTTGCAGAATGACAAAAAAAAGAAATTACAGCAAAAAACAATAGAAATAAGCTTCTCATTTGTATCATAAAACTTGAAAGAACTAAAGTATATAAAAAACAAGATTTAAATCATGATTATTGAAAACTATTTAAACATTAATACTCGCTATTTGACTAAGGTTTTACAAAAGCAATTTATATATTTGCACATATTAAAACCTAATTACTACTTATGCCCATTTACAAGCTCATCAGAGCCTTTTTAGCTTTTACTTTATTTTTTCTTTTTGCCACTTGCACAGAAAAAAAAGCAGAAAGTACAGAAAAATCATTTAGTGAATTGTACAACATATTCGAAAGGAACCGATTTGCCATTGGTGATAGTTTAAAGTATTGCTACCAAACGGCTGATTCGCTTTACAATTTGAATAAAAACCCTCGATTTAATTGGTTGGCTAACCAAATAAAGGCATATAAATTTAACATTTCAGCTGAGTACGATAAAAGCACTAAATACTATGAGGTAGCAGTAAATTGCCTTGAAAACATACAAGAATGTGATACTTTAGTAGCAAAGAGTTATAACGCTATTGGAAATAACTATTTTAATAAAGCTCAGTATTTAGAAGCCATTACTTTTTTTCACAAATCGTTAAAAATAAACGAAAAGCAAAAGCAAGAAAAAGCAATTAATAGTGTCAAAGTTAACATTGCTAGAACTTACCTATTTAAAGGAGAAGCAAACAAAGCGTTTCCTCTTTTAAAAGAAGTTTCCAATTGCAACTTTCAAGATATAAAAATGGTTGCAATGCATAATCTAGCAAACTATTATGGGGAAAAAGGTCTTTTAGACAGTGCGCTGTATATTGATAATAAAATGATTAATGAAAACATAAACACAAAAGATAAAATTTTATTAAGCCCTTTTTACAACAACAAAGGCATGTGTTTAATTTCGAAAAACAAAATGGATTCGGGCTTATACTTTATTCAAAAATCATACGAAATAGACTCGCTAACCAATAGCTACAAAAATATGGGAGCTAATTTGATTGTGATAGGTACACTAAACGAAGAACTTGGCAAATATGATTTAGCTTTAGAATATTATGAAAAAGGTAAAAAAATATTCAACCAAATTAGCAATAAAGAAAATTTATCGGCCTGCTACAAAAGTATTTCAACAATTCATAAAAAAAGAAACGAGTGGCAAAAGGCTTATCAATATGAAGATTCATCAAACATTGTAAAAAGGGAAATCAATAATATTGAACTAAACAGTAAAATAGAAACTTTAAATATTGAATTTGAAACTCAGAAAAAAAACGATATCATAGAAAACCAGAGTCTTCAGCTTTCCAATCAAAAGGTTATATTTTATAGCGTTATCGTTTTATTTGTTTTTGCTATGATTGTGGCTTACTTATTTTATCAAAACAACAAATCCAAAAACAAATTATTACTAGAACAACAGCAACAAAATGCTTCGCTAATGATTATTGAAAGCGAACAGAAAGAACGTATGCGTATAGCTCGAGAATTACATGATGGCATAGGCCAGAAACTTACAGTACTTAGAATGAATGCTTCTTTGAAACAAGAGGAAAATGCAAAACAAATAGAATTACTCGACAGCACAATACAAGAAGTGAGAGAAATATCTCACAAAATGATGCCCGAAATTTTAAACTTAGGTTTAATTGCTGCCGTAAGAGACCTTTGTTATAAGGTGAATACAGCAGGCTTGGTGAAATGCGATTTTATTTGCGATAACGAGGCACAAAACTTAAAATTATCTACTGAAATTGACTTGTCTATCTATCGTATTGTTCAGGAAGTTGTAAATAACATGCTTAAACATGCCAATGCAAAAAGAATTGAAGTGAATTTTACTATTATTGAAAACAATTTAAAAATAGCTATTACCGACGATGGTAAAGGCTTTGACGTGAAGAAAATCAATCAATCGAAAGGAATTGGCTGGAGCAATATTTACACTCGAGCTCGTATCTTAAAAGCTAATTTAGATGTAAATAGTTCGGATAAAGGAACCAATATCGTTTTGAATTTAAGTATATAAAAAAAGCCCTCTTTACAAGTAAAGAGGGCTTTTTTTAAAAGTAAAACCTTAAACTAATTCCATTTTTCTGAAACGTTCAGCAACAACTAAATCCTTAGTTCCTCCGCTATAATCGTAAAAACCTTTACCCGATTTAACACCCAAATTACCAGCCATAACCATGTTTACCAACAATGGCGATGGAGCATATTTAGGATTACCAAAACCATCTTGCAATACACGTAAAATATTTAAACAAACGTCTAAACCTATAAAATCAGCCAATTGCAATGGTCCCATTGGATGAGCCATACCCAATTTCATTACTGTATCAATCTCTGTAACACCAGCTACACCTTCTTGCAAAGTAATGATAGCCTCATTAATCATTGGCATTAATATTTTATTCGCAACAAATCCAGGGAAATCATTCACCTCAACAGGCACTTTTGCTAAAGCTTTTGAAGTATCCATAATCAACTTTGTAACTGCATCACTAGTAGAGTAGCCGCGGATAACCTCAACCAACTTCATTACCGGAACTGGATTCATAAAATGCATCCCAATCACCTTATCTGCACGCTTAGTAACAGCAGCAATTTTAGTGATAGAAATAGATGAAGTATTACTTGCTAAAATTGTTTCTGGCTTGCACAAAGCATCCAATTGTTTAAAAATAGAAAGTTTTATATCTACATTTTCGGAAGCTGCTTCAACCACCAAATCAGCATTTGGAGCTGCCTCCTCTAATTTTGTAAATGTTTTTATATTAGCCAAAGTACTCGCTTTATCAGCCTCAGTAACTGCTCCTTTTGCAATCTGACGATCAATATTTTTACCAATTGTAGCAATAGCTTTATCCAAAGCTGGCTGAGATATGTCTACCAATGAAACATTGTAACCGAATTGCGCAAACACATGAGCAATACCATTTCCCATAGTTCCTGAACCTATAACTGTAACATTTTTAATCATTTTATATCTTATTTTAATTAATACTCGGGTTAATTTTTCGGAAACGAATGTAATATTAAAATCCAAAGTTTAACAAAAAAATAGACGAAATTATTTATATTTATTATCCCATTCTTATCAACATTTTACACTTCATCTAAGTGATTTTATCTATCTTCGCACACAGTTTAAACCAAACTGTATGTCAATCAATACCAAATACATTTTTGTTACCGGCGGTGTAACATCTTCTCTAGGAAAAGGAATCATTTCTGCATCTTTAGCTAAATTATTACAAGCTCGTGGCTACACAGCTACTATTCAAAAGCTTGATCCATATATTAACGTTGATCCAGGAACTTTAAATCCTTACGAACATGGCGAATGCTACGTTACGGATGATGGTGCTGAAACCGATTTGGATTTGGGACATTACGAGCGTTTTTTAAACACTCCAACCTCACAAGCTAATAATGTTACTACTGGTAAAATTTATCAGTCTGTAATTGAAAAAGAGCGTAAAGGAGAATTTTTGGGGAAAACCGTTCAAGTTATCCCTCACATTACAGATGAGATTAAAAACAGAATTAAAATACTTGGTAAAACTGGTAAATATCAATTTGTAATTACAGAAATTGGTGGAACAGTTGGTGATATTGAGTCTTTGCCCTACATTGAAGCTGTTCGTCAGTTAAAATGGGAAATGGGTGATGATTGTATTGTTATTCACTTGACATTATTACCTTACTTAAGCACTTCGGGTGAGTTAAAAACAAAACCTACACAACACTCCGTTAAGTTATTGCTTGAATATGGTGTACAACCCGATGTTTTGGTTTGCCGCGCTGAACATGAAATTAATAAAGATATTCGTCGTAAAATTGCATTGTTCTGTAACGTATCTCCTGATGCGGTTATCGAAGCTTTAGATGCAAGCACTATATATGAGGTTCCATTATTGATGGAAAAAGAAAAATTAGATGTAATTGTATTAAGCAAATTAGGTATTAAAGCTGAAGGCGAACCAAACTTGGATAAATGGAAAGGCTTCTTAAACAAATTGCATAATCCAAAACAAGAAGTTAAAATAGGCTTAATTGGAAAATACGTTGAACTAAAAGATTCCTATAAATCAATTGCTGAAGCATTTATACATGCTGGTGTTGTAAATGATTGTAAGGTTACATTAGAGTGGATTCACAGCGAGAGTTTAACAGAAGAAAACGTTATTGATAAAATAAAACATTTAAAAGGAATTTTAGTTGCCCCAGGTTTTGGTAACCGTGGTATTGATGGGAAAATTAGAGCTATACAATATGCACGCGAAAATAACATTCCTTTCTTTGGAATTTGTTTAGGAATGCAATGTGCAGTAATTGAATTTGCACGTAATGTTTTGGGCTTAAAAGATGCTCATAGCCGTGAAATGAATCCTGCTACAAGTAGCCCTGTGATTGATATTTTAGAAGCTCAAAAAAGTATTTCACACATGGGAGGAACAATGCGTTTAGGAGCGTATAATTGTACTTTAGAAGAAGGTACTTTAGCTCATAAAATATACGGAAGCAGTGAAACAAGCGAACGTCATCGTCACCGTTATGAATTTAATAACGAGTACACCAAAGATTTTAAAGAAGCCGGTATGGTATTATCAGGAACAAATCCTGATGCAGGTTTAATTGAAATTATTGAACTACCTAAACATAAACACTTTATCGGAGTTCAATTCCATCCTGAATATAAGAGTACAGTTGAAAATCCTCACCCTTTATTTGTAAGCTTTGTTAAAGC
Organism: uncultured Flavobacteriaceae bacterium; assembly: GCA_964603125.1. Classification (GTDB taxonomy): domain Bacteria; phylum Bacteroidota; class Bacteroidia; order B-17B0; family Aurantibacillaceae; genus CAZRUA01. The sequence goes on along the minus strand of CAZRUA010000025.1, from coordinate 13,266 downwards.
TTGTTTGAGTTAGGATTGAAAAATTGGAGATAATTATAAATAGACCTGATGAAAGTTATCTTCTTGAAGACTTTAAATTTCTATTTTGGAAAAAATTCAAAAGGCTAATATACTACCCAATTGCTACATTAATAATTACTCTTTTTCTTTTTATATCAACTTTAGTTAAGGGACATAGTTTAGATTGGGGGTTCGAATCTACTTTTTCAATTATTTCTGCTTATATAACTTTTGGATATATAAGTTATATAGTTAAAACTCATAAAACCGGTGTTTCTTCTATTAAAATTTACATTAATAGAAACAAAAACATTCCCTGTAGTAATACTTCGGTGTATATTAAAATCACAACCGTATCAATACTCATGAGTACTTGGGATAGAAGAACGGAATACAAATGGACATACATCAACAACTATAATTTACAATCTGATTTAATAATACTAACCTTAAATGATGGAATGCAGACTAAGTTTATAGTGAGAAAAAATGAAATGAATGAAAATGATTGTGCTATTCTATTAGACTTTTTATACAAAACTGTCCGTAAAGAATAATTGTTAAAAATTACCCTCAATACTTAACAACTATTTCCTGCTAAGTCCTATGAATTCTTAATTTTGAGTTCTTAATTCAAAATTTTATGACACCTGCTACAGATAAAAAATTATTTCTTTTAGATGCTTATGCCTTAATTTACCGCGCTTACTTTGCCTTTGCAAACAATCCTCGTGTTAACTCAAAAGGTATGAATACTTCTGCCATTTTTGGTTTTGCAAATACCCTTTTAGAAGTTCTAAAAAAAGAAAAACCATCGCACATTGCGGTTGTATTTGATTTATCTGGTCCAACAGTGCGTCATGATGAGTTTGTTGAATACAAAGCGCATCGCGAAGAGATGCCTGAAGATTTGAGAACTTGTATTCCATACATTTACAAACTTATAGAAGCATTTAATATTCCAACCTTGTCTAAAGAAGGGTATGAGGCCGATGATGTTATTGGAACCTTAGCTAAAATTGCCGAAACAAGAGGTTACACAACTTATATGATGACCCCTGACAAAGATTACGGTCAATTAGTTGATAAAAACACCTTTATTTACAAACCAGCTCGCTTAGGTAATGGAGTTGAAATTTTAGGTCCTGATGAAATTTGCAAAAAATGGGAGATTAAACATGTTGGTCAATTAATTGATATACTTGGCTTAATGGGCGATAAAGTGGATAATATCCCAGGCATTCCGGGTGTTGGTGAAAAAACGGCTATTCAATTAGTTAAAGATTATGATACTATTGAAAAACTTTACGAAGATACTTCAAAACTAAAAGGTAAATTAAAAGAGAAAGTAGAGAATAATAAAGAACAAGCATTATTATCAAAAAAATTAGCAACAATAATTATTGATGTGCCTATTGAGTTCAATGAAGAAGCCTTAGCACATAAAGAATACAACAAAGAAGCCTTAAAAGAAATTTTTACTGAACTTGAATTTAGAAGAATGGCCGAACAAGTGTTGGGAGAAACAATTCAAGAGCCAGTAAAAGAAACAATTAGTAATGTTGCGCCAGCTAAAATAAAAAATGGGCAAACCGACTTATTTGCTTCAGATGATGTTGTTACAGCTGAAGATGATGAACCAGTTGAAGAACAAATTGTTTACAAAACAATTAAAGATGTTGCTCATGAATATGTTTTGGTTGATACAGCTGAAAAAAGAAAAGCTCTTTTAGATGAATTGAATTCTCATAAAGAATTTTGTTTTGATAGTGAAACTACTTCTTTAGATGTTTTTGAAGCAGAAGTGGTTGGATTATCCTTTGCAGTGAAAGCACACAAAGCTTATTACGTAAATGTTCCTGCTAATCAGCAAGAAGCGCAGCAAGTAATGAATGAATTTAAAGCGTTACTCGAAGACGAAAACAAAACACTTATTGGACAAAATATCAAATACGATTTACAAGTTATTCGTAAATACGGGATAGAAATAAAAAATAAATTATTCGACACAATGGTGACGCATTTCTTAATTAATGAGAACATGCGCCATAACATGAATGTATTGAGCGAAACCTACTTGGGTTATTCACCTGTAAGCATTGAAGATTTAATTGGTAAAAAAGGTAAAGAGCAAACAAGCATGCGCGATGTAAGCCTTGATATTATTACCGATTATGCCGCAGAAGATGCCGATGTAACTTTGCAATTGAAAAATGTTTTTGAGCCAATGATTGAAGGAAATGGGACAAAAAAATTATTGCACGAAGTTGAATTACCTTTGATAAAAGTTTTGAGCGATATGGAAAATGAAGGTGTAAGGATAGACGCTTCTGTTTTACAAAACTATTCGATTGAACTTGAAAAAGAGATTGCCGATATGGATAAGGAAATTCAAGGTTTAGCGGGAACTGCTTTCAACATTGCTTCTCCAAAACAAGTAGGTGAAATTTTATTTGAATATTTAAAAATTGTAGATAAACCTAAAAAAACAAAAACAGGGCAGTATTCAACAGGCGAAGATGTTTTATCTAAACTAATGGATAAACATCCGATTGTACCGAAAATATTGGAGTATCGTGAGATTGTGAAATTGAAAAATACATATGTAGATACTCTACCTCTGTTAATCAACAAAAAAACAAATCGCGTACATACCTCATATAACCAAGTGGTAGCGGTTACTGGGCGTTTAAGTTCTGATAATCCAAACTTACAAAACATTCCAATTCGTACAGAAAAAGGAAGAGCTATTAGAAAAGCCTTTATTCCTAGAGATGAAAACCATATTATTTTATCTGCCGATTATTCACAAATTGAATTACGCATCATGGCTGAAATGAGTAAAGATGCGGGTATGATGGAGGCATTTATTAATGGTTTAGATATTCACACAGCAACTGCAGCTAAAGTTTATGGTGTGGATTTAGATGGCGTAACTAGCGATATGCGTAGAAATGCAAAAATGGTGAATTTTGGTATTATATACGGAATAAGTGCTTTTGGTTTGTCAGAGAGATTGAATATTCCAAGAAGAGAAGCGGCCGAAATCATTGAGAATTATTGGAAGCAATACGGTGGTGTAAAACAATACATGCAAGATTGTGTTGAAATTGCACAAGAAAAAGGTTATGTAGAAACGCTAATGGGACGCAGAAGATATTTACGTGATATTAATTCGGCTAACGCAGTTGTAAGAGGATTTGCCGAGCGAAATGCAATCAATGCTCCAATACAAGGAAGCGCAGCTGAAATGATTAAAGTTGCTATGATTAACATTAAAAATGAATTTGATAAACAAAACTTCAAATCAAAAATGATTTTACAAGTGCATGATGAGTTGGTGTTTGATGTTTATAAACCCGAGTTAGAAACAGTAAAACCAATTATTGAAAATTTAATGAAAAATGCTATTCCATTAACAGTGCCAATGGAAGTTGGAATTGGTGTTGGTGTTAATTGGTTAGAAGCACATTAATACATACTATTTAATTACTTTTTCTTAAATACTTTCTTAAAAACAAGTAAAGAATTAATATTTACAGGATACTTACGATTAGGAGCAATATTATTACAGAATAGTGCAACTACTAATAAAATAACTGATCCAGATAAAACAGGAAATAGCACGTAGGTGAATCCAAGTGCTTTTAATTTACTTGAGCCTATAACAGCTATTAATGCCGTTGCACCCCCAGGAGGGTGCAGTGTTTTAGTAATTTGCATGGCAACTATAGCTAAAGCAACTGATAATGGAGCTGTAATCCAAACTACTTCTGGCAAAAATCTCACTATACTAACACCTATAATTGCTGAAATTAAATGTCCACCCAATAAATTACGTGGTTGCGACAATGGACTTTCTGCCGCTGCGTATAATAGTACGCTCGAGGCTCCGAATGAACCTATCAAAAACACATGATCACTTTCATTAAGCACAAAGGTTTGTAAGTAAGCAATTAGGCCTAAACCCAAAACAGTTCCAATAAACGACCAGAGATGTTCCTTAAAATCCCACTTAAATTGATTTTTAAAAAGCTCTTTCCAGTTATTTTGGTTTTCTGCCATTTACTTTTGCCAAATTTCCCAAGCTCTGTCTGCTTGTGCATACAACATTCCTAGTCCGTTTAACACTTTAGCTCCTCGCTCCTTCCCTACTTTCAAAAACTTTGTTTGCTCAGGATTATAAATCAAATCAACCAACAGGTGCGAATCACCAACGGCATTTAAATCAATTGATGGTGTTTCTTCTAAATTAGGATACATCCCTAAAGGAGTTGTATTTACTATTAATTTAAAATTTGAAATAGCAAATGAATTTAACTGTTCATAGCTAAATATTTTATCATTGTTGCCCAATCTGCTAGCATAATACACGTCAATCCCAATTCCTTTCAACACATAAGCCACAGCTTTGGATGCTCCCCCTGTTCCTAAAATTAATGCGCGTTCATGCTGTGTTTCAATAAAAGGTTTTATCATTTGCTTAAAACCATAAGCATCTGTGTTATAGCCTGTTGTTTTTCCGTTTTCAATTTTAATACAATTTACAGCTCCAATTGTACTTGCAACATCGTCACATTGGTCCAATAAAGGAATAATACTTTCTTTATAAGGAATGGTTACATTTAAACCCTTTAAATTTCCTTCTTCACTTAATATCTTATGAAACCCATCAATACTTTCGATGGGAAATAATTTGTATTGGTGACTTTGACTTAGGTTTAATTTCTCAAACTTATCGGTAAAGTATTTTTGCGAAAACGAGTGCGATAAAGGATAACCAATAAGTCCGTAAGTATTTTGCATATCATTAATATTTATTCAAGTCAACGGTTTGTTGCTCGGCTGCTTTAATAGTAAACTTCTTTTCAATTGTATAAATTGATTGCTTTAAGTTTGTTGAACGGAACTCGATAACATAAGAGCCTGGTTGAATATTCAAAATTTGTTTCTTTTGATTATTGGCCAAATTGCAAACCCATTTCAACTCACCATTTATATTTTGTAGTAAACACGCATCACCAAAATCAGGCAACAAAACAATAGCTTGAGCGCCATCAGGAATAGTTTTATCAATTTGTACACTCTGATTTACTTTAACATCTTTAAAATAAATTCGTGGTAGGGTCAAAATTTCAATATCATAGGTTCCTACCAAATATTTTTCAATGCTATGTAAATCCTTTACATGCAAGGTTTGCATGCTACCTGATTTACGAACGATGTATCTTATTTTATCATTAAAATTAAAGGGCGAATTTTGATTCTCACGCTTAATACCCAAAATACCTTGCGGAGCGTCAATTGGAATAATATTGTGTACACCTTGATTAATAACTACACCTGTTTTCTCAACCTGAGGTATTGTATGTACAACTATACGATATGTTTTTGATTCATAAACAGGGATTGTATCAGGCACTCCAAATTTATTCATTGTGTGAACATAATTATAAACTACATCGCCGGTTTTTTCATCATAAAAAGTAGCATTAACGTTAGTTTCTGTTGGTTTCCCTCCAATATCTAGGAGATTAAGCTGAACTGTCGTTTTCTGATATTTAAAAACTTGAATAACATTTACCACATTATTAAATGATTGAGAGTCTTCGTAAGAAAAATAATTACCCACACATTCAAATGTTTTAGCTTGTTCCTCTGTTAAACCAATACCTATAATACAAGGCTTGAAAACGATTCCTTTCTCAAATAATTTTTGTCGTGCGGCACATGGATCGCCTTTACATTCCTCTATTCCATCTGTTATCAAAATAATTGTATTGTAAGCCTTATTATCAGGAAAATCATTTGCCGATTCAGTTAAAGAGTGTTCAATTGGTGTAATTCCAGTAGGTTTTGCAGCAGCTACTTTAGCCTTAATGGCTGCTACATTTCCTTTTGAAAAAGGAACCATTAATTTAGTGTCATTACAATCGCCTGGAGGATATTTTGTTTGACTACCATACATGCGCAGAGCAAACTCGTAGTTTTTAAGTTTGGCCAAACTATCTATAAACCTATTAAAAAGCTTTTTAGCATGATCGATACGAGGTAAACCATCGTATTTAGTTCGCATACTATTACTAGCATCAAACACAAATAAAATGCGTGTAGGCTTTGTGGCTGGCTTTGTTTGAGCAAAACTAAAACCAACAAAAAACAAGCTCAGAAAGAGTATTTTAAACTTCATTAAATAAAGGTACTTGTAATTTATAACTCAATTTCAATAAAAGGTAACAACTTATAAAACAACAATAGTTAATTAAGCCTAATAACAAATAAAGTACCACTTATCAATAAAAAACAACCAATTAGCCAATCTTTAAAAAAGGAAAGTTAAAATTCACTAATTTTACTTTAACATCGTTTAGGGTTAGCATTAAACAAAAAAAATTTCACCCCCTAACAAAAAACAGCTCAAGCAATTGAGCTGTTTTTTTTACCACTTATTAATAAAACACCCCCACTTATAAAAGCTTCAAATTTATCTTAGTAATTAGCATTACCTTTACAACAGAAAACGACCCCATAACGTTTTATTTACATCTGTTATGAAAAATATCTTACTCTACTGCTTATTTGCGGTCGTTTCACTATCTGCATTTGCTCAAAATGGTTTCACAAATTATCCTTGCAACTTAGGCGGCACTATTTCCTCCTATTTAAAAAAATCAGCTATTGCCGAAGACAATACTGGCAATATATGGATTGGAAACAATCAAACTGGTTATGGTGGAAAAGCTTTATTAAAATTTGATGGTGCAAACTGGACAGCGTATACTTCATTTATTCCAAGTCGCCATGTAAACGGTTTGCATGTTGATAATCAAAATAATTTATGGATTGCAAGCGATTCGGGTTTAATAAAATATGATGGTGTCAACTTTACCTATTTCAATCCTTTAAATTCAAATTTAAGCGAATGGAAAATTTTATCTCTTACATCTACTAACAGCGATATATGGGTAGGTACATACAATGGATTATTTAAATATGACGGGACAAACTTCAGTTCTTTTACAACAGGCAATTCAACCATTCAAAGTGATTCTATTCTATGCCTTACAATAGATAATCAACAAAATATCCTAATTGGCTCTAATTCCAAAGTAATTATAAAGCAAGGTTTAAATTTCAACACCTTTCAGTCACCTGCGCCCATTAAAGACATTCTCTATCATCCAATAGATAATTCAATATGGTTTATCGCACTTTCAAAAGGCTCATATTTTATCAAAAACAATCAATTAATTTCTTGTAATGACCGTTACTTCGACTATGAAGGGTATTCCGCAAGTTACGCAATAAGTGCTGTTGAAGGTTTTAATAATGGAGTAATGTGTTTAGGTGTCAATACTAATTCGGGTCAAACAAACAGTGGATTAATTGAATTTTTAAATGATACCCTGAAAAAATATTCTCCCATCAGAACATTACCTAATTATGCTTCCTTTATAGGGGCAAGGTTTTTAAAATCAAAGTTTTCAAATAAAATATATGTCACGCATAACATCAATTCAAGTGCATCAACAAATTTTTTATATAGCATTGATTCAACCTTTGCTGGCGATTATTTTTTCTCCAACCAAACTCAGGATAAGGCTGCTTATTTAGATATAAACGAAGTCAAAACACTACTATCGCCAGGGGCTACAATGAATTTTTCTCCTAACGGAATGAGTTACGAAGTACCAAAAAACAGTAAATCAAACACAACTTATTCATCAGCCTTATGGATCGGTGGTTATGACCAAAACAATCAATTACACATGGCTGCTGAAACATACCGTCAAACAGGTGTCGATTTTTGGCCCGGCCCAATTGATTCAACATGTTATTGTATTGACACCTTAAAAGCTAAACAATACGATAGAGTTTGGAAAGTAAATCGTTTTGACATTGAAAACTATTTATTTCATTATAATAATGGAACATTAGCTTCTTACCAAATACCTCAATCTATATTAGAATGGCCTGGAAACATCCCTTATCAAGGTTTAACAGGAAATAAACTTGCTCCATTTGTTGATATTAATAACGATGGAATGTACGACCCTTATAGTGGTGATTATCCAAAAATTAAAGGTGATCAAATGATTTTCTGGGTTTTAAACGATGTATTAGCGCCACATACCGAAACCACAGGTCAACAATTAGGGATTGAAATTCGTTGTTCAGCCTACGCTTATAATTGCCCAACAGTTAACGATTCGGATAAAGTAATTAACTATACTACTTTTTACGATTATGAAATTTTAAATACCAATACCGATTATGATTCGGTTAGCATTGGTTATTGGGCAGATTGGGATTTAGGAAATTACTCAGATGATTACATAGGAACTAATGTAGATAATAATTTTGGCTTTATAATGAATGGAGATAATTACGATGAGGATCAATCATGGATTGGCACTAACTTTATTGGTTACCGCGACAATCCTCCCATTTTTGCTTGTCAAATTTTAGATGGAGGGACAGCTAAAACAAGCGATAACATAGACAATAACAACAACGGCTCAATTGATGAGCCGAATGAAAAATGCTTACTTACAAATACCATTTACTATAATAATGACGGTTCTCCAACGGGCAATCCTGCTACAATAAATAATGGACAGCATTTTTTTAATTTTTTAAATTCTACTTGGAAAGATGGGCAACACATGTATTATGGAGGTGATGGTTACCCTGGTCATAGCAGCGTTACAAGTATACCCGAAAATTTCATATTTCCTGATTGCTCAGATTCCAGCCACAATGGAACAAACGGAATTGATCCTGGATTTTGTTGGTCAGAAACTAATACAAATGCAGGTGGAGGTGGCCTCAATCAGCCAGGCGATAGAAGATTAATGATAAATTCTTGTGGCTCGCAATTAAAAGCTGATTCAAGTTTTCATTTCGCTTATGCATTGGTATTCACCCAAGATAGCGTTGCTCTGGCAAATGGTCAATTAATGCAAAAAGCAATTAGCGATAACCAAAAAGTAAAACATTGGTTTGATTTTAACAATGCTCCTAGCTGTATTGATTTAAGCACTATCGGATTAAAAGAGAATACTCAATTAGATAATATTAGTATTTACCCTAATCCTACTCAAAACACAATTACAATAGATTTTGGTAAAAACTTAAATGCTAAAATTGAAGTGTATGATGTTTTAGGAAACCTTGTTAAAGGTGCTCAAAGCTCAACAGAGGTTAGCTACATGCAAATAAACTTAAGCGATTTAAGTAATGGTATTTATTTTGTTAAAATAAATAATACTAATCTAATTAAAGTAATTAAGGAGTAAATAGTAAAATCTAACATTCAAAAGCAGCTCAAGCAATTGGGCTGTTTTTTTTTGCAACGCTAAGATTAATTTTTAATCAAATTATTGATTAAAAATTGTTAATAACTATAAAGCAATTTCGTGCATAATACCTTATGTATAATGTAACTTGCAAGCATAATGCAAAGGCAAATTGTACATATCGATTTAGATTCCTTTTTTGTTTCGGTGGAGCGATTAATGAACCCTAAACTTATTGGCAAGCCTGTTTTAGTTGGTGGCGCTGGCGATAGAGGCGTTGTGGCATCCTGCAGCTATGAAGCTCGTAGTTTTGGAATACACTCTGCAATGCCAATGAAAATGGCCCGTCAGCTTTGTCCGGAAGCAATTATTGTGAGAGGCGATATGGGGCAATACAGTTATTATTCTAACATGATTACGGATATTATTCATGAGAATGTGCCTCTTTATGAAAAAACATCTATTGACGAATTTTACATTGATTTAACGGGCATGGACAAGTTTTTTGGAAGCTACAAACTGGCTACCGAATTACGCCATAAAATAACTAAAGAAAGCGGCTTACCTATTTCCTTTGCTATGTCGGCCAACAAAACAGTTTCTAAAATTGGAACTGACTTTGCAAAACCCAACGGACAAAAAGAAATTCCTTTTGGTACTGAAAAAGATTTTCTTGCGCCACTTTCAATAAAAAAAATACCAATGGTTGGCGAAAAAACCTATACACTATTGCGCGATATGGGAATTGTAAAAATTAAAACTTTACAAGATATGCCCATAGAAATGCTTGAACGCGTTTTGGGTAGCAACGGTATAGTTATATGGAAAAAAGCCAATGGTATTGACAATAGCCCTGTAGAGCCTTACTCCGAACGCAAATCCATTTCAACAGAAACAACCTTTGAAAAGGATACAATAGATGTAAAAGCTCTAAAAGAAATATTAGTAAGCATGACTGAAAAACTTGCTTATCAATTACGTACCGAAGAAAAACTTACAGCTTGCGTTACCGTTAAAATTCGTTATTCCGATTTTAACACAGTAACCATGCAAGCTAAAATACCTTACACATCCCTTGATGACACATTAATTGAAAAAGTAAAAGAACTCTTTGATAAACTGCATCAAAAACGAATGTTGATACGTTTAATTGGAATTCGCTTTAGTCATTTGGTGCAAGGCATGTATCAGTTTAATTTATTTGAAGATACTAGCCAGCAAATACAATTATACCAAGCAATGGATTTTATACGTAATAAATATGGCAAAGATGCCGTTTTTAGGGCAATTGGCTTGGATAAAAAAAATAGGTTTAAAGAGTAGAATTTCTATTTTCTATACCAAAATATAAAAGGTTAAATCGATTCTTGTTATTAAATTAATTACTATATTTGGTATAGCATATTTTTATAACAATTTTCAAAATACATAACAAAACATGCGAAAAACAATTATAATATCACTCATTGCATTAATTACAATTATCACTGTAATCTTGGCGTTAAATACTAGCTCTAAACTTTCTGATTTAACTGTTAATATACTAATAGGAATTTACACCTCATCTATTGTAGTATTGATATTAGAAATTATTACATTTTTAAAAAATTCGAATCGGTATGGATTTCTGAATAAGAAATATAAGCGTATAAAAATATATAATAAGCTTAGCGATAAAAAAAATGACACAATATATGAAGAGATAACATCAAGATATCATGAAAATAACATAAATTCACTAATAAAAATAAAACATCATGGCGATGGTCGATTTAGCGGTTCAGCTTATTATGAAGAAGGCAAGGTGAAATTTGATGTTTTCTTAGATTCAACTAATCCTTCTTTTGGCTTAGGTACATATCAGTACATAGAAAAATACAAAAATAAGGATATGCCAGATTTGGGCAAACTAGAGTTAGTCAGAGATAAAGTAGATGATGACAAGATTTATATTTACTTTAAAAATATAGCCCCTAGTGGTCTTGCAGAAAGCTACGAAATTTGGGAAGTACATTAAAATAAATAAAATTAAAATTTATCATATTACACCTACATAAAACTCGTTAATCCCAAAATTCCATAACTAATAAACACTAGTTCTTCTCAATTTACCCCATTACAAATTAATTTAATACCTTTGTTTCATGTCGGATATAAAAGGTACACGTCTTAACAAATACATTAGCGAAAGCGGGATTTGCTCGCGCCGTGAGGCCGACAAACTTATTGATGATGGCTTGGTATTTATTAATGGCATTAGAGCTTGGATTGGCAAGTACGTAATGGATGGCGACAAAGTTGTTGTTGACGGAAAACTAATTGAACCTAAAAACAAAGAAGCCGAAATTTACATCGCCTTTAATAAACCTGTTGGCATTGTTAGTACAACCGATAAAGAAGAAAAAGATAATATTGTTGATTATATCAATCACGAACGCAGAATTTTCCCTATAGGTCGTCTCGACAAGGATTCGCAAGGCTTGATTTTTTTAACCAGCAATGGTGATATTGTAAATAAAATACTTAGAGCCGGTAACCACCACGAAAAAGAGTATGTGGTAACGGTCAACAAACCAATTACCGACGATTTTATAAAGGGTATGGCTGGTGGTGTTCCTATTTTAGGGAGCATGACTAAAAAATGCTTTGTTGAAAAGGTAAACAATACCACTTTTCGTATCATTTTAATTCAGGGTTTAAACCGCCAAATACGCCGTATGTGCGAATACTTTGGCTACGAGGTTGTGAAGCTTGAACGGGTGCGCATAATGAATATCAAACTACAAGGAATTGGTATAGGCCAATGGCGCGATTTTGCAAAACATGAGATAACAGAGCTTTTGGATATGATACAAAGTTCAAAGGCCGATGTTGAAGTACAACACAAACCTAAAAAACTAACTGCTATTCAAAAAAGCGTTAAAAAAAATACGCACAAAGTAGTTTCCTACCAGGCTGATAAAGATTATTATCTATTAAATTTAGGCAACAAAGCCAAGGATAGAAAAAAAAGGTAGTTTCTTTGGTTACTAATGGCATGGAGCTAGTGCGTTTTTTGAACCACATAGGCCCAGAAGAACACATAAGTTTTAAACATTTTAATTCGTGCTAGTTCGTTCGCCGCGGCGAAGGAGTTGAGAATTAGACTATAGTTGAATTGAACCACCAAAGTCACCTAAGAACATCCAAGGTTTGAATGCGTCAGTTCGAGTTTTGCAGAGTATCGAGAAATAGATTATATGTGAATGAACCACATAGGCACTTAAGAGCACTTAAGTTATTCGTCATTGCGAGGAACGAAGCAATCTCAAGGCTTAGATGAGATTGCTTTAGATTTAAGGATTCGCTAGTACGTAGATTATATTAAGAAATAAAATAGTAGTATTTAGTTAAAGATAATCCGCCAATAAATGAAAGCGAAAAGGCTTAAAATATCAGCTTATTTGCTACAAAATTGTAGATTATTGGTTAAAAAACCTAGGACAATTTATCGGAATTAAATACTATTTTCGTGCATGATTTATACCATTTGCCCTACAAAAAAACTAAGCATTAGCCTAGTCAATCAAATTATTGAAAATCACATGCAATTGCAATTATCCGATATTGCAATAAAACAAATTAACGATTGCCGTAATTATTTAGATAATAAAATGCAAAGCCAAAAAACTCCAATTTATGGAATTAATACTGGCTTTGGCTCACTTTGCAATGTTGTTATACCTGATGCCGACCTTGAAAAACTACAAGAAAACCTTGTTAAATCACACTCTTGCGGTACAGGAGATGAAGTTCCAGTTGAAATAACCAAACTAATGCTTTTATTAAAAATTCAAGCATTTAGCTATGGCAAATCAGCTGCCCATATCGATACCGTAAATCGTTTGATTTATTTCTTCAATCACTCTATTTTTCCAGTTGTATACCAACAAGGTTCGTTGGGAGCATCAGGCGATTTAGCTCCTTT
>CAZRUA010000024.1:0-37994 GCA_964603125.1 uncultured Flavobacteriaceae bacterium | reverse complement strand
TCTTTTTCAATTGCAGCTACTTTTCTGTCGATGTAAATTAAGTAGGCAATTAATCCAATTAATATTACCGAAAACACTGCAATAACAACATAAATTTTACCTTCTGCATAAAAAGTATCTGCCATTTGCACAGAAGAGTTTTGCGCGTTAATAGCAAAAGTGCTAAGCAAAAACAAAACGAATAATATTCTTTTAATCATTTAATTTATTTTTAATTTTTTGAATTCTAACAACAACATTCATTATCCAAACCGAAACTAATATCCATCCTAAACAAGCTGGGTAAAACACTAAACGCATTGTACTATCCAAGTCGTATTTATTAAAACCAGGATTACCACCATTACCTGGATGAGTTGAATCCATGATACGAGGAAAAACCATTACAAATATAATTAGCATCACATAAGCAAAGATGTTGTAGATAGCCGCTAAACGAGCCTTCTTGTTTTCATCACTAATACTATCTCTTAAAATAAAATAAGCTGTATAAGTTAAAATAGCAATGGCTACTCCGTTTAATTTCGGGTCCTTAATATTCCACCAAGTGCCCCAGGTAAATTTAGCCCATATACTTCCTGTTAAAATACCAAGTACACTAAAAACCATACCCACAACGGCAGCCTTATTAGCATATAAATCTTTTGTTAAATTATTTGTACGCAATGTCATTACCGAGTAAACAACCGAAACCGTCATTAACGCTAACATAGCAAACCAAATAGGTACATGAAAATACAAATTGCGTATTGTTTCGTTTAGAATTGCTTGTCTTGGAACAGGCAATAAAAAGCCAGCAGGAATAGTATAAAGTACTAAAACAGCTCCCAATATTTTCCACCAATTATTCTTCATAAATCAATCTTTCCAAAGGTACGGAAATAATAAATAGGCTAATAAAAACACTATTACATTTAATGCTAAAATGGCTAAAAAATACTTGATACATACGCTGAAAGCAATACCATCAACTATAAACTGCGATAATTTGACGGTTAAAATTATTAACGGAAAAGTAACAGGAAAACTTAAAATAGAAGTTAAAGCAAAAGAACCGTTAGCGCGAGATGAAATACCGGCAACCAATGTTAAGATACTTGATAATGCAGCTGACGTTAACAATACCAAAGTTAAAAACTGAAGCGCACTTTGAATTTTATTTCCGATGAAAAAAGAATAAAAAACAAAAGTTAGCACACTGACAAAACATAAAAGCAAAACATTGTAAATTATTTTTGCAAGAATAAAACTTTTAGGACTATATAACGAGTAATTCAATATTCCTCTACCCTTTCCTTCATTTGCAAAGCTTTTAGAGGTAGTAGTAACTGAATTAAAAATAATTAAAACCCATAATAAAGCATTCCACATTAATGGATCGGCAATATGCTTGAAAATTAGCGTGCAAACAAAAAGTGAAGAAATAACGTAAAGTACAATTGAACTAATGGCTGTTTTTTGCCTAAATTCAAGCAAAAACTCTTTCTTAATTAATAATGTGGTTTGTTTTAACAATTGCCAAATTTTAGGCAAATTTAGATAAAAAAACGGTGTTTGTTGTTGTAACAAACACCGTTTACAAGGAATAATTACTTATTTTATTAAAAACTACTTAGAAAGTAAATCTTTTACTAAACCAGATACCATTTTACCATCAGCACGGCCAGCAAAGTGCTTGCTTGCAACTCCCATAACTTTACCTAAATCGGCTGGAGAACTTGCTCCAACTTGAGAAATAATTGTAGCTAACTCCGCTCTCACCTCATCTTCACTTAATTGCTTTGGTAAATACTGTTCTATAATATTAGCTTGAAACAACTCTGTATCCGCCATATCTTGACGATTTTGTCCCACATAAATTTCAGCACTTTCACGACGCTGTTTTACCATTTTTTGCAAAGCTTTCAACTCGCTATCGGCAGTGTGTCCTTCAGGTGAAGTTTTAAGCAATAAAATAGCAGATTTAACAGCTCTAACAGCTTCTAACTTTTGAGAATCCTTTGCTAACATTGCTGCTTTGATGTCAGCATTTATTTTTTCTTCTAATGACATGGTTGTTTATTTTTATCAAAGGTAAGATTTTACTTTGAAATTTTAGGGTCGTCCCAATTTGCTTGTGAAAAATTTTTACGAAACGAGAATAAAAAGAAAACCGCAAAACCACAGCAAAAAATTAAAATATGAAAATAAGCCGCAATTCTATACATACTCCAGTAGTCTGCTCTTTCATCAAATGTTATTAGTTTTGTTGGGAGGATTAATGTTAACACTAAGCTCAATAGACATAAGCTAACAAACATTGTTTCGAGTTTTTGTAAAGGATACTTTTTTACTATTCTCGTTTTTGGGAATGGATTACCCCAAGTATGAAAATGAAAATAATTTCCATAAAGTGTCTCCGCAAAAATTAAGACCTGACCTTCGAACTTGTTTGATTTAAAAAATTCTTCATCTGCTAAAATCTTAAAATAAGCCAAATCCTTTCGGTGTTCTCGGTTTAAATCCTTTATTTTTAAAATTACTTCATACGGATACTCGCCTTTAAAATGCTGACTATCCAAAAATCTTAATCGATACTTAGTTGCAATACTTTCTATTTCCTTCAACGTGTAAACGCTATCCTTATCAACATCAGGCTCATCAATTAAAAGGAAAGATTTATTGTAATCCTTTAAATGATTTAAGATATTACGTTCATTAAATTTAGATTCGATTAGGATGTTTTTCACATCCGAAAGCAGTTTCTCAGATTCTTCAACATCTTTTGCTCTAAGCAACTGCAACTCGTTTAATATGTCGCATTTACCAAACATTTTTCTATTCTTTTGGACGTTTTGTTCCGCTTCCTACTGTTATTCTAGGTGTATAGGCTATTCCAATTGAATAAGGAGTTAAGCCCAATGTACCTTTTCCTTTTAAGAAGAAATCAGATAAAGCATAAAAACCTGTAATATGAATTTGCTCGAAACCAACACGGATGGTTACACCATATCGCCAAGGATTATGGCCTCGTATGTCGTATAGCTTTCGTTTACCATCTTCATCAAATATTTTACGAAAAGATTGCACTACATAACCAACTTTGAACCCAGCAGTTAATTTAAAAGTTGTATTACCTCTAGATCTGAAACGCATTTCAAAAGGAACTTCCAACAGCTTCTCACCTATTCTATTTTTAACATAAGGTTGATTGCGATGCACTACATCTGTGAAAATTATTTTATCGCTAATTGAATCTAACTTATATTTTAAATCAATAGGACCATGAATATTATGAGAACTTAAACCAAATCCAATGGCCCAACTCATGCGACTCTTGCCAATAGGATTATCGAAAAAAGCATAAATATTTACGCCACCAGATGTAAATTTCCCTTTAACTCCATCAGGCTTATTATACCAACTTGTATGATTAATTTCTAAAACAATCCTATCCTTAGGCCATGTTTTAAGTCTATCAGCTGCAACTACATTCTGCGCAAACAATTTTGCATTGCATACAAAAAAAGCCAAGATTAATATGCTGAATTTTAGGAATCTCATTTTAAAACCTCAAAGTTAAAACCTTTTTCCATTAAATAATCAATTGCAAGAGGTAAAGCGTATTTTAAATTTCTTTCCGCCTTAATACTATCATGAAAAACAATAATTGAGCCTTTACGTGTGTATTTTGTAACATTTTTTAAGCAAACTTCGGGGCTAACGGCTGCGTCATAATCATAGCTAAGCACATCCCACATAATTATCTTGTACTTTGTTTTGAGCTTATTGTACTGCGAAGGTTTTATTTTACCGTAAGGAGGTCGGAATAAATTATTTGAATAATACTCCTTGCAATTTAAAATATCTGTGTAATAGGCTTTATTATCTGTAATCCAGCCTTTAACATGATGAAAAGTATGATTTGCACAAACGTGTCCTTCCGCCAAAATTCGTTTGTAAATTGATTCGTTTTCTTGAACATTTTTACCAACACAAAAAAAAGTAGCTTTTACACCCTTTTGCTTCAATACATCCAAAACCCACTCGGTTACATTGGGTATTGGACCATCATCAAAAGTTAAATAAACAGATGGCTTGGAAGTTTTCATCCTCCACACACTTTGCGGAAAAGCTTTACGCACAATGTATGGAGGACGAACAAACAATTTATGGTTTAATAGCTGGAGGAGGTAATGCGATTCCTTTTAATTTATCCAACTCTTCACCTGCAATATATTTACCAGCACGTTTGTAATAATCATTAAACAATGTTGGTTGATTATTACCTACTGGAGAAGCTAACATAGTTAATTGATAAATTACACTTTGCATACGACGAACTTCGTTTGAGAATGCTTTCTGGTAATTCATCATTTTAGGATTTGTTGTATAGTAATTTAAATCCTCTTCCATGTAACCAAATACTTTTTGAGACAATTCATTTGCTTTTGCAATAGCTCCAGCATCGTAATAACCTTGAATGATTGAGTACATAGTAACACCATAAGGAACATTCTCTTCAGGCATTTCAGCCATTGCTTTATCTAAAACTTTAATTGCCTTATCCTTTTTACCCTCACGAGCTAAAGCGGTTGCTAATGAACCCACTTGCATGCGCATGTTATCAGAGAAACGTAATGAGTTTTCATCTAAGTTTACGCCTGGTTTATTCATACCACCCCAAACAAATTTATTCATGATATTATTATACATAATATCTGTTGAGATACGCACACCACCTTGCATTTCCTCCTTACTAGATTTAATTGGAACTAAACGGTATGCTAAACCTTCTAATTGAAGATACTCATCTAGATTCAAATATGCATCAGCACCAGCAGTTACCGCAAAGTAAATTGGACGATCCCAGTTAAAGCCTGCAATTAAATCCAATACCATTAAATCATTTTTATACAAGTATGGTTTTTTCACGTCCCAAATAACATTCTTCACAATACGTCCAGCCATTGATTTATCAACTGTTCCGTTTGTAACTACCTTCATCGAATCAACTGGTAAAGCCACTTGAGAAGTAGGTAAATATGTGTAGTACTCACCAGCTCCTGCTTGTTTTTTATAATCAGGATTATCGGTATTAACAATATTCATTAACTCTTGAGCTTTTACTGCACCAAGCTTTCCGCTATTATCCAAAATTACAACGTTGTTTTTTTCATTTGCATACATATCAGGCTTTAACGTAAACGGCACCGCCTCTGACTTGTATGCCTTACGGCGCATTTGATCGATATACCAATCTGTTTGCAATAAACTTAAATTAACAACACGAACATCAGTACGTATATGTTCAACTTCCTGAGCGTACCATAATGGGAAAGTATCGTTATCTCCATTTGTAAAAATGATTGCATTTTCAGCGCAAGAGTTTAAGTAATTGATTGCAAAATCACGCGACATAGTTCTTAACGAGCGGTCATGATCATCCCAACCTTCAGCAGCCATAAGGTATGGCACTGAAACACTTAACAACGTTGCTAAACTTGCTGTAGCAACTTTATTATTCTTCACTAATTTATTTAATAATGCAAATAAACCTAAAACACCCAAACCTATCCAAATACCAAAAGCGTAGAACGAGGCGGCATAAGCATAATCTCGCTCACGTGGCTGATTTGGATATTGATTAAGATACATTACAATTGCTAAACCTGTAAAGAAGAATAAGCACAGCACCACAAAAAAGTCCTTTGTATTTTTTATAAAGTGGTACACAGCCCCTAATAATCCTAATATAAACGGAATAAAGAAGAAGTGATTAGTACCTTTATTGTTACGTAAAGGATGCGGAGTATATGAATAATCAGCACCATAAGCACTTTCGTCATACGATTTTATACCAGAATGCCAGTTACCCTCCAAAGGATTATCATTCATACCTTGAACATCATTTTGACGGCCTATAAAGTTCCAAGCAAAATAACGCCAATACATGTAACGAATTTGGTGGTTAAAGAAATAGTGCAAGTTAGCTCCCATTGTTGGAACCAATATTGGATTACCGCTTTCATCTGTATCACCAGTTGGTACACCTTCACCATCGTTTATTCCTGCCCAATCTTTGTATTGTCCGCCATGACTTTGACTCCACATACGAGGGAAAATTGTACAATACTCTTCCTTATATTTTGGGATAGCGTTTTTACCATCATCTACCATTTTATAGTTTCCATTAGCTGGATCCTTAGCATAAGTAGGTTCGTCATCAATATACCCATCTACTGGTGCGTTGTAGTATTGACCGTAACCAATTGGCCAATCACCATATTGCTTACGTTGTAAGTAAGATAACAATGTTACAGCATTCTCAGGATTATTTTCATCCATTGGAGGATTAGCTTGAGAACGAATTACCAAAACGAAGAAGGTTGAATAACCAATTAGTAAAGCCGCGAAGCTTAATGATATTGTGCTTAGAGCAACAAATTTCTCTCTTAACAAATACAACGCTAAAGCTGCACCACCAATAATTAAAATTCGCATAAACATTCCACCTGGGAAGTAAGCAGAAGCGAATCCAAATATTGCAAGTAAAGCGGTTAAAGCAATCGCTAAGTATAAATATGTTTTTTTACGATTAACCGTATAAACGATGGTGCTTGTAATAGCGCCTAATAAGAATAAAAAGAAAACAACAGTACCCGTTGTGAAGCCCATTCCCATTGAGTTTGCAAAGAACAACTCATAATCAGCTGCCAATTTAGCAATACCAGGAATGATGCCACCTTGAATACCACCTAAAATTAAAATAGAAACAACACCACAAATAATAAATCCTTTTAAATCAGCTTTATAACGTTTGAAATAGAAAATATAGCAAATTGCAGGAATAACAAGTAAGTTTAGTAAATGGACACCAATTGATAATCCCATCAAATAGGCAATTAAAATAATCCAACGTAATGCGCCAACTCTGTTATCTGGAGTATCTTCTTCTTCCCATTTTAAAATTGCCCAAAACACAATTGCTGTAAAGAACGAAGACATAGCATAAACCTCGCCTTCAACTGCTGAAAACCAAAATGAATCACTAAAAGTATACGCCAAAGCACCGATGGTACCTGCGCCTAAAATAGCTAAAATATTACCTTGAGAAAGCTCTTCGATAGCACCACCAATGATTTTGCGCGCCAAACGAGTAATACTCCAAAACAAAAACAAAATGGTGAATGAACTGCACAAAGCACTCATTACGTTTACCCAATACGCAGCCTTTTGAATATCACCACCTGCAAACAAGATAAAGAAACGACCAATTAACAAGAAAAATGGAGCTCCGGGAGGGTGACCAACCTCTAGACCATTAGCACAGGCAATGTACTCGCCACAGTCCCAAAAACTTGCTGTGGGCTCAATAGTTGAAACGTAAACGAAAGTAGCAATAGCAAAAACTAGCCAGCCAATGATATTGTTGAGTTTTTTGTAGTTCATAGAATTTTACAATAAGTTGCGAATTTAGGAAAATAATTGAGTTTAATGCCCTTGCATAACACAAATTAATGCCGTTTATTACCATAAAAGTGTTGAAATAACATTTTTTAAGATTTGAAAGAAAACTAGAAGAATAGAAATAAAATTTTTTTAATTAGAATTTAAATATTATTTTTGTCGCCCAAATTGTCCGATGGTGTAACTGGCAACACGTCTGATTTTGGTTCAGAAGAGTCCAGGTTCGAAACCTGGTCGGACAACAAAAAGCCCCTTGCTAATGCAAAGGGCTTTTTTGTTTTACTATTTCAGCTATTCTTATTGTTTCACTAACTGAATTTCAGATAATAATTTTACCTCTTCTCCAACCAAAACGCCACCTGTTTCAAGAGCTGCATTCCAGCTTAAGCCAAAATCTTTACGATTAATTTTACCTTCAATTGAAAAACCCGTTTTAACATTTCCCCAAGGATCTTTCATTAAACCGCTATATTCAACATCCAATTGAACTGGCTTTGTAACATTCTTAACTGTTAAATCGCCGTTTACTTTGTAAGTGTTTCCACTAACATGCTGAATAGCGTTAGATTTAAAACTCATCTTTGGAAATGTTTCAGCATCGAAAAAATCAGCGCTTTTTAAGTGATTATCTCTATCAGAGTTACTAGTATCGATTGAATTAATATCAGCACTGAACTCGATGGTAGAAGTTGAAAAATCGTCGTTTTCATTTTCTAATGCAACCGAAATGTTATTAAACTTTCCTGAAACATTTGTAAACATCATGTGCTTTACTTTAAAGCCAACTTCAGAGTGTGTAGGGTCTAATGCCCAAATTGATTTTGCCATTTTATTTATTTTTAATTGTTATTATTTTGTTGTTTTATTTATAAACTCATTGGAACTTCCATTAGCAATATTTCAGCGTCCTGAGAATTAGCCTGAATTTTAAGAGTATCTACATCCCATATTCCTAGTCCATCTCTTGAATTAAGAACTTGGTTATTAATTGTAAAATCGCCACTAAGAATAAAAGCGTAAACTCCGTTTGCTTTATCTTTTAATGTGTAATCCACCGAAAACTGATTGTCAAACTTTGCCAAATGAAACCAAGCATTTTGATGAATCCAAACACCATCATCATCCTTATTTGGTGATAGAATTTGTTGCAATTTATTTTTTCTATCCACTTCCTTCAACGTAATTTGGTCGTATCGAGGTTCAACATTACGTTTATTAGGAAACACCCATATTTGAAGAAATTTTACTTTCTTATCAGCATTCTTATTGTACTCGCTATGAGTAATGCCTGTGCCAGCGCTCATAACCTGAATATCACCGTTTTTAATTACCGCGGTGTTTCCCATACTATCTTTGTGTTCTAGGTCGCCTTCCAAAGGGATACTGATAATTTCCATATTATCATGAGGATGAGTGCCAAAACCCATTCCTGCTTCAACAATATCATCGTTTAAAACCCTTAAAACACCAAAATGCATTCTTTCGGGATTATGATAGTTTGCAAAACTAAATGTATGATGCGAATTAAGCCAACCGTGGTTTGCAACACCTCTAGTACTGGCTTTGTGTAAAACTGTATTTGCCATAATTTTTGAATTTGTATTTGGAATATGATTAAATCCTACAACATCAAGTTCGGTTAGTTCATCAATGCTATTTTTTAATAAATTGCCTAGTGCACCCGTTGCGGCAAACATTGCTGTTCCTAAAAAACCCTTTTTTATAAAATCTTTTCTATCCATGATTAAATAATTTACAATACAAAGGTACGCCCAACGAAAAGCAATTTTCATTGACCTAGTTCAAGAAATTACAAAAAGAAAATTATTTTTTAGATCTTTTAGCGCGCAAACGACTTAAGAATTCAGCAGAAATACCAAGATAAGAAGCGATTAAATGCTGCGGAATGCGCTGTGGCAAGGCTGGGTACTTCTTTAAAAAAATATCGTACCTTTCTTCAGCAGTTAGTGCTATGTTACCAAATAATCTTTCTTGATAGGAATACAAATGGCGCTGAATCATTAAACGAAACATTTTTTCGAGAACTGGATGTTTATCTAAAAGTTCTTCCTTTGCGGCCTTTGTAAGAACGAGCATCTCAGTATCTTCTAATGTTTCGATAAACATATTACTAGGCGTTTGTTCTTGAAAGCTCATTATATCGCTAACCCACCAATTTTCGGTAGCAAAAGCAAGAATAACTTCAACACCATCTTTATTTATAAAATAAGTTTTAACACAACCCTTAATAATAAATCCCTCGAACTTGCAAACTTCACCATGTTGCAGCAGCATACTTTTTTTAGAGAATTTTACTCTTTCAAATATGCCAACAATCTGATCCATTTCTGCTTCAGAAATTTTAACACATTTGTTTATGTACTTCTCTAGTTCGGATATCATTTAAATAGTATTGCGCGAAAACAAATATAGAGAATAAACACAAAAAGCATCAAACCGATACATCATCTTAATAGATGAAAAAAACCTTTTAATTTTCCTTCAAAACCGTAGGGAGATTCGTAATAAATAAGAACAACATAATATATTCCGTCGTTCATGTCTTTGCCGTTATGTGTGCCGTCCCAACCTCGTATCTCACTTTCCTTTATATCAGCAATTTTTTTACCCCATCGGTCATAAATTTTCATTTCAATTCTCTCAATGGTATGATTTGGAAGTGTTACTGGGAGATAATAATCATTTATCGAATCATTATTAGGTGTGAAAATATTTGGCAAAACCATTCCATCCTCTTTACATTTAAACACATCATGCGTAACATCGTTTATAGAGCAAGCATTGGTGTTATTAAGTTGACTAGCCAAACCAAAATAAAAATCATCAAAGTAATAATAGCATCTATCGCCACCACTTGGGTTTATATTGACTAAAGTAATATTTGATTCATTTTTAAAACAACCAAAAACAATATAATCCTCTCCGCCTTGCGCAAGGTAAGTTCCACATATTTTGGTCCAAGTTGAATCGTTATAAATTATTTGCCCTTGTGGGTTTTCAATTTGAGGCACTAAATTCCAATAGTTGATATAATTTGTACTAGTTGGTTTACCTGCTCTTATGTACATACCAATATCATCGCTAGCGTAGATATATGAATTTTCACGCTTTACCCAATACTCAGCATAATATACACTACCAGCCACTAAAGGTTGTGATAGTTGAATACCAAAATACTCACGATAACCATTAACATGCGCACCCCACCATAAATGAATGCCAACTTCTCCTGGACAGGTTCTACCCTTACCTGATGATTCGCTTGCACAGTTGTGATAGTAATCAACAGTTGGAACTAATTCTTCCCAAGGAGCCGCTACAAATAATGACTGAGAACTGCTTTGAGGACATTGCGAATGAAAATCTAAAGTAGGATTAGGAATTAAATTCTGTCCGTTCGTTTTAAGCAACGAACAAAAAACAAATAGAATAAAAATTTTAACTGTTAATTTCACAAATTAAAGATAAGAAATATCTTCTTAATCCTTTACACAACGAATAGGAAAACCAGATGTTTTGGTATCATTAGTATTACTAAACGATTTTCCGAAAACACTAATGTACTTAGCCCAAGCATCATTACTACTTATTTGAGTTGTACTCCAAAAATATCCAATAAAGTTTATGAAATAAAAATTTTGTTCTTCGTCACACATTCCACTCATGGTTGCATCAAATGATTTTAGCTCAATTTTAGCCTTTTTGTTTGGTTTTGATTTCTTCAATTTCTCACCAGCCTCCATTTCACCTCCAAGTGCATCCGTTAGCTTATCCCAATCGGTATTACTTGCAACGTGCCAACCTTCTGGCGCAATACCTCTAGCATCATCTACTGCAAACCAATTGTAAAGTTTACCGTGTATTAAACCATTTGCCGTTTTGTTTTGATAATAACACCAAGCTGGTTTTCTCTCTCGCGATGCTTTAATCCATAACTCTTTTGTATTAGCTTCAGGAATAATATCACCGTTTCTGAACTTACTCACATTTAAGTTTTCGGCCATCCAAGTTTGGTTACCAATAATTACCGTTTTAAAATCCTCAGCAGAATTTTTAATTTTAAATGAAACAGTAAATACTGTTAAAAATAATAAAACAGTGAAAAATGAAAAGGAAAATCGTTTGTAAAATAACTTGACCATAGGTGTATAAAACACAAAGGTAACATTTTATTCTTTGCCTTGAAACTGAGAAATACGGCTTGAAAAGGTAATTGGATTTGGATTTACAGTGTCTGTTTCAACCAAGCCATCTTTTAATCGAACAATACGATGTGCATGCAATGCAATATCTTCTTCGTGAGTTACCAAGATAATTGTATTTCCATTTTTATGGATTTCCTCAAATAGCCCCATAATCTCAACAGAAGTTTTAGAATCTAAATTCCCTGTTGGCTCATCGGCCAAAATAATTGCAGGCTTATTTACTAAGGCGCGCGCAATAGCAACACGTTGGCGCTGACCGCCAGATAATTCATTTGGTTTATGTGTCATTCGATTTCCTAAACCTACTTGTTCAAGAACTTCTGTTGCTCTTTGTATACGAGCAGCTTTTGGCATACCAGCGTAAACTAAAGGAAGCATAACGTTTTCAAGAGCTGTTGAACGAGGTAATAAATTAAAGGTTTGAAAAACGAAACCAATTTCTTTATTACGAACCTCTGCCAATTCATCATCAATCATTTTGGCAACTGAAATTCCGTTTAAGACATACTCGCCACTAGAAGGAGTATCCAAACAACCCAACATATTCATTAATGTTGATTTACCAGAACCAGATGGTCCCATTAAAGCTACATACTCGTTTTTAAAAATATCAACTGATACATCTCTAAGTGCATGAATTTCTTCAGAACCTATGATATACTTTTTAGCTATATGCTTTAAACTAATTATCTCGCTCATGGTAGCTCAAAGGTACTTAAAAGATAATACAGTTTTTAATATTATTTATGGGCGGTTTAAATATTTGTTGACAGGAATAAATCAAATCAAAAATGCCACAAATCATGCTCATACTTATAAATATCATCTTTAACCCTATCCGATTCGAGCAATGCAGAAAGTCCTTTGGTATATTCGTTTATTTCTCTGTCATATACATTTGATTCCTTAACGATACTGCTGCTAAATCTTCGTTTCATAAACAAATCATCATAAGTCATTCGTTCCACATCGTTTTTAGTATTATACACTTCATGATTAGCAAAAAAAGGACGACATTGCTCAAAGCTTACCCAAAACAATTCCTTTGGAAAGAATTCATCATCACGTTCAACCATTTCATAAGCGCATATTCCAATTATACGGCACTCCATAACAGATCGTTGTTTATCAAAAAACCAATCCTCTTTTAATCTATATTTCAAAACTTTGCGGTAAATACTTGTGGAGTCGCAAACCCATCTAATTATAACGCTATCTTCACCTGTTTCAGGAATTACAACATGTTCCTCTAAACTATCGCACATAAACAACATAGATTTTACTTTTGCTTTATCGTATTGAACCAAGAATTCTTCGTCGGCAAAAGCATAAATATCGCCCGTGGCAATGTATTTTTGCAACAATTGAAATAAAGAAATCCTTGTACGATGCAAATCTACAGGATAATAAAGTGGTAAATTTTGCTTTTCACGCAAGTCAATTTCTCGCCAAACGCGTTTATTAAATTGCATATCGGCTTCGCGCTCGTAATTATATACAATTGGTCGCTTATAATTAGTGTATAAACCCTTATCGCTTATTTGCTTCTTATACACATAATCAAAAACTTGTGCTTTGGCGCTAAGTCCCATTAATAATGGCAACATTAGCAAGAGAATCACTTTATTCATAAATCTTTCTTTTACATTCATAATGTTAGCCATCAAAAAAAGTTACAGTTATTTTATGGAATATATTTTCAGCATGCATCTAAATGTAAAATCAAAGCTTATGAACGTTAGAATTGAAGAACCATGCCACGAAGATTGGAACAAAATGATTCCTGAAAGTACTGGCGCATTTTGTAATAGTTGTGCAAAATCAGTTATTGATTTCACTAACAAAACTAAAAATGAAATTAAAACCTTTTTTGAAAGCAATAAAGGAAAAGAAGTTTGCGGAAGGTTTACCGAAGACCAACTTACAGAAATGAGTGTTGACGAGTTTGTAACGAAATTGCAATATTATAACCCCATCAAAAAATTTGCCATTACGCTATTTTTAACCTTTGGTATGTGGTTATTTGGAAGCAGTAATTTAAATGCTCAAACAGGTAATAAGCCAAAATTAATGGGCAAACCAAGTTACCATCCACAAGAAGAAGTTGTGAAAGGTAAAATTAAAACGCCAACCGATACTACTAAACAAAAAGAACCTAAAAAACCAAAAACAATTTTAGGCGGTCCGAAATACATTCCTGAGCCTCAGCCCACAAAAGTTGGAATGGTAATATATAGAGATCCTGAAATTATTACTCCTTCGAAAGACGAAACAGGCAAACCCAATTAAAACAACTAAAATCATTTGCTATGAATATCCGAATAGAAAATCCATGTCATGAAGATTGGAATAAAATGATTCCTGAAAGTACAGGCGCATTTTGCAAAAGCTGCGCTAAATCAGTAATTGACTTTAGTAATAAAACTAAAAATGAAATAAAAACATTTTTTGAAAACAATGTTGGTGAAAAAATATGTGGAAGATTCACAGAAGACCAATTAAGCGAAATGAGCGTAGAAGAATTTGTGGAGAAAATTCAATACTACAATCCACTAAGAAAATTTGCTATTACATTGTTTCTAACTTTTGGTTTTTGGCTATTCAATGCTAGCAATGCTAATGCTCAAAAACACAAAACAATGGGCGAGCCTGCTTATGTGCAACAGCCAACAACAAACAAAGATACTTCCAAAATAAAAGTACCGGAAAACAAACCTATTCTACTAACTGGTGATACAGTAGTTATAGAGCAAGAGCTTGTGAAAGGACAAACAATTGTTACGGATACCAACAAAAAAGCACCTACTAAGTGCACCAATACGCCTGCACAAATAAATACAATAACTAAAGATGCTTCTGGAAAGCCCATTCAAAAAGAAAAATCGAAAAATAAAACCAAGAAACCAGTTGTTGTTGTTAGGGAAGAACCCAAATATTTAATGGGAGATGTTGCTCCCTAAGCTTTAAAAACAATATATTTGCCTATGCATGTTTTTATAGGTAATAAAATTGAAGGGACTTTAATATACTTAAATGAAGAAGAATCGCATCATTGCGCGAAAGTTTTGCGCATGAATGCTGGAAGTAAAATTAGAGTTATTACTGGCGATGGCTTCTTTTACGACAGCGAATTGCTTGAAGTACATCATAAAACCTGTGTTGCTAAAATTTTAACCAAAACAGAATCGAGTGTACATAACTATTACTTTCATTTAGCAATTGCACCTACTAAAAACATTGATAGAATTGAATGGATGTTGGAAAAATGTGTTGAATTAGGCATTGATGAAATTACATTTTTACAATGCGAAAAATCAGAAAGGAAAGTTGTAAAAATTGAACGCATTCATAAAATAGTTGAAAGTGCCGTTAAACAATCTATTCAGGCTAAGTTACCCAAAGTAAACGAACTAATAAATTTCAAAGATTTTATCAATCAGCAAGAAAATTTTAAGGGCAAGAAGCTTATTGCTCATTGCAATGATAATACTCAAGCCATTCAAAATATTGCCCAAGAAAAAGATTCAACACTATGCTTAATAGGACCTGAAGGTGATTTTAGCAACAAAGAAATTGAATTAGCTCTTCAAAAAAATTATTCAGCCATAAGTTTAGGGCAAACACGCTTAAGAACCGAAACAGCTGGGTTGTATGTTTGCAGCTTTCTAAAAAGTCTTAATTATTTTTAGAATTTTTGTTCCAAAGCTACCTTCATTTGAGCCAAATGATGATGTCCGTGCCATGAATAAATACTTAATAATTGATTAATTGACCACGTTTTTTGATATTCAGGATGAAAAACAGTTCTATTGAATTCTTCTTCCTTCATCGCTTTCAATAAAACAACCATTCGTGCATGAACTCCTTCTATTATTTTTAATGAAGAATCTATAGCCATTTTAGAATCAGCTAATGTTACAAAGCTATCTTGGTTGTATGGTTTAATTGTTGGATTTTCCTCAACAAGAGCAAGTTTTATACGAATAAAAGCATTCATATGGCTATCAGCTACATGATGTATAATTTGGCTGCAATTCCAACCGCCTGGCTTGTATGAAAACTTCATGTTTTCATCATTTAAATTTGGAGTAAATTTTATTAAATCTCCAGGCAATGACTCAAGCTTAGCAATCATTTCACTTCTTTTTTCTGCCGTATAATTTTCTTCAAACTGTAATTTACCCAATGGCCAAATAAATTGATCTGAATCTTGTGCTTGCATAACTCTAATTATTTAGTTGTAAAAAAACCCAGATACTTTCTGGGTTTAAATTTATTGATTAATAACTTTTGGAACTTTAAAATAATCGCTATCCTTTTTAGGTGCATTTTTCAGCGCCTCTTGCTGGCTGATCGTTTGTTTAACTTCATCCTCACGTAAAACATTATCTTGCTCAGTTAAATAAATTAATGGTTCAACTCCATCCGTATTTAATTCATTTAGTTTGTCTACAAAGCCTAACATTCTATTCATATCCTTTGCAATCTCTACTTTTGCTTCATCATTAAACTCTAAGCGAGCTAAATGAGCAATTTCATCAATAGTTTGATTTGTGATTGCTGAATTATTTTTTTCGGTACTCATTAAGTGTATTATTTATTAAATCAAAAACTTGTGTTCGCAAAGATACCAAATTTTCATCAGTCATCCCAACAGTACTTATAGGTTGGTGAATTACTATTTTAGCTATTCCGGGGTTACCAAAACTCTTGAAAAACCCGCCATTTTGAAGGATTTTCCAGTTATTAAGATAAGTAACTGGTAAAATACATACTTGCTTATCAATAGCCAACTTAAACGCACCGTTCTTAAATTTTATTAATTCTCCTTTAGAGGAGATAGTTCCTTCGGGAAATATGTAAATACTATTTCCTCTATCAATCTCTTCACCAGCTTTAACAAACGCTTTGTGCGCATCAGTTGTGCTTTTCCTATTAACAGCAATATTCATATCACGAAAAAATTCACGAAAAAGAGGCACCTTCTTTAGTTCATATTTACCCATAAAGGAATAGTAATTTGGCAAAACAAAATAACTCAAAACGATATCCAAATAAGAAGAGTGATTGGCTACAATAACACAATTTTTCGGAATTACAACCCCATTGGTTTTATCGATTTTTTTAACAAAAATAAAAGATAGCGTGCAGCCAATAAAAGAAACAACACGTTGTAAAAAGAAAACAATTTTATAGGTTTTTCTGCTACGCAAAAAAATAAAAAACAAAGGAAAGAAAACTAAAAACGTTGTAATTGAAACCAACAGAAAATAAAGTTTCCAAATAGGGGTAAATATTAAACGTATTATTTTCATTCTATAGTTTTACTTGACAAAACTACAAATAACAAATGGACGATTTTTTGATATTTATCAAAAAAGCTCAACCGTTTAATAAACGATAATATACTAATAATGTATAGGTGAATCAAAGCTCAGTTCGCTGCTATTCATCATATCTAATTCCCAACCTTGAGGGTAAGGTGCATCTAATAAGCTACCTTTTAATAAAGGAGGATAAATTTCGGCATATGTAGAAATCTGACCTTGAGAAATACGACGGTAAATAAAAGAGCGATGCAATTCGTGCGGTTCTTTAGCCCCTGCAGCCGACATTAATTCAACTGCCGCTTTAACAGTTTCGTGATGAAAATTAGCAACACGTACTCTTTTATCTGCCACATCTAAACCTTTATAAAGAGATTCTTTTTGTGTTGCCACTCCAGTTGGGCAATTATTTGTATTACACTCCAAGGCTTGAATACATCCTAGCGAAAGCATCATTGCTCTGGCGCTATTGCACATATCCGCTCCTAAAGATAAATTCTTCACTAAATCAAAACCAGTATGCACTTTCCCAGATGCGATTATTTTAATGTGACGCTTTAATCCAAAACCATTTAGAGTATCGTTTACAAAAGATAAAGCATCTCTTAATGGCATACCAACCGAATTACTAAATTCTAAAGGTGCAGCCCCTGTTCCACCTTCACCACCATCAACTGTAATAAAATCGGGCATAATACCAGTTTTTATCATTGCTTTGCAAATAGCTATAAACTGGGCTTTACGACCAATACAAAGTTTAAATCCAATTGGTTTTCCACCGGATAGTTCACGCAAACGCTTTATAAAATTCATCATTTCGATAGGAGTAGAAAATGCGGTGTGGTAAGGTGGTGATAAAACATCTTTACCTTTTTCAACCAACCGAATTTTAGCAATCTCATCGGAAACTTTGGCTGCCGGTAAAATACCACCATGGCCAGGCTTAGCTCCTTGCGACATTTTTATTTCAATCATTTTTACATTAGGCAAAGTTGCTCTTTCAGCAAATGCATCATAATTAAAAGTTCCATCCACATTTCTGCACGAAAAATATCCTGTTCCGATTTGCCAAATAATATCCCCGCCAGGTTCTAGATGATATGGACTTAAACCACCTTCACCAGTATTGTGAGCAAATCCTCCTATTTTAGCTCCACCATTTAACGCCATGATTGCATTTTTACTCAAGCTTCCATAACTCATTGCCGAAACATTATAAATACTTGCACTATACGGTTGCTTGCAATCCGGTCCGCCAACTATAACTCGAGGATTATGATTTACTTGCTCATGAGGTATTGGATTAATGCTGTGATTTAACCATTCATAACCCACTTCATAAACATTTAATTGAGTTCCGAAAGGAGTTGTATCATTTACTTTTTTTGAACGCTGATACACCACGCTTCTACTTTGACGATTAAATGGCGCACCGCTTGTATCACTTTCGATAAAATATTGATATACCTTAGGTCGCATCCACTCTGCTGCCCAACGCATACGACCTAACAAAGGGAAATTACGTTTTAAAGAATGCTTTGTTTGAAAAGCATCTTGCAACGTCATTAAAATAAGCGGAAGTGTAATAATAAGCGACCACAATATTGGTAACCAAAAAAATGCAATTACCCCAGTGGCTACTAAAATAAAAAACGAAATGAAAATAAAAATTTGACGCATGGTTAAGTTAGTTTTTAGAATTCAAAGTATGACGAATTTACAATTTTTTATTTAAAATTGAAGATTGTCCGTTAATCCCAAATAAACTTTCTCTATCAAATAGAAAATTATTTTTTTGTAATAAGCGTTTTCAGAGGAACTTTATCCTTTGAAATTCCAGAAACGGTAAAGGAAACAAAATCATTGGCATAGGCAACATCATGCTGATTTGGCTTAGCGAAAATCTCCATTTTTTCTATAGTCAATGTTTGGCTTTTAGATTTTACAGAAATCAATAACTTATCCTTTAACTTTACTGTACCTGATTTTACTTGACCAACAATGGATATTCTACCATTCGAAAGACTATAAACATCCTCAATCAAAAAAGTAAATTTATCACCCCCTGATTTGAATGATACACTTAAACTAAAAAGAATAAGAATTAATGCAAAACAAATAAATTTAAATTTCATTTACTAAACTGCCACAGCTGCTTTAATGTGTGGATGAGGGTCGTAACCTTCAATGGTAAAATCTTCGTATTTAAAATCGAAAATATTTTTAATAGCTGGATTTAATTTTAAAGTAGGAAGTTTTCGAAAATCACGACTGAGCTGCAATTTAGCTTGTTCAATATGATTTGAATAAATGTGTGCGTCGCCAAGTGTGTGTACAAAATCACCTACTTGTAAATCGCAAACCTGAGCAACCATATGAACCAATAAAGCATACGAAGCAATATTAAAAGGAACCCCTAAAAATATATCGGCACTACGCTGATAAAGTTGACAACTTAATTTTCCATCTGCCACATAAAATTGAAAAAACGCATGGCATGGAGGCAATTTCATATTATCAATATCGGCAACGTTCCAAGCACTAACAATTAATCGGCGAGAGTCAGGGCTTTTCTTAATCATATTGATAACGTTTGTTATCTGATCAATTGTCGAACCATCAGGTTTTGGCCAATTACGCCATTGATGTCCATAAACGGGACCTAAATTTCCGTTTTCATCGGCCCATTCGTCCCATATACTAACACCATTATCCTTTAAATATTTAATATTTGTATCACCTTGCAAAAACCATAATAGCTCATGAAAAATAGACTTAGTATGCACCTTTTTTGTCGTCATTAACGGAAAACCTTCTGCTAAATTAAAGCGCATTTGGTAGCCAAAAACACTAATCGTTCCTGTCCCTGTTCTGTCGGTTTTAACTGTGCCCTTATCTAGCACATGTTGCATTAAATCGTGGTATTGTTGCATTACTTAAGGATATTATATATGCCTAAAACTATTTAAAATTAAGACTTGAATTTTAGAATGTTTTTAAAAGATTTTAACTTTCAATCTGAATAAAACTTTGGCATTTTCCCGTAAAACACATTTGTAAAATCTTGCTTTTAAATTAAAATAAGACTACTTTTAGTGCACTTTAAGATGAATACCATACAAGAGTTGAATTAAGCTAATATTCAAGATCTAAACCATTTTAAGTTTTAATGTAAATTAAATACTTTTTAGATTGCTTAATACAAATAAATACCGTTTTGTAAATCTTTCATTTGCTTTAATATTTACAACTTTGTGTTTTGCACAAAAACCCGAAGAGCTTTTTAAACAAGGGAAAGATTTTTTTTCAATAGGAAATTTTGAATTAGCATTAAACAAATTTGATTCTGCACTAAAGCTATCACCTCAACAAAGTGATATTTATTTTTACGCTGGCCTAGCTAGTTATAATTTAAAGAATTATAAAAATGCCAGTAAATATTTCAGTAAAGAAATAAAATATTCAAAGAAAAATTCAAAAGGCTATATTTACCGAGCAAAGGCTAATCAAGGTATTTACAGGAAAGCGAACAGAGACTTAAACAGAGCTCGAAAATTACAAGCAGATAGTTTTCTCATCTGTCACGAAAAAGCTAATTTATTATATGCGCATAAAAAATATAAAAAGGCAATTAAATGGTACAGCAAACTTTTACAATTAAGACCCGGTTTTGAAGAGGCTTATTACAAATTAGGATTTTGTAAATTTAATTTAAACGATAAAGAAGAAGCCTGTGCCTACTGGAAAAAAATTGAAGAATTGGATGACTTTGAAAACTTTGAGACAATTGAAAAAAACTGCAATTGTTCAACAAACTAAAAAAGCAATGAAAACTATTTTATACATAATAAGCTTCATTTGTGTGTTCAATACAAATGCACAAGTAACATTGAATCATTATTTTGGAAACATACATAGTCACACATCTTATTCCGATGGGAATCAAGATTCAATTACTTCTTTGATGACAACACCCCTGCAAGCATTTAATTACGCCAAAGCTTCGCAACATATTGATTTTTATGGCATTTCGGAACATAACCATGCAAGTGCAGGTTTATCATCTGCTGCAAAATGGCATCTTGGCGTAAATGATGCAAATACAGCAAATATTGATGGTTCATTTGTTGCGTTATATGGACAAGAGTGGGGTGTAATTTCAAGTGGTGGACATGTCTTGATTTATGGTTCAGATTCATTATTTGGATGGGATTACAAAGGCTATGATGTTTTAGTAACACAAACTGATTACGCGAGCTTATGGAAAAAAATCAACAGGGCTCCGAATAGCTTTGCATATTTAGCACATCCCAATTCTACTGATTATTCAAACGTTCTTGCTGCATATGATTACCTTGCAGATAGCGCAATAGTTGGTTTAGCTATGAAAAGTGGACCAGCCTACTCCACTAACACAAACTACTCTAATCCTGCATCTGGCAACTATTTAAATATTTATCAAACTGCTTTAAAAAGAGGATATCATGTTGGTGTAGGCTTGGACCATGATACACATAATTCAGTTTTCGGAAGACAATCAGCAGGAAGGTTAGTGGTATTAGCCCCATCCCTAACAAGAGCAAATATTTTAGATGCCTTCAAAAAAATGAGGTTTTATAGTTCGGATGATTGGAATACAAAAGTGAATTTTACAATAGCGGCACAACCATTGGGAAGTATTATAAAACGAGCTGGTTCGCCTACATTATCAGCTAGTGTAATAGACGCGGATGCAGGCGATAATGTTGCTTCGATAAAAGTTTATTATGGAGTTCCTGGCAGCGGAACAACGGCTACCCTACTAACTACTGTAAACAACACGTCAACATTAAACTATACACACAACATTGCAAACAACAGTAAGTATTACTATTACTTACAAATTACGCAAACTGATGGGAATACAATATACACCTCACCAATTTGGTACGAAAGAAATGATGCTGCATCAAATATACCCAACGCTAATTTTGCATTTTCCGACCCTGCACTATGTATTGGCCAAACAGTTACTTTACTAGATGCGTCTGATAACACACCTAACACTTGGGCCTGGTCGATGCCTGGAGGAACACCTAATACAGCGAGTACACAACTGCCCACTGTTACTTATAATGCTCCAGGAACTTATACCGTTACACTCACAGCAACAAACTCTTTTGGAAGCAGTGTTTCGTATTCTAAAACAATAAACGTTTATTCTTACCCAACTGTAACTGCCACTTCGCAAACTACTTGCCAAGGAATAATTACAACAATTACAGCATCAGGTGCTACATCATATTCTTGGAATACAGGTTCAAGCAATAACGCTTTAAATGTAACTCCAGCTGTTACCACTACATATACTGTAACAGGAAAAACAAATGGATGTGCAAGTGTAGCAACTTGCACAGTAACAGTAAATCCAAAACCAAATGTTAGCTCAAATTCAGTTATAACGTGCAGTGGTGATTCTGTTTTAATTACCGCAATTGGCGCCAATACTTACTTGTGGAATAATGGCGTAACAACTGCAAGTCAAATAGTTTTACCAAGCACTAGCACCAGTTATATTGTAACCGGAACAGATATCAATGGTTGCAGCGATACGGCGATTTCAAATGTAATCATTCAAACTTGTGTAGGTTTAAATCCTAATACATCAACAAGCTATAAAACAGTTTTATTTCCTAATCCAACAGATCATTCTGTAACTATTACTTCCGACACAGAACTCGGCAGTATTAGTATTTACAATACAATTGGAAAATTAGTTCAAAAGGCCTTCAGTAAAAATAACAGTGAACAAATAGATTTGACAAAACTTGAAAATGGAGTTTACTTTGTTGTAATACACAACAGCTATTTTAAACTAATAAAAACCTAAACTACAATTACCATTTTCTCGGAAACAAAAAAGCCTTGTGTAAATACACAAGGCTTTTAAATTGAATGACAAAAAATATTATTCAGCTATTACTTCAAAAGTAACATTAGCTACTACTTCTTTGAATAAACGAACTTTAGCTGTGTAAGAACCTAAGCTCTTAATAGCATCTTCGTTAAGCTCAATATTTTTACGTTCAACATCGTAACCAGCTTTTTTCAAAGCCTCAGCTACTTGAATGTTTGAAACTGAACCGAAAATTTTTCCGCTTTCTCCTGCCTTAGCACCAACTGTAATAGTTACTGCATTTAATTTTTCAGCATTAGCTGTAGCTTCTTTACGCAATTTATCTTCTTTAAAAGAACGTTGCTTTGTATTTTCAGCTTGAATTTTTCTGTTACTTTCAGTTGCTAAAACTGCTACTCCTTTCGGAATTAAAAAGTTACGACCATATCCTGGGCGAACTTCAACTACGTCGTCCTTGTATCCAAGTCCTTTAACGTCTGTTTTTAAAATTACTTCCATTGTTACAATTTCTTTAAATTATTTTAAACCATCAGCCAAGTAAGGTAAAATAGCGATATGACGCGCTCTTTTAACTGCTTGTGCCACTTTACGTTGATACTTCACTGAAGTTCCAGTTAAACGACGAGGTAATAACTTACCTTGTTCGTTAATGAACTTTAATAAAAAATCTCCGTCTTTGTAATCAATGTATTTGATACCGCTTTTCTTAAAACGGCAATACTTTTTCTTTTTCGCCTCTGCTGTTGGAGGGTTTAAGTATCTAATTTCTGCTTGAGCCATGTTTAATTTTTTTTAATGATTATGCTTCTGTTTTTGCTTTACGAGGCTTTTTTGGAGCATCTGTAGTAGCTTCACCTTTTGCTTTACTTCTGCGTTTTTCAGCGTAAGCACTTGCATGCTTATCTAATGCCACAGTTAAGAAACGCAATACACGCTCATCGCGTTTAAATGCTAATTCTAAATCACTAATTGCTGTTCCTTCAGCATGGAAATCAAACAAGTGGTAGAAACCAGTTGATTTTTTTTGGATTGGATAAGCTAGTTTTTTTAAGCCCCAATTTTCCTCATGGTTGACCTTTGCTCCTAAATCGGTCAACACTTTTTTAAATTTTTTTGCGGCCTCCTTTGCCTGATCTTCAGACAAAACGGGAGTTAAAATGAAGACCGTCTCATAGTGTTTACTCATTGTTAATTTTTTTTTGGACTGCGAAGATAATGCATTTTCCGATACTAACAAGGTATTTTTGCCAGTTTTAGGTGATTTTTAGAGGAAAATATTACTGAAAAACTTCTATTAAATTGAAAATCAGAATGTTAAATCTACTTGATCAGTTTAACAGCTTCGTTATAATCAATACGCACACCATTTTTGAAGGCTACAACAAAAGCATCTTTGTAGCCCAAAGATCTAACTTTGGTTTGGTGTTTTACTGCATCGTCTGGTTTGGAGAAACTACCTGAAGTATATTTATAAATGTTACCTACTTTATAATTCCATAAATTTTCTAAGCCTTTGTATTTATCCGATTTCACATCAATCTCCTTATCGCCTGCGGCAAACTGAACTTTAAATGTAATTTCGGTGCCTGGGGTTTCAACAACTTTAATGTCAGGAGTCTCCTTTTTCTTTACAGTATCATTTTTTACAGGTGGCTCTTCCACTGGCGCCGAAAGCTTATCACATGATTTAACTTTTTCTTGAATTGTTTTGTCATTAGGTTTTAGCTTTAATGCTTGAACGTATTGTTCTTTGGCTCCACTATAATCTTTCATCACAAATAATGAGTTACCTTTTTTAACTAAAGCATCAACACTTGCTTTATTGATTTCGTTGACTTTAGCCATTGAATCTGCCAACAATTGCTCGTACTGCAATTTTTCAATAATAGATTTTGTTTTACGAATCTTATCTTTAAGCTCTGCTCCCGTTTTTATTTTGTAAGCTGCCTCATAATTTGTTAAAGCTTCCTCGTACTTTTTAAATGTACTTGCCTTATCCGCCTTAGCAATTAATTCTTTGTACTTAGCTTCATCCGATGCACTTATCTCCTTAGATTTATTTTTTAACTCAATTAATTTCTTTTCATCCTCCGTTAAAGTATCCTTGGTTTCTTCTTCCACAACCTCATCTTTGACTTTAGTAGAATCAGATGTTACATAATGTTCAATCGGAATTGCTTCAATGTTTTCAATTTCATCATTATACTTTACCTCATCACGTCCTTCTTGTTTATCTTTATATCTGCGCAGCGCTCTAAAGATAGATGTAGCTAGATATTTTTGTCCTTTTTCGCTACCCAAAAACTTCTCCTCATCAGGATTAGTTAAAAACCCAACTTCTGTTAAAACACTTGGCATTGCTGTGCGCCAAAGCACCCATAAACTTTCTCGGTGAACACCTTTATCAACTCGACCTGCTTTTTTACTGTATTCTTCCTGAATTTTAGCTGCAAAATCACCACTTTGCTCAACAAAAGCTCCCGTCCACATGCGCATTATGATGTACGCCTCATCACTTTCAGGATCGAAACCATCATACTTTGTTTCATAGTTATCTTCCAATAACATAGCGGAGTTTTCGCGTTTAGCTACGGTTAATTTACCTGATTCGTTCTTAATACCCATTACGTATGTAGCACTTCCGTAAGGTACTGGATTATGCACCTCAACCTTTCTAATCTTACCCTTTTTATCTTTCCAGGTTTTGTATTGAATTTTTCCTTTTTTATCCTTGTAAGTCACAAATTTAGCCGCTGCATTACAGTGTATAGAGATGAATAAATCTGCCCCAGCATCATTTGCAATTTTAGCACGTTGTTCTAGCTCTATAAACTCATCCTTATCGCGCGTATAAACTACTTTAACATCTTTCATGTGTTGCTCGATCAACTTCCCGAGTTTTAGAGCCACCGCCAAGGTTACAGTTTTTTCATTGTGCATTGCCCCATTACAGCCAGGATCTTTCCCTCCATGACCAGCATCGATAACTACTACTTTAACCCCTTTAAACTTTGATTTATTTTTAAAAGCTGAACTTAAAAATATAGATACGCCCAAAACCAGCACAATTAGAGCTGTTCGCAGTATCCATTTTATTTTAAAACTTTTGTTAATCTTCGGCATAATATTTAGGCTAATGCAATAAAAACAAACATTTTGCGTAATTTTAGGCGTTTAATTTATTTACAAAAATATTGCTTTGTGGGGCTAGGCTCAACTTATAAGAACTTAATTATCATCGTGTTATTGTTAATAACTGGCAGAGTATATTCCTACGAGAATATGCTGCAAATAGTTACACCCGAGAGCAAGAAAGTTAAAGTTGATACCCTTACAAAGAACATTTTTGAAACAAATATCAAGTACGGTGCCAGAGATTCGATACGAATTGAACCCGAAGAAGAAAAAATATACCTTTTTGGCGTGGCCGATGTTGAATATGATGGATTTACACTTAACGCTGACTACATTGAAATAAACAATAAAGAAAATATTGTTACAGCATACGGCCGGCCGGATAGCACAGGTAAAATTGTAGGTAAACCCAAATTTAATGATGGGGAAAATAATGGTACTTGCGAAAAGATTGTATTTAACACCAAAACAAAAAAAGGGAAAATAACTGGACTTTTAACCAAACAAGCAGATATGCTTTTATATGGTGAAAGTATAAAAAAAGATACTGATAATGTAATGAGCATTAAAAATGTGAAATGCATTCCATGCGAATATGAAGATGCTATGATATACTTTAGAGCTACTAAGGCCAAAGTAATTCCTAATGATAAAATTGTAACAGGACCTATTTTTTTAGAAATATCTGGAATTCCAACTCCATTAGCTTTACCTTTTGGTTACTTCCCGAATGTAAAAAACAAATCTAAAGCTGGAATTTTAATGCCTACTTATGGCGAGAGTCCTGCACTGGGTTTCTTTTTAAAAGATGGTGGATTTTATTTACCTATCAATAATAAAATAGATATGGAGTTTAAAGGTGATATTTACTCAACAGGTAGTTGGGGCCTTGGACACAAAACAAGATATACCAAACGTTATGCGCATAATGGTGAATTACTTTACTCGTACAACATATTTAAAAACGGTGAGCCTGAAGTTCCATCATTATACAGCATTATTAAAACCTTTAAAGTGGCATGGCGCCATACACAGGATGCCAAATGGAAACCAAATGTAAGGTTTAGCGCTAGTGTAAATATTCAAAGTAATCAAAACAATAAGTACACTGCTTACAATGCACAGCAATATTTGAGTAACCAATTATACTCCAACATTAGCTACAGCAAAACATTTAAAAACTCAAATCTATCAATAAACGCACGCCATAGTCAAAACACAATTTTAAGAACCATTGATGTGGCATTACCTGAATTAACTTTTGCTACAAATCGTTTTTATCCATTCAAAAACAAAAACCATATTAAATCAAATGTGTTTGATAAAATACAAGTAAACTATACCAGTGTTGCAAAAGCCAATGTACAGACTTTAGACAGCACCTTTTTTACAAACGCTACCTTGGATAAAATAAAATATGGTGTTAGTCATTCGATTCCTATTTCAACAAATATTAATTTATTTAAATACATAACATTTACACCAAGTGTAAACTTAAGTTCAAATATGTATTTAAAAACTTTGCGTAAAATTTATGATGCTGCCGCTGATTCAATTATTGATGTGAATAAAAACGGATTTGCAGCTAGCTTCGACACTAGATTTAGCGCGGCATTAGGCACAACCATTTACGGAAATTATATTTTCAAGAAAGGAAAAGTGAAACATATTCGCCATCAAATGCAACCAAGATTATCTTATGATTACAGACCTGATTTTGGAAAAGATTTTTGGGGATTTTATGATAAAGTGCAAAAAGATAGTTTAGGTAATTATGAAACATATTCAATATTCACAAATACATTGTTTGGTGGACCGAGTATAGGAAAAAGTAGCAGTTTAAGTTTAGCTTTATCAAACATGTTAGATGCGAAAGTGCGTGTAAAAACGGATAGCAGCATAGTTGACAAAAAAATAAGCATTCTTCAAAACATTGATTTTAGTGGTTCGTATAATTTTGCTGCCGACTCAATACGCATGAGTAATTTTGGAATTACTGGTAGAACAAAAATTTGGAAAAACATTAATTTAT
The DNA here is from genome assembly GCA_964603125.1 of uncultured Flavobacteriaceae bacterium. Taxonomy (GTDB): domain Bacteria; phylum Bacteroidota; class Bacteroidia; order B-17B0; family Aurantibacillaceae; genus CAZRUA01. The sequence continues at coordinate 9,929 of CAZRUA010000024.1, read as the reverse complement.
TATTTGGAGGAACATTTGACCCTTATGTTCATGACGCAACTACCAATGCAAAAATAAACACTAGCATTTGGGATTACGAGAAACGAATTGCGCGTTTTAGTAATGGTAGTATAGCGATTAGCAGTGGATTTAGTCCGAGCTTATTTACCAAAAATGGCAAACCTCTAACAGGCGACTGGAGTTTTAATATTAATTACAACTTGTTATTAAATCAATCATGGACAAAAAAAATAACCTATACCCAAACACTTAGTTTAAATGGTAATGTAACCGTTACTAAAAATTGGAAATTAAATTTTGTAAGTAATTACGATTTTGCTGCCAAGAGTTTTAGTTATACATCGTTTAGTATTTTTAGAGACTTAAGATGCTGGGAAGCCCATATTGATTGGGTTCCATTTGGGTTTAGAAAACGTTATGCAATTGGAATTAATTTAAAAACATCTGCATTAAGTAGTATAAAAATACCAAGAACCAGAGAGTGGTATGACAACCTTTAATAATTAAATTTAAATTACTAACTTTAAAATAAAATTTGAAACATGAAAAAATCATTTTTAGCATTTATTGTAATAGCATTTGTTTTTGTGGCTTGTAAAAAAAATCAAACGGGCGGTGAAGCAGAATTATCATGCACTGTAGCACATCATGGAAAGTTAATACCTGCATCAAAAATATATATCAAGTACGGCGCTAAAGAATCTCCTGGAACTGACGTTTCAAAGTATGACGCTGAATATACTACAGGAATAATAGGTGAAACGAGAGCTCATACACATATTCATGATTTACGCTATGGTAATTATTACTTATATGCGATTGGTTATGACAGCGCCATTTCAATGCCTGTTAGCGGAGGTATTCCAGTTTCAATTAAGTGGAAAGAAAGAAAAGAAGAGAAAGAAATTGAAGTTCCTGTGACGGAATAACTAAATAAATGCAAACTAAAAACATAGACTTACATTTCAAATTGACAAAAGAAGAATTTGTCAATTCACTAACACACCTAACATTATCTAAGTTTTTTAGTTTGAAACTAATTCTATGTATGCTGCCTGCATCTATTTTAGGCACTTGTGTTATTTTCTCCTTAGGTTTAATAGGGATTGTATCTTTAATTCCAGTAGTTTTCATATTTGTTATTCTACCTTTAATAACAATTATTAATTTGAAAAACAAATATGAATCAAACCCCAGAGCCAAGGAAAAAGTACATTACACAATAAATGAAACTGAATTAGAAATTTATGCAGAAAGTTACAGTTCTAAGCTTCTTTTAAGTTCTATTCATATGATTTCTGAGAACAAAGATTTTATTTTTTTATGGCCAGCTAAAAATAGTACGCATATAATTCCTAAGGTGCACATTACATTTCAAGAAATAGAAACTCTTAAAAAATTAATTAGCAAATACCCTTCGATTATTAATAAACTAAAATAGCATTTTGCCTACAGAAATAGAACATAAATACCTCATCAAAATTGAAGAGTGGATAAAAGAGCATCCACACAAAAGTGAAAAAATTATTCAGGCTTATTTATCAACTGATCCTTTAAAAACAATACGTGTTAGAACTAAAGGAGGCAAGGCTTATTTCACGATTAAAGGGAAAACAAAAGGAGCAAGTAGATTAGAGTATGAGTATGAAATTCCTTTTGAAGATGCGCAAGAACTAATTAAAAATTTCGGCGAAAATTTAATTGAAAAAACTAGGCATTACATTAACTTTGAAAATAAACTTTGGGAAGTAGATGAATTTAGTGGCTTAAACGAAGGTTTATTTATTGCCGAAATAGAACTACAAAACGAAGAAGAAAAATACAACTTACCAAATTGGATTGCCGAAGATATTACCACCAATACAAAATATGCAAATTCGAATTTAAGCTTGAATCCTTTTAAGAATTGGAAATAAACTAATCTGTAATCTCAGCTCTTTCATCTTCAAACTCTGGCTCAAAAATAAATAGTTGACCGAGAGCTATAACCACGCCACCAATACTTTGCTCGATAATTTGCCAAGTACAATCAAACATCATGTGTTTTAACGACATTTTAGTGGTAAAAGAAACACGCAGAACTAATGAAACTGCATATAATAAAACACCAAGCAATACACCAGCTCCAATACCTCTTAAAAAAACATTACTAACAAGTTTTTTATAAAATTTAAAATGAAAAATTTTGTACAATAAAAAAGATACAAATAAATAAGTGATAGCAACAGCGACAAAAAAAACTGTCTTCGGATAATTTATCTTCTCAAAATCGCCCAAAAATAAATGGAACGAATAAAAAGCTGAATACATTACAACAGCAGAAAGAATGAAACTTATGAAAAACCGTTTGCCGTACATAATTTGATGGTACAAATTTACGCTTTTTAAACGGCAAAGTCAAGACTTAATAAGTGGCAACTGTTTTTGAGGCACCAAAAACGTATGACAAGTGTCATACCTAAACTCTAGGCTTCCAAGGTGTTTCTACCGCATTTAAATCATGTGAGATTTTACGAGATAAAACAAACAAATAATCGGATAATCGATTTAAATACTTATAAATAATTGGCTCAACTTGCTCATTTTCAGCTAATCGCAATACTCCGCGCTCAGCTCTTCGGCAAATACAACGTGCAACATGGCAATGAGAAACAGTAATATGACCGCCTGGTAAAACAAAAGATTTCATTTCAGGCAAAGTTTCGTTCATCCAATCAATTTCTTTTTCCAAAAATTCAATGTCTGTTTCCAAAATCTTAGGCAATTCCATTTTATTCTTCTCCGGGTCGGCAGCTAAGTGAGAACCTATAGTAAACAACCTATCCTGTATTTCGAGCAAAGTTATGGTACTTCTCTCATCTAAATTAGAATCGCGCAGCAAACCTATGTATGAGTTTAATTCATCAACATTACCATAAGATTCAATACGAATATGATGCTTAGGTAATCTTACACCTCCCAAAATAGATGTTTCACCTTTGTCGCCTGTTTTGGTATAAATCTTAAATGACATTAAAATGATAAACTTAAATTAATATTAGGCATAATTGGCAATTGCTTTTTAACACGAGCCGTTATTCTATCGTAATAAAAAATATTATTTTGATTATAAGCGTTTGTAGCTCCTAATGTTCCTTCAAAATCTAAATGTTCGCGCAACTTTGTTTTGTACTTTAAATTAACATCCATCCTGTCGTAAACAGGTAACCTACGCGAATTTAAATCACCTGGTATATAACTCAAATTAGCATTTGATGTTGAATAGTTATAGTTAATATTATTTTGAAAATTGATACCAGGATAAAAACCAGCTGTTGGAGTAAAAGGAAATCCAGTACCAAAATTGAAACGAGCACCTAGCTCCCACTCTTTGTGTTTTCCAAAATTATAAGACGCAACTACATTAATATTGTGACGGCGATCAAACACTGGCGCGTACTCACGAATACCATCCCAGCGCTTGTTGTAAGCCAATGAATAAACGAACCAAAAATAAAACTTCTTAATATCATATTTTAAAACAATATCCAAACCACGTGCAGTGCCAGTTTCAACGATTAACAATTTCTTTTCTACATCAGAATTGTTTGCATGCGCCGCATCATCTTCAAAAATTTTATCTCTATTAATGCTTGTTAACTGAGAGAAATACTTTTGATAACCTTCAATGTTAATTTCAACATGTTTACCCAAATCAAATTCGTAACCAGCAACCAAATGACTAGCCTTTTGCAACGCGTGTGTAACTGGTTTTGTTGAACCATCCTTTTTTGTGAAATTATCTTGTAAGCTTTCTGGCGAAGAAAGAAAACCATAAAACAAATTCACAATATCTCTATCTGAATTAGCTGCAATTAAATTTTGGGAATACAAACCTGCTGCAAATTTTAATCGATGACGCGGTGTTACATTAAACTTACCCGATAACCTTGGTTCAGGCGACAAATCAGATAAAGAAGCATAGTACTGCAAACGAAAACTTGGTTCAAGAATTAATTTTTTATTTTTAGAAGCGTATTTACCTTTTACATAAGCACCTACCTCAGTAGAGTTGTTTTCATCAGTTACTAATAAATTTGTGATATTACGTAATTCGTATTTCGTAGCTAAACCAATACCTTCAAAACCATATTGAATTTCATTTTTACCAATAAAATTTGTGAAGTTTAAACCTAAATTAAAACTTCCTGCAAAGCTTGTACGGCCTGAATCACTAACGCTTTTTGCAGTAATGTTATAACGCGAATAAGCAAAATTACCTTCAATTAAAGTATTCGCTCCAGTTGGTATCACAACAAAATTAGCACCAGCTCCTAAAGATTTCCAATTGAATTTTGCAATGTCTGGATAATCAACTTTATCGTTAAATGAGAAACCAAACAAGTTTAATTTACTTCCAGAGTTTGAGTTAAAAGACACTTTACCATAATAATCGTTAAAACTAAAGGGTAATCCGTTTGGATCGGCGTATTTATAAACCATTTTAGATGTAGTTGGTAAATAAGATGTTTTTGCTGAAAGCAAGAAAGCCGAACTTCCCTTACCATCATCGCGCAACTTTTTTAGCGGTCCTTCTAAATTTACTTTTGCACCAAAGGGAGAAGCTGAAACTTTTCCAGAATATCGCGTTTTATTCCCATCACGTGTTTTGATATCCATTACAGATGAAATTCTACCGCCGTATTCAGCACCAAAACCTGCACTGTAAACATCCGCATTACGTATAATATCATTATCAAAAACTGAAAACAAACCAATGGAATGAAAAGGATTATATACAATCATACCATCTAACAGAACCTTGTTCATGCTGGGTGCTCCGCCTCTAATATAAAGTTGCCCACCTTGATCACCAGTAAAGGTAACCCCAGGAAGTACCTGTAAATACTGCGCCAAATCGGGCTCACCAACGCTAGGTAATTTATTGATCATCTTTGGATCAATCTTATAAACCGATACTTTAGTGTCTTCCACTTTCGATTCATCCTCGGCAGAAACTGTAACCTCATCAATTTCAACCACACGTTTTTCGAGTAAGTATTTTTTATTGATTAAATCACCTGCTTTTAAAGTTAAAACCTCGGTAATTGTATCTGAATCCATACTACCCACAACAATTGTGTAAGTACCTGGAGGAATTTTGCTTATGTTGAAAAAACCATTGTCATCAGTTGAAGCATTGTAATTTGTGCCTTTTAAAAACACGACATTAAACAAAACTGGCTCACCATTCTCTTTACTATAAACAAAACCACGCACTGTTGCTGTTTGAGCTTTTACAAAAGCCGTTACAAGCATTAATGCAAGGAAGAAATATTTTATTTTATTAATACGCATACTTAATTTTAAGGAGAGCAAATATAAGGAGATTAATTGTTAAATCTCACTCATTTACATGTGAATTGATAAGTGGTAATCTTTACTAAACAACTGGCTTTAAGTATTTTAAAGCTTTTTGGCTTCATTCCAAAAAACATCCATCTCATCTAAACTACAATCACTAAGTTGCTTGCCTTGTTCAGTAATTTTTTGCTCCATGTAATTAAAGCGCTTAATAAATTTCTTATTGGTTCTTTCAAGCGCATCCTCCGGATTTATATTATTGAAACGAGCATAATTAATTAATGCAAACAACAAATCCCCAAACTCTTCTTCAGACTTAACTGCATCCCCTTTCTCAACCTCAACTTTAAATTCATTTAATTCTTCATTAACCTTTTCCCAAACTTGCTCCTTGTGTTCCCAATCAAAACCAACACCACGAGCCTTTTCTTGAATACGCATTGCTTTCACCAAAGAAGGAATACCTTTAGGAACGCCAGCTAAAACAGATTTACTTCCTTGCTTTAACTTAATGTTTTCCCAATTTCGTTTCACCTCTTCCTCATCTTGAACTTTTACATCACCATAAATATGTGGATGGCGAACAATTAATTTTTCGCACAATTCATTCATTACTTCGGTAATGGTGAAATCGTTTGTTTCGCTGGCAATACGAGCATAAAAAACAATGTGTAACAAAACATCACCCAATTCCTTTTTTATGTTTGGCATGTCCTTCTCAACAATAGCGTCGCTGAGCTCATACATCTCTTCAACAGTGAGATAACGTAAACTATCCATTGTTTGTTTTTTATCCCAAGGACATTGCTCGCGCAACTCATCCATTATTTTTAAAAGTCTTAAAAAAGCTTCGGCACGTTTATCAGTCATGATTTGATTATTTATTTTCGATGGCAAAAATAGTACTTACAATTGATAAGATAATTTTATCTTTTGAGATTGCAGGCGAGGTGTAGGTTTTATCAAAAGCCTTATACATTCGTTCAATTTTACCTTCATTGTCAATTACATACAGCTTAGCTTCTTTACGAGATTGATAGTACATTTTACCTTCAAAAATTACTGGATACATATACCATTTGTGTCGTCCTGGCACCGACCATTTTTCTTCACCCGTTAATACATCAAAAGCATGCATACCATCATCGGTAAAGCTAACAGCATACTTATCAAAACCAAACAAAAAGGGCGAATTGCTAGTTTTAGCCCAAACTACTTTTTTCTTACTTAAAGAAACTGCTGTTATAGTTGTTGCAGTATCACTTATCACACACATATCATCAAAGATAACAGGTGGAACAAACATGTTTCGATTAGCAATACTAAATTTAATTTTAGCTTCTAGTTTACCCGTTTTCTTATCTATTTGATAAATATTACCATCGGCACAAGAAAACACGAAGGAGTTTTTATATGCACTCACAGGTGAAGTTATACCAGTCGCTTTAAACTTCCATTTTTCTTTTCCGTTACTTTGAAGCAAACAAACTATAGTCGAATCTAGCGAATTAAAAACGATAGCGTCTTCGTTCTTCACAATCTTGCAAGGAACATCATCGTCAAACTGATATTTCGAGTCAACCCACCATTTAGATTTACCCGTTTTTTTATCCAGACACACCACAGCATTTCCATGCTTCGCAAAATCTAAAAATAAATTATCGCCATCTATCAAAGCATTGTGATACAAACCACCGGTCATTTTAATATTCCAAATTTCTTTACCCGTATTTACATCTAAAGCCACAACAAAACCCTTTTCATTTCCAGTATAGTAAACTCCATCGTCAATTACGGGAGAACCCATAGTGTACTGTTTAATTTTATAGCTCCACAAAGTATCAGGAACAACTTGCGCTTTTGAACTTGAAAGCACCAAACAAAATAAAGAAGCTATTAAAATACGCATGATTTTGAAGTGAATATTAATATATCAAATATAATAAAAAACAAAGAGCCGCTTCTTTCGAAACGGCTCTTTGTTTTAATTTTTAGGTAAGATTATTGACCTTGACCCATTGCTTTCATTTGCTCAATGTACTCAGCATAAGACATTTCAGTGTAACCAGTTGCATCAACAACAAATTTTGAATCTGGAATTGGAGCATCAGATACTGCTATTATTTCACTTTTAAACTACCGAACCGCATTTTATATGGTTCCTTACTCCTTTTGCTCCAATTTGTTATTTGCGCTAAATAAACTTCTCCATCCCCACCACTTAAGGAGAGAATTGGCACAAAGCAATAATTTTTATCAGAGTTCAAATTAGGAATTGGCGTTTTTATTTGGTTACCACTACTATCAATAGTTACCATTACTGTAAAAGCCTTTTTCGTGTCACTATAACTAACCTCTTTTGAAAATTTAAGATTATCTTCACTATCGTTATATATAACAGCTATCTTATCCTTCAAGAAAAACAAAGTGTAAGAAGAAAAGAATTGCAATTCATCCTGAATCTTCAGTATTGGAGTGTAGAAGTTCAATTCACCACTTGACTTTAGTGAAATCAAATGTATTGAACCTACCGAAGAATTATAATCCATATTAATTCTTGTCTCTAAATTCTGCTTATAAGGCAAGTTTTCTTTATAATTTACTAATCGCTTAGTTATTTCGACTACGTACAATAAATTTTCATTATTATCAAATTTAATATTGTCGTTAACGTTTATAAATCCATTACCCGATGTTTCTATATTACTTATTAATTCAGGACAGATCAAATTCTGAACATGACTTGTAAGTAAGTTACTTTTCTTGTCATATGTATATGAAGTAAGATTTACACCCCCATCAGTTTTAGCCAACTGACCAACAAACAAAATTTGCTTCCTTTCATTCAAGCATAAATAATAAGTACTAAAATCTGAATGTGGTCTCACCATTTTATCCAATAAAAATCTACTTATTTTTTTCGTTTGATTATTAAAATAAACTAATAAGAAAACATCACCATTTTCTTGTTTGTATTGTTTTTTAAAATTCCACGTAACTTGCTCAAAGTAATAGTTTTGTAAAAGAAAATAAGTATTTCCCTCTTCATCAACACTGGCTTTAATTAAATCAAAAAACTTATCACCACAATCAATAGAAAAAGTGTCTTTTTTAATGGATTTTGACTTGTTTTCAATTTTATTATAATAAAAACTTGCTACCTTGCTAGACTCAGTATATTCCGTCCTTGTGATATATATACTATATTTATCTCTTTCATTAAGTGATACTTTGGCGCTTGCTTTACATTTATTCTGGGTTTTAATTTCTTCTTTATAGGGGTTATTAAGATTTACCAAACTGTCATAATTCATTTTCAGCGGTTTAACATTTCCCTCTGAAGTATTTTCAATGCTCTCACCAGTATTTATATCAAAAACAACAGTCTCATTATCAAATGCGAAAGTCTTCTTATTTAACTTGAAAAAATTTACCTGGACAATTGATTCCTTGCATGCAACGCCCGAAACAAAATAATTAAATTCCTTCTGCCACTTACGCTTCAAATATACTTTCGAAATAAAATCACCCGTAGCTAAACTTATTATATCTAACACAAGGCCTTGATTACTGTTTGTTACTATATATCTCCTTTCTCCATAATTTGTAACATTAGTACTTGGGATTTTAGATAAATTAGTTGAGCCACCTTCTGCCTGTGCATTTTCTGTATATTCATAATTACCAAATTTCGTTTCAAAGGTTTGGGCATTTAATTTTACAATTACAATTAAAGCTACAATACTAAGCAGGTTTCTCATTTTTATTTTTTCAGTAAATTTACAACTAAATAAATCACATTTTTATTTTAGTTAAATTATTTTAGTGTGGATAACACTTAACAAAAAAGCCGTCCCTAATTGAAACGGCTTCTAATATTATCAATCTCAAGGTTACTGTCCTTGTCCATTTGCCTTCATTTGCTCTTGGAAATCAACGTAACTAATTTCAACATATCCAGTTGCATCAACAACAAATTTTGAGTCTGGAATTGGAGCATCAGAAACAGATGTTGCTTCTATATTAATAGTAACTGGTCCTTGATTCATTGACCATTTTAAGGGAACACCTTTTAATTCTTTAAACATTTCCATGCGCTTGTTTCCGCCGCCACTCATGCTTTTTGGCAATTTATCTGAATACCAAACTTCAGATTTTTGTGTATCGCCAGCTTTGTTTTTAAACTCGATAATTGCTTTTTTACACTCGTAATTTGCAATCGTTTTTTTCTCTTCTAAATAAGTAATTTTATACTCCGTTTTTTTATCGCTTTCGTCTTTTTTATCTACTGAATCTTTAGGGATTTTAACATAGGTTTTACCTCCCATATTATCAGATAGCTGATGAACAACCGGACCACCATCAGTAATTATGATTTGAGTTCCCATCATTCCCATACTTTGCTCCATTCTTGATTTTTTACCTTTGTAAAACATTTTCATCTCCATTTCACCCATCATAGCTGCTTGCTCAGGAGGTAAACCATCTAAAGAAATTTTAAAAGTAACACGGCCTGCTCTGCTTTCATCAGGTGCCTCAGTTTTATCTTTTTTGCTGTCTTTCTTTTTTTGTGCGAAAGTATTTGT
>CAZRUA010000023.1:0-38432 GCA_964603125.1 uncultured Flavobacteriaceae bacterium | reverse complement strand
TACTTGCTAATGGCCTAACAACAGTGCACTCAAAAGATATTATCGCTTTTATTGAAGATTATTTAAAAAAAGAAACTGTTGAATGTATTGTAATTGGCGAGCCAAAAAAATGGGACAATACTGATTCAAACAGCGCCGTGCACGTGAATGGCTTTGTAAAAAAAGTAAAAGAAAAATTTCCTGATTTAAAAATTGTACGTTTTGATGAACGCTTTACATCAAAAATAGCTCAACAAACGATGTTATTGGGTGGATTGAAAAAGAAAGACCGTCAAAACAAAGAAACCGTTGACATGATAAGCGCTACCATTATATTGCAGGATTATATGATGAGTGAGGGGCTTTAGTGCTAATTTAAGCATGAAAAAACTACTAATCGGTCTGCTTTTCTTATTGTTTCTATACAAATGTGTCTCTCATAAAAATGGCTTACCTTTAAAATATGGGAATAATTTAAGATCACTCAATCTTAATGGTAAAATTTCGAAAATGATTGGAGATGGTTTTTCAGAAGGAGGGAAAGAAAAAAATTGTTTTATATTTGATTCTTATGGGAATTTAACAGAAGAAACTACAAGAAGTTTAAACGACTCGCTGCTTTTTAAATTCAAATTAGTTTATCGAAATAAAAAATTGATTAAACAAATATCTATATATTACGATACTTTATCGCTAACAGATACTAGCTACACCACATTTAAACATTATACTAACGGCAACATAATAGAAGCTGCTTCATTTAAAAATGAAATACTACTGGGGAAAGAAATTTACGTTTACAATTCAAAAAATATATTAACAGAAGAACTTACCGTGTTCTCAATTGATAAAAACAACTTAAAAACAAAACATGAGTATAATTCAAAAAAACAATTAGTAAGAAGTAATACTTATCGTAACGATACCGTTCTATATTACTTCCATGCCTATGTGCATGATAGAAAGGGCCGAATGAAACAGGATAAATATTGTAGTCCCAAGGGTGAAATCTTAAATAAAAGTGAATATACCTATGATAAAAGAAACAACCTTATCCAATCCAAAGATTTTTACCCTTTAGAAGACACTGTAAACATATTTAATTTTTATTACGTTTATGATAATCACAAAAACTGGATTATAAGATACTCTTCAGGTAATAATGGTTACAGAGATACCTTAAAAAGATTTATAGAGTATTCCAAGTGAATAACTAGATGACATAAAACAGTATGAGTAATTTTCTTCCCCATATGAATCCTATTAGAAGATTTATTCTTTTAAGTGCCACATTAATATTCGCCTTGACCATATTTATAATAGACTTTTTAACATACGATGGACGTTATTCATATAACTTCAACTCAATAAACCCAATCTATTTAAAAGTTTTAGTTCTGATACTTTTAATTTGTCTATTACTAATTTTAATTACTAGACCATGGACAAAGCAGGATCCTCGTCACAGAAACATAAAATTAGCATATCTAATGCTATATGGCAAAAAAGTAGAAATTGATTTAACGAAATGCAATATTAACTCTATTATTGAAGATGATAAAGTAAAACAAATTATATCGATTAAATTATCTGAAAACGGTAGTTCGCTTAATTTCACTAGCACTCCATTGAATATAACTCTTCAAAATCTTCAAGAAAAAATAAATAAAAAGCCGCACACCTATTTATATATAAACAAGAAAAAACCTTCAGAGTTCTATTTTGATTTAGAGAACATCTTAAAGTAATTTATAACCTAAAATTACTTTAGAAATTCAATATTAATTCTACTCATCTAATATTCACCTCCCTACTCCACAAAAAACTCCTTCAACACCTCACATAAAATTTCTTTATTCACCTTTTCAAAAGGATGGTTTGTATTGGGTAAAACCATAAAATACGATTTCTGCAAGGAACGATGTATGTTCAATGTTTCTTCAATACTTGTTGTCATATCCTTATCGCCAACACAAAGTAAAACTTCGGCACTAATTTTTTCAATATCTTCTTTCGTTAAAACATAGTCTTTACTAAGCTGCTCCATCATATTAGCCGTACCTTTTAACACTTCCTTCCAAAAATTAATCCCATGCTGAAACATTAATTTATCAGCGAATGAAGGAACTTTCTCTGCAATTTTATCTGCATTTAGCATAGCAATTTCCTTTTGCGTGCTTAAAGGATCCCAATTAAATTTAACATTTAAGGTAGCGATCTTGGCAACTCTCTCAGGATAAAGCTTTGCAAAATACAAGGCTGCATAGCCCCCCATACTAAAACCAAACAGATTAATTTTTTCAATTTTATTCTTATCAGCGAATTGCAAAATATCATTTGCAAACACATTAAAATTGTATCCTCCTAAAGGCAATGAAAACCCACCATGACCCGCAAAATTAATTGCCTCAGCATCTAAACCTTTTTTTTGAAGCATGGGTTTTACTTCATCAAACTGAAATTTTGATGCAATTGCTCCATGTAGTAGTAATAATTGTGTCATAACAAACAAATCTTTCATTACGAAGATATTAAATTCTCTTGGCAAATCGTACAAAACATGTTCAAAAAAGCCTTTTCCCCAAATCAGTAATTATATTAACTTTGCTTCGCCGCGGCGAATAATGACATTATGCAATATAACACACTTCAAGCAATTTCCCCTATCGATGGAAGATACCGTAGGGTTACTGGTGGTTTAGAAAACTACTTTTCAGAACAAGCCCTAATAAAATACCGAGTAAGAGTTGAAATAGAATATTTCATTGCTCTTTGCGGAATTCCTTTGCCTCAATTAAAAGGTTTTAAAAAGAAATCTTACGCTGATTTGCGTAAAATTTATTTGGATTTTAGCATGGAAGATGCCTTAGCGGTGAAAGAAATTGAAAAAACAACAAATCATGATGTTAAAGCTGTTGAGTACTTTATTAAGCAAAAATTTACTGCTCTTGGTTTAGATGCATATAGCGAATTCATTCACTTTGGTTTAACCTCGCAAGACATCAATAATACTTCTATTCCACTTTCTTTGTTAGAAGCAAGTCAAGAAGTTATTTATCCTAGTATTCAAAAAATAATTGATAAACTTAAATCATTAGCACATAGCTGGAAAGATGTAAGTATGTTAGCTCGTACACACGGACAACCAGCATCTCCAACCAAATTGGGCAAAGAAATTTTGGTTTTTGTTGAACGCTTAGAAAATCAAGTTCACCAATTAAAACACATTCCTTTTTCAGCTAAATTTGGCGGTGCTACTGGAAATTTTAACGCTCATCATGTTGCCTATCCAACTATTAATTGGGTAGATTTTGCAAACTCTTTTGTAAACGATATTTTAAGTTTACACCGCAGTCAATATACCACTCAAATTGAACATTATGATAATTTAGGTTCTTACTTTGATGCGTTAAAGCGAATCAATACTATTTTAATTGATTTGGATAGAGATATTTGGACTTACATATCAATGGACTACTTTAAGCAAAAAATTAAAGAAGGAGAAGTTGGTTCATCTGCAATGCCGCACAAAGTAAATCCTATTGATTTTGAAAATAGCGAAGGTAACTTCGGAATTGCAAATGCTGTTTTTGAGCATCTATCGGCCAAACTACCTATTTCCCGCTTACAACGCGACTTAACAGATAGTACTGTTTTACGTAATATTGGGGTACCTATTGCTCATAGTATAATTGGTTTTCAATCTTTGCTAAAAGGTTTAGATAAATTAATTTTAAATGAAAGTGTTTTTCAAAACGACTTAAATAACAATTGGGCGGTAGTTGCCGAAGCGTTACAAACTATTTTAAGAAGAGAAGGCTATGAAAAACCTTATGAAACATTAAAAGAGTTAACACGCACCAATACTCATGTTACGCAAGAATCAATTGCAGCATTTATAGAGACTTTAGTTGTAAGTAAAGCTGTGAAAGAAGAAATGAAAAAAATTACACCAAAAAATTACACAGGAGTTTATTAAATTTAAACGTATTAAAACCATACTAGTTCTAATGTTTCAAGAACAAATGGTTTTAATGCATAAATCTATACCATGAGCATTGCTGGCTTTACAATTGTTAGAAACGCATTAAAATACGATTATCCAATTGTAGAAGCTATCACATCTATACTTCCAATATGCGACGAATTTATAGTTGCGGTAGGGAATAGTGATGATGAAACCTTACAACTGATTAAAAACATCAACAGTCCGAAAATAAAAATTATTGAAACTGTTTGGGACGACACTCTGCGTGTGGGTGGAAAAGTTTTAGCGGATGAAACCAACAAAGCATTTGATGCTTTAGCGGCTCATCACACTTGGGCATTTTATATTCAAGGTGACGAAGTAATACACGAAAAATATTTACCTGTAATTAAAGCTGCTGCTGAAAAATATGCATCTGATAATAATGTAGAAGGTTTATTATTTAACTATTCACATTTTTATGGAAACTACAATTACTTAGGTAATTCGCGCAAATGGTACAGAAAAGAAATTCGTGTCATTAGAAATAACAAACAAATACGTTCCTATAAAGATGCGCAAGGTTTCAGAAAGAACAACGAAAAATTAAAAGTGAAACAAATTGACGCATTTGTCTATCATTACGGCTGGGTAAAACCACCCAAATTACAACAAGCGAAACAAGAAAGTTTTCACAAAATGTGGCATGATGATAATTGGATGGATAAAAATGTAGCGAAGGTTGAGGAGTTTGATTACTCTCAAATTGACTCGCTTAAAGAATTCAAAGGCGACCACCCTAAGGTAATGCAGGAGCGATTAAAAAGATACAACTGGAGTTTTAATTTTGACCAGTCGCAAATAAAACTAAGCTTAAAAAACAAACTACTTCTTTTTATTGAAGAAAAAACAGGTTGGAAAGTAGGTGAATACCAAAACTACAAAATCATCTAATAAGCCAAAAGCCCACTAGTTAATAACTCCTTCTTTCTGTTTAAAAACAAAACCATCTTTTAGACCATCAGGTCTTGCTAAGTATCAAAAAAACATATATTTGCATAAAAATTATACAAAATGAATTTTCCAGAAAACTTAAAGTACACCAAAGATCACGAGTGGGTAAAAATTGAAGGTAATGTTGCTACAATTGGCATTACTGATTTTGCACAAAAAGAACTAGGTGATATTGTATATGTTGATATTACTACATTAAACGAATCAGTTGATGCTGAAGCAGTATTTGGTACAGTTGAAGCTGTAAAAACAGTTAGCGATTTGTTTATGCCAATTACAGGTACAATTACCGAAGTAAATAAAGCAATTGATGCTAATCCAGAATTAGTAAACTCTGATCCTTATGGGGAAGGTTGGATGGTAAAAGCTACAATCAACAACATTGCTGATTTAGATTCTTTATTATCTGTTGCTGATTACAAAGCTTTAGTTGGAGCTTAATAAAAAACTAAACATGTTTATAAAAAAATTAATGCCTGCAATTTTGTGGGCTTTAGTTATTTTGCTTCTATGCAGTTTTCCTGGGAAATCGATACCGAAAATTTCGTGGCTCGAGTTGCTCTCCTTCGATAAATTTGTGCATGCTAGCATATTCTTTATACTTCAAATACTTTTAACAAGAGGATTTGTAACTCAAAATTATAACACCTATTTACTAAACAAAGGAAAAACAATTTCTCTAATGTTTTGCGTTTTATATGGTGGTGCATTGGAAATAATGCAATCAACTTTATTTTTAGATAGAAGTGGCGATTGGAACGACTTTATTGCGAATAGTTTTGGAGCGATTATGGCGTTTATTTTTTACACAAAAATTTCAAAAATTAAACTCACTTCATTTTTCTTTAAATAGTTACGATTGAAATGGCTTAAAAAAATACTTAAAATACTAGGATACACACTGCTCATTGGCTTTGTGGTGATGAGTATTTTACCCTATTTATTAAGTGTAAGTGAAAAAGAAAATGATTTTAAAACCAAACCTTTTAGTAATAGCGAATTTTTCACCCAAGATAAAACAACAATTCATTATCGTACTTGGGTTCCCGACAGTGTAAAGCATTATGTTTTAATGATACACGGATTTGCGGGTTCAACTTTCTCTTTTAGAAATAATATCGATGCATTAATTCAAAACAAATGTGCTGTTGTTGCTATTGATTTGCCAGGATTTGGCTTTAGCTCCAAAGACGATGTAACAAATTATAGTGATACATTTCAAGTACAAATTATAAAAAAACTAATCGACACAAAGTTAAATTTAGCTACAAAAAAATGGGTATTAATGGGCCATTCGATGGGAGCATTGAGTATTGCAAATTTTGCGAGTACTTACCCAAATAAAGTTGATCGTTTAATTTTTATTGACGGAGTTTATAATTTAGAACCAAACAATTCTTCATTTGTGCAATTTATTTTAAAATACCCACCTATTAAGCGTTGGTCAAATGTTCTTGTAAATAAAAAAACAAATGATTCAAAATCGTTTGCGGAAATTTTAACGGATGCCTACGGAGAAAAAGCAGATAGCAATGCCGTTAACGGTTACAAACTACCATTAAGTTACTCAAATAGTGGTAGTGCTATTGTTCAATTTGCAAGCACAAAAAAAACAATTTCTGTAAATGAAAGCACTTTAAAAAACATTCCTAAAATGATTGTTTGGGGCACGGAAGACAAGTGGATTCCTAAAAAAACCGCTGACGACTTTTTGAAAACACACGCAGGTGTTAAAATTGTTTTTGCAAAAGGAGCAGGACACTGCCCAATGGAAACATACAGCCCTGAGTTAAACCCTCAAATTATTGATTTCATTACTCCTCATGTATCAATTGAATTTAAGCTTCAAGAAGATCGTTAATGTTTTCAAATGAAATAATTGAGCCCTATAAGATTTTTCCTTACTTAAACAATTTTAACAATTTACTTGTAACTCATTAAAACAAGTTCATTATATTTGTTGTATGAGCAAAACCAAAATCATTCTACTATTTCTTTTACTATTTGTAAAACTTTCGTTTTTTGCTCAAACAGCCGATAGTTTATCCTTGGATACAAACATTGTTAGAAAAGATGCCCCAAATCTTTACTTTGATTGCGAACCCTGCTTTCAACAATATTATCGTCAAAATTTAGCTTATGTAAATTTTGTTAGAGACCGAAGATTAGCTGATATATATGTTATGGTTACCATCAATCAATCAGGCAGCGGAGGAAATATATATAAACTATTTTTTACAGGCGAAAAAAAATTTGAAGGTATCCACGATACATTAAGTGTGACTTTTCCGCCAAATGCGGCAACTGCAGAACAAAGGGCCGGAATATTGAAGGTTTTAAAACGAGGTATACTTCCTTTTTTAGTTAAAACTCCATTAATTGATAAAATAGAATTTGACGTAAAAACAGAAGAGAATAATCTTGATGCCGGTAAAATAAAAGACAAGTGGAATTTTTGG
Organism: uncultured Flavobacteriaceae bacterium; assembly: GCA_964603125.1. Lineage (GTDB taxonomy): Bacteria > Bacteroidota > Bacteroidia > B-17B0 > Aurantibacillaceae > CAZRUA01. The sequence goes on along the minus strand of CAZRUA010000023.1, from coordinate 31,013 downwards.
TCGTTTAAAGTTGGCTTTAATGGTTTTGCTAATGGTAACTCCTACTCCTCCAACATGGGCGGGAATGCTGACTTTTCAATTAATAAAACTACCGACAAAATAAAAACAGAAACAGGTGGTTGGTTTTTTGGGCAACGACAAGTTTTTGAAGTTGATAGTGCAACCACAATTAAAGCTTATCAAAGTAATTCAGGTGTTTACCATTTACTAGCTTTTTCTTTGGGAAAACATTTTGCTGTTGGCCACTTTGCTTTAACACGCAAGTCAACTCCCGAAAATCTAATTAGAAGTACTACTTATATGCCTGGTATAGAATACAATGTTTTTCCTTATGATCAAGCTTCTCGCCGTCAAATGCGATTTGTTTACCGAATTGGTGGCCGATATCAAGATTATATTGAAAGAACCATTTATTTAAAAACAAATGCATGGTATGCTATTCAATCATTTGTATTTAAGTATTCTCAGCAAGAAAAATGGGGAAGCATTGATGTTTCTGCTGGCGGTTGGCATTATTTAAATCATCCAAAAAACTATAATTTATCATTGTATCCATCTATTAATTTCAATCCAGCTAAAGGCTTACAAGTGGGACTATGGGCCGGATTAAGCATTGTAAAAGATCAATTCTTTATTAGTGCTAATGGTGCTACACCTGAAGAAATTTTGCTTCAACAAAAAAATCTTCAAACAGATTATAATTATAATTATGGATTTAATGTGAGATACACATTCGGTTCGATTTATAACAACATTATCAATGTTCGTTTTGATTTGGGTGACGATTTTTGGCAATAAATTTCACGGAAAAACTTTTTTTTATTCACTTCAGATATTTTAATTTTACACCACTATTCTTCCAAAAGATTAATAATGGATACTAATTTATTTTCTATTATTTCAACAAAAGATAACTCAAGTAGTGTATTTAGTAATCGCTACAATGCCAGTTATCATTCAGCTTACGGGGCTGTTCAAGAAAGCGAACATGTTTTCATTAATAATGGTATTAAACTATTTTTAGAAAAACATCAACAACAAAATACAATTAAAATTCTAGAAGTCGGATTTGGAACTGGCTTAAATTGCTTTTTAACATTAATAGAAAACTTCAAGCAAAATAAAAACATCGAATATCACGGAGTGGAATTACATCCCTTATCCGAATCAATCATCAATCAACTTAATTATTTCAATCTTCATAAGTCAGATTACGCAAATCAATTTAAACTTATCCATTCATGCGAATGGAACAAACCTAATTTAATTCAACACAATTTTCAATTATTAAAACATCACAGTAATATAGTTGAATTTAAGCCTTCTGAAAAATTCAATTTAATTTATTATGATGCCTTTGCTCCCAATCATCAGGCTGAACTTTGGACGAAAGATACGTTTGAAAAAATATACAACCTGCTTTTAGATAATGGGATACTAGTTACTTACTGTGCGCAAGGGCAGATGAAAAGAAATTTAAAAGAAGTTGGATTTAATGTAAAAGCTTTACAAGGACCTCCTGGCAAAAGAGAAATGACTGTTGCCTTTAAAATTTAGCCCCCTCAAATCAAATTCAAAAAAGCCACCTCCCTTATATCATTGTAAATCAAGTCTTAACATTTGTTCAAAACCTCATTTATTGTCAATAATTAACACCTATTAAGTTGTTGGAGGCTAAAAAAACAGTATTTTTGCAGCCTAATTTTAAAAACATGTTCGATAGGAATACATTAATTGGTTTAGGTTTAATAGGTCTATTATTTTTTGGATGGATTTATATGACTAAACCAAGTGAGGCTGAACTAAAACAGCGTCAAAAAACAGCTGATTCAATAGCTCTTGTAAATAAAAAAGCGGAAGAAGAAGCAAAAAAAGCTGCATTAATTGAAAAAGAAAAACAAACAGCAAAGCTTGCAGCAGTTGATTCTTCAATTAAAAATAGTACACTTAGCCCTACTGCAATTGACTCTTTAAAGAATCTTGCAGTTAATGATCAATACAAAGATTTTGCGGTTTCAGCTAAAGCAAACAATCAAACATTTTCTATTGAAAATGATAAAATGAAAGTGAACTTTACTTCTAAAGGTGGAAAAGTTTCATCAGTAGTTTTAAAAGAATACAAAAGAGCTGAGCACGATTCAAAACCAGGTGTTAAAGAGGATTTAGAATTATTCAATACTGATTCGTTAAAACAAAGTTTAATTTTTAATGCCTACAATAATTTAATAATTGATACGGATAGTCTTTACTTCACAAGCACTAAGACAGATAAAAATAGCATTACATTAAAATTAGCAACATCAAAACCTGAAAGCTATATCGAGTACGTTTACAGCTTAAAGCCAGGTGATTATATGTTGGATTACAAAGTGAACTTTGTTGGTTTAGATAATATTATCAGCAAAAACAACGACCAAATTGATTTAGCTTGGAAAATGATTTTACCAAGTCAAGAAGCTCACATTAGTAAAGAAAGAGAGAAATCTACTATCTGGTGGAAATCTACTACTGACTCGCCAGATAATTTAGGTCTTTCTCCAAACGAAGACAAATCAATTGCTGAAGCTCCAATTAAATGGGTTGCTTTCCGTCAACAATTTTTTACATCCGCATTAATTGCTAATAGCGAGTTCCAAAAAGATGGTAGTAACTTAACTAAATACACCGACCCAACTTCAAATAAAAATGTTTGTAGTATGTCTTCGCGCTTAGGTATTCCTTACAAGCATAATGCAAAGGAATCTTTTGACATGAAATTTTATTTCGGACCAAATCACTACAACACTTTAAAACAATACGACTTAGGTTTAGAAAAATTAGTAAGTGTAGGTTGGAGTATATTTAGTGTATTAAACACTTGGATGGTTATTCCTGTATTTAATGCATTTAAGGACAGTACTTGGAGTTTTGGTTTAATTATTTTGGTTTTAACCTTAATCATTAAAACTTTATTATTCCCAATTGCATACAAAACGTATATCTCAGGTGCTAAAATGCGTTTATTAAAACCTGAACTTGATGCCATCAATGCTAAGTATGAAAACGATGCAATGAAGAAAAACCAAGAGAATATGGCTCTTTATAAAAAAGCCGGAGTTAGTCCATTCTCAGGCTGTATTCCTGCGTTAATTCAATTCCCAATTTTAATTGCCTTATTCAGCTTCTTCCCTGAATCTATTGAATTACGTCAAAAATCATTCTGGTGGGCGCATGACTTATCTACCTACGATTCGGTTTATGACTTTGGAACTAAAATTTGGGGATATGGTGATCACGTGAGTTTGTTCGCATTAATGATGTTTGTTTCAACCATTTTATACACATGGATGAACCAACGTATGACTCCTATGAATAATACACAAATGCCAGGTATGAAATACATGATGTACTTAATGCCTGTTATATTCTTAAGTTTCATGAACTCGTATTCAGCAGGTTTAAGCTGGTATTACTTCTTAGCAAACATGATTACATTTGGTCAAACTTACTTAATGCGCTTTATCGTAAGCGACGAAAAATTAAGAGGTCAGATTGATGCGAACATGAAAAAACCTGTTAAAAAAGGTGGTTTTGCAGCTCGTTTAGAAGAAATGCAAAGAACAAGAGCTCAACAATTAGATAAGGGTAAAAAGAAATAATTAGTACACATTAACTTAGAAAAGGCCATCATATTTGATGGCCTTTTTAGTTTTCAGACGCAGATGCTTTAACAATCTTCACTTTAAAATCCTGAAACTCTACCACATCATTTTCGCGTAATTTGGCTCTATATCTGTGCTCAATTGTCCCATTTACTTTAATCATTTGTTCATCAACAAACATTTTACCTTCGCCTCCGGTATTGCCCCAACGCATTACTTTAATAAGCTTTAAAAGCTCAATATATTCAGTTTTTAATTCAAATTCACGCATAGGCAAATATCTCATAAATAATTAAAAATCAGGGATTAAATTAAATTAGTTAAAACTAAAAAAAACTGTATTTTTGTAAGAATCATATGGATATTTCAAACAAAATAAAAGCTTTTATACGCGATGTACCTGATTTCCCAAAACCAGGCATATTGTTTAAAGATATTACACCAATTTTTTCAAATCAAAGTTTGTGTAATGACATTACTGATGCTTTTATTGAAAACTTAACCACAAAACCAGATGCAATAATTGGCATTGAAAGTCGTGGTTTTTTATTTGGAATGCTACTAGCTAACAAACTAAATATTCCATTTGTATTGGTGCGTAAAGCAGGCAAACTTCCTTACAAAACAATTAGTACGGAATACGCTTTGGAATACGGAACATCAAAAATTGAAATGCATGTTGATGCACTCAAGCCTGGCATGAATGTGTTAATACACGACGACCTTTTGGCTACAGGAGGAACAGCAGCTGCTGCAGCGCAACTAGTAAAATTACAAGGCGCTAATGTAAGCGGCTTTAACTTTGTAGTTGGCTTATCATTTTTAAACGGAGAAGAAAAATTAAAATTACACTCAAACAATATAACATGTCTAGTACAATATTAAATGCCGAGCAAGTTGGAATGAGCTTTCAACTAAATGAAAATCAAATCATGATTGCTGATATGATTAAGAAATTTGGAAAAGATAATATCTATCCAAAAATGATGGAATGGGACGAAAGTCAGGAATTTCCGGTTGAAGTTTTCAAAAAACTAGGAGAGCTAGGTTTAATGGGAGTTTTAGTTCCTGCTGAATATGGTGGATCGGGTTTTTCTTATACAGAATATGTTACGGCTATTTCTGAGTTAGGAAAAATTTGTGGTTCAATTGCTTTGTCAATGGCTGCGCATAACAGTTTATGTACTGGTCATATTATGGCTTTTGGAAACGAAGAACAAAAGAAAAAGTACTTACCAAAACTTGCTACTGCTGAGTGGATTGGTGCTTGGGGTTTAACCGAAACAGGAACTGGTTCTGACGCAGGCGGAATGAATACAGTTGCCGTAAAAGATGGTGACCACTATGTAATTAATGGAAGCAAAAACTTTATTACACACGCTATTAGCGGTAATGTAGCGGTTGTTATTGTGCGTACTGGCGAAAAAGGCGATAGCCACGGAATGAGTGCCTTTATTATTGAAAAAGGAACTCCAGGATTTAAATCTGGTAAAAAAGAGAATAAATTAGGAATGCGTGCGAGTGAAACAGCTGAATTAATTTTCGAAAACTGCCGTGTACACAAAGATCAATTATTAGGTAAAGAAGGAGATGGTTTTATTCAAGCAATGAAAGTACTTGATGGTGGCCGTATTTCAATTGCTGCATTATCATTAGGTATTGCAAAAGGAGCTTATGAAGCTGCTTTAAAATACAGTAAAGAGCGTACTCAATTTGGTAAAGCAATTTCTCAGTTCCAAGCAATTGGATTTAAATTAGCTGATATGGCTACTGAAATTGAAGCTGCTGAATTATTGACGTTTAAAGCTGCTGATTTAAAAAATCGTGGTCAAAAAATGACTAAAGAAGGTGCATTTGCTAAGTATTATGCTTCAGAAGTATCTGTAAAAGTTAGTACAGAAGCTGTTCAAATATTTGGTGGTTATGGCTATACAAAAGATTTCCCTGCTGAAAAATATTATCGCGATAGTAAACTGTGCACGATTGGAGAAGGAACTAGTGAAATTCAAAAACTAGTGATAAGCCGAGAGCTTTTAAAAGACTAAAAATTGAAACCACCTAAGGGTGGTTTTTTTTATTTTAATAGATTGCATATACTATGGTTTTAATCCATCGTTTCTTAAGTCTTCAAGCATAGTGCTATCAAAATCAAGCATTATGTTCTTCAATCCCATTTTTTTTGCTTCCTGGTAATTTTTTTTATCTACACCATAAACAATTCTATAATCCAAAAGGTTTTTCTTCTTAAGCCAATCAACTTGTTTGGAATTTGTTTTATCTAAAAAACCCGAAAAGTAATCTGGCTCCAAATCCTTTGGTATAAAACTATACATCCATTCTTTACCCGAATCAAATCCTTCCAAGGCTGTGTAAATATTGGGGTAATTCGATTCCACATAAAACACAAAGCTTGCACTAGCAGATGCTAACATACATTTTTTCTCAGCCTTATGTTCTTGAATAATTTTCACTACTTCATCTGCATCCTTAAACGATACCTCTTTCATATCAACATAAATCACAAACGAATCTTTATATAATTCCAAAAACTTACGGAAGGCTAGTAAATGATTACTTGTTTTAACACTATTGAAAATTAATTGATCCATTCTAATGCTTTCGAAATCAACCGAATCCAATGAAACTTTTTTACCAACTAACCTTTCCAAGTCGGCATCATGCAACAAAACATAAACATCATCCCTTGTCTTTCTAAGGTCAATTTCAATAGCTTTAAAACCCAATTCAATTGCCTTTTCAGTAGACGCAACGCTATGCTCAGGATAATAATTTGAAATTCCACGATGAGCAATAATTGCAATAGAATTTTGATTATAAACAAAAATATTCTCCCTCTTCTTGGCACCAAACCCTCCAAAATAAACAGCAAAGCATACATAAATCAAAGCAATACCCGCAAAAAAATAAAATACCACTTTCAATATTTGCTTGGTCTTAATCATGCACTTTAAATTATTTGTCAATTATAATAAAAAGATTCTCATTTAAAGCAATAAATGATTGAACACTTCCAAAAATCAGAATCGAATACTTTGAATATTAGCAAAACATTACCGTTCGATATAAAATATTAAATTTGACATATTAAAAAGTATTACAAACACCTTGAAGTCACTAAACGTAAAAAAAAACTATTTACCCCAAAATATACTTTTACTTCTAAAGGTATTTTTACTCTATATTGTTTTATCAATCGCTATTCGTTTTGTTTTTACCTTAACAAATATTAGTACTGAGATTCCTTTTTCAACCTATTATAGAGCTTTTCATTTTGACGTTTGCGTTTTTGCCTATTTGATTTCTTTTCCCACCATTTTAATGCTTATCAATGAATTTCTGCAATCAACAATATTAAACTCCGTAACCAAACGATTTATCCAATTATTTCTGCTAATAGCCCTTTTAATTTCCATTGCTGACATCCCCTATTTTAAACAATTTGGAAATCATATTAACAGAAATGCCTTTTTATGGGATCAGTCCAATGGTTTTATGCTTAAACTTTTATTTCAAAACAGTTCATACTGGTTTTATTTATTAGCCTTTATATTAAGTGCAGTATTTGTTGTGATTATAGTTAATAAGTGGTTTAAACAAGTTGAATTTACCAAACACAATAAAATAAAATTATTAGTCACTTATATCTTCCTATTTTGTTTACTTGGCATAAGTATGCGCGGCAGAATAACCAACATTAATATGCTTAACGAAGATTATGCTATTGTTAGTAATAACGCTTCAGTAAATCAAATTGCTATAAACGCTAATTTTAGTTTTTGGCGCACAGTTATTTTCAACAATCAAAAAAAATATGTCCCATCACTTGATATAAAAAAAGATATTGACGATATAAGAAATTATTTGGGCTTGGAACCAAATGGCTCACTTAACATTGATAGAAAAATTCATAAATCTGATTCTCTTCCATCTAAACCAAATGTTGTTTTAGTAATAATGGAAAGCATGTCGGTTTTTAAAATGGGATATTATGGAGGCAAAAATAGCACACCGAATTTAAATTCTTTGGTAAAAGAATCAGTTTTCTGTAATAATTTTTTTTCTTCTGGAGTACATACTTTTAATGGCTTATTTTCCTCAACAACGGGTTTCCCTGCAATTTATACTGAACATAGTTTACGTGAATATGTAAAACAGCCTTATGAAAGTTTAGGCAACACTTTAAAAAACTTAGGATATACTACTAGTTTTTATACTGGAGGAGATAAAGACTTTGATAATACAAAAGGTTTTTTCACCATAAATGGTTTTGAAAATTTCATCAGTCAAGATGACTTTAATAGCTCTGATATTATAAGTGTTATGGGAGTTGCCGACCATTTGCTTTTCAAAAAAGCAATTGATGATGCTAAACAATGTAAAGAACCCTTTTTAAAAGTTATTATGACATCATCTGATCATGGGCCATGGGCAATTCCTGATGATATAAAACTGAAAGAATTTGGTAGCAATCAATCTGAGAATTCAACAATATATGCAGATTGGAGTATTGGTCAATTTATAACCGAAGCAAAAAAACAAAATTGGTACAAAAATACTGTATTTGTTTTTGTAGGTGATCATGGTTTAGCAATGGGACATACTTATGAAATGCCTATTAGCTATAATCATGTTCCATGTGTCATTCATTTTCCAAAACAACTAAAAACCGACACGATAAATAGTCCTTGCTATCAAGAAGACATTTTCCCTACGATAATGTATTTAGTAAATCAAAATTACACCAACAATACATTTGGAATTAACATTTTAAAAGAAAAACATCCTTATGTTGTATTCTCTGCAGATGACAAGCTGGGTTGCGTTGATAATGAAGGCTTTTATTATTACGAAACCTTAAGTAATGACAAAAAATACTTGAGAAAATATCAAAATTTAGACACAACAAATTACATTCACATTTACAAATCCAAAGCTGATAGTCTATCAAAAAACATAAAAACAATATATGAAGGAGCTCAATATTTCAACTATATGAAATATAAATTATACAATTAATATCACAAAAAAGGCTCATATTGAATTCAACATGAGCCTTTAAATCACAAGTTCTTACGAACTAATTGAGAAACCTACTTAATTCTTCACTAATTTTTTAGCTACCCTACTTTCACCTCTACTTAATATTGCATAGTAGATTCCGTTACTTAAATTAGATAAATCAACTTCAAACAAATCATTAGTTACATTTTTAGAATAAACTCGTTCCCCTAAAGCATTAAACACTTCAAAAAGAGTTTTATTCCCTTCATTTTCGTTTCCAGAAACTGAAACCGTAAAGTTTGAATTAAAAGGATTAGGATAAGCATTAAACTCAATTACATTCTCTAAACTTTCAACTTCTATAAGACTTAAATCTTCTTGCATCATACGTGTAGTTGAACTTGTATTAACCGTAAAGCTACAGCTAGAACCAAATGCACCCCAAGTACCACCAACATTAGCTCTTACCCTAACACTATACGTTTGTCCATTTGTCAAACCAATAACTGATGGTCTAGCTAAAGATCTAATAGCTGCACCTCTTTGTATTACAAAATTATAACCATTACCCGTAAATTCCCACTCATAATCCTGCGCTCCACTAACATTATCTGCATAAAACCATCCGCTTAAATTTAATGATGCGCCACATAAATTAGATATTAACTGCGTAGTTGGTATTGAACCTAAAGTTAAAGTACATGTTGGTCCAAAACTTCCCCATATACCACCAACTTTAGCACGAACACGAACATTATATGTTTGCCCAAATTGTAAACCAATAACATCGGTTCTTAATAAAGAAGTCGTGGCTTGATTTCTAACTCTAGTAAATGAGTATCCTAAAGTAGTGTTTGTGAATTCCCACTCATAATCTTGTGCTCCAAATATTTGATTGCAATAGAACCATCCATTTAAATTCGGGATTGTTGTTCCACACATAGCGGTCTGCAACTGAGTTAATGGAGTTCCTAAAGTAATTGCACAAGAAGTACTAAAACTTCCCCAAATACCACCTACTTTGGCACGAACTCTAACATTGTATGTTTGACCGAACTGCAAATTTAGAAAATCTGTTTTAGTTATTGAAACAACTCCCAAACCTCTTTGCTTAGTGAAAGAATATCCTAAAGTTGTATTGGTAATTTCCCATTCGTAATCCTGAGCATTTGCTACTGGTGTGCAATAAAACGAACCACTCAAATCAGGAATCAACTGTCCGCATTGCGTGGAAACAAGTTGTGTATTTGGAACCGCTGTACAAATATTCACAGTAATTGTTTTTGTAGCTGTATTTGTGCAGCCTGCAGATGATGTTCCTGTTACAGTATAAGTTGTTGTAGAACTTGGTACAAATGCAACTCCATTAGTCACTCCACCACTCCAAACATAAGAAGATGCGTTACCACCTCCAGTAAGAGTTACAGGGCTACCAGCGCAAACAGTATTAGATGTTGAATTAGCAGTTACTGTTGGTAAAGCATTTACTGTTAAAGTTGCAGGATTTGTTCTGCGCCCCAAAGGAACACAAGGCGCCGTGTATCTGCATCTGTATAAATTTCCATTTAAACTTAGTGATGCATTACTGATGGTTAAAGTGTTTGTTGTTACACCACTGTAACTTCCACCATTGCTCAAGAAAGTATAAGTAGCTCCACCATCAGTACTAACTTGCCAATTTTGACTTGTAATAGAGCCGGTTGCAGCAGCAGTTAAAGTGGTATTCCCATTTTCGCAAATAGTGGTTGAAACTGGATCTAAAGTAATAGCCGAACTAAAAATTGTTAAAGTTGCTTCATTTGAAAACAAGGTTGGTCCACAAACATCTAAAACAGCACATCTAAACTTATCACCATTCATAGCATGTGTGAGGCCAGCAACTGTTAAATCTGGAGTGTTCGTTCCGATATAAGTGGCATCGTCAACTAATAAATCCTCAAAACCATTTCCTGTTGAATCGATTTGCCAAACAAAATTAATGCTTGGGCTACCAGTTGCTGTGACACTAAAAAAACCAGTTCCAGGTGAACATAAACTAACACTGGTAGGATGGCTAGTAATTACTGGAATTGGATCAACAGTAATTGCCATCTCATAGCACAATCCCGGGGCAACACAAGCTCCCTCGCCTCTAACATAATAAGTTGTTGATGCCGGAGGAACCGGTAAAGTTATATCAACACCAGTACCTATTAATGTGCCTCCGCAACTTCCTTCATACCAAAACCAATCTGTACCGCCATTTAGCTCACCTATTAAAACAAGCAAATTAAATGGTCCTGACCCCACGCAAACATTTGTTGGTCCTATTGCAAAAGGCATATCTGGGCTAATGTTTGAATTAACTGTTAGTGTTGCTGGATTAGAAAAAAAGACTGGTAAACAATTACTAATAATACGGCATTTAAATTGATAGTTCGTCATTGCTGTTGTAACAGAGGAAACAGTTAGATTAGGTGTTTGAACACCAGAATAAGTTGCATCATCAACAAGTGCAACAAAACCTGCCCCCATATCAACAAACCAATAATAAGCATTCCCCAAAGGATCCCCTCCTGTTAATGTAACATCGAAATTTGCATTTAAGCCTGCACATAAAGTTATGCTTTGCGGTTGAGCAGTTATTGAAACGGGTTGTTCTACTTCAATAGTTATTGATTCGCAAACCCCTGGAACAACACAGCCACCTTCACCTCTAACATAATAGGTTGTTGTAACAGTTGGACTAACACTTAAAAAGGTTCCGGTACCAACCAAAGTACCCCCACAACTTCCCGAATACCAAACCCAATCCGTTGCATCATTTAAATTTCCTGACAAAATTTCTAAACTTGCAGCGCCTCCCAAACACATAAACTGATTATCAGAACCTATAACAGGTATATCAGGCTGAATACAGGTTTGGCTTGAAGATTTAGTTAAATTGTTGTTTTTATTTTCGCTTGCAAACACAAAATTACTCAGCAAACCGAGCACAACAAACACTCGTAGAACGTTTTTAATTTTCATTGTTATAAGTTAAAAAGATTGATTAATACGCTAATTTAGATAGACTAGAGTACTAAGACCCCTTAACTTTAACAAGTGTAGGCAATTTTCTTATAAACGAATTAATTTAGCAATTGATTGAAAATGCTATGCTTTCCAAACCATAACAAAATCATTCATGTAATAGCCATCACCAATATTAAAATCGGCAACTTCTTCAATTACAAATCCATTTTTAAAATAAAAATTAATCGATTTATAGTTTTGACGATTAACAGTTAACTTAATTTTACTTGGATTACCAAGCAATTGAAGGCATTCTTTAAAGACCTTGGTTCCGAAACCCTTTGCTTGATTTTGTTGCAATACATAAAACTTATTCAACCAAAATTCACCATTAGTTATTGGAGTAAAGGACACAAAACCAATGGCAGCTCCTTCACTTTCGATAAGATAAAAATTTTGAGACTTCGTATTTATTTGCTCATCAATGGCTTCAACCGAATACATTTTTTTTAACATGTAATCCACTTGTTCTTGACCAATAATAGGAACATAGTGTTTGTTCCAAATTTCTATTGCTAATTTTTGAATGACTAAATAATCCTTATTTGTAGCTTTGATTAAAGTGAATTGCATGAGTAATATTTGCAACAAATTAATAGAATACTTAGCTATTAAACAACAATAAACTAAAATTAATAAATGCTAACTTAGCAAAATAAAAAAATAAAGATTCCGTTTAATTTAAGTGTTATTAATTTATAAATACAAACTTATTTTACTAGCATTGATAGTCAATGCAAATATTTTGTTGTCCCAAAACACATTTCAACTCATAGTCATCAACACTGATAATTCAAACACTTTTAAGAATTTAAACTACAAAACGACCTTTAAAGATAGTGTTTCATTAAAAACAGAATTAAAACAATTACTTTCTTCTTTACATAATTCATCTTATTTACTAGCAAATATTGACAGTAGCGAACAACAAAACAAGAAGTTTGTCGCCTATTTAAGTATTGGAAAAAGTTTTAATTGGGCATACTTGAAATCAGGAAATGCAGATAAATCAATGCTTTCGGAAATTGGTTTTTCGGAAAAATTTTACACTAACGCCAAATTCAGTGCTAGAAGCATTACTAAACTCCAAGAAAAAATAATTTCATATTATGAAAATCATGGTTATCCATTTGCTAGCATTAAACTTGACAGTTTAAAAATTTCAGAAAATTCATTTTCGGCGAAACTCAATATAAGTCCAAATAAAAAAATAATCATCGATAGCATTATTAACATTGGCAATGCAATTGTCTCAAAAAACTTTTTACAGCACTATTTAGCTATTAAAGAAGGGAGATATTACAAAGAAGACGCACTGAAAAAAGCAGAGCAAAAACTAAATCAATTGGCATTTGTAAGCCAAGCCAAATCACCTATAGTTAAAATCAATAGCGATCAATGCAAAATGTATTTAAACCTCAACAAAAAATCATCTTCAAATTTTGATGGTATAATTGGTTTACTTCCTTCACCTAATGGCAAAACGGTATTTACTGGTGATTTAAAAATTAAATTACTCAATAATATATTTAAAAGTGGCGAAACCTTTGATTTACAATGGCGCCGTCTCCAAAGTCAAACACAAGATTTAAAACTTAATTTACAATATCCTTACTTATTTAATACACCTTTCGGAACGGACTACACGATAAAAATATACAAGCGCGACACTACATTTATCGACATTCAGAACAATATTGGTATTCAATACTTTTTATCGGGACTGAATAATATCAAGTTTTTTTACAAACAACGCACAAGTAATTTACTCTCCACCTCAGCTATTAAATTTGCGACCACCCTGCCCGACTACGCGGATGTTAGAACAAACAGTTATGGTTTGGCTTTATTTACAGAAAAATTGAACTACAAGTTTAATCCCAGAAAAGGTTACTCCATTAACATTTCGGCCAACGTAGGTACCCGTAAAATAAAAAGAAACCCACAGTTAAATGAGATAGTATACAATGGAGTTGATTTACAAAGCAATCAATACCAAGGAGAAGGTAACTTATCATTTTACTTACCTATTTTCAAAAAAAGTACAATTAAACTAGCTAGCAACTTTGGAACTGTTTATTCAAAAAAAATATTTAAAAACGAGTTGTTCCGTTTGGGTGGTTTAAAATCTTTTAGAGGTGTGGATGAAGAGAGCATTTTTGCCAGCACATACATTAATCCAAGTTTAGAATACAGATTTTTGTTTGAACAAAATTCAAGTATTAACCTATTTGCAGATGCTTTGAGCTATGAAAACAATTCGACTTCCAATTATATCAAAGATTTTGCCTATAGTTTTGGAGCGGGAATTAGTTTTGAAACAAAAGCTGGTATATTTTCACTTAATTACGCTTTAGCTAGTCAGTTTTCAAATCCGATTGACATAAGAAGTGGCAAAATTCACTTTGGAATTGTGAATACCTTTTAAATATTTGTACCTTTGTGTAATGATGTATCAAACTATTATAGTGATTTTATTAGTAGCCATAGCCGCTAGCTACTTGATATATCGAACCTATAACTCTATCACAAAAAAATCGTGTGATAAAAATTGTGGTGGAGGCTGTTCATCAGTAAACATCAATAAAATCATAAAAGACAATAATTTGTAATTCATTTAAAATCAAATTATTAAATTATATCCGAAGCTTCTATCTGATTTCTTGCATTTTATGTTCTTTTTTTCTACCTTAGCCCTGTTAAAACAACTTAAGAATGAAAAAAATTTTTACTTTAACAATTGCTTTAGGTTTATCTCTATTTTCAAAAGCACAATCTTTTGCTGTATACGAAGCTGGTACTACAACCCCAGCTCAAGCGGTTTATAGTTTAACTGTAAATTCGGGTGATCCTACTACATCAACTGATTTAACTTTAAAAAACTTAACCGCCTCACAAATAACTTTAAAAGTTAAAAAATATGTTTTAAGCACTCCACCATGTGCTGAGGCTCCAGACATTTATTTTTGCTCAGGCTCAACGTGTTACCAGCCAGTTAATACCGTTAGTGGTAATTTAAATATTGCTGCTAATGGGCAATTACCAAATGGGCAAGGAACTTATGGTTTACGTGCCGATTTTGATAATGTAAATTCGAATTTATTTGCTACTTGCTGTGGAACTAGTTCAGTTTTATATACGGTTTATGACGTGAATAATGTTTCTGACTCAATTAGCGTTCGTATTGACTATACCGTTGTAAACTGCGCAATAGGTTTAGTTAAATTAGATACTAAAAACTTTCAAATGAGTAATGCTCAGCCAAATCCATCAAATACGGTAACAAGTATTAAATACGATTTTAATTTTAATCCAAATACTGCTTCAATAAAAGTATATAATATGTTAGGAGCTCAAATTAAAGAGTTAAAACTTACTGGAAACGAAGGAAAAGCAAACTTAGATGTATCAAGCTTATCCGATGGTTTATACTTTTACAGTTTAATTATAAATGATAAAATTGTAACTACTAAAAAATTAGTTGTAGAACATTAAACTTGATTTAAACTAAAACAAAAAATCCTACTAAAAATTAGTAGGATTTTTTGTTTGTAGTAAATACAATTACTTTTTCTCTTCAACATTTAAGTTGATTGCACCTTTTACTTTTTCTTTAAGCAAAGCTGCATCAATTACTTCGCGCATATTTTCAACGTAGTGGAAAGTTAATCCCTTTAAGTAATCTGCCTTTATATCTTCAACATCTTTTCTATTATCAACACAAAGAATAACTTCTTTAATACCCGCGCGTTTAGCAGCTAAAAGCTTTTCTTTTATTCCGCCAACAGGTAAAACTTTACCTCTAAGCGTAATTTCACCAGTCATGGCTAAATTACGTTTTACTTTACGCTGAGTAAATACACTTGCAAGAGCTGTTAACATTGCTATACCGGCACTTGGTCCATCTTTAGGTGTTGCACCTTCTGGCACATGAACATGTACATTCCAATTATCAAAAACATCGTAATTCAAATCTAACCAATCACAGTGCGATTTTAAAAACTCTAAGGCAATTACTGCACTTTCCTTCATCACATCTCCCAAATTACCAGTAAGTGTAAGCTTTTGAGCTTTGCCCCTACTAATGCTAGACTCTATAAACAAAATATCTCCACCTACACTTGTCCACGCTAAACCTGTTACTACACCAGCCACATCATTTCCTTGATACTTATCTTTACTATGTGATGGTCCGAATATTTTACCTAACTCGGCTTCTGTAATTTTAGGTATTGTATTTTCCAATGCCACTTCTTTAGCAACAACACGAGCAACTTTTGCTATTCGTTTTTCTAAACTTCTTACTCCGCTTTCTCGAGTGTAATCTTCAATTATTTTTTCAATAACTTTATCACTTAACTTCAATTGCGATTTTTTCAACCCAGCTTCTTCCGTTTGTTTTGGAACCAAATGGCGCTTAGCAATCTCCAATTTCTCTTCGGTAGTATAGCCATTTACTTCAATAATTTCCATTCTATCGCGCAAGGCTGGTTGAATAGATTGCAATGAGTTTGCTGTTGCAATAAACATTACATTACTCAAATCATAATCTAACTCTAAAAAATTATCGTAAAAAGTTGTGTTTTGTTCCGGGTCTAAAACTTCAAGTAAAGCGGAAGATGGATCACCATGATGATCATCACCCACTTTATCTATTTCATCTAAAATAAACACAGGATTATTAGACTGAACCTTTTTTAAATTTTGTAAAATTCGGCCAGGCATAGCGCCTATATAGGTTTTACGATGACCGCGAATTTCACTTTCATCTTTTAATCCACCTAAACTCATGCGCACATATTTACGACCTAAAGCTCGCGCAATACTTTTTCCTAAAGATGTTTTTCCAACTCCAGGAGCACCATACAGACAAATAATTGGTGATTTTAAATTTCCCTTTAATTTTAAAACTGCTAAATGTTCCAAAATTCTCTCTTTCACTTTTTCTAAACCAAAATGATCCTCTTCTAAAACTTCTTCAGCATGTTTTAAATCAAAATTATCTGTTGTGTACTCTTGCCATGGTAAATCAAGCAATAGCTCCACATAATTACATTGAATAGAATACTCTGCAGCATTAGGATTCATACGTTGCAACTTTTGAACTTGCTTTTCAAAAACTGCTTTTACTTCAGCAGGCCAAGTTTTTTTTGCACCGCGCTCAACGTACTCATTAATCTCTTGCTCATAATTAGTTCCACCCAATTCTTCTTGAATGGTTTTCATTTGTTGAGTAAGAAAATAATCACGTTGCTGTTTATCTAAATCAACCTTTACTTTATTAGTAATTTGATTTTTCAACTCTAGCATTTGAATTTCTTTACTCAGAATTCCAAGTACTTGGGTTGCTCTCTCGCGTAAATCAGAAATTTCAAGCAAAATTTGTTTTTCGCTGGAAGAAACAGTTGAATTACTACAAATAAAATTAATTAAGAAAGAAGGGCTATCGATGTTGTTTAACGCAAAACTAGCTTCAGTGGGTATTTGTGGGCTTTGCTTAATAATTTGAACAGCGCTATCTTTTAATGACGAAACCAAAGCATCAAATTCTTTATCATCTGCTTTAGGGCGATCTTCAACAATGTTAGATATTTTAGCTTTAAAATAAGGTTCGCTTTGCAAAAACTCATCAATTGCAAAACGACGTTTACCTTGAATAATAACCGTAGTATTGCCATCCGGCATGCGCAAAACCTTAATAATATGCGCAATTGTTCCTATACGATTTAAATCATCAGTACTAGGATCTTCAACAGTATCGTTTTTTTGAGCGATAACACCTATGGTTTTATCACCCTTATTTGCTTCCTTAATAAGATTAATGGATTTATCGCGTCCAACAGTTATTGGAATAACTACACCTGGGAAAAGCACAGTATTACGTAACGGTAATATTGGCAGTACATCAGGAAATTTCTCCGAATTCATCACTGCTTCATCTTCATTAGATAATAATGGTATAAAATCAGTTTCCTCCTCAACCATGTGTTCAAAGGCTATTTTTGGGTTTTCAAACATATTTAAAATAATAATGTACTAGGCCATTGGCTAATAATATGCCACGGGCAATTT
The DNA here is from genome assembly GCA_964603125.1 of uncultured Flavobacteriaceae bacterium. Classification (GTDB taxonomy): domain Bacteria; phylum Bacteroidota; class Bacteroidia; order B-17B0; family Aurantibacillaceae; genus CAZRUA01. Next base: position 13,224 of record CAZRUA010000023.1, on the reverse strand, counting down.
AGGGTCAATTTGACACGAAAAATAATTTAAAACTATTTATAGAGGAGTTAAATCCCCTGGATTAACGTTAGATGTGGTTACTGGTTTACCAAATTCAGGCTCAGGCTCATCCTTATCTGCTAATTTTTTAAGCATAACGAAAAGACCAATAACAGCTACCAAGGCAATAATCCCTAAAACCCAAGTCATTGCATCACCACTGCCTGCTTTAGGAGTATCTTCTGGATTATCTCCCATTACATAACTTGCCACAACTGCAAATGCATTATTAAAAGTGTGCCCCAATATTGGAACCCATAAATTATTTGTGTAAGCATATAAGTAACCCAATAAAGCGCCTAAAAAAATACGTGGTAAAAAGCCCATAAATTGCAAATGAAAAGCACTAAACAAAATAGCAATAGACCAAACTGCAACATGCTTATTTACGCCCATATCGGCAAAACTACGTTGCAGCAAACCTCTAAAAAATATTTCCTCTGTTAAGCCTGCACAAAACGCTACGGTAATTAAATTCAAAACCAAATTACCAATTGATTTATCATTCATAAAAACTCCCATTTGATCGGAAGCCATTTTTTCAAAACCCATTGCCCAATCTTTAAATCCTCCAGAAATAGGAATATTTGCATTAACCACTCCAAGCATTGCTACTACTAACATTCCAACCAGCATAATTACAACAGCCAAACCAATGTATTGTAGCTTTGGAAATTTATACATACGCAAATATTTCAATTTTGCATGTGTTGAAGCCCAAGCTAATATAACAGGTACTAAAACAAACATAAAAACAGCGGCACCAATTTGTAATATTTGCGACATAAAACCGCTCATTTTACCTGTATCCATTAAATCTGGATTACTCATGGCTACAATACTTGCCGCGAGTTGAAAAAGTGCGAATAATAAAATCCATACTAAACCTATACCGAAAAAAAGCCAAATAGGCATTTTATATGTTGAGTTGTTATTCATTTGAGTATTTTTGTACAAATATAAAATTAAGTTTTTGGTTAAGATAGATAATATTGAGATAGGTGAATTTCCGCTTTTATTGGCTCCAATGGAAGATGTAAGCGATCCTCCGTTTAGACATGTGTGTAAGCAAAATGGTGCTGACTTAATGTATACCGAATTTATTTCGAGTGAAGGTTTAATTCGAGATGCTATTAAAAGTCGCCAAAAACTTGACATATTTGATTACGAGAAGCCTATTGGAATACAAATTTTTGGGGGAGACGAGGAAGCAATGGCTATGTCGGCTAAAATTGTAGATGCTACCAATCCAGATATTTTAGATATAAACTTTGGCTGCCCGGTTAAAAAAGTAGTTTGCAAGGGAGCAGGAGCTGGTGTTTTAAAAGATGTTGATTTAATGGTACGTTTAACAAAAGCTGTTGTTAATTCAACTCGTTTACCTGTTACCGTTAAAACACGCTTAGGTTGGGATGAGAAAAGCATCAATATTATGGAAGTAGCAGAGAGGTTGCAAGATGTTGGCATTAAAGCTTTGAGTATTCACGGACGAACCCGCGCTCAAATGTATAAAGGTGAGGCAAACTGGGAATGGATAGCTAAAGTAAAAAACAATCCACGCATTAAGATTCCCATTTTTGGGAACGGCGATATTGATTCGCCCGAAAAAGCTTTGGAATATAAAAACAAATATGGAGTTGACGGAATTATGATTGGCAGAGCTGCTATTGGAAACCCTTGGTTTTTTAATGAAGTAAAACATTACTTTGCAACTGGCGAAAAACTTGCACCTCCTACAATTCAACAACGCGTAGATGTTGCCAAAACCCATTTAATTAAATCAACGGAATGGAAGGGCAATAAATTAGGAATAGTTGAAATGCGAAGACACTATACTAATTACTTTAAAGGATTAAATCACTTTAAGGAAACTAGATTAAAGCTTGTAACTTCGGATAGTTTAGAAGAGTTGATTGAAATATTAGATGGTATTGCCCCTCGTTACGAAAACGTTAATGTTTAAAGTTCAGCAATAACACTTTGAGTGCCTTTTACCACATCATTTAAACCAACTTTAATTTTCGCATCCAAAGGCAAAAACAAATCAACACGTGATCCAAATTTAATAAATCCAAATTCTTCGCATTGGTTAGCTTGCTGTCCCTCTTTAGCGTATATAACAATACGGCGAGCTAAAGCGCCTGCAATTTGACGAAACAAAACTTTTTTACCTGATTTATGCTCTACAACAACTGTAGTACGCTCGTTCTCGGTTGATGATTTAGGTTCCCAAGCCGCAAGGTATTTACCTGCATGATATTTAACAAAATCAACTTTACCAGCAATAGGATAACGATTACTATGCACATTTATAGGCGACATAAATATTGAAACTTGCAAACGTTTATCTTTAAAGTACTCGTTTTCAGTAGTTTCTTCAATAACAACAACTTTTCCATCCGCAGGTGCAATCACCAAATTATCTCCTGTAACATAAACACGCTTAGGGCTTCTGAAAAATTGCAAAACTACAATCAACAAAAATCCGCTTAACACATAAGCAAACCAATGAGCAATAGCAAAAGTTGGGAAGAAATAGTGAGCAATAAAAATAATTATTGCCGAAAATATAAGTGTAACAAATAGTGTTGGATAGCCTTCCTTATGAAATTTCATATAAATTGTGTTTTTATTTGCTAAATAAACCTATAAATAATCAAGTAAACTTATCAAACAATGGTTATTTTTTAAGGCTCAAATGTACAAAATAAAAAAGAATCAACTGTATCAAAGTAAAATTACTCTGTTAAAACAGACTTTTCGTGATAGGTTTTTATGTGTGGTCCCATAAATAATCTTCCATAGATTCTCATTAGCGCTATTCCAGTCATAATATAACTTACCGAGCACATAAGTGCTATAAAAGGCTGATCCAAACTTATGTGCCCAAATAACATTTCTTCTCCAATAAAGGATGTAGTTATTGGAAATCCCATAAGTCCCAAACTACAAAGCAAAAACACAAAACCCAATTTAGGATATTCATACACATGTCCGTAATACATATCTAAACCAACTAATCCCTTTTCCATTCTTTTTAGATAGTTAATGCACAAATAACCTATAAGTCCAGCAGATAAAATTCCAGATAAATATAAAATCAAGTGATTTAAATTATAATTTTCTTTAAATGACAGCGCTAAGGCAATCCATAAATGGCTAAACAAAATTAAAATCCATGCTAATCGAGGAAACTTTCTCTCGGCAAATGACCTCATTACTAACAAAAGCGCAAAAAAGGAAAAAATATAGGGTAAGTAATTTTTTAATTGTAAAAAGAAGTACGTGTTAGCTTCTGTAATATTAACATAAACAAAGAGAATAAACGAAAATATCATTAAAGGCAATATAAAAAACAAAACATTTTTATATGTCAAAAAATTTAGCGCGTTTCCGATTCTCTTTAAAGGTTTAAAAATAATTTTACTCGTAGCTTGATCCAAATTCCACTCTCTAAGATTTTGGATATATAAGCCATACTTAATTTTCCTCCAAAAAACTGAATCAACTTTTACCATTTTAGGTTTAAAATTGTAAAGCTGCTCCCTAATTAAATAAGTAATGATTGATGGGGATATTAATAATTGGTAAGTTCTTAAAAAGGCATTGCCGGCAAAATGAAATAAAGCTAAATTATAAAAGCCAAAAGCCATTTCAACAAAAATTAAACCTATCTGGGCGATAGAAGCGTAAGCGATTTGCGTTTTAATGGACGATTGCACCCTACTTATCATTGTAGCAATGACACTAGTACAAATCCCTAATAAAGCCATTAAAATCCTCATCCATATTTGCTCTTCCCAAAGGGGTGTAGTTCTAAGAAGTAAAAAAACGCCTAAATGAACCGATAATGAGCCATAAAAAATAGCACTTGATGGGGTTGGGCCTTCCATTGCACGAGGAAGCCATGAAGAAAATGGCAATTGGGCAGATTTAGCTGCAGCTGCAAGCAATAAAGCCAACGCAATAAAAACGCCCAGCGACCCGTGAGTAACAAGATGGTCATGAACCCCTGTCTTACTATTTAATTGCTCGAAGGAAATGTTCTCATGCCAAACATGATGACATGCCCAAATAGCAAGGATAATTCCTACATCACCAATTCGATAAATCGAAAATACCTTTAAGGCATTTCTAACGGGTAAATACCTATCGCGATAAAAAGATATTAATAAGTAGGATGATATGCCCAAAATTTCCCAACCTAAAAACAACGTAGCTAAACTACCAGAAAGGATTGTGAAATTAAATCCAAAATAAAAAAACAAAATGGTTGAGAAAAAACGTTTATACCCTTGTTCACGATGCAAATAATATCTGCTATAAATGGTTATTAAAAAAATGAGGAGTGAACCTACAGTAAGGTATATTGAGGAAATTTTATCGAAATATGTTTCAATAGCAAACTCGCTATTTGTACCTTCAAAAAGAATTATTTCCTTGCAACTATAATTATTTCCACCTTGATAAATCCATAAAATTAAAAAACCTAATAAAGCTAGTAGGTTTGTACCTGCTGTAAAAAAAGCGATACGCGATATTATCAATTCTCTTTTTGAGTTTACAAAAAGACTCAATAGAAAACCAACAAGAGGTATTATGAAAAATAGCTTATAATAAACTTGTAAATTCATTTAATTTAAAATTATTGGTTCAATATTCCCTGATTCAGTTTCGATAAGATTTATCAAATCATCACCGCTTATTACTTTTCCTTCACGCATTGGATTATACAGCACAAATTCACCATCTACAAAATGATAAAACTGACGTGTATCAGGATGAATTGCAATCAAATGAATCCATTCATTAACAAACCATTCGTAAGTAGGTTCGCTTTGCATAAGAACGCTTTTTATAACTTCAGGGAAATGCTCAACAATCACCATTAAACGAAGTGGATCATGAATCTCAATCATTTGTTGCGGAAGTCCTGTTCTTAAATCACCATCAGCACCATTGGCCACACCTATTAAACCCAAAACATTATGAGGCAACTTTGAGCCAGCACCCAAACGTTGGTTATCAACACGAGAAAAGAAGTATTCCAAATTAATTCCACCACAAACTGGCGCAACCGCTTTCAATATATTTAAGAGATACTTACCTTCCGGATCAACATTATAATCAAATGAATTTAAAAATGAACGTCTATCTAAGAAAAGATGCTCACTTACATTACGCCTACCAACAATACAAAGAGAATTTGTTGCATGATTATACTCGGGCCGTGGTTCGAATAAAGACATCGAACGAATCTTTACCTTTTCATGTAAGTCCTTTGCATTAACTTTATTATTCATCATAATAAATCTTCGTGACCTTTCTTTTGCATTTAGCGTTAAAGCCTGATTAAAAATTAAGATGTTTGCTTCATGCATTAACTTGTTACTAGCATTTAAATTATCTGTGTCATAAAACTCCATTTCATCACGAGTGGTATCTTGTAAAGCACCAACAAATTGTGTTGTATCAGGAATATTAATTCCGCTTGAAGCTAAGATTTTTCTTACTTCTAAATTATTAGCCATATATGCCGCAACACGGGCGTTAACCGAACCTGGTCTTCCGCAACAAGCACCACAATCGTAACCTGCATAGTAAGTATTGTTGGTGCTGCTAGCTCCATGACCCACAATATAAACAATTGGAGCAAAATCTTTAACTAAGCCGATACTTTTAAGCAAGCCTTCCATTCTTAGCGCCATCTCCTCAACTGTAAAACCAATTTGAAGCCCTTCACGAGTTGTTTCCGAATTTTGTTTTTCAATTTGCAATACAGCATCCTTATTCATGTGCTGAAAAGAGTAGTTCATTGCAGCACTAACACGCGGGCGGAAAATATTAAAAAACAACTTAAAGGCTGAAAAGAAACCTATGGTTTGAGAAAAAAACCATCCTCCTAATAAGCCATGTGTTTTTTTTGAAAAATGAACATTTGATTTAACTTTAGCTTTATGACTTACTTCTCGAATTAAGAATTTAGGGGTTACAGGAGCTGGACAAAGCTTAGTGTAAAACTGAGTTCCTTCGGGTTGAAAATAAAATTCAACATTAAAAAAACCTGCAGTACCAAATGTTTTGCTTTTTTTATCAATACTTTCGATATAGCGCCTTAAAGAACACTCTCTATCATCGATACAAAAAATTCCTTGGAATGAATTATTCTCATGAATTGAATGATCTGCAGTTTTTCCCTTACTTATTCCTGAAAGTACTGCATCATAATAGGTCCACTCCATTGCATTATGCCATATTTCCAGAGTTTGGAATAATTTACTAGGAGCAATTGCTTCAAATAGTTTAAGTGGTAAATTAGATATTCTGTGTGACAATGGCGCCCAATTCTCATCAAATCTTGTATCCAATACATCAATTTCCAATAATAACTCGAAAATAATAAAATCACTTAACGACAAATTCCTTTTAGCTATTAAAGCGTTTGGATTCTCTTCTAAAAAACAAACCATTCCGCTCCACCCAGCATGTTCAAATTGCTGATCGAATAAGTATTGCTCGAATAAATCCTCTCTTCCAACTATGATACTTAGCAATCTATGTATCGTGCATTCATCATTAAAAAGTAAATCTTTAACTCTTTTGCTCTTAAACATTTTAACAGAACTTACGCGTTCCATTTCTCTTATAGTTTCTAAAAGCCCCTTCTCTTCAACTGGAAAATTATCAATTGCTATGCCTTGATCAATATAGTTGCCTATAAATCTGAACAGAAATGGATGAACTTGCTTGGAAACATTAAACTTAAAAACATTCTTCCATTCGTCTCGTAACTTGCCTATTCTAGACTTTATATTAACCTCTAATAATTCGTTATGAAGAATATTCTCCCATTCAATTAAGTTTTCAGGACCTTTAGTTTTAGCGATAGCATTCTTAATTGCATCTGGACTTATTTTACCCTCTTTATACAGCCCTCTATATTCATCTAACCTGAGATATGTTTTATAGCCAAATATTTTTGATGCCTTATGAAGACCTTTGTGGAATTTTTCATTCTGAAATGCATGCAAAGTGTTATGATGGATAAAATCCTTTAAAGGCGCTTGTGTAGGCAAATAATGCTTAAGTTTATGCAAAACATTATGTTCATTAAATATTTCTGTAGGTCCTTCTGTATTCATTTCCTAAAAATTGATTTATCCTGTGGAAATAAAAAGAGGAAATCAAGTTTCCTCCCTTATTACTTTTAACTTAAAACAAAATTAAACGATTATTGAAAATTAAATCTAAAAATTGGTTCTAAATCTTTAACTTCATCATAAACAGTTCCTAATTCAGTAATCAATCCGTTATTTATACCATAAACCCAGCCATGTATTTCAAGAGGGCGTTCCGCCCATGCCTTTTGAACAATGCTTGTTTTAGCCAAATTTCTTACTTGAGTTACTACATTCAATTCTGTCAATCTATCCGCTCTTTTATCTTCATCCTCAATTGCATCAAGTTCGGATGAATTTAACAAATATACCTCCTTTATGTTGCGTAACCAATTATCTACATATCCATTATAATTATTAGTTATAGAGGCTCTTACACCACCACAACCATAATGTCCGCAAACAATAATATGCTTTACTTTTAACACATTAACTGCATACTCTAATACACTCAATAAGTTCAAATCGGTATGTACTACTAAATTGGCAATGTTCCTATGAACAAATATTTCACCAGACTCAGTTCCTGTAACTGTATTTGCAGGTACACGGCTATCACTGCAGCCAATCCACAAATACTCTGGAGATTGACCCATTGCTGATTTTTTAAAATACTCTGGGTCTTCAATCTTCATGTCTTCAGAAAACTTCCTATTCCCTTCTAATAATTTTTTATATGAATCTTTCATTTCTAAATTTTATTTTTTTATTTTTTCACTTAATGTTTTGCCAAGATATCAACCTCTTGCAATTCTTCCATTTCTACGTCAATACCATTCTTTTTAGCTCTATTCTTAAACTCCGAAAATATTTCTAAAATATCTTTATCAATAAAAGTTGCCCTACCACCATCAATATAAATTTTCGATCCTTTAGGTAAACTTAAAAGCACGTTTAAAATTTTACCTTTATTAATGAATGGAACATTTTGCGACAATTTCATGAAATAAGTCATTCTACCATCAATTTCTTCATTAATTAATTTAAACGGAGCTTTAAAGTTATTCTTCAAAATAAATATAATGCTAACAAAAATACCGCAACCTACACCAATTAACAAATTAGTTGATAACATAACTACTATGGTTGTAATAAAAGGTAAAAACTGATCAGAACCTAAACGGAATACATTCTTATAAATATAAGGTGATGTAAGTTTAAAACCAGTAAACATTAAAATTGCGGCTAATGAAGTAAGCGGAATCATTTCCATTATTTTAGGAAAAATTAAAACCAAAATCACAAATAACACGGCATGGAATACTACAGATATTTTTGTCCTTCCACCCGCATTAACGTTAGCGGAGCTTCTAACAATAGCAGAGGTCATAGGAATACCACCTATCATACCCGCAACCAAGTTACCAGCACCTTGAGCGATTAATTCGCGATTTGTTGGAGTTATTGAGCTATCTGGATCAATTTTATCCAAGGCTTCTATATTCAAAAGTGTTTCAATTGTTGAAACGGCAGCTATTAATAACCCTCCAATATATACATTTGGGTTTCGTAGTGCTGATAAATCAGCAAATTTTAAGGTTTGCAAAATGCTGGTTGAATTTGGTTCAGAAGGATCCTTTAAACTAACTAGATGATCGGGTTTAATTGAGTAAGCTGGGTAATACAAACTGTACAAGTAGTTTATTAAAGCTCCAATTAAAACCACAATTAAAGCACCTGGAATTAGTGACAGAATTTTATTCTTCTTGCAAAAAGGAGTATTCCATAAAATCATAATTCCAATAGAAATCAATCCAATGATTAAGACTCCTGGACTAAAATTAGTAAATACTTCCAAAATTTCGGTAAACGAATTTCGACCATCATCCTGCACAAAGCTTTGATCTCCTTCAGCATCCTTATCTACACCAAAAAGATGCGGAATTTGTTTAAAAACCAAAATAATACCAACAGCTGCCAATTCACCCTTAACAACGGCGGAAGGAATGTAATGACCAATAAAACCTGCTTTAATTACACCTAAAGTAATTTGAATTAAACCTGCCAAGCAAACCGCCAATAAAAAGCCTTCAAAGGTTCCAACACTTGTCATAACAAAAAGAACTGTACCAGTTAAAGCTGCCGAGGGGCCTGAAACTGAAAGTTTGGATTTACTGATGAATGCTACAACAGTTCCGCCAACAACACCGCTAATTATACCTGATATTAATGGAGCCTTTTGCAAAAAGGCAATACCCAAACAAAGTGGTATAGCCACTAAAAACACAACAAGCCCAGCCTGCAGGTCATTTTTAATATTTTTAAACATTTTTTTTAATTAATTAGTTTGAAAAGAATTGAATTTCTAAATAATTAATTACACCAAGGGTGGCTTAACCTCAACAGGTATATGAGGGTTTGTGTGATTTATTGTATATTTAAAGTAATGTTGAATTAAAGAATAATGCTGTACTGGTAATTCAAAAACATAAAAATCATGAAACTTAGAATCTTCTGTTTTTTCATCCTTTTCCTCTTTAGATGATTCTTCCTCACTTAAATCCTCTTCCTCAGCTAAATTATCGTCTGAGTCATTTGACTTATCCTGTTTTGCCGAACTTTTTTCGGTTTTAATAGCCTTTTTAATTGAAACTGTAATTTCTTTGGAAAAGACCAAAAAAGATGACACCACAATTAGAAGAAAATATAATTTAAGGCTTTGTTTCACCTCACAAATATACTAAATTCATAAAACAAAGCAAGTATTAAAACCCTTTGCTTACTTTTACAGGCTTTATTTAACAAACATTTCATGCGCCAATATATTAAATGGTTTTTATTGTTGCTTTTAGCAATAATTTGGGGGGGATCTTTCTTCCTGATGGTTAAAGGCATGGAAGTCTTTACCAGCGAACAAGTTGCAGCTTTAAGAATCTTTATTGCTTTTTTATTTTTAGCTCCTTTGCTTATCAAGCATTACAAAATAGATTTTAAGAAATATTGGCTTGGGATTTTAATGATGAGCCTTTTTGGCAACTTTATACCCGCATTTTTGTTTACCAAAGCCGAAACCGCAATAAATAGTTCAATGGCAGGGATGCTTAACTCTTTAACGCCCTTATTCACCATTTTAATAGGTGTTTTCATTTTTAAAGTTAAAACCCATCTTTATCAAGTTTTAGGAATATTAATTGGTTTTCTTGGAGCCATATTCCTTATTTGGGTTTCGCCGTCGGATAATAAAGAAAGCGCTTATTGGGGTTGTTTTTTAGTCATTTTAGCTACTTTATGCTATGCTGTTAGTGTAAATAGTATCCGGAAGTTTTTAGGAGATTTAAATTCCACCAAAGCTACCGTATGGGCATTTACCATTAGCGGACCAATTTGTTTTGTTTATTTATGTACAACTGATGTTTTTACTCGAATACAAACCAATCCAAATACCTATAATTCATTGAGTTACATTGCTATACTGGCAATTGTTGGTTCGGCAATTAGCGTAATTTTATTTAATGAACTTATAAAAATGGCAGGCTCAGTTTTTGCTTCATCTTGCACCTACCTTATCCCCTTCTTTGCCATTATTTACGGGCATTTTTTACTAGGAGACGACATAAATACATGGCAAATTATGGCTGTTGCCATTATCTTAGGAGGAATTTGGCTTGTAAACAAAAGTAAAGTTTGATTTTGTGGATAAGAAAAAAGTTGTATCTTTGCCGTCCTTAAAATTATTAACAAATAAAAGTATTCAAAATGTACGCAATTGTAGAAATAGCAGGGCAACAATTTAAAGTGGAACGTGGAGCGAAAGTTCTAGTTCACCGCCTAGATGCTAAAGAAGGTGCAGATGTTGAATTTGACAATGTATTGTTATTAGACAATGCAGGTAAAATTTCAGTAGGAACACCTAAAGTTGATGGCGCTAAAGTTGCCGCAACAGTATTAGAACACCTTAGAGGTGATAAAGTTTTAATCTTCAAAAAGAAGAGAAGAAAAGGATATCAAAAATTAAATGGTCACCGTCAAGATTACACACAATTATTAATTCAAGGTGTGTTAGCTAAAGGTGATTCATTAAAAGATAAACTTGCTGCTAAAAAAACAGTATTCAGCCACATTGAAACTGTAAAAAAAGTAGAAGTTGCTGCTCCAGTAGCAGAAGTAAAAAAAGCTCCAGCTAAGAAAGCTGCTGCTAAAAAAGCTCCAGCTAAAAAAGCTGCTGCTAAAAAAACAGTAAAATAATATTAACCTGTTTGTTTCATTACAAACACTAAATAAATAAAAAATGGCACATAAAAAAGGAGCCGGTAGTACTAAAAACGGTCGTGAATCGCACAGTAAGCGTTTAGGTGTTAAAATCTACAGCGGTCAAGCTGCTATAGCTGGTAACATTATCGTACGTCAACGTGGTACAAAGCACCACCCAGATTTAAATGTTGGTATTGGTAAGGATCACACTTTGTTTGCATTAACTGATGGTGTGGTTGTTTTCAAGAAAAAAAGAGACGATAAATCTTACGTTTCTGTTTTAACTGAAGAGCAATTAGCAAAGCACAAAGCTACTAAAGCAGCTGCAAAAGCTAAAGCAACAGCTTAATTACAACAATACTAATTTATAAGCGAACTTATGTTTGCTTACAACTCATACATTTAAAAATCCATTTTGCTTTGCAGAATGGATTTTTAGTTTGAACAATTCAATAACAAAAATATGTTACAATTAAATTTTATTCGCGAGAACAAGGAAGAAGTTTTAAAGCGCTTGAGCATTAAAAATTTTGCTCAGGCCGAAACTATTATCAACAAAGTAATTGAGCTAGATGCTGAACGCAGAAAGGCTCAAAATGATGCGGATACTTTAAAAGCCGAAGCAAATCAAATTGCCAAGCAAGTAGGCGAATTAATGAAAGCTGGTAAAAAAGAAGAAGCTGAACAAGCTAAAAGTAAAACTGCTGAATTAAAAACAAAAGAAAAAGCTTTTGATGAAATTTTAAAATCAAAAGAAGATGAAATTCATGCATTGCTTGTTCAAGTGCCAAACACACCACATATAAGCGTTCCGCTAGGAAAAACTCCTGAAGATAATGCTGTTGTTTTTGAACATGGCACAGAACCTAAATTATACGATGGTGCTCAACCTCACTGGGACTTATGTGCAAAATATAATTTAATTGATTTTGAACTAGGCGTAAAACTTACTGGAGCTGGATTCCCTGTTTACAAAGGGAAAGGCGCACGTTTGCAAAGAGCTTTAATTAATTACTTTTTAGACAAAGCAACTGCCGCGGGTTATTTTGAAATTCAACCACCCATTTTAGTAAACGAAGATAGTGGTTACGGAACTGGCCAATTACCTGATAAAGAAGGACAAATGTATTTTGTTGGCGAAGATAAATTATACTTAATTCCAACTGCGGAAGTTCCTATAACAAATATTTACCGTGATGTAATTTTAAAAGAAAGTGAATTACCAATTAAAAATTGTGGCTACACACCATGTTTTAGAAGAGAAGCGGGAAGTTATGGTAAAGATGTTCGTGGATTAAATCGCTTACACCAATTTGATAAAGTTGAAATTGTACAAATTGCACACCCAGACAAATCTTACGAAATATTAGAAGAAATGCGCGAATTTGTGGCAGGGCTATTAAAAGAATTAGGATTACAATTCCGTACATTAAAATTATGCGGAGGTGATATGAGTTTTGGATCGGCTTTAACTTACGACATGGAAGTTTACAGCGCCGCACAAAAACGTTGGTTAGAAGTTAGTTCAGTTTCAAATTTTGAAACATTCCAAACCAATCGATTAAAATGTCGTTTTAAAGGTAATGATGGGAAAACTCAATTAGCACACAGTTTAAATGGTAGTGCTTTAGCTTTACCACGTATTGTAGCTTCTTTATTAGAAAATAATCAAACTGCAGAAGGTATTAACATACCAAAGGTATTAGTACCTTATACAGGATTTGATAAAATATAATTATCATAAAACCTCACAAACAAAAAAAGCTCGTAGTTTCCTACGAGCTTTTTTTATACTTTCAATTTTATCCTCTTTATT
>CAZRUA010000022.1:0-38865 GCA_964603125.1 uncultured Flavobacteriaceae bacterium | reverse complement strand
AAGATCCCCTTTGAGTAATTAAACCGTAAATAGTGGTTTGACTAACATTTGAATTAATGGTAAGACTTGTATTTCCTGTTGGTGCCCACGAGGATCCATTGTTAATGGAAGTTATCCATCCTAAATTTGTTCCTGTGATACCACTAGAGTTTAAAGTTGTATTTGCAGTTGCACAAAAATTTGCCCCGCCAGTAATTGTTCCTGAATTACTTGGTGGTAAAACGCTTAAACATGCAATAGCTGAAGTATCATTGTTTGCTAAAATGGCTCTGAAACAGCTTGATGGCGGAATCATAAAAAAAGTGCCTGGGTTACTTGCGCTATAATTGTTCCATGAAGAACCTGTCCAAACTTGCCAAGTTGCAAAAGCAGATGAGTTTCCTGTTAGATTAATTAGGCCACTTGCTCCTGCACAAACTGTTGACGCAGTGCTAAATGTAACTGTTCCGTTTGGATTTACCGTATTGGGCGGAGTTTGCCCCAAACCCTTTAGGTTAAGCAAAATTAATAGTACAACCAGTATTTTTAAGCTCTTGAGCATAACAATACGAATTTAAGCAAAATCTGCGAAAGGTCAAAATTATATTAAGCGAATTAATAAGATGTACTTGTTAATTTCCTAAATAACGGAGGTTTTTAAAAATGATTGAAAAATCATTTTCAATTAAGTAGTTTTTAGAATAAATAAGGTTAATGCGTTTAATGGCTTCGTTGCTCAAAGTTCCAGCGCTGTTGGTGGCAGGTGATAGAACGGCATTTTTTAATTTTGGTAAATCTTTGCTTGTATTATTTAAATATCCCACCCATGTTTTTAAGCCAAATAAAACACTAAAGCTGTTTTTTATAAACTTCAATTTATTCTTCATGATAAAAATCAAGAGAGGTGATAAGATTAAAAAGAAACCAGCTAAGCCGAAATCTAATAAGCGTTTATTTCGTTTGTTTTTTGGCTTACTAATACTGTTTATATCAATAATGTACAAATCATCTCCGGCTGTATCAATGCTATTGCTTCCTATAATGCTTAAACTTTCGGGAGGTGCGATTTTAAAATCAACATTTTCCGATACTAGTGTAAGCATGTAATTGATAATGTCTTTTGAGGGAATTTCTTTTGCACAGAAAATTACTTCGGTTATTTTATAAATTGAAATAATTTCTTGAATTTGCTCAAGATTGCCAATTGAGTCGCTTTCTTTAGTGTTTTGTGAATTAACAAAGCCTATAAATTCAGCATTCGCTTCAGTTACTTTTAATAATTCGTTCACTCTTGTAAACTCTGTTTTATCTCCTATAATGGCAATACGCTTGTTTGGTTTTTTGGATAAAGAGAATTTTTTTATTCCGCTTAAACTTAATGAAATTCGACTTGTTAAATAAACTATCGTTGCCCACGAAAAGCCAAGTAAAATAAGTGCTCTGGAGAATCGGTAAGCTTCGGGTAATAATGAATATCCAATTAATATCACTCCAGTCCCTACAATTAAACCTCTAACTATTCTCCAAAGTTTTATCGGATAATCATAGCCTCCACTTAAATAAGTGAGAAGCATCCAAATGCTTGTGTAAATAGGAAAGGCAATTTTTAAAATATTGTCGGAGTAATAAGTTCCTTCGTTGTATATTTTTGATGCATATAAATTTTTTAAAATAAACAACCCAAATAAAATTAATCCAAAATCAAATAGGGGTAAGGCTAATTTTTTTAGAAATCTGGCTAAAATTGCTGCACCTGCTCTTAGATAAATGGCAATATGAATTAGAAATGAAAAAGTTTTGGCATTTGATTTTGAGAAATGTTTTTCGGCAAAAATTACCATAGCTTTGTAAAATACTAGCACATAGTTAACGCTACTTTTTTTTGTGCTTTCGCCTTTGTAGTGAATTATTTTTGTCTCGGGGAAATAGTAATTTTTAAAACCACCTTGTGTAATGCGATAGCTGAGATCAATATCTTCACCATACATGAAAAAGGTTTCATCTAAAAGCCCAACTTTATCTAAGGCGGTTTTGCGCATTAGCATAAAGGCACCACTTAAAATATCAATTTCATGTGTTTTTTCTTTGTCTAAAAATGTGAGGTGGTATTGACCAAATTTTTTTGATTTTGGAAAAAGTTTGGCAAGACCAAATATTTTATAAAATGCAACTGACGGAGTAGGTAAGCCTCTTTTTGATTCGGGAAGGAAATTTCCTTTTCCATCAAGCATCTTCACTCCAAGCCCGCCTGCATCGGGATGAGCATCCATAAATGCTATTACTTTTTCAAAGGTATCTTCTTCTACAACTGTATCTGGATTTAAAAGTAAAACATACTCACCTTTGCTAATTTTTATGGCTTGGTTGTTTGCGACTGAAAAACCTGTATTCACTTTATTTTCGATTAAAGTGATACTTGGAAATTTTTCTTTAATCAATTCAACTGATCCATCAACCGAATTATTATCTACAACAAAAATCTCGGTAGAGCAATTTTGAGAAGCTTTAATAGCAGAATGCAAACATTGTTCTACAAAATGTTTAACATTGTAATTAACTATTATTACCGAGAGTTTTATCACGTTTTTAAGAACGGTAAATATAGAAAATTATTGTTGAAAAAGGTCCTCTAAAGCTTTATCATCATCTATCCCAAGGTCCTATACCATCTGAAAAATCCTCTATCGCCTCTTCAAATGAGTTGTAAAGTAATGTGCCAGTGTTATAGAATTTGCCATTTTCGTCAAGGTAATATCTTACTGGAGCCATTTCGTCGACAATCAAAAGGAAACATAATCTATTACCGTAATGATCTTCCTCTATAGTAGCAATTTTGGAATTAAAAGGATATCCGCCACCATGTATGATTGAAAATTGTGAGCCAAAGTATTCATAACCCCCATAATTTTCCTGAAAGTGGATAAGTGGTTCGTAAGGGTAAATTTGATTCGCTTCAAATGTTTCTAATATTTGACTTCTAGTTAAAGCTAAGTTTCTAGGTAGGTTATTTAAATAATTAAATGCTTTTTCGCTTAACATAAATTGTTTTTATTCATTACTCTTAACCAAACATTTGGGTAATGCCCATATTCCTTGCCAGTAAGCTAGTTTTAAAATACTTCCATCACATTTAACATATTCTCCGTTTTCGTTTCTTTTGATGATATAACAATCGCCGCAATTAATTTTTTGTATAACAAGCTTTGTTAAATCAAAACCACTCACATGTTTATTGTCTTTTCCAATTTCAAAGCCGATTTCGTTGTTTTTTAAGTCCATCTCACAACTTAATGAATCTGGAATTTCGCCTTCATTAATAGTTTTGTTTTTAAATTGCAGGTAATTCCCTTTTTCATGTGCAACACCAAGTTTGCGTAATTTTTTAGTTTTTATATGTTGTGCCAAAACAGCCATAGTGTAAGTGTGTCTGAATGCATCAATTTTTCCACCGTTTGTAAAAGTATCTAGCGCACCAGTTTTACTAATTTCTGCAACTATATTTCTACATTGTTGAGTATATTTTTTCACTTTGATACTTGCAAACGGGTGCGCTAAAGCCCATTTTTTCTCGTATTTAGAAAGGTTTTTGAATTTTTGGGAATATGACATTCCAAATAATAATATAAAGCATACTGAAACTAAATATTTATGATTTCGATACTTCATTTAATTTTGGAATTGGATTGATATAAAACATTTTTTTCCAGCC
This sequence comes from uncultured Flavobacteriaceae bacterium, assembly GCA_964603125.1. GTDB lineage: Bacteria > Bacteroidota > Bacteroidia > B-17B0 > Aurantibacillaceae > CAZRUA01. The sequence goes on along the minus strand of CAZRUA010000022.1, from coordinate 35,177 downwards.
TTGATGGCTAAAATCTATATTCCATATGTATGGAATTATTGTTAGAATTGAGTAGTGTAAATGTGGTTCTTTACCTCTAGCATTGCCAGTCGTTCCAACGGTTCCTATTTTTGTTTTATGATTTACAATTGAAAATAGCTTTGTATCTATGGTATTTAGATGTGCGTAATAATGAAGTCTCCATTTTGGGGATAAAACCAAAACAATATTTCCTCCTAAGTTTAAAACTCCTTTGTAAATAACAATTCCATTGGTAGCAGAGTAGACATTTGTTCCTGTATTTGCAAAAATATCAACGCCTTTGTGTGTTCCTGATTTTCCCCAAGGGTAATACCAAAACGATTTTTCATTGTAACTTCCTTTGTTGGCGCCTTCAACCAGCATATGATAATTTTCAGGAATTAAAAAGCCCAAAAGAAGAATTCCTATCACAATGGATAGGAATTTTCTTTGTTTGAAATATTGAGTTAGTTTAATCAATAGATATAAATAAGAATTTATTGTTTTAGTTTATCAGCTTTTTCTTGAGCTTCTGCAATAATTTTATTTGATTTATCTTCTGCCTCTGCATTTATTTTAGCCGCTTTTTTGTCCGCCTCTTGACGTGTTTTTTCGGCAAGTTTTTTAGCTGCGATTTTTTCAATTGGCCCTTTAGCTTTTGCCTCTAATGAGTCGGCTGCTTTGTATCCTTGATTTTTTGTACTCTCGGCTAATTTAGCAGCTTCTGCTTTAATTTTTTCAGCTTGCTCTTTTGCTTGTGCAATTAGTTTTTCAGCTTCGGCACTTGCTTTTGCTTTTGCATCATCTATTACTTGTGTTTTAACTTCTTCTATTTTGTCTTTTATAGCTTCTTTAACATCGTTTTTCACGTCTTTCATGGCGTCTTTAAATCCTGTTTTAATTACAGGTTTAGTAACTGTTCCACCAATTAAGGCGGTTAGTTTTACTTTATCGCCCATTGTTAAATTAGCACCTTTGCTATTGGCTTGTTGTAATAAATTATTTACAACGCTTGTAGCTTGTCCAGGTAAATCTTTGGTTGACATTTCCATGTCCCATTTGTAGTCGATGGTTTGATCAAAACCTGTTGAACCTGATATTTCAGCATCTACTTTAGAAACTTTTGTTTTAAATGGTTTCACCTGCACACGGCCATCTTTAAATTCATAACTAACATCTACGTTAGAGAACTCCATTTTTTTCAATTTTTCGTTTTTCAATGCGTCGGCAAGTTTTACAAATGGTTCAAAACCTTCTACCGCAACAGCGTTTGTTTTTAAATTACCATTTCCAGAAAGTGTATTCATATCAGGCATCATATCAGCATTTAAAGTCCCTTTTAAATTTTTCAATGATGTTGAGAATTTTCCTTTTGCATATTTCCCAATTGGTGCAAATTTTTGAACCGTGTTAAATGCATTAAATGATTTTTGAATATCAAAATCTTTTATGTCTAAATTATAATTGATTGTTGGTTTTTTAATATTCTGTGTTTCGTAATAACCATTCATTACCATACTTCCGTCTAACATATTCATGCGTAAATTAGTCATGTCAACTTTTGCATTTTTAATTTCAATATTCCCTTCCATATTAGTCATGTCATAAGTATCATATAGTACCTTTCCTATTTTACTGTTAAGAACAAAATCAATATTGCGTGGAACTTCAATAATTGATAAAGCTGAGGTGTCGGCTGCTGCAGGTGTTGCTGCCGCAGTATCTGTTGAAGCCATTAGTTCGTTTAGGTCAATCAAGTTTGATGTCATGTTAAAGTTCCCTTTTATTAAAGAATCTTTAAAAATGTATTGCATAAAATCTTCAATTTTTCCATTTGCTTGAATATCTGTTTTCCCCATTTTACTGTCAAAAGCAGTTAACTCTACAAATTTAGGAGTGAAGTTTAAGTTCATTGCTTTTATTAAAACTTCGTATGGCAATGAGGCTGTTTTGTAATTCATGTCAGCTACAGTTAAAGTTCCTGCTGCTTTAAATTCTTCATATTTTTCTTTTTCAATGGATGACATTCTACCGTCAATATCAATATCCGCGGTAATTGTACCATTCATGTCATCACCTTTTTCAAGAGGAACAAATTCTTTAACGCTTGCTAAAACAACTTTTCCTTTTACTGTTCCTTTTAAATTAGGGTCAGAAACTGGAGTTTTTACATGCATTACTACGTCAACTGGATTTCCAGCCATTTCAACATGGAATTTGTTTACATCAATTACTGTTGCATCTGGATTTCCATTCGGGTTATTTGCATCAATATTTACATTGATATTATCAACTGATTTTGGTAATGATGGGTATTTAAACATTGCGTTGGCAATCTCTAAGTGTGTTCCAAAAGCAGGCATAGTTTTGTCGTTATAAATACCTTTCAAAAATCCATTTAAAGCTAACTTCCCAGAAGTTTTTACAGAAGCAAAGTCTTTAGTGTAAACCGCTGGTACAAGGGATAAAATGTTTTTAAATTCAGTTTGATTAGCTTTAAATTTTAAGTCCATATCAATGTCATCTTTTGGCATAGCTACAAAACCATCCAAACCTAAACTTAATTCGTTTAACGTAAATTCATTGTCTTTAAAAGTGAATTTCATGTTTGGCATATCCATATCTAAGTTTGCCTTAACTTTTGTGTTCACGTCTTTTAAATAAGCAATTCCACCGTATTTGAATGTAAGTTGTTTAATGTCTGTTACAGATTCAATTGCCATGATATCTTGAGTAATATCTCCTTTCATGTCAAAATCAAAATCATTTAAAGACGCATACATATCGCCTTGTTTGTCGTCGTAAACGATTACAGCATCCGTTATTTTTAAGTTGGTAAGTTTTAAACTGAATTTTGATGGAGCACTTGTATCAGCAACTGCACCAGTTGTATCTGTGCTAGGTTTGGCAATGTCATAACTTGCTTTTCCTTCGTGTGTGATTTCAACAAATATTCGAGGGTTATTTAAAGTCACAGCATTAACTTTGTATTGATCGCCCTTAATAACGCTCATTAAGTTAATATCTGTTTCCATGTGCTTAATGCTTGCAAGTGTATCGCCTTCAAACTCACCTACACCTACAACACTTACACTGTCGATTTTAAATCTAAAATCCGGAAAAGAACTAAAAAGGGTTAAATCAAATTGCCCAAAATTTACTTTGGCATTTAGGTTTTCGTTTGCTTGCTCTTTTACTATAGCAATTATCTTATCCTTAAAAATAAATGGCAATACAATAATTGCAATTAGTAATAACAAAAATGTAATACCTGTCCATTTAAAAAAACGACGTAAAAATGATTTTTTCTTTTTTGGTGTTTCGTTAGCCATGTTTATTTATTTTATAACAAATGTAATGATGTTAATTTGGATTTATAGATATATATTTATTTAAAAGTTTGAACAATTTTTTTGCGTGTTCATCAGCAATTTGAATTCCCATGACAATTTGTTTCTTGCCATAATTAAAGCATAATTTTTCGCCGCCAATTACCCAAAACGATTCTTGCATTTGAACAAAGAAATTACCTCTATCTGGTTGTAAAATTCTAAAATCATTGATTAATTCAACATCATATTCATTAATTTTACTTCGGCTTGTAATTTGGCGTTGATAGTAAAGAACACCTTTTTTTATCCATATCTTTTCCTTTCCAAATTTTCGAAACATAAAAGCTTTGGCAATTTTAAATTCAAAGTATGCCCAAAAAGCCATGTATATAATAACAATCATTTTTTGGTTTTTGTCAGTTAAATTAAAGTAATTGGCAAAAACAACAACCCCGCAAATAGTCCATAAAAAAAGCCAAATAAACATTAAGTTAGTTTTCCACTTTTTGTCGGTACTATAAATAACAACGCTTACAACGTTGTCTTTTTCTAAAATACTTATTTTTTCTCCTAAATTCTTCATTAATTCATTCTATCAAACTGACATACAAATTTGCAAATAATTTGTTAATTGGCTCAATCAATCTGTATCTTTATACCTTGCGAAATTCAATAATTATATTAGCTTTTCTTTGTTTAGGTATGAAAGCCCAAAATCAAGATTCAGTGCCTCAAAATCACTTAAAAAAGAAGCGTATTTTTACAATTGTTGGTTCTAGTGCTACCACAACAGTATCATACATTGGTTTGTATAGTTTATGGTACAAAGATTACTCTAGTGGGAAATTCCATTTTTTTAATGATAGTAGAGAATGGAATCAAATGGATAAGTTAGGACACGGTTTAACTTGTTATCAAATAGGTAGATTGGGCTTAGGAGCTAATAATTATTGTGGTTTTAAAGGAAATGCGGCTAAAATCATACTTTGTTACACTGGGACAATTTATATGACAGGAATTGAGGTTTTAGATGGTTACTCGCAAGGTTGGGGCTTTTCTTGGACGGATATGGCAGCTAATGTAGGGGGTAGTTCGCTGGCTTTGGGTCAGGAATTATTGTGGAAAGAACAACGAATACAAATGAAATTTTCTTTCCGAAAGTCTGGAATAGCTTCGGTTAGGCCAAATGTTTTAGGGGAGAATTTCACGCAACAGCTTCTGAAGGATTATAACGGGCAAACATACTGGTTGAGTGCTAATATAGCTTCGTTTATTAAAAGAGAGAATAATTTTCCTAAATGGTTAAACGTTGCTTTTGGCTACGGAGCTAACAATATGTACTATGGTAGCCCTGATTATGTGAGCGTTTTGGCAGATGGTACGGTTTTAAATAATAATAGAACTAGACAATATTATTTGAGTTTGGATGCGGATTTGACTAAAATTAAGACTAAAAGTAAAGTTCTTAAAACTGTTTTTAAATTCGTTTCATTAGTTAAAATTCCTTTTCCTGCTTTAGTTTTAGAGCAGGGCAGGGTGAAGGGTGTTTGGTATTAGACCTATAACCAGTGTTTAAATGCATCATTGAAGTATAGTACTAATAATTCAATTCCAATATATGCTGCTATAAATATTCTATCAGCAGTTTTAATTTCTCTTTTTTTTGATTCACTATAATTTGTATAAATATTTCTTGTTAACCAAATCGGCTCCTTTTTAAGTATTAGAGAGCCGAGAAATCTCATTAAATGAAAGTAAAAGAACGCAAGTGGCATTAACCACCAAGATATTTTATCTATCTGAAAAAGCTCTTTATTTTCAAAGATCACAAATAAAATTGTGAAATGCCACAAGAAATTTAACACCTTATGAGGGTAAACCGTTATATTAATTCCACTATCAAATGGGAGGAATAATCTTAGAAAGAATGAATAAACTACAAAGTGTGGAATTAAATAAAGCTTTGTTTTTAAAATAATTAGTATTAGGCTAAATGTCAACAGCAGGCTAATTATTAGCTCAAATCTAGTTAAACCTTGTTTTAGCTTCTTTTTACTACTCATGAATATTAAAGAATATCCTTCACTAAAACATTTTCTTTGTTTTCTTTCAGCACAGCGTCAAAATCGTCCATCACTTTTTGTATGCACTCTAGTTCGTGTGTTAAGTGAATTGGTATTTGGTTCACACCCTTTTGATCCATTACATCAATAATGTATTTCACCGATAATAAATTTTCTGAAATACCTGGTTGGTAGGCAAACTCTTTCTCATTAGAGGTTTTGACTTCGCTAAATATTTTTGTTTCTGTAAAGTCAAAAATAATATTCCGCGCCAAACGTATTGGCATATCGCATTTATGGGCAATTTCTGTTGCTGTTAAAGGTTCTTTGCCTGCAATAAAGTTTTTTACAACTGTGTTAGCAACTAGCAATGCTAACACACGTTTATAGCGCACGCTAATGTTTTGTATTTCGTTTTCTAACTCATAATGATCTACATTTTGATTAGCAAAGGCTAATTCAGCACCAAATAATACAATGAACCAACTGGTTTGCATCCATATTAAAAACAAAGGCAATGCTGCAAAACTTCCGTAAATTTCACCATAGCGTACTGCTCCAATTTGAAATGTTAAATAAGCCCACTCAACTAATTCAAATAAAATTGCGGCTACCAAACCTGCAATCATAGCGGATTTGAATTTCACTTTTGTATTTGGTAGTGCCATGTATATGAAGGTGAACAATGTCCACATTAAAATAACGGATAGCCCTTTTAACATAAAACTTACTGCAGGGCCTATGTAACTTAACCAATCCCAACTACTAACGGCATTGCCAACCTGTGTTTTGATAATCACTGTTATACTTGCGGAAAGCATTAAAAAAATAGGTGCAATAAGCATTATGGATAAGTAGTCGGTAAATTTTCTTAAAAACGTTCTTCCTTTTTTTATCTCCCAAATCTCATTAAACGAATCTTCAATGCTTCCTAAAAGTTTCATTACGGTCCAAAGTAATAATACCACACCAACACCTGCAATTAGTCCTCCTTTTGTGTTTTCTAGCGTTTTATTAGCGTAGTCAAATAATGTTGTCAGCGTGTCTTTTTGTGCTCCGAAATCAGAAAGTAAATTTGCTTGTAATTTTTTTTCAAAACCAAAGCCTTTGGCAATAGCAAATATCAACGCTAAAACGGGCACAATCGAAAACATGCTATAATAAGTTAAAGCAGAGGCTTTGAGCAGACATTTATCCTCATTAAAACCTTTAATTGATAAAGTGAATATTCGAGCTTGTTTTATGAAAAAGGATTGTTTTTTATCTAGTTTATCGATACGGTAATGCCACATTTTATGATTAATAAAATGCATTATTTTTCGGAATAATAAGAATAGCTTTGACATAAATGGTGTACCTTCGCAAATATACTAATATATTAAATCATATTTAAATGGCTTTTTCTTGGGCAAAACTAAAGACTTTTATTCGAATTAGAATTAAGGCTATAAATACGAACAAAGCACTCCCAAAGCAGAATTTTTACGATTTGGAAGCAACAATAGTGGGCGGGGAAAAATTTAAATTCTCGGAATTGAAAGGGAAAAAAGTTTTAATAATCAATACGGCTACTAAGTGCGGTTATACTCCGCAGTTAGCTTTAATGGAAGAGATAAATCAAAAGTACAAAGGTAAATTAACCATAATAGCATTGCCTTGTAATGATTTTGCTTCACAAAGTCCCGAATCTTCTGCTGATATTAGTGAGTTTTGTTCTTCAAAATATGCTTTAAAAGTTTTGCCATTCGAAAAGGTAAATGCCATTAGCAAACCTAAACATCAAGTTTATGAATGGCTCTCTAATGCTAATTTAAATGGATGGAACAACAACGAACCTGTTTGGAATTTTTGCAAATACGTTATTGACGAGCAAGGAATTTTGCAAGCATTTTTTAATTCGGTTGTTAAACCGAATGATCCTGATTTGATTCAGTTAATAGAGTAATTTGGTAATAAACAAAAAATCCTTCCCATTTACGGGAAGGATTTTTTTTATAAAACTTCAACGGCGTTTGGATATTTTTCTTTCCAACGTTTTAACGACTCTATGTTTTTAACTAAAATAATCGTTTTAGAATCAATACGTAATTTTATACGGTTGATAATATCTATTGTTTTTGCTTTTGCCTTCGCTTTCATAATTTCTAATTTTTAAATTATACTTGTATAACCCAAAATGAGTGCCAATATTTTGTGTTAATTGTATTTTAACATAACTTAACACTTATAAGGTAAAATTAGGCAATCCAAGCGCCATTTAAATAACGATAGGCGAGTTTAATAATTCCGATGCAATTGATTGATATTAAGACTATTAAACTAATTGCAGATATTGTTTTATGTGGATGTTTGTATAAAAACATAAGTAAGAAATACAAGCTAACAGTACTAAACATTAAAAGATTATGAATATGGTTATAACTATTAAAAAGCAACCAAATAAGCTCTGTGCCAATAAATACAAGGAATAGATGCTTCCACTTGAATGTATAATGATCAAAAAAGTGGTTTAATGCTACCATAATGAAGGGTACAGCATAAATAAAACGATTTAAACTGTAAAGATTTCCGTCGCGGTATGCCAAAATGAGTAAAGTTGTGCCAAAAATGTATAGAATTGAAAAACTGAAGTCTTTTGTTAGACTAGTTTGCATTTTGGTTTTTTTGAAAATGCTGTAAAAAATAAATCCGCCGCAAATTAAAGCAATTGTAAGCGCACTAGCATCGTATCTTACACAAGCATCGCCACCCCAGCTTGTTAATGGTAAATGCGGGAAATGTAAAAAATTCTTCCACATTTTTTGAGCCTCAAAAAACACGAACCATTTTTTTGTAAAGCTGTAATGAACGCTTATTGTAATGAATAGACCAATAACAAGTGTTAGGATAGGTAATAAACTTTTTGTTATTGTTTTTTTTAAGTCGTTCTCTGCAAAAAAGTAAGCTCCTAAAATAGCTGGAATAAATACAAAAGTGGTAGGACGAACCAAGCTACCTAACAATAAGCCTAATAAAACAAAATGAGTTTTGTTGTTTTTTAAACCAATTAGTAAAATAGTTCCGCAAGCAAAAAATAAAGATTCTGTATAGGGAACAAACATAAAAATAAGTGACGGTATGGATAGAAAAAATAATTGTCTTTTCCAGTTAAGTTTGTAAGTGTATGCTAAGGCACTACTACTAACAATAAAAATGATTGAGTTTACGATTGATATACCTATTGTCGAAACACTAAGTATTTTCCATAGATAGGGGAAGGCTGGAAAAAAAGCGCAAAGCCAAAAATCGGAATAGCCTTCTGTCTTTATTTTAGAATAAAGTTCCGCGTCGAATTGTAAAAGGTTTTGTTCGCTTAGTAATACCAAACTTCCTTTTTGAGAAAGGTAAATAAATAATACTAATGCCAGAATAAAATAAAATGCAAAACTCAGAAGTAGATATTTACCAAACTCTTTTATTTGCATTGTTTTGGGTATTATTCAAAAGTTATTTTGCCAGTGCTAATAATAACTGAGTTTAATTTTATTTTGTAAAAATAAATTCCACTTTGAATATCTTTTTTAGAGATGTTGAGTTTTCTATTTTGTACTATTTGGTTTTCTTGGTCAACTAGTCTTCCTAAGGCATCGTATAGTTCGTATTGTACGTTTTTATTTTCAATATCCGCATTACTAAATAAAATAGATGCATTTGAATTGGTTGGGTTTGGAAATACTTGAGTCTTCTCGAAAATATTTTGTGTTTCTTTTATTGCAACATACGACAGCGTGTCTTGAAATTCATTTAGTTTAATGTAATAGTCATTAACCAGATCATTTTTATTAAACACAACTAAATAAACGTTTTCAGCCCCATTTGTGTTTTGGTTGCCGTAAGATTTGGTTGAACCAATAAAAGCAAAACCACGTGTTGTCCTGATTATTTCGTAGCCATCATCATCTTTTGTCCCACCAAAATTAGCGCTATGTAAATAGTTTAAACCTACATCAAAACGAATGTATAAAGCAGATAAACCTCCTAAGCCACCTATAGAGGGTGACATTGTATAAACATCATTATTGTTCCCTTCAATTACACAACGGTAAGGAAAATCTTGTGTACTAGTTATGTAAATTAATTGAACAAAATTTGTAGAATCAATTTTACGTAATAAGGGATGACTTGCGGTACTTGACTTATGAGTGCCTCCAACACTTATACTGCCGTTAGAATTAATGTATAAGTCATTATAAAGATTATCATCTAAAGTGTTGTCTAAGAAAAAATCAGAAAGTAATATATTGCCGTTAAAATCAAGTTTGTAAATACTTGCATCACTTTTAGCATTGATTTGATTATATTTTTTACCTACAACAAATATTCTGTTATTCGCTTGCTCAATACTGTAAAAAGCATCGTCTCCAATACCTCCAATTTTTTTTGTCCAGATGGTATCTCCATTTACATCGGTTCTAATTATTAAGCCATCAGCTCCTCCATTTGTGTTTGAATAAGTTTCACCACAAAACAAATAACCTCCATCAGGCATTTTACATGAGTTGTAAACAAAATCCCAATCGTCCCAACCATAGTTTTTGGTCCATTGCACATTCCCTGCATTATCCGTTTTAACAGCATATCCATCATAGCCGGTATTGATATTCCAGTTTGATATACCGGAAAATAAATATCCACCATCATTAGCAATTTCCACAGAGTTGGCAATATCGTTGTTGTTGGTACCTATCGTTTGACTCCATTCATGATTACCTAAGCTATCCGTTTTAATAATATAAAATGAAGTATTACCACTTCCAAAAGTGCTCGAAGTTGCAGCAATGATAAAACCTTTATCGCTAGTTTCTTTTATGTCTTTGCCAATATCAACACTTGGTCCGCCAAAACTATGAACCCAAGCAGTATCCCAGCCATTAGGGTTTTGACCAAATGCAAAAACTTGCATTAACATAATGATAAGAATCAAGCTTAGTTTTTTCATTATAATGAATTTATAGTTTGCTTAATTTTAACTAAATCGCTCAATAGTTTTTCTAATTTATCTAATTGTAACATGTTTGCCCCGTCAGATAATGCTACTGCTGGATTTGGATGTGTTTCGATGAAAATTCCGTCTGCTCCACTTGCTATTCCTGCGCGAGCAATAGTGCTTATCAATTCGGGTTTACCACCTGTAACTCCACTTGTTTGGTTAGGTTGTTGTAAGCTATGTGTTACATCTAAAATAACCGGAACATTTATTTTTTTCATTTCATAAATGCCTCGCATATCTACTACTAAATCTTGGTAGCCAAAAGTTGTTCCACGCTCTGTTAGCCATACGTTATTATTTCCGCTTTGTTGAATTTTTTCAACTGCAAACTTCATACTTTCGGGCGCTAAAAATTGCCCTTTTTTTACATTCACAAACTTTCCTGTTTTTGCTGCAGCAATTAATAAATCGGTTTGACGACAAAGAAAAGCAGGTATTTGTAAAACATCAACATATTTAGCCGCTTCAACAGCCTCGTAAGAATCGTGAATATCGGTTACAGTTGGGATGTTAAATTTTTCTCCTACTTTTTTTATAATTTCTAAAGCTTCAGAGTTTCCGATTCCTGTAAAAGAATCAAGCTTACTTCGATTTGCTTTTTTGTAACTCGCTTTAAAAATATAGGGTATTTGTAATTTATTTGTAATGCTTAAAACACGCTCCGCTACTTCCATGCAAAGTTCTTCGCTTTCAACAACACAAGGGCCAGCCAGTAAGAAAAAATTACCTGAAGTTGTATGTTTTATTTTTGGTAGTTGATCTATCATCATTAGTGAAAAATTTTTGTAATGCTTAAAAATAAACCTTGGCCTAAAGTGTTTTTAGGTAGGATGTATCCCTGTAAACTGTTGCTTCCAATTCTAATGGATAACATATCTTTAAATGTGTAATTAGCCCAAATACCAACATTTAATTTTCCATAACCTCCATAGCCAACATGTAAAGCAGTTGTGAATGTGTTTTTTAATAAATGAAACTCTCCTTCTGCGTAGTTGTAGGGTTTGTAATTGGCGTTAAACATATATCTAAACCCATTGGTTAGTGAAAAGTATTTGTTGAAATTTATTCGGTGATTTAAAAGTAAGGAAGTTTGTAAGTTAGTTGAGGCATAATGTTGTGTAACTGAGGTTATGTTATCAGCAAGTGAATCGGCAGATATATCGCTTAATAACGAATCATTTAAAGCAAAAAGATTGTTTACTTCAAAACCCGAAAACACAAAACTTGTATCCATGTTGTAGTTATATGTTTTTTTATTCCATCTTATAAAACCTAAGTTATTTACACTTGCATAAATAACACTATTACCGAGTTTTGATTTATAGGGTGTTTCAACAAATACTTCAGCCGTAAAACCATTACCATTAATATCCATTAGAGTTTTTTTAGAAGTATCGCTTATTTCAACGTTAGCATTGCTTGTCAGAATAAGTTGAGTTCCATCAGCCTCTGTGTATAAAGACGTTTCGTTTGTTTCAACACGCAATAAATTTTGACCTTTGATGTACGAAACAGCTAAGCCCATATTAGCTTTGCCTTCAACTTTTGTAGATATAACACCAAATTTAAATTCTTGGTAAGAGTAATTGTTTACAATTGATTTCGAAAGATTGGCTGTTTGCCCTGCAAATTGTTTGTTCCCATCAAAGGCTAATTTAAACATGTCGCCACTAAAAGTTGAGTTGAAAACATTTTGTTGTTTTACTCCAAGCAAGAAACGGTAATTAGTTGAGTCTGGACCAAAAAATCCAAGTACACCTAAACTTAAATTACCACCAACTCTATTTTCATTCTGCAAGCGTTTGTAAACAGTTTGTTTTTGCAAGCTATCTATATGTTTACCTGTGTAAAAATTACTTAAAAATCCATTTGTTATGGCGTTGCTGCTTGCTTCATATTCACCATTAACTGTTATGTTTCGACCATACTTGTTGAAGAAAATAAAATCATTATTAAATTGGGCATTCGCTATTTGTGTAACAAATAAAATAAGTGTGATTAGTAAAAATGAATATGAAAAGCTTTTTCTACGATACATATTTATTGCTTAATGGTATAATTAAAGTCGGCAGTTAAATTTAAATCTAAAGTGTAAGTGTTGTAAAATTGAGCTGGTGTTGGCGCATTAGGCGTGTTGAATCGAGCAATGAAGTAAACTTTGCGAGCAGATTTTAGTTTTGCAATTTTATCTTGATTAACAGGAGCTTTTAATGTGCTAGTTTTAGGCGAAATAACTATGTTGTTAGCATCAGTGTAACCTGCATCAATGGTATTGGGTGTTAAAAATAAAGAATCAATAAGCACATTATTTGCATCCAATAAATAAGCTTGCACATTCATCGATAATGGATAGCCGTTTTTTGCGATTAAATTTAAATAACCGTAATTCACGTTTTCTGTATAACTTAAATCACCAAAGTTGATGTCAACAGTATCTTTAAATGTTATATTATTTACTGCTGCATTTAATGGAATTTCTCCTGATAAGATTGCCTTAAGACTTGTTCCGTAATATGCAAAATCTGTTGAACCACTTATATTACCTAAAGGATTAACTTGTGCATTTAAAGCATAGCTTAATTGATTTGGCAGATTACCTATGAAACTTGTTATGTTCGAATTGTTTTGGTTTAATGGAACATTTTTAATAGAACTTGTAACAGGATTTGAAGGGATAAATGTTTTTATAGAACGATTAATATTGATAGGATTATTAATCACTGAATTTGCATTTAACGAAACATTACTTGAATTTGGTGTAGAAATAGAATTTACATTACTCATTATAGCTCTTAAATCAACCCCAAATCCATTAATTAATTTTAGGTTGAAGCTGGCATTTTGTATGTCCAATGTGCCTGATGAAATTGAATTGAAAGTATTGAACAATGCAGTGTCTGGACCAACAGTTAAAGTACTATTACCAAAGTAACCTTCGGCATACTGTGGCACAATATCGATAAAACTTGTGGTAGCAGAAACACCTTCTCCATAATATATAGTGTCAGTTGGTGCTGCTGTAGGTGAAATACGGTAGAATACACTTTGAATAAGAGTGTTAGATCCAATTGGAGGGGAGCCTGTTAAGGTTAAATCATAATTACTTAGGTTGATAAACTTAGTTATTCTGCCAGTATCTGCAGGAGTTTTACCAGGCACAATAATGCTATCAGCAAAAGCAACTCCATTGTATTTTGCCGAAGGAATACTTATTATAAACTGAGCCGGCTGACGAATGGAATTTTTCAATTCAATCTTTAGAAAGCCAGATTTTATGGTAGCTTTTTTTAGTAAAATACCATTCGGTAAAGGAAATGTTGTTGAGGAAGTACTGGTTGGAAAAAATTGTAAACCTGGAGTTATCGGAAAATATGCGGCTGGAAATGGATAATTGTAAAACAAACTTGTGTCGGGGATTTTAATTAGACTATCAACCGTAAAATTAAAAAGTTCAGTTTCAAAAGCAAGTTTTAATGTTCCATCAGGATTGGTGGCAACCAAAGTGTCTGGAAAAACAGTAGCCAAATTTAAGCTGGTATGAGCAATGGGGGCTAACAAATTGGTATCCCAAGAGGTTCCTTCCTCTTTCCGGCAAGAGAAAAAAAGACAAATGCTAGCAATTAAAACAATAAAAGCTATTCCTTTTTTATGTTTGTAGTTTATATTCATGCTTGTAGACAAATATAGATATATTTTGACTATTTCCTCAATTAAAAGGTGGAATATCTTACATGTTCAAACGTTTAAAAATGGCAAAAGGAAAGCCTAATTTAGTTTTAATAGCTTATATTTGGAGATTAAAAGATATAAATTGAATTCAGCTTTAAATAAATTTAAAACAGGTTTGCAAGGCGCTGGTTTTGCCCCATATATTGTTGTTGCAATTTTATCTTTTATTCTTGGTTTTGTTGCTACATGCGATAGAGGTAAGCAAGAAATAAAAGTAATTCAAAATAATGATGTTTTTATAACACAAATAAAAGCCGTTGGGAAAATTGAATTAACTAAGTTAACCCTTAGCGATATAGTGCAAACTAAAATTGATCGGGGTAGTTTTGATTTTTTTGATTCAGATTTGCAGTTGTTAGTGAGCGGTACTATAACAGGTTGCGTTGATTTGAGTAAAATTACAAAGGATGACGTTAGTCAAACAGATTCACTTATAACTATAAACATACCATTGCCCGAAGTTTGTGCCGTTGAGATTAATCATAAAAAATCAAGAGTGTTTTATAAAAATACATGGAAGCTGTTGGATGATGATGCTGAGTTAATGGATATTTCTTATAAAAAGGCAGAGATATATTTCAAAAGTGATTCTATATCTAATATTGCAATTATGGAAACTGAAAAAAATATTGATAAGGTATTGAAACCAATGCTTGAGAATATCAGTGGTAAAAAGGTGAAATTAATTATTAATCGAAAGAAAATTCTTTCTTAAAAAATAGAACTATGTTTTGGCATTTCCTTAGGTTTATGTTTAAGGTAACATTACCAACTTTTTATAAGCGACTTCAAATTAAAAACAAGCAAAATGTCAAGGTAAACGGACCTGTTTTAATCGCAATGAATCATCCTAATTCGTTTATGGATCCAATTGCTTTTAGCGCAATGGCTTATCCACCAAGAGTTATGTATTTAGCTCGTGGCGATGCATTTAAAGAAGGTTTTGTTACATATGTGCTCGAGTCCATTGGAATTGTACCTATTTTTCGAATTCAAGATGCGGGTAGAGAGGGTTTAAAGAAAAATGATGAAACTTTTAAGCGAGTTAATTTTTTATTGGGAAGGAATAGAAAAATTATTGTTTTTGCTGAAGGTTTATGCGTTAGTGAGCGTAGGTTGAGAAGTTTAAAAAAAGGGCCAGCACGAATGGTTTTTGGAGCAATGGAAGCTATAAATAATCCTGATTTGATTGTTTTGCCCGTTGGAGCCAACTATAGCAAACCAGAGAAATTCCGTAGTGATTTGTATTTTGAAGTTGGTGAGCCAATAAGAGTTGCTGATTATATGGAAGCATACAAAGAGAATCCAGCAAGGACCTTAACGAATTTCACTGCAATGCTCGAATCAAAAATGAAAGAGCTAATTGTTCACATTGATGAGAAGGAAAATGATTTATTGATTGAAGAACTTCAACCTATTTATAAATATCAATTTTTGGAAGAGAGTAAATTAGATGCTGAAATTTTACAAAATCATCAAGTATATTGGAAATTTATTGTGTCTCGAATCAACGAATTAACAAAAAGGGAATTATCATTAGTTGAAGAATTAAGAGCTGTGACTCACGAATACACGCAAGTATTGCGTAAAAATAAGTTACGCGACCATTTGATTTACAATGATTCAAAACCGTATAATTTATCTTTGGAAGTAATAAAAATGATTTTAGGTTTTCCATTTTATATAATTGGAAAGATTTTGAATTTTGTTCCGTATTCACTTTCATTGTTTATTGCTAATAAAACTGTGAAGGAAATTGAGTTCCATAGTGCGGTTAATATGGTTGCTGGTTCGTTTGTGTTTTTGTTTTATTTCATCGCAGAGATTTTAATTTTGTGGCTTGTAGTGAAGAGTTGGATTATTGCCGCAATATATTTTGGTTGCAAAATTTTGTGTGGATGGTTTGGATTGCATTTTAGAACCTATTGGAGAAAAGTACTTGGAAAAGTACGATTAGAAGGTATAAAGAAGAACAATAAAGAACTTTATATTTCGTTGTTAAATAAGCGAAATCGAATAATTGAAATTATTAAAACTACATCTTAAAATATTAAAAAATAGATAGTTAAATATTTTTTCGTTGCGTGGCATATATTTTGAACTGTAAGTTGAAAACAAATAAAATGAAGAAGGTGAATTATAAGAATATTTTTGGTGTAACAATTTTAAGTGCATCAATTGTGTTATTTTTTGCTAGTGCAGATAAGAGTTATTTGAAAAAGCAAAGTGATAAAATTATTGTTGAGAATTCAAAAATTGTTGATTTACCTAAAAAGTCAAACGAGGCTTTTAAGGTAGGTGAAGTACTAACCTATCATTTAAAGTATGGATTAATTGATGCTGGCGTTGCGCAATTAGAAGTAAAGGATGAAACAAAAAAAGTTGCAGGTAGAAATGTTTATCACATAATTGGAAATGGCTATTCGCATGGAACTTTTGATTGGTTTTTTAAAGTGCGTGATAGATATGAAAGTTATATTGATAAGGATGCATTAGTGCCTTGGGTTTTTATTCGTAGGGTTGATGAAGGTGGAACAAAGTTTAGTCAGGATTATGTGTTTAATCATTTTACTAAAAAAGTAGATGTTGGTAAAGGAGAAACTTATGATATAAAAGAAAATACGCAAGATATGATTTCGGCCTTTTATGCGGCTCGTAACATTGATTTCTCAAAGGCTAAAGAAGGTGATATTTTTACACTAAATAGCTTTGTGGATAAAGAACAATGGCCTTTAAAAATAAAGTATGTAGGTAAAGAAACGATTAAAACAGGTTTAGGTAAGTTTAAGTGTATTAAGTTTCGTCCTATTGTTCAAAAAGGGCGAATATTTAAGAAAGAGGAAGATTTAAATGTTTGGATTACCGACGATAAAAATCATATTCCTGTACGTGCACAAGCTAAAATTTTAGTCGGCTCTATTAAAATGGATTTACATTCGTACTCGGGTTTGGCTAACCCATTGGCTTTGGAAGAGAAGTAATTAGAATTTTTCAAAGAGCTTCAAAAAGTCATCTTTTTTTCTAGCGGATACATCAATTAACTTTCCATCCGACATCAAGACTTGGCTATCTGATTTAATAAATTTTTTTACAAAATTTATATTGATGATATTTGATTTATGGCACCTAAAAAAAAGTGGCTGTGGCAACAAATCCTCAAATTCCCCTAAGTTTTTTGAAGAAACAATATGATCGTTTTTTGTAGTGAAGATGTCAGTGTACTTTAAATCTGCAGAGCAATATAAAATATCATTGCAATTTATAAAGGTATAACCTTCTTGGCAAGGAATTGCAATTTTGTTTACAGTATTATTATTTGAACCAACATTATCTAAAAGTATTTCTATTTTCCTTTGATTAAATGCAATTAATTTTGTTTTTTCAAATTTTTCAATGGCTTCAATTAACTCAGTTTTGCCTATGGGTTTTAAAATATACTCAAGGCAAGATGCTTTAATAGCCCTTACAGCATATTTTTCGTGAGCAGTTGTAAATATTACATGGAAGTTTTTACTTTTAATTTTGTCTAGTATTGAAAAACTAAGTTGATCTTTCAACTCTATATCCAAAAACACTAAATCTGGTTTCAATTCGTTGATTAAAGAAATACCTTCTTCAACAGATGAACCTTGCGCAATAATTTTTACTTGTTTGCAATGTTCAATTAAAAGCACTGAAAGCAAATCTATACAAGATTTCTCATCATCTATTATTATAGTGCGAATCATATTTATTACATGGTTTTGTATTGGTTAAAAATACTACTTATTGTAATATTTTCAACTTTAAGTTTTTATTAAAATCGATGCTTCCAACTTTGATTACGTTAATACTAGTTTTCGTAACGATGGTTAATTGGAAAAACCAAGCTGATTTTAAGTTCTAATTTTGTTTCAACTAAAAATTTAATTATGAAAAATACACTATTAGTACTAGCATTATCAGCTACTTTTATGGTTGGCTGTGGTGGAAAAAAAGAAGGCGAGAGCTCTTCGGCAACTTCAACTCCCGTTACAAAGGAACAATTTATTGGAAAAGGACGTACATGCTGGAATTCAACAGCAGGGCCTCAAATGTTTGGCGCTAAAATCTGCTTCAATAGTAACGGAACAGTTAATATGGGAGAGGGATTTGGTCCCTTTGAAGTAAGCAATGATACATTGATTTTAAAAGATAATAATGGAGCTGTTATTGGGCAAGGTGTTTCAATGAAGTTTGCAATAAAAGAAGTAAGTGAAACAAAATTTATTTTGTTGAGTAACGGGCAAGAAATGGTGTTTAATAAGGAATAATGTAAAACATCTAACATGAGAAGAATTATTATAGTATTAATCTTGTTTATTAATGGTGTTGTAAATGCTCAAACAAGTTTTAATTTAAATGATCGAGTTGAAGCTGAGGATAAGGGGAAATGGTATAAAGCTACAATTGTTAGAGCTAAAGGAGGTCAACATTTTAAGGATGGTAAATATTTTATTCATTGGGATGGATACGCAGCTAGTTACGATGTGTGGATTGAAGAATCTAAATTACGTAAGCCAGTTACTGCCAGCACTTCAAGCAATAGCACAAATGTGACGTCTAACAATGCAGCGCCTCAGGAAACAAGTTCTGCAACAAATACCAAGTATAAAGTTGGGGATAAAATTATGTTTCAAGGATATGGTGGGAATTTTCCAACAGGAACTATTACGAAGTATAAAGATGGCTGGTATTATGTTGATGTAACAGATGGCTCGGATAAACAGGTTGGATTGAACGGGATGAGAGAAACGAGCATATTCCCTGTATGGCAATACAAAGCTTTTTTTGAGGAGCTTAATGCAATTAGTAAAACAACATCAATGGTATCTATTTTAGCTAAATTGGTATGTGGAGATTGTGCTAGTGCTCAATTAACCTATGGATACCAGTTAGAAGATATAAATAAAGCTAAAATAGCTTATGCTCAGTTGAAGGAATTGGTAAAAAAATACGAACCTCTTCCAGAAACAGGGAAGAATTATTTTACATCAAATCCAGCTCTTGTTGGCAAAGTTTCTTCAAAAAGCGACAGTATTATTGCTTCTATGTTAAGCGATAACATTAAAGAGCGCATGCGTTTCTGGTTTGAAGCTGACATGTATTTTTATGATTTTACTTACGAAATAAACTCAACTGACCATGTTTTGTTTAATGGAAAAAGTTTTGCGGATTTTGCAGTTTGTGGAAGTCTAGCAGATTTAAAGGAAGGGCTTAAAAAGAACTTGGCAGAAGTAATCAAAAAGAATGGATTGTCTGGATTGCCGGACGATTATTTGAAGGGATTTGATGAGAATTTTGAGAAAAGAAAGGCTAAATTATTTGCTGAAGCTAACGAAAATGCTTGGGTAAAAAGTGATTATCCTTATCTGGATAATAGTACTAACGCATTAGTTGCAAATGCAAATCTAAAAACGGTGAATACTTATTTTAATTCAACAACTTATTCTGTTAAAAGGGACGACTTAAATTTGATAACCGAGCAAACTAAAGGTGGTGTGGTTATTTATCAAAAGCCAGGTTGCGATTATTGGATGTGGCAGTATATCACAGCTTATAAACCTTATTTAGGCAATGGAAAGTATGGTGCAGTAAAAATGAGATTTTTTGACTACGGATTTATAAAACCATTTTAAGATGAAATTTTTTATAAGCTTTATTGGTATGTTGTTTTTTGCACCTATTGTTTTTTCGCAAACAGAGATTAAGAATCAACCTTCTGCCGATTGGTATATTAATACTTGGAAATTACATCAAAGTAAAAGAATAAAGGGAGATTCGCTTTTGAAAATTAAACCAGATGTTATTCCTGTTGGTTTTCAAGATACATTAAGGAAGTATGATTGGATTGATATAGGTTCTTATTTGTTTGTAGATAAAAAGCTAAGTGTATCTTATAATGAACAACCTAGTCAGTACAAAATATCACGTCTTGCCGAAGGAGATACTTTAGAGAGTTTTAGTTACAATTGCGGTGTAAATTATACTCAAGGTTCTGTAACACATACTAATTGGAAAGTAAATTATAATATGTTACCAACCTATACTTTTAAAAAAATAGGAGCATCTTATTACATTGAATTATGTTATGGAAAAACATCAAAAGAGTATTTAAAGCTTATTTCGTATAAAAATGGTGTTTTGGTTTACGACACTCCATTCAATGGGAAAATAACTGATAAAAAAATATTTAGTCGCAATGTGCTAATGGCAAATAAGAATAGGATCAACTGGAATAAATCGGAGAACAATTAAATTAAAAACAACTATAAATTAAAAACAATGAAAAAAACAATTATTTCGTCACTAGTATTAGCTAGTGTAATTTTTACAACTTCGTGTGGAGGCTCAAAAGATGCTAATACTAACAACGAGTCTGTAGCTTCGGATTCAGCCACAAAAACTCAAGAGCCTTTACCTGTTGAACAGCCTAAGGAGGTAGTTAAGAATTATGCCTACTACGTTGAATTAATTAAAGGAATAGTGCCAGAAGGTGCTCAACTAAGCCAATATTATTCAAATAGTGATACAACTTCTAAAAGTTTTGAGCACATCATGAGAGTGACTAATGGTGCCGCAGTTGGGTATGATAAGATAGGTTATAGTATTACCCGCGCAGCTAACTATATGGGAGAACAAAAGGAGAAAATGGAAAATTATAATATGGAGTCATTTAAATACTTTATGAATTTGAACCGTGAGAAAAACGCAGGAAACGTGAATGAGCAAGAGTATAAAAGTGGAGAAAGTGTTTTTTATTACGGTACAACAAAAAATATAAAAGGAAGTATGGGTAGTAAAGATAAAAACATGGTTACTATGGTTACGAAAATAAACGATTTGATTATTACCTGTAATGTTGATGTAAACGACGTTAAATCAGAAATGGAAAAGGCTATTGAAGTTGCAAAGAAAATAGCTGATACAATTGCTAAGTAGTTTAGTGAATAATTTTTGGGCTTGTTTTGTTTTAATTTTAACCCTAAAATTAGTAAAAGTCACCTCGAAAGGAGGTGACTTTTTTCATTTAACATAGAATTGTTATCACCTTTATTTTAAAATTACTAAATATTGTTAGTTTTGTATTATTTGCAAGTTGAGAACAGATATTAAATATTTCTTTGGTTTATTACTATTTATTAGTAATGTTTGTTTTTCGCAAAACAAGAAAATTGACAGTCTTTTAAATGTCATAAAAGTTTCGAAAAATGATACAGTTTTAATGCACTGTAGTAACAATATTAGTTGGGAATACTGCCTAGTTGGAGAATACCAACAAGCCATCTATTATGGCATGAAGGGCGATAGTTTAGCGCGCGTTAATAAAAATCAAAGAGCATTGGCCATTGCATGCAATAATGTTGGCTATACTTACCATAAGCTTGGTAAATCAGATTTGGCAATTAAATTTCACATTGAATCTTTAAAGATTAGGGAAACATTGAAAGACGAACCTGGTATGGCAATTTCTTATAATAATATAGGGTTGGTTTATGAGAACAAAAAAAATTATGCTAAGGCCATAGAGAATCATGAGGCTTCTTTGAAGATTAAAACTAAACTTAAAAATAAGAAAGGAATTGCAAGTTCTTACAATAATCTAGGAAATATTTATTGTGAAATGGGAGAGTATGATCAAGCTTTAACTAATTTCGAGAAGGCGCTTGAAATTAGGTTAGAGATGAAGGATAAGAAGGGCATTGCAAATTGCCACAATAACATAGGTATTATTTTGGATCGTCAAGGGAAATACAATGATGCAATAAATAATTATAAGCTCTCAATTCAAATTAAAGAGCAATTAAAAGATAGGTATGGCATTGGTACTAGT
This sequence comes from uncultured Flavobacteriaceae bacterium, assembly GCA_964603125.1. Taxonomy (GTDB): domain Bacteria; phylum Bacteroidota; class Bacteroidia; order B-17B0; family Aurantibacillaceae; genus CAZRUA01. The sequence continues at coordinate 13,172 of CAZRUA010000022.1, read as the reverse complement.
TCTGTAAATTTAGGTGTATCATACATGCACTTAGGTAATAATGTTGAAGCAAAGAAGAATCTTTATAAAGCCTATTTAATTGCTGATTCTATTGGGGCGTTGGATTTATTGGCTGAGTCATGTAGTGCGCTTTCGCAAGTTGATTCAGCATTGCAAGATTATAAGGAAGCTTATTACTATCAAAAAAAATATAAGCAATACACAGATAGTTTATTTAATCAAGAGAGCAATAAAAAAATTGCTGAAATTCAAACCTTTTACGAAACTGAGAAAAAGGACAAGCAAATAGAAGTTCTAAATCTCGAGGGTGAAGTTCGAAAAAGAGAGAAAACAATTTTGGTTTATATTACTTGTTTTATAGCTGTTTTCTTGTTGTTAACTATCTATTTCTATTTTGTAAAACGTAGGGATAATAAATTGCTCCGAATACAGAAACAAGAAATCATTGAAAGAACAGAATTATTAAATGCTCAAGCAAAAGAAATTGCAACTCATCAAAGTCAAATGAATCCTCATTTCATATTTAATGCTTTGAATAGTTTGCAGCTTACAATACTTAAGAATGATAGAGACAAGTCAGTCGAGCAATTAAACACTCTTTCTAAGTTAATGAGACTCACACTTGATAATAGTGAAAAGGAATGGATTAGCTTAGAAACTGAAATTGATTATTTAAGAAAGTATGTAGATTTTGAGTTGAATCGTTTTGAATTGAAATTTAATTTTATTGTGGAAGTAGATAAAATGCTGGACCTTGAAAATACTGGAATTCCGCCAATGTTATTACAACCAATCATTGAAAATAGTATTAAGCATGCCAATTTAAGCGAGATTAAGAAGGGAGAAATACGTTTGTGTATGAAAACCTTGGCCAATACACTGCAGATTATAATCTCTGATAATGGCTCAGGAAGAAAAAACACTTTGCACGATCATCAGTCTAAAGCAATTGGTATAATTATAAAAAGGATTAATAAACTTGGTGACGGAGGTATAGAAAAACCGTATTCAATAATAGATCTAAAAGATGAAGCAGGAAAAGGTATTGGAACGGAAACAAAGTTAGTGATTCCTTTATACGAGTTTAACTAGTTTGTTAATGAAGCACTTTTCGCTTCAGGAAAATATTTCTCGGCTAAATTGTGTTGGTTATTATTTCTATACGCTTCCGATAAAGCCATCTTGCATTCAAATGATTCAGGAAATAAGCGCACAGCACATTTTAAAATATTAATTGCACAATTAAATTCCTTTTTGTTTGTCCATTTTGCACCAATGTTTTTTACAAATACCTCATAAGTATTATATACATTCTGTAATTGGTTTATTTGCGTTTGAATTGAATCTGTTATACTTTTTAATCGCAATGTGTCTGATGCTATAGCTTTATTGTCGAATAAAAAAGTTTTGTTGAGTAGTTCTTGAACTTGTTTTTTGTTAGAGGAAAATATCTCTGATTTATTCTTGTTTTTTTCGTACACTAAAATATTTGCGTAATTGTGTATATAACTTTCCGGGCTGTTCATTTGTGTTCTGTAAAAGCCAATTTTCGCCATTATTGAGTCAACTTGTTTCATATAGTATCCATTATGATTGTCTTCGCAGTGAATTATCTTATCAATACAAAAGGCTTCCATAACATATAGCTTACCACTAGGTTTTAGTTTGCTTGCAATGTCAATCATCATCGAATCCATTTCCGAATACTCGTGAAATGAAGCAATCATTATTATTTTATCGCATGAGGCATTTGGTAAATTTGTTTTTGTGTAAGTTCCTAAAACAGGAATAAATTTATTCGTCTCTTTACTTTTTCTGAAAGAAGTGTATTTTTTTATTGTTCTGTTAAATTTTCGTGGTGCTAAATCTTTTGCCTTGGTATCTTCAATGTAAAATGTTAGACTATCATATAAAGTTGACATAGCAGCTTCATGATATCCGCTTGACGCGCCAATGCTACCGATAACTTCACCTGATTTTATATCAAAGAATTTTAATAAATCTTTTTTGTATTCAAAAAAATCATAAAGTGTCCCAAAGTTTTTAGGAGTATACGTGTTTTTTTGAGCATTGGTATTAAACCCTAAGTTAATTACTAATACTAGTAATATGAAATTTAATTTTTTCATTAGTTGATATTAAATGATGTAGAAAATTACCTTTAGGTTTTTTGATTAAAATTATTACAATCTAGTCGCCATTTGCTTCACCATTTTATTTTTCCAATCCATAAAAGTACCGTCAATGATACGATTACGAGCTTCAGTAACTAACCATAAATAAAATGCTACGTTATGAATACTTGCAATTTGTGCTGCTAGGATCTCGTTGCAAATAAGCAAATGACGCAAATAAGCCTTACTGTATTGCTTGTCAACATAAGAAGTTCCACGCTCATCTAAAGGACTAAAATCGTTTTTCCATTTTTCGTTCCGTATATTCATTATACCTTGTGATGTGAATAATAAGCCATGACGAGCATTTCTTGTAGGCATAACGCAATCAAACATGTCAACCCCAAGTGCAATACTTTCTAAAATATTCATGGGTGTTCCAACACCCATTAGGTAACGTGGTTTATCTTTTGGTAAAATATCGCAAACAACTTCAGTCATTGCGTACATGTCTTCAGCGGGTTCACCAACGCTTAAACCACCAATAGCATTTCCTTCACGGTTTTTGCTGGCAATAAATTCAGCCGATTGAATGCGTAAATCTTTATACACACTTCCTTGCACGATAGGAAATAATGTTTGGTCATAACCGTATTTCGGTTCTGTGCTGTCAAAACGAGCTATGCATCTATCTAACCATCTGTGGGTTAATCCCAAGGAGTTTTTGGCATATTTATATTCGCAAGGGTAGGGAGTACATTCGTCAAATGCCATCATGATATCTGCACCAATTGTTCGCTCTATATCCATAACACTTTCAGGTGTAAACAAATGTTTACTACCGTCTATATGTGATTTAAATGTTGCTCCTTCTTCGGTTAGCTTACGTTGCGAGGCTAATGAAAAAACTTGATATCCACCACTGTCGGTTAAGATAGGAGCATCCCAACCATTAAATTTGTGTAAGCCTCCAGCTTGCTCTAGCACACTTAAACCTGGGCGTAAGTACAAATGATAAGTATTACCTAAAATTATTTGAGCTTTAATATCGTCACGTAATTCGTGTTGATGTATTGCTTTTACTGTTCCCGCAGTACCTACCGGCATAAATATTGGCGTTTGAATTTTTCCGTGTGCGGTTTCAATTTCCCCAACACGCGCCTTACTTAATGCATCTGTTTTATGTAGTGTAAATTTCATTTGATACTAATTTGAGTTAAAATCAAAAATGATTTGTTTTAATTAAAATGGTTTTCGCTTAGTTCCAAAAGCGAATTCAATTTGTAGTCGGCTATTATAAATTTCGGATTGTGCTTATTTTCTTCTTCGGGAATTGCTACAACTTTCATTCTCGCTGCTTTTCCAGCTAACACGCCATTTACCGAATCTTCAATAACCAAGCAATTTTGAGGTTTAATTCCTAATGCTGATGCACAATTTAAAAATACTTCTGGATGTGGTTTTCCGTAAGGTAAATGCTCAGCTGATTCTATCGCTGAAAAGTATTCCTTTACTCCTAATTTCTTTAAAACGGTATCTACTATTTGCCACGACGACGACGTAGCTAGTCCAATTTTTAATTGATGTTTTTTTGCTAAGTCTAAGCTGTATTCAACACCTGTCATGGCTTTTCCATTCTCCATTAGCATTTCACACAAATTATCAATAACATCTTTCTCTAATTGTTTTACTGATTTTTCTTGCCAAGGCTTTTTATGATACCAAAATTCAACCACCTCGTCAAAACGCTGACCAGTTGTTAAACGACAATCTTCTTCAGTAAATTCAACACCAACGTCATTAAAGCCTTTTATCATTGCAATCCTCCAAAAAGGCTCACTATCCACTAAAATGCCATCCATATCGTAAATTATGGCTTCAATCATACTTCATAAATTTCGGATTTCTTTGTTGTTTTAGTGTCTAAAATCACAGGAAAACCCAATTTCCCCTAGAAATCTATTGTTAATTACTTTGTTTAATAATTGCAAAGATAGTAATAAGCTTATTAAAATGCCTTTATAACTTTGCACCTTATGCCTGATTTTAGTAAATTTAGTATTGAGCTGGTTTTGTTGAGCGTTTTTGCGCTTACTTTTATATGGCTATTGGTGAACTATTTTGGTTTGTTTGGGAAAGTTGCATTTTACAAAGGTGATAAAACTAATTCCGAATTAAAACAAGAGCCAGTTTCTATTATTATTTGTGCACGCGATGAAGCAGATAATTTATCAGAGTTTTTACCCCATATTCTTACTCAAAAATATGATGCAGATTATGAAGTTATTGTAGTAGATGATGGTAGTGAGGATAATACCTCTGATATTTTGCGCGAGTTTGGCGAGATGTTTTTAAATCTTAAAACAACTTCAGTTCAAAATAACGAGCAATACAAGCACGGAAAAAAACTCGCTTTAATGGTAGGTTTAAAAAAGGCGCAATATCAAAAAGTTTTACTAACGGATGCTGATTGTAATCCAATTTCAGAGAATTGGTTGAGTTCGATGGCAGCTGGTTTTAGCGATAAGCATGAAATTGTTTTAGGTTATGGTCCTTACTTTAAAAAGCCAGGTTTTTTAAACAAATTAATTCGTTTTGATACGTTTACTATTGCTTTACAATATTTAGCTTTTGCTTTGAAAGGTAAACCGTATATGGGCGTTGGACGCAACCTAGCTTACGATAAGAAGTTATTTTTTAATAATAAAGGCTTTTCTTCGCACTACCATATTAAAAGTGGCGATGATGATTTATTTATTAATCAAGTGGCAACGCCAACTAATACAAATGTTATTTTAAATCCAGAAAGCTTTACATACAGTAATCCGGAGACTAAGTTTGTTTTTTGGCGCGATCAAAAACACCGTCACTTAACCACGGCGCCATTGTATAAGTCGAAAACTAAAAACCAATTGGCGGGACTTATATTTCCAGTTTATTTATTTTGGACTTTATTTTTTGTGTTACTTTTTTTCAAAACTTCCGTATTAATTGCTTTGGGCATATTTCTTGTAAAGTTAATATGTCAGTTGGTTGTTTATCATAAAGCAATGAAACAATTAAACGAGAAGGACTTGTTGCCTTATACCCTTTTATTCGAATTTTTATTTTTATTTATTTATCCTTTTTTACACATAAGTAAAAAGTTTGTAAAACCTAACAAATGGAAGAGCTAGATCCCCCTAACGAAAACCTAAGCACCAAAGGAGTTTACGACTATCGACTTGTAAGAGCCGCCTTAGACCATGGTGACCAAAAGGCATACGCCGAACTTATGTCGCGCTACCGCGATTCGGTTTTTTATATGCTCTTAAAAATGGTAAATAATAAGGATGATGCGGATGATTTAACGATTGAAGCTTTTGGTAAGGCTTTCAAAAAATTAGAACAATATTCTCCCGAATTTGCTTTTAGTACTTGGTTATTTAAAATTGCTGGTAATAATGCAATTGATTTTTTAAGGAAAAAGAAAAATGAAAACCTTTATTCCTTGGATAAACCTCTTGGTGGGGAAGATGGAACAGATGCGTCGGCTAATGTTCGCTCACAAACGCTTGATCCAGAGGAACACTATATGAAAAAGCAAAAGATTGATAAAGTGCGCGAGGTTGTAGATAAGCTTAAACCAAAGTATAGAGAGATTATTGAGTTGTTTTACTACCAAGAGTTAAGTATAGAGGAAATAGCTAAAAAACTAAATATGGTGGAAGGGAATGTGAAAGTGCAGTTATTTAGAGCAAGAGATTTGTTATATAACATTCTGAAAAATTCTGAAGGTAAAATATAATGACGGCAGAATTAATAAAGCATTATTTCCCTGAGATTACTGATAAGCAATATCAGCAGTTTAATGCCTTGTACGATTTATATTTAGAATGGAATAGTAAAATCAATGTAATATCTCGTAAGGATATTGATTTGTTATACGAACGTCATGTGTTACATTCTTTGGGAATTGCAAAAGTGATGCAGTTTAAGCCCGAAACTAAAATTTTGGATGTTGGCACTGGTGGTGGATTCCCTGGAATACCTTTGGCAATTATGTTTCCTGAAAGCAATTTCTTTTTGGTAGATAGTATCGGTAAAAAAATAACGGTAGTAAATGAAGTGGCTAAAGGCTTAGGTTTAGAAAATTTAAGAAGCGCGCACGCAAGATGCGAAACGATAAACGAGAAATTTGAGTTTATTGTTAGTCGTGCGGTTACTATGTTTGACGAGTTTTACGGATGGGTAGGTCATAAAATAAGTAAAGATCATTTTAATGATAAACCAAACGGAATTCTTTATTTAAAGGGTGGTGACTTGACAGAAGAGTTAAAGCGTCACAAACAATTCATTAAGATATATCCATTGTCAGATTATTTTATGGAGGAGTTTTTTGAAACAAAAAAAGTCGTTTACCACAGTACGATTAGATAGTATAAGTTTTAAATTCATCATTGCAAGCACAGCGTAGCAATGACGAGAACATAGTTTAAATAAATAGAACGCCAACATGCTTTTACGAATTAACCCTGATAAAATAAATTCTTCCGAAATTGACAAGGTGGTAAAATGCCTTAAAGATGGCGGAATTATTGTTTATCCAACGGATTCGGTTTATGCATTAGGATGTGATTTAAATAACAATAAAGCCATTGAACGTATTTGTAAGCTTAAAAACATTAAGCCCGAAAAATCTAATTTCTCTTTCATTTGTTCCGATTTAAGTAACTTATCTGATTACGCAAAGCCTATCAATAATACTGTTTTTAGGGTTATTAAAAAGGCAACACCTGGCCCGTATACCTTTATTTTAGAAGCAAGCAATCTTGTTCCTAAATTATTAAAGCAAAATAAAAAAACGGTTGGTATCCGTATTCCTAATAATGCAATTTGCAAAGAAATTGTTCAAGCTCTTGGTAACCCTTTGTTGTCAACTTCTTTACATAACGATGAAGATGAATTAATTAATTATTTCAGTGAAGCTGAATTGATAGAAGAACGTTACGGCGATAAGGTAGATATGGTTATTGATGGCGGATATGGCGGAATTTATTTAACTACTGTTATTGATTTTTCGGATAATGAAGTAAATATCATACGCGAGGGTATTGGTAGTTTGGATGTTTTAGATTAAAGCTCTCCATCTGATTTGGGATTTTTACGAGGACAATTTAAAAGAATTGAAATCTATAAATTTGGTTTTTGAAAACACTAAACCAATTTACTTTTACCTAAACCATGAAATCAAAACAAAACAAACATCGAATGTTTTATCACATTTTAGTGATGCCTGTTATTTACAGTTTAATTATTCCAGTTATAATTCTAGATATTTGGGTGGAAATATACCATCGCATTTGTTTTGCAGCTTATGGTTTACCTTATGTTGAGCGAGGTAAGTACATTAAGATTGATCGACATAAATTATCCTACCTTAATCCTATCGAGAAAGTTAATTGCATGTATTGTGGCTATGTAAACGGTGTATTCCATTATGTTTCAATACTTGGCGGAGAAACTGAAAAATATTGGTGTGGAATTAAGCATCAAAAGGATGGTAAGTTTATTGAGCCAGCGCATCATCAAGATTTTATTGAATTTGGCGATGAAGCAGCATATCGCAGAGTTACAGGCAAAGGCTAGTTGCAAATTAGGTTTCCCAGTATATTTAGTCTATCTTTCGTTAAAAATGATGGATTCAATTATTCAAGACGTATGGGAAAAAGGTATCGCATCTTTTTTAAATAATACTGATAAGGAGTGTATAGCCTACTTCGAGAGAATTTTACGATTGGTTGATAAGAATCACAACAAGTTTGTACCTTCTAATTTTCATATTGCACATAGCTACCGACAGCTTTTAAAAACTGAGGGTCTTACAAGACAAGATGCAGATAGAATGATGTTTTGCTATACTATTTGTTTAAATGAGCCTATTACCAAACAAAACGAGGAAGCTCATAAAGAAATTAAAATGTTTTTGAATAAGAAAAAGTTGCCTCTTTCTTTCGAAGAGAGATGGTTGGAGCAAGAGGCTTAGTGAATTAGCTTTACTTAACTTTATTCATTTTACCAAGCACTTTTTTTAAATTTGCATAGCAAACAATTACTCACTATGCCTATTGAAATTGAAGCACGAACCATTTTAAACAAAACCAAGAAAAATGATTATTGGTTTTTGAGTGATTATACGCTTAATCCATTTAGTGGTTGCTCCTTTAATTGTTTGTATTGCTACATACGCGGCAGTAAGTATGGCGAGCACATGGAAGACAAACTAGCCATTAAAATTAATGCGCCTGATTTATTGGAGAAACAACTAAAAAATTTGGCTAAGAAAGGAAAGCATGGTTTTATTGTTTTTTCTTCGGCTACCGATCCTTATTTGCAATTTGAGAAGGATTTAAAACTTACACGACAGCTATTAGAAATTATAGCACATTATCGTTTTCCAGTGCACATGATAACAAAGTCGGAGCTAATTCATCGTGATTTGGATGTGCTAAAGCAAATAGGGGAGAATGCTATTTTACCAAACCATTTGGAGGATAAAATGACAAATGGTTGTGTCATATCTTATTCATTTTCTACTATTGATGACGATGTAGCAAAGGTATTTGAGCCTGCAGCACCTTTGCCAAGTGCTCGATTACGAAGCATCGAGCAGTTAATGAAACAAAACTTTTGTGTTGGAATTAGTCTAATGCCTTTAATACCTTACATTTCAGATACAGGCGAAAAGTTAGAGAAAACCTTTTCTTTGTTTTCTAAACTAAAGGTTAACCATATTTTCCCATCAAGTATAACATTGTTTGGAACTGAACGCGGCGACTCAAAACCCATGATGATGCGAGCCATTGAAAAGCATTACCCACACTTAGTAGAAAAATATCATAAATTATTTGACACACGTGATGAATTACCAAGCTATTATTACATAGCTTTTACTAAAAAGATGCGCGAATTAATGACGAAGTATGGTTTGAAGGATCGGGTTTATTGAAATCCCTCATCATAAATTAATGAGTCCTTTATCCAGCTTAATGAATCTGGATATTTAATGTTAAAGTCATCGAAATCTTTTTTTCGTATTAAAATTCTGGAGTTTTCAGGATTCGTGCTATCAAATATTATTGGGAATGAATAGACTTTAAGCATCCACTGCCAAGGCCTAAATTCAAGTTTCATTTTATTTGTGCTGTAGTAATTTTGTTTCTTATGGCTAAATGAAAAGTCTATTGCGGCACCACTTTTGTGGTTTCCGCGATAATAATGTGTCACTTTACCAATTGTAAAACATTTTGATTTTTTTATAGTTTCTATTTTCTTTCTATAAGTTTGCTCTTGGTATCGATCAACATAGAAAACTATTGTTGCTACAAACAAAAAAACAAAAAACAAAAATTTATAATAAGCAAAAGACTCCTTGCTGAAATATTCACTTTTTGCAATAAATGATTTAAAAATCATGATTTAACTGATTGGTCGCTTTTTGTAAAATTTCAAAAGCGTTTTCAGCCATTAGGTTTTCTTTATCAAGGGTTGGGTTAATTTCAACCATTTCAAAACACACAATTTTTTTACTACGCATAATATAGTAAATAAGGTTGCCAGCTTCTTTTTCGGTAATACCATTTGGTACCGGAGTTCCTGTTCCTGATGAAATACGCGAATCCATGCTGTCTACATCAAAGCTTACATATATAATGTCACAATGGTCAAGGTAGTTTAACGATTCAATGGCAACACGCTCAACTGCCTTTTTTCTAATCTCTTGTAAGTTAAATACACGTACTTTGTTCTTTTTAATTAGGTAGTCTTCAGGAGCCTCAAAATCTCTTAAAGCAATGTAAACCAAGTCGTTATAATTTATTTTAGGACAAATTCCACCCATATTTTTTAGTTTTTCCCAAAATTCGGTGGTTTCATCATCTAGTTTATTTTGCTGTCTATCTCTGTTATCTTCGCCTAATACACATGCAATTGGCATTCCATGCATATTTCCACTAGGTGTTGTGTAAGGCGAGTGAATGTCGGCATGAGCATCAATCCAAATCACGCCAACACGTTTGTCCGGATAGGCCATTTTAATTCCGCTTATGGTTCCTAATGCCGAACTATGATCGCCGGCTAATACAACAGGTATGGCATTTTCTTTAACTAAAGTAGTTTTAATTTCTTCGGCCAAGCGGCTATTTAATTCGTAAACACCTTTTATACGTTTTGCATAATCATGCACAACTGGCTCTAAAAGTAAATGGTTTTCGTGTTTAACTTCAACTGATTTAAATTTCTTAAAAAACGGGCTACCAAAATCTAAGGCAGCTATTTTAATTGCGTCAACACCAAGGCTAGCACCACGTGTACCAGCTCCTATCTCCGATTTTACTTCTATTAATTTAATTGGTTTTATCATATCTCTAATCTTTATTTATTACCTTATTTCTAAGTTTTTTATCTGCTTTTTTAATATTTCAATTCTATTTGTGTCCTAATTTTAAAAATCCACTTTAAGTTACTAAGTTTCATCTTATATTATTAAAACATTAATTCTTTTTTCAGTATTCTTTATTAATCCAAATTACTTACATTTACCAAAAATTACCAATCTAACTCACTTAAATTGCTAAACATGTTAGAAAATACGTATCAAAATTTAATTCAACAAACTTTCGTGTTCCCTCAAGAGTCGTTTCATGTTGAAGAAAACGAACTTTATTTTAATGATATTCCTTTAATGGACATCATTAAGCAGTACGGTACACCACTAAAAATATCGTATTTACCTAAAATATCGCAACAAATTCAAAAAGCAAAGCGTTTATTTAACGTGGCAATGGCAAAAGTTGATTATAAAGGAAAATACGTTTATTGTTATTGCACAAAAAGTTCGCATTTTTCATTTGTTTTAGATGAGGTGCTTAAAAACGATGTACACATCGAAACTTCTTCGGCATTTGATATTCAGATTCTTAAAGAACAGTACGCTAAAAAAAAGATAAGCAAAGATACATATATTATTTGTAACGGATATAAGCGCGAAACCTACCAGCAATACATTACCGAAATGTTAAACGATGGTTTTAACGTTATTCCAGTTATTGATCACAAAGCTGAAATTGAGTATTATGCCAAGCATGTAAAGGTTCCAAAAACTAAACTGGGTATTAGAATTAGTACCGAAGAAGAACCAAGTTTTGCTTTTTACACATCTCGTTTAGGGGTTAGAAGTTCGGAGATTATTGATTTTTACAAGGAAAAAATCATGAATAATCCCAAGTTTGAGTTAAAATTGCTTCATTTTTTCATAAATACAGGTATAAAAGACACTATTTACTATTGGAATGAATTAGTAAAGTGCTTAAGTATTTACCACGAATTAAAGAAAATTTGTCCAAGTATCGATTCGTTAAACATAGGCGGTGGTATGCCAATTCGTACTTCATTAGGTTTTGAATACGATTATGAATACATGATTGAAGAAATTGTTGAGCAAATTAAGAGTTATTGCACACAACACAATATCGAAGAGCCTAATATTTTTACCGAATTCGGGTCTTATACGGTTGGAGAAAGTGGCGCAGCTTTGTATAGTATTATTGATCAAAAGCTTCAAAACGACCGAGAAACTTGGTATATGATTGATAGCTCTTTCATTACCACTTTACCTGATACTTGGGGAATTAACCAACGATTCATCCTGTTAGCCATAAACAATTGGGATAAAAAATATCAAAACGTTAATTTGGGAGGTTTAACATGTGATAGCATGGATTATTACAATTCTGAAGCGCATACAAACCAAGTGTTTTTGCCTGAATTAAACCCAGAAGATAAGCAACCGCAATACATAGGTTTTTTTCATACGGGTGCTTATCAAGAAGCATTGAGTGGCTACGGCGGAACACAACATTGTTTAATACCAGCGCCAAAGCATGTTTTAATTGATAGGGATGAAAACGGAGAGTTAACAACAAAGTTATTTGCTAAGGAACAAAGCTATAAGAGTATGCTCAAAATATTGGGTTATTAATTGCTTATTTTCTTTTGTTGTTTCAATAATAATAGTAATTTGCACCTTCTAAAAAACCCCTTTTTATCACAACTAAAAAGAAAATAGGCATTTTTGTTATTGTTGCTTTGTTGGTGGCAATTGCATTTTTTTTATACAAAAAATGTGAAACTAGTAGCAATCCTAAATTTATTAGTGAAGGGGTAATTGAATACGAAGCTGTCCCTTTGGATGATAAGCATCCTTTTGCAGCAATGGCTCCAGGCACATTAAGTTTAAAGTTTAAGAACAATATTATGTGTGCCGAAATGAGCACAATGGGTTTGTTTAATACTAAGTTTATTGCAAATCAAGAAACTAAAACCATGACTCAAATGGTGCGCTTTGTGCAAGATAAGCTTGCTCATGTTCACGACGAAAAGGAAATAAGAACGGAAAACGAATCGTATCATTACAAATTTACTGAAACCAAGGAAACTAAAAAGATTTGCGGTTATTTATGTAAAAAAATAATTGTTGAAAACACCGAAGATCCTACTTTAAAATTTGATGCTTTTTATACCGAAGGCCTAGATGTAGTTAATCCTAATTTTGCCACTCCTTACGAATCTATAAAAGGTATGATGATGCAGTATCGTTTAAAGAAATTTGGTTTAGAAATGGAATTTACTGCAACTAAGGTCAAAAAGGAAAGTATTAAGGATGAGGAGTTTGAGCTACCAGCTTATTACAAGATTATTTCTGAACAAGCTATGAAGGATTACTTTAGTAATTTATTGAAATAAAGCTTATTTGCTAAAGATCATTAAGTTTTCTACTTAATTTCCATTCATCCCCAAAATCCACGCTTCATGTAATATTATAAATTAAATGGTACAATACTTGTAATTTAGCTTCACGAAAATTAAAATTTAACCCCAATATTCAAAAATGAAAAAATTATTTTTAACCGGATTACTTGTTACAGCAAGTTTATTAAGCACAAATACTTTCGCACAAAAAAAGAAAGACAGCAAAAAAGATAAAACTGAGGCAGCTGATGAAAGCAGAGAAGGCAGTGT
>CAZRUA010000021.1:0-39456 GCA_964603125.1 uncultured Flavobacteriaceae bacterium | reverse complement strand
AAATTAGCAAATGCATTTTGTTGTGCATCGTAGTATAAAGCACCATTTGAATAACCAGCAGTAACCGAACCTCCAATAGCAACATAAGTAGTTGGGTCAATTTGCCCCTTGCTTGTTTCTGCATCATCAAAATTAGGTTTACAAGCTACTAATGATAATGTACTTGCTACAAATACAATAAATTTATTTCCTTTCATTACGCTAATTTTAAAATTTGTATTCAATTGAAATTCCAGGTGCTACAACATTTGTTTTAAACGTTCCACTTAAATTCGTCTCCAAATTAGTATCCGTACGTTTTAAATGAGTAAACAAAAACGAAGCATCAACTTGCAAATGCCCAATAAATAAATAACCTATTCCAGCAGTATAATTAATTCTATTTGCATCCGGTGTTTCGGGTGTTACATAACCATTTTGCACAGGAGTTATCCCATACGCCAAACCCAAACGTGTTACAAATTTTTCGCTTACTTTATATTGAGCGCCACCTCTAAAAGCAAATGTATTTTCGTACCTACGTGCCGACTTAGTATCTAACAAAGAAGTCGTGTTTTGCTCATAATCAAATGCAAGCGTATCATAAGCCTTCCAACCCACATAATTTATGTCTAATGCAAAATTCAATTTATCATTTACTTTGTAAGCGGCACCTATTGTAATAACTTTAGGCAAAGGCAAAGCTGCAGTAAATTTACCATCCGGAAAATTAGGGTCCAATGCGGAAGGAACAGTAAAAGTTGCGTTGCCATCTTTCACTTCCATATTAATTTGCGAACGATAGGTTAATCCCAAACTTAACTTATCTATGGGTTTAAAATAAACACCTGCATTAAAACCTAAACCACTTGCTTTACCAGCCAATTCAGCGTGTGCGTAATTACCGTTGGCATCAATTACAGGAATATCTTTTTGTAAATTTACTTTTCCAGATGAATAAACAAAGCCTGCCCCTACTCCAATTTTGTTAGTTATTTTATAACTTACCGTAGGTTGAAAAAAAATAGCCTTAAGCGATAAACTAGTTAATGCAAATCGACCTGTCCAACCATCTTCCCATTTAACAGTACTTCCAAAGGGTGTATATATTGCTAATCCCAATTTTAATTTGGACGAATCCTTTAAACCAATCATCGCATATGCAGCAAAAGGAGTCCCCATTGGTGAAACTGTGCGAGATACCAAATTAGTATTAGCATCCATAAAAGCACCACGCGCAATAGTTGGCGTAAAACTACCTATATACGAACTGCCCTTAACAAAACTTGACCCACCAGGATTAAAAAACAAACTGGCACCATCTTGCATACAAGCTGTTCCTGCTCCTCCCATACCTTGCTGCTTTTGTCCTTGCAAATTAACTTGAAAGCCTTGAGCAAAAGAAAAGAATGGTAGTGCGATAAAAATAGATAAAAGCGAATTAACTTTCATAGTAAAAAGTTTAATGTTTAGAGCATGCAAAGTACATAAAAATTGTATTTACCCAATATATATTGAGGAATTATTGAAATTTTAAATCACTTTAAAATCGAAAACAATCTATCGAAAAATAGTGTAGGATTTGTGAATACCTCATCAGTGCTAGAGTCGTTTTCAGGATTGTAGTAATCAACAAAATTAAAAGAAACAAACTTTTTATCCACCTGAATAACTAAAACCATATCCTTGTACCACACGTCAATTGTAGCTGTTCCGGAAGAGAATTTATGAACATCGTGCTTAATCTTTCGAGTTTTAAGCGCCGTTACAATTTCTTTAACACTTGGTTTCCACTTTTTCATAACAGAATACAAAGTAAAGATTTTGTTTTGAAACAAAGAGTTTTCCGAGAATTAATTTCAATTTAAATAGCTACCATAAAACAATTCCAACAAAATATTTAGCTACCTTTACTTACCAAACTTTATTCTTACATGAAAAAAATAATAGCGCTCTTTGTTCTGTTTAGTTTCGCAGCAAAAGCACAAATCACCTACCCTAAAACAAAAAAAGTAGACCAATACGATATCTATTTCGGAACAAAAGTACATGACCCTTATCGTTGGCTCGAAAACAATGAAAACCCCTTTGCGCAAGCTTGGGTAGAAGAACAAAATAAACTTACCAATTCTGAACTGGATAAAATCACGTTTCGTAATAAAATAAATCAACGCTTAAACGAATTATGGAACTTTGCAAAACAAACCGCTCCATTTAAAAAAGGTGATTACCTGTATTACTTTAAAAATAATGGCTTGCAAAACCAAGCCGTATTATACCGCGCTAAAAGTTTACTAGAAAGCACTTCAGGAAAAGACCAAATGGTGTTGGACCCAAATACCCTTTCGACTGATGGCACAACCTCATTATCAGGATTTGCCTTTTCAAAAGATGGAAAGTACATGGCTTATGGTATTTCAAAATCTGGTAGTGATTGGGTTGAAATTCACGTTCGTGACATGAAAACCATGACCGATTTAAAAGATAAAATTGAGTGGGTTAAATTCAGCAACATTGCTTGGCAAGGAAGCGGTTTTTATTATAGCAGATACGATGCTCCAAATAGCGAAAAAACATATACACAAAGCAACACGTTTCACAAAGTATACTACCACAAAGTAGGCGATGAACAAAAAAAAGATGGCTTAGTGTATGAAGACAAATTACATGCTGCAAGAAATTTTTCGGCGTCGCTAACAGATGATGAACGTTTTTTATTTATCAGCGGAAGCGAAAGTACAAGCGGACAAAGCCTTATGGTAAAAGATTTAAATGCGGACAATCCAACTTGGATAAATGTTGTAGATAATTTCGATAATGAATATCAAATTCTTGGAAACACTGGCGATGATATATTTATGGTAAGCGATTACAAAGCTCCTAAGAGAAATATCGTGAAATTTAATTTAGCAAACGCAAGTCAAGATAAATGGATTACTGTAATTCCCGAAAAAGAAAACTTATTAGAAGGAGCTTCGTTTATGCACAAAAAAATAATTTGTAACTATTTAAAAGATGCTTCATCAAAATTATTAGTATATAACTTACAAGGAAATGATGAGAAAGAAATTAAACTTCCTGGCATTTGCACTGTAAATGCTGTACATAGCGATTTGAATGAAAAATGGGCCTACTATGAAATTGTTTCATACACTGCACCAAGCAGTGTTTATGCTTTAGACGGAGCCGTTTTAACATCAAAAAGAATTTTCGCGCCAAATATTAGCTTTAAAAGTGATGAGTATGAAACAAAGCAAGTTTTTTACACTAGCAAAGACGGAACAAAAGTTCCTATGTTTATCACACATAAAAAAGGAATTACTTTAAATGGAAACAACCCTTGTTTTGTTTTTGCCTATGGCGGTTTTAATATTAGCTACACACCTGAATTTAGAATTGATAGAGCAGTGTTTTTAGAAGCTGGAGGTATTTACTGTGTCCCAAATTTACGCGGTGGCGGAGAATATGGCGAGGAGTGGCATAAAGCTGGAACGAAATGTAACAAACAAAATGTATTTGATGATTATATTGCAGCTTGCGAATATTTAGTTAAGGAAAAATATACATCACACGATAAATTAGCCATACACGGAAGAAGCAATGGTGGTTTATTAATTGGCGCTACAATGACTCAGCGACCAGATATAGCGAAGGTTGCAATACCTACTGTTGGTGTTTTAGACATGTTGCGCTATCAAAACTTTACAATAGGCAGAGCTTGGAGTACTGATTACGGTTTAAGTGAAAACCAAGAAGAGTTTAATTGCCTTTACAAGTACTCACCATTACATAATGTAAAAAAAGCTAATTATCCAGCAACACTTGTTTTAACTGGCGACCATGATGATAGAGTTGTTCCAGGACACTCTTACAAATTTATTGCAACCTTACAAGAAAACAACGCAGGAAAAAACCCAACGCTAATACGTGTTGATGTAAATACTGGACACGGTTCGGGAAAGCCAACTACAAAACAAATTGCTGAATTTGCCGACATGTGGAGCTTTGTGTTTTATCATTTAGGGATGAGTTATTAAAGTTTAAGTTTACTAAACACAAAATTTCAATAGAATATCTGGATTAAATTCACTATCTTAGTGATAATTGCATTTTCATTAAAACTAAATGATAAATCATATATACAAATACAGCTTATTATTAATTTATTTTTTCACTGTTAATCTAAGTGGACAAAATGAAAACAATATATGGTGCTTTGGTAATAATGCTAGTTTAAACTTTAATACTTCCTCAGTGTCAGTTGGAACAAGTGCATTTAACGGAATGTACAGCGGCGCAAATGCCACTAATGAAGGTGTATCGGCAATTTCGGATGTTAATGGTAATTTATTGTTTTATACAGATGGGCAAAGCGTATATGATAAAAATAATAACTTAATGCCTAATGGATCAGGTTTATTAGGCAGTGCTAGCTCAACTCAATCCGCTTTAATAGTGCCTAAGCCAGGAAGTAATAATTTATATTTTGTGTTTACTGTTGATGCTTGGGGTGGCCCAAATTTAATTCGATACAACATTGTAGATATTAATTTAACTAATGGTTCGAGTCCAACTATTTATGGTAACGTTGTTGCGGGAAAAAAGAATTTGAACATGCCGGTTTCATTTAGCACGAATCATTACGCAGAGAAGATTGCTGCTATTCCAAAATCAAATGGATTAGGGTATTGGCTTGTTGCCCATTTGTCGCAGGAAACAGCCGCTCAAGGAACTTATGTAGTTTGGAGTTTAGATTGTAGTTCAGCCAACGATGGAATCAGCGAACATTTAATCAATGGTCAGAGACAAAGTATAGGAACAGCTTGTACCCTAAATGCAAGCAACTATCCCTTCGACGCAAATACTCTAGGATATATGAAATTTTCACCCGATGGAAACAAATTAGCATGGGCTAGTTTACTGTTACAAAAGGCAGATGTTTGTGATTTTAATACTACAACTGGAGTTATTTCAAACGTTAAAACAATAAACTCAACATCCCTTGGAACTTCTAAACCTTATGGATTAGAGTTCTCTTCTAATAGTCAATATTTATACTTATCCGACTTATACAACCCTATTATTTTTGTTTACGATATCGGTGCATCCAATATTAATGCAAGCACAAGCTTTTCCTCTCACTCATTTTCACTCAGCGGCTCATTAAATGGTGGTTGGAGTTTTTATGCACTAGGCGCTTTGCAATTAGCCCCAAACGGAGCTATGTATTGTGCTCTTCCTGGCAGAAATCATTTGGCTGAAATAGTAAACACAAACTCCTTAAATCCTGCTATAACTGAAAATGCAGTTTATTTAAACATCAACTCCTATTGCGCAGCTGGATTGCCAACAATGGTCTCTCCATTTATTACGAAAATTAATAGTCTAAGTCCAACGGGATGTGGAAATTTTATGTTTAACTATTCTGGAAACTTAAGTAATAGTTCGTTTCAGTGGAATTTTGGTGACGGCACTACTTCCAATCAAATCAGTCCTTCGCATCAATATCTTTCTAACGGAACATTCAATGTAAACTTAACTATTTCAGATTTTTCAGGGTGTAGCAGAGTATTTTCAACAAATGTAACAGCTAGTTCAAGCATGAGTGTTTCTATATTAGGAGCGATATCAGATACCATGAATGTTTGTGTGGGTGATAGCTTAACCTTAATAGCAAGTGGAGCACAAAGCTTTTCTTGGAATAATGGCGTAAACAATGACTCAAATATTGTAATTAATCCTAATTCTGGATACTACACTGCCACTGGTACAAATTCAAACGGATGCTCTGGATCAGATTCAATATTTGTCAATGTGAATCAATTACCAACTGCAGGTATTTCGGGGAATTCAATAATTTGCCCAAATTCATTTGTAACTCTTACTTCAAACCCATCACCAAATAGCAGTTACTCTTGGAGTGGACCAATACCAAGTAATTCGCAAACATTAACTACAAACATACCCGGAACTTACACATTAACTGAAACAAACTCTTGTGGCTCCAGCAACACAACAATCAATGTGATTAGTAGTAACGTAATCGCTGATTTCAATTATTCCATTACAAACAATTTTCTACCCACCACTGTTTCGTTCACAAATACATCTACCAATAATCAAATTAACAATTGGTCATTTACAAATGGTGATACAATGAATACAGTAGATGCAAATTCACTTTTTAATACTCCAGGAGATTATTCTGTTGAACTTATTGTTACTAATTCTGATGGTTGCAAAGACACGGTTATTAAAACACTAACAATACCCGATTTTCAAGTTGTACTAATTATTCCTAATATATTTACTCCTAATGGAGATTCAGTCAATGACACCTTTTATATTACTGCAAAAGGTATTACCGATTTGAAATTAGAAATTTTTAATAGATGGGGACAATTTATAACTGAAGTTACCAATCCTTTAATTGGCTGGAACGGAAGAGAAATAAGTGATGGCACGTATTATTACTTAATTACAGGTAAAACAATTCTTGGAGAAAATATAAAAAAAGGTGGCTTCTTAGAAATAATACATTAACTCTTGCTGCCTAACTCAGGTCTTCTTGCCTTAGTCCGCTCTAAGCTTTGTTCATAGCGCCAAGTTTCAATTTTTTTTTCATGACCACTTAAAAGTATATCAGGTACCTTCCATCCTTTATAGTCGGCAGGGCGAGTATAAACTGGCGGAGCTAATAAATCATCTTGAAAAGAATCTGTTAATGCAGATGTTTCATCACTTAACACACCAGGTAATAATCGAATAACACTATCTGCTAAAACTGCCGCCCCCAATTCACCTCCGCTTAATACATAATCACCAATAGAAATTTCACGAGTAATTAAATGTTGGCGTACTCGTTCATCAACACCCTTGTAATGGCCACAAAGTATAATAATGTTTTTTAACGTAGAAAGTTGATTGGATATTTTTTGATTTAACAATTCACCATCAGGTGTCATGTATATAATTTCGTCGTAAGTAGTTTTTTGTTTTAATGCTGTGATACAATTATCAATAGGTTCAATACCCATTACCATTCCTGCGCCGCCACCAAAAGCATAATCATCCACCGACTTTTGTTTTGATGTAGAATAATCTCTTAAATTAATTAGATTCACTTTTACCAAATCTTTCTCAATGGCACGCTTCAAAATACTATGCTGAAATGGGCTCTCGAGTAGTTGCGGTAATATGGTTATTATGTCTATTTGCATTTTCACTAAATTCTTTAAATACTAATTCAAACTTGGTTCATCAGGAAAGTTTGCCAAACTAGCATATTTATTTCCCAATCTTCTTAGAGCCTTTCCCCACATATCTTCTGGATTGCCATTAAGCAATGTTTTAAAATCAGCTTCGGTTACTAACCAAGTGTCTCTTTCTATTTCATCTTGTAATTGATTTGGCGACCAACCTGTATAACCAATAAAAAATCTCAAATTAAAATTCTTCTTTGTAAACAAAACATTTAATGCCTGTTCAAAATTACCTCCCCAATAATAGCCGCCTCCAATTTCTATGCTCTCTTCAATTTCATTTGGGTGCGAATGAATAAAAAATAATTGATCTGTTGAAACAGGGCCACCTGCAAACAATTGCAAATTCGTTTTTTCAACGCCTTTTAACACTTCGCTAATATCAATCTCCATTCGTCTATTCAAAACAAAACCAATTGTCCCCTCATCGTTGTGTTCAACAATTAAAACAACGCTTCGTTTAAAATAACCGTCATTCAAAAAAGGTTTAGCTATTACTAACTTAGCCTGCATACTTAATCCAACTTATCTTCAATTGCATCCATTTTAGCCTGAGTAAACTTACCCGAAACTACATGAATAATTTTACCTGTGGCATCCAGCACTAAAAAGTAAGGGATTTTTTTATCAGTTGCTTTTAAGGCTTCGATATGCGTTTTTGTTTCGCCTGTATAAAAAACTAAATAAGGCCAAAATTCTTTATCAGTTCCTTCACGTATTTTCTTCTTAGAACTACCTTCCAGAACTTGATTAACTTTATTAAGCATTGGAACAAAATAAAAATTAACATCATAATTTACCGCTGCACTAAAAAAATCATTTGTATCCTTTTTAACTACAAATAGGTTATAAACCGGATTTAACCATGCTTTTAAATCTTCTTCAGCATCTTTGCTAAAACAAATTCCTACAACTGTTTTCTTACCCTTTGTATCTTTAGGTATTGTAACCGCTTTACCACTAAAAGTTTCACCACTTAATTCAGGAAACATTGTTCCAACTCCATTTTGAGATACTCCTGGTTTAAAAATAAAACACAACAATAAAATTGATAGTATACGCATATTCATTTAATTTTTACGAAAATACAATAATCAAAAACGTTGCCAAGGAATAATTATTATATTTAACCAACAATGAAAGCATTTTTAAATAAACACAGCACTATACTCCAAAACACTTGGTTTTTATTTACCATAGTTTTTATTATCAACTTTTTATTTCGCTTAATAAATATTAATCATAACGGCTTGTGGTACGATGAAAGTTTTGGCTTATACAATACTTTTATACCTTATGGTCATTTAAAACATAACTCAGAATGGGATATCAATGCCCCTGGTTTTTACTACGTTCTATGGTACTGGAGGCATTTATTTGGTATTAGCGAAACTGCTTTACGTTGTTTAAGTGTAACATTCATGGCTTTAACAGCTTCTATGATTATGCTTTTTTGCAAACGATTTTTAAACATCAGAAGCGGAATATATGCTTGTATATTGTTTTTAGTTTGCAACGAAGTTTTTTGGTATGGACAAGATGCGAGATGCTATTCTATCTTACTCTTTTTAACGATTTGTTCGGCATATGCATTTTTTAAATTACTAAACGAACCCAATTGGAAAATAGCTTTCTTACTAGGTGCAATTAATTTTTGTTTGATATATACCCATTACTTAACCTTTTTATTCCTTGTAATGCAAGCATTGTATATGTTTAGTAATTGGCGATTTTTATTGAGATGGTTTTATTACATACTTAGTATCATTGTAAGCTTTGCTTTAACTTTTATCTTCTTTACAAAAAAACAATTCTTATTTATCATGAATAACAAGGGGAACTTTTGGTTGCAACAAATGGATTTTGAAAACACCAAACAAACCCTATTTCAATTAATGAATAATAACATATACTTTTATTTATTTGTTGCGCTATTACTGGTAGGTTCTATCGGCGTGTTTTTTGGCCTTGCCCGTTCATTAGCTTCAATTCCTATTTCAAGATATTTTCTCTACACTTCAATTGGCAGCATCGTACTTTCTTTAATTATATCATTCTTTATTCCAGTCTACTTAAAAAGGTATTTACTTTTCACAACGGTTGGTTTTAGCATACTAACAGCTGTTTATATAAGCGAACTGCCATGGAGTAAGAACCTGAGAACCTTTATTTTACTTTTATTTGTTTGTTCATCATTAACTACATTTTCTTTTAAATCTGAAAAACCACAAGATTACAGATTAGGCGTGGCTGCTTTAAAACAAATAAAAGATGCAAACACCTGTGTTATCTTGCAAACTGTGGATATTAGAAATTTGTTTACCTATCATTACGATAAAAACATTTTTATGACAAGAGGCGTAGACACTGAATTACCAAAACAAAATATATTTTGGACTAACGATACAATAGGCTTAAAATTAATTAACTATTCAAATTACAAAAGAGTTGTAATGTTTCAAACGTATAATGGCATTACCGACCCTAATAACGAAGTCGTAAAACAAATTTCTAAACAATACAAGATAAATATCCAAAAAAACTTTGGCAATGAATTAATATATACAGTTTTTGAGAAGCGGTAATTAATCCAATAAACACAATGAGCAAAAATTTCTATTTCTATATTTTATGGTCAACTCTGCTTTTCTCGTGCCACAAAAAGGAAAGCTTTTCTGATGGACAATTTAAAAACCTTTACCAACGATTTAGTGCTAACAAATACTCTTCAACAGACAGTTTAATCAATATTATAAAAACTTGTGATTCCCTTTCAAAATTTGATTTAAAAATTGAATGGTTAAAAATTCATACGCAGGGTGTTGTTTCTGTTATTAATAGTGATTATGATAAAGGAATATCTTATTATAAAACTGCTGAAGAAATAGCCACAACCAACAAGTTTAACGACAGCATAATAGCACTAACTTTTGGAGGTTTAGGACATGCTTATAAGAACAAAAGCGATTACACCATGGCCATTGATTATTTCTTAAAATCACTAAAAATATACGAAAAGCAAAAAAACGAAACAAAGGTTCAAGCCACCAAGACATTCATGGCCACCACCTACTTTAAAAAGGGTGACGCCCAAAAAGCAGAACAAATTTTAAAAGAAACCACTCAAGCTAAAGACCCGATAGTTAATTTACTTGCAACACATGCCTTAGCCAATTTTTATGGGGAAAGCGGTTTAATAGATAGCGCTATAGCTATAGACAACAAAATAATATCTGCTAACATCAAAAACAACGAATTAGCAATTAGTCCATTTTACAACAATAAAGCATTATGCTTAATTGAGAAAAAAGAATTTGATTCGGCATTTACTTATTTAAAAAAATCATATACAATAGATTCAATAAATGGTTCGAAGAGAGATATGGCCGCCAATTTAATTGCATTTGGGCAAACTTATGCGGGATTGAATCAATTTGAGAAAGCCGCTTCTTATTATCAAAGAGCCACCAATATATTTAAAAAAATAAAGGATAAACAAGGCGAATATATGGCATATGGCTACACTTCAGATTTATATAAACAACAAAACAACTGGAATAAAGCATACTTATATTACGACACAGCTGCAGCTATAAAAAAGGAAATTAATACAATTAAAACCAATAACAAAATTGCAACTTTAGAAATAGAATTTGAAACCGAGAAAAAAAACAACACTATTCATGCTTTAACCTCTAAACAAACACTAACATACAGTTTGCTTGGACTATTAGTTTTAATGATCATTTCGTTGGGTCTTTACTTAACAAATCTTAAATCAAAATCAAAGATTGCCTTACAAGAACAGCAAGAAAAATACAGCCTACAAATTATTGAGCAAGAGCAAAAGGAACAAATTAGAATTGCTCAAGAACTTCATGATAACATTGGCCAAAAACTAACAGTGCTTAAAATGTATGCATCAACCTTATTACCTGACAACAATCAATTTAACAATCTTATTGATGAAACAGTTACTGAAGTAAGAGGGATATCGCATTTAATGATGCCTGAAATTATTAATTTAGGTTTAGTGAAAGCCATAGAAAAAACTTGTAACACTATTAATTCCGCTGGGATGCTTAAATGCAAGTTAATTGTTGATGGAGACTTAAAAAGCTATGAATTTAACAAACAAACCAATTACAGTATTTTCCGCATCATACAGGAACTATTAAACAATTCATTAAAACACTCTAAAGCAACTGAAATTATTGTTCATTTTAAAAATATAGATGGGAAAATATTTTTTGAAGTTAGCGACAACGGAATAGGTTTTGATAAAAAGAAAATAAATAACAACTCTGGCATTGGCTGGAGTAATATTTTTACACGAGCTAAAATCATTAAGGCTACCTTGCAAATTACGAGTGATAATAAGGGTACTACAAATAAACTAATTCTTAGTCAACACTTACAATAAATTAATCTTTAGATAAGAAATAGGAATCTACTTGAGTTGCTGATGTCAAGCGCAAAACTCTCTCCCTTTTACCTTTGCCCTTCATTTCAAGTTCGTATGTCATATGCCAATTTGAAAGTGGCCCAATTGCCCAAAATAGAAAACGTTTCATTTCAGGATCAACTTCCCATTGGCAGAAAAAATTAGTTCCATCAAAATCTCCAGCGTTTTTAGAACTAAAATAATTATACATTGCTGGAAAAGCAGCTGGTTTAAACTTAACCGTGTTAAATGCTAAAGTACTCGTTTTTGAATAATCTTGAGATAAAACAAACTCAACTGTTCCAAGATTTTCACTAGTACTGCTACTCAATAAATTTCCCAAAGTATCGTACGTTAATACTTCCCGTTTATCAACATTCCAAACACCTTCCATTCTTTTTAATTCCTTCTCTTGGTCGCGGATAGCTTCCTTTTTGCAGCTACCAAAAACTAATAGCATCATAGCTATTACTCCCCAACAATGTTTCATGTTACTTCTCATTGCGTTTGAATAAAATTATGTTTAATTGCACACTTGCTCTTATTCCTTGAAATGGCCCATAAATACAACCATTTCCAATTGTATTGTAATATAGGTTATTTGAATTAGAGTAATCATCCGGAAAATAAAGAGCGGGTTGTCCGTCTGAATATTGCGCCCCACTTAAGATATTATTATACATTTCATCCTTATGTGCTAATAACTTAACCTTTGTTCCAAATTTTGCATACTCTAATTTACCAACAAACATTAACCTTTTTGCGATATTCCGCTAAAACCTCAGCCCTAATGAAACCTGATAATCCCCCCTAAAGCGATAAATACCGCTTAATGCACCATCTCCAGATTTAGTGTAACTCAAATACCCATTAGCAAATTTATAAGCACTTAATAAAACAGCGTTTTGATTGTGTGAGCCAATGGTTATTCCAATTCTCCATTTTTTTTGACTTGGCTTAATCAAATCAATGTACCAATCAATCTCATTCATTTTTAGCTTAAAGCTTCGTTCACATCCATTGTTTAAATTGGCTGTTGATTCAGCCCTAATTCTACTACCCATTAAACCAATTCTACAAATTGAAAATCTAATTTCACCTCCATAATTTAATCCGAACTTAGGAGTTAAATATTCTATAGGAGCCTTTAATCGCGATGATAGATTTGTATTGTATGAGTCGACAAATTTGATTACTGACTCGTTTTTATACCAATGGTACTGCCCTCCTGCAAAAGCTGCGATTGTAAAATCTTTAAACTCTTGCGCGTGCATTTTAACAGCAAGAAAAAAGCAAGCTAAAATAAAAACACTTTTTTTCATCCAATTTTTTTCCAAATATCCATACTTAAAAAAAACAATACTATACCGTTTTTCTTCATTTTAATAGGGACTTCTCCCTATTTAGAATATTCTGAGGCTAATTATTCTTATTAAATTAAAACGATAAACCTATATTTGCACCGCTTCTTATGAATACCAAAATAAACATCCTAATAGTTGATGATCATCAAATTGTAATTGACGGATTGAAATTCATGCTAGAACCAATTCTAGAATTCAACATTATAAATGCCTTTTTAAATGCGAAAGATGCCCTTACATTTCTAAATGCAAACTCTAAAGATGTTGATATTGTAATTGCTGATATAAATATGCCCGAAACATCTGGTATAGCTTTCTGTCAGATTGTTAAAGAGAAATTTCCACAAATAAAATTCCTTGTTTTATCCATGCACAGTTCATCTGATATTGTAAGTGAAGCTATATTGGCTGAAGCAGATGGTTATGTGCTAAAAAATGCAGGGCGAAAAATTTTAGTAGATGCTATAAATAAAGTTAGCAATGACGGAATGTTTTTTTCTGAGGAATTAATCCCTATTATCTATAAGGACTTACAGAAAGAAAAAAGTAGTAAACGTAATTCGGCAAACTTATCCAAACGTGAAGTTGAAATACTATGCTTAATAGCTCAAGAATACTCAAGCGAACAAATTGCCGACAAACTATTTATAAGCATTAAAACGGTTGGTAATCATCGCCAAAACATCTTAGAAAAATGCAATTGCAAAACCTCAATTGGTTTGGTTAAATATGCCATTAAAAACAACTTGATATCGATATAACTCCTTATCTAATTTAAATCTATTCATTCTACTATTTGTATCATATTTTAATAATAAGATAGTTAGAAACACCTATTAAAATGAGTATTCATACTCATAGTGTCATACATTCGCCTTACTAATTTTGTCCAAAAAAAACAAAATATGATTCGAATTAAAACAAAATCTCTACTTACAATACTTTTTCTAAGTCAATTATTAGGAATAAAAATAAACGCCCAAAGTGTTTCCTATTCAATTACTGATCAAACCAACACGGTAAGAAAACTTTCGATAAGACCTAATATAGCTTTGGGTATCGATTACTTTAATCCTAGTAATTTATATGTAGGTACTAATGTAGATGCTAGATATTGGCATAATAAATTATTTGATGCAAGAGGAGGAATTACTGTTGGAACTTTTACTGGAGCGACATTTGGAGGCACTTACCATTTAAAGGATAGAGAAATTGAAAAGAGTCACAAATTCGTTACATCTCAAACCCAAAGCGGAAATAAGGTTACTACACGTTACTTCAAAGGAAATGCAAATGTTCGCTCTGTATTTGGCCCGTGCTTAGATGTAAGAATTGGGAAATATGGAAAAGAGAACGAAAAAGGCAATGGTTTCTTTGAAGTTAATCTAGGAGTTGAAACACAAAGATTTTCAAGAGTATATGCTGATGTTGGCAGTGATTCCTATCCAAGCAATAAAAACGGTTGGTACAGTTTAAAGTTTGTTGGCATTTATGCGCACAGACCCGAAAGAAACGGAATCGGTTTTGCTGGCAGCATGGAAGCAGCGCGCCGTCCATGGAAAGGTGTTACCATCTTTTTAAATATGCAAATGGGTGTTTTCAAGACTTTTGGTGGTGAACTGGCCCCCATAATCACACCCGGGTTTGGCATTTCAATCAATTTATTGAATCCAAAAAACTAAAAAACTGTTATTTACTGGATAAAAATATACACCGCTCTGGGTATTTTTCGCTAATTCTAATGTTGCTATATTTACATTCTAAGTTCTAATAGAATAATGAGAAGTAAAAACTTTCAAAAATTAGAATATTAGAACAAAGTTTAAAACAAGAAAAATGAAGAAAATACTTTTAACACTAATCACATTACTACTCTTTTGTGGTGCTTATAGTCAACCTTACAAATCGCAGTTAGATAAAATTAATCAATACTTAAAAACATTTGACAACGGTTACTATGGGTATTTTGAAGTAATCGGAAATGATGTTTTTTTGCGTTTTAAAGCCGGAAAATACAACAAGTATAATGTTAATGAAATGGATTATGCTCAAATTCAAGAACAATACAATCGCGTAATCTTACCATGTAAGGAAAATAAGAAATGTATATATACCGACTGGAAAGATGGCGGAGGATATGAAGAGTACACACAATTTTTACAAAACAGCAGCGCATATAATTTTCAAGAACTAAAAGATTTATTAGATAATTTCATAAATGCCCTAAAGGCTAATATTACATCTCCTGCTCCTTCAAAAAACGAAAAAGACGAATCTCAATCAGCTCAAGCAAAAGTAAAAGGTTTTATTAACAAATTAATTCCTAAAAAAGAGAATTCAGAACCAAACAAAAAACCTGATGAAGTAAAAACTTTAGGAGTAAAAAGAAACCTAGGCCCGAATATTAACTCTCCAACATTAACAGATGCAAATCCTGTAATTGCTCCTAACGGAAGATTCTTGTTTTTCAGTCGCCAATCCAACACTACACACTACGATGTATTCATAAGTTATATGCAGCCTGATGGTTCTTGGGGGATTGCTCAACCTGTTGATATTTTTAATAACGACAAGAAAAATCAAGTTAGTTACATTTACCCTGATGGAAACAAAATTATATTGATAAATAGCTATACAGATGAAGGCGGATTTTGCATTTCGCACAGAACTAGCGATGGTTGGAGCAAACCTGAGCCAATTAAAATTGACGATAAAATTACGGAATGGGATAACCAAAACTGTTCTCTTTCAAGTGACGGAACAAGAGTAATTATTTCTAATCAAAGAGATTTGTACCTAAGTAATATTGGCAAAGACGGCACTTGGGGAAAATTTATTAAATTAAACGGAGTAAATTCTACTGATAATGAATTCACGCCATTTTTGGCAAGCGACAACAAAACTTTATACTTCTCTTCTGGCGGTTGGGGTGGTTTGGGTTCTAACGACATTGTTAAAAGTACAAGATTAAATGATAGTTGGACAGATTGGTCGAAACCTGAATCTATTGGAGAACCAGTAAATACAAGTGGATGGGAAAGTTTCTTCACCATATCAGCTAAAGGTGATTTTGCTATTGTTTACAAATTAGAAGAAGGAAGCGGCGATTTATTTGACATTAAATTGGATACTAAACAAAAACCTGAACCAATTAGTTTAATTATCGGAAACGTTTTGGATTCGAAAACACAAAGCGCATTAGAGGCAGAAGTAACTTATGAAAATCTTACAGATAATATTACCGTAGGAAAGGCGGTAACCGACCCGAAAACTGGACAATTCTCAATTGTGCTTCAATATGGGAAAAAGTACGCCATTGTTGCGCAAAAAGTTGGTTATGTTTCTTCCACTGAAAATATTGATTTAACCAATTTTGATGAATACAAAGAAATTCAGAAGAATATTTTAATGCAACCATTAGTAGCAGGAACAACTATACAACTTAATAATATCTTTTTTGAAACAGGTAAATCTGAGTTAAAACAAGAATCGTATTTAGAACTTGATCGTTTAGTGGAAATTATGAAACAAAATCCAAAGCTAAAAATTGCCTTATCTGGGCACACAGATAATGTGGGCAATGATGCGCAAAACTTGCTATTGTCACAAAACCGTTCTGATGCAGTTTACAAATATCTTGTTTCTAAATCTGTCGAAAAAAACCGTTTAACTTCTAAAGGTTATGGGAAAACAAAACCAATTGCAGATAACACAACTGAAGAAGGAAAACAAAAAAACAGACGAGTTGAATTTGTTGTAGTAAATTAATCTAACTTAAAATATTTCACAGCCATTAATGCAATTTCATTTCCATAAGCCAACGAAGCTGTTGCTGCTGGTGAAGGAGCATTTAATACATGAATTGCATTTCCGTTATATTCAATTTTAAAATCATCTAACATCTCTCCTTCTGGAGCCAATGCCATTGCGCGCACCCCTGCTCTTGCAGGTACAATATCTTCCATTTCTAAACTTGGAATAAGTGTACGCAAACGTTTTAAAAAATATTTTTTACTAAAAGCTCCACGGTATTCATCTAAACCAAAGCGCCAATGTTTTTTAAAGAATCGCCAGGTACCAATAAATGTAAGCGCTTCCCAAGTATCCTTTAAACTAAATGAAGTTTTTTTATACCCTTCGCGTTTAAAAACAAACACTGCATTTGGTCCACACTCCACTCCACCTTGAATCATGCGTGTGAAATGTACACCCAAAAATGGAAACTTAGAATTAGGAACAGGATAAATTAAATTACGCACCTTCTTTCTACCTTGCTCAGACAAATCGTAGTAATCACCTCTAAAACCAACTATTTCAGCTTCACTCTTAATTCCTTCCTTGCGAGCAATTCTATCACTATGTAAACCAGCACATGTAATAATATAATTTGCAGTGTAATCACCTTGACTTGTATGAACTGTTGTTATATTATCTTTTTTAGTAAACGAAGTAACCTTGTGATTTGTTAAAACTTTGCTATCAGCAAACTGCTTATGGATTAACTCAACATATTTACGAGAAACCGCAGCATAGTCAATAATACCACAACATGGCACCCAAATACCAGCAATACCTTCACAATAAGGTTCAATTTCTTTGATACGTTTTGCATCAATTAACTCAATACCTTCAACACCATTTGCTTGTCCGTTACTAAAAACCTTATTCATATGTGCTAACTCACTTTCGTGGGTTGCTACAATAATTTTCCCACAAATATCATGAGGTATATTATGCTCTTTTGCAAAAGCAACTAACTCTCTTCTTCCTTCAACACAGTGCTTAGCCTTATATGAACCCGGCTTATAATAAATACCAGAATGTATAACCCCCGAATTATGGCCAGTTTGATGAGCAGCTACTTCATTCTCCTTTTCTAATACAGCTATCTTTTTGTTCGGATATTTGGTGTTTAACTTATATGCAGTTGCTAATCCAACTATTCCACCTCCAACAACTATAATATCAAAATGTTTATTACTCATAATCTAAATTTTGTGGCGTAAAATTAGCGTTTTTATGCGTAATATTCCAATTAAGTAGCGCACTAGTTTTACAGTTTGCTAAGCATGAATTTACTCCAAAAAACAAATTAATTCCATTTAAAGTACTATTTTTGACTCTCTACAATTAACTCTACAAAATGAAAATAATTTGCATTGGGCGCAATTACGCCGAACACGCTAAGGAAATGAAAAGCGAAGTTCCTACTGAACCCGTATTTTTCATGAAACCCGATACTGCTTTATTAAAAGACAATGATGATTTTTATTTTCCTGAATTTACAAAAGACCTGCATCATGAAATTGAAGTTGTTTTAAAAATAAGCAAAGCCGGAAAACATATTGAAGAAAAATTTGCAGGCAACTATTACAATGAAATAGGAATTGGAATTGACTTTACTGCTCGCGATTTACAAATGAAATGCAAAGAAAAAGGATTGCCTTGGGAAAAAGCCAAAGCCTTTGATAATTCGGCTCCAACAGGTGTGTTTGTTAACAAAAACGATTACGACTTAAACAATTTAAATTTTCATTTAAATATTGATGGTAATTTAAAACAAAAAGGAAATACTAAAGATTTACTTTTTAGCTTTGATAAAATTATAGCTTACGTATCTCAATTTGTTACTTTAAAAACAGGAGATTTAATTTTTACTGGCACTCCAGAAGGAGTTGGACCCGTTGCAATCGGCAATAAGTTAGAATGTTATTTAGAAGATAAATGTTTGTTGAGTTTTAATGTAAAATAAAGCTCAAACCGAAAATAAAAAAGGCGAAACCATATAAGTTTCGCCTTTTTTATTTGTGCTTTATTATTTATTTCTTAGCTAAAATATGCTTGTTTATTGAGAATCCTAATCCAACACTAATACCAAAATGTGAAGCAAAATCTCCTTTGATACCAGGATAGTATCCTGTTTCAAAATTAACACTATAACCAAGCTTATCAACATTACCAACACTATAACCGCCGCATAAACCTATACGAGACATCTTGCTTGAATTAATATCATATTTCGCAAAGTACTTGCCAGCTTCTTTTTCGCCGTAAAATACATCTTGCAATACTGGATCAAGCTTAGAAGTTGCCATATAAATTGCATGCACATAAATACGATTAAAAATTTCAGCATGACGACGACCTACGCCTTGAAAATCAACATCCCAAAATCCCATTTCACCAAATGAAATACCAGCTTCAATATTGGTGTAGCTTAAATAAGTTTGAGCATTGTTTTGATCAAATGTTCCAACTGTACTTGTATAAGTTAAAGTAGAACCTTTTAAGTGATACGGGCGGAAACCTGATTTAACACCCAACTCAAGCATTTGAAATTTATTTGAAACACCTGTCATACGTGCCATTGTGTTAGCGTGTTTGCCAGAGTGTAAACGAAAATGCATTTTATGTTGATCTTCAGTTGTAGATAAAATATAACCACCGAATAAATCAAACTGCATTGGCATTTGATCTTTGTAAGCAGATGTTGCATCAGACGGACGGTTAAACATTCCTTCTTCTAAACCTGTTTTATAACCTATTTTAATAGATGTTTGATAAAACAATTGATTCATTTTTCCACGAATTCCGATTTCGCCAGATACTGCCGTGTTAGTTGGAAAAACATCTAAAACAAATGGGCGAACATCAAATTGGAAAAAATTTGGATTCGGATCTTTTGTTACAATCTTTGCAACAACATCGTGATGAGTTGAATCTGTTTGTGCATTTACTAATCCTACTAAGGAAACAAATGCGCTGAATAGTACTACTTTTTTCATGTCTTTATTTCTTTGGATTAGTTAACTTTTGCAAATGCTTTAATATTCACTGGACCAGGAGCAACTCCATTACATATATCAACATATGTTTCGGTAATTAAACCCGAAGTGCTTTGGCGAATTTGAACATTACCAGTTGTTAAATTTGCTGTTGGACCACCGTTAGTGTATAACACAACTACTTCATTAGTTGCAGATGGTTGTGAAGTTGTTACAACTTGTAAATCTGTTCCAATTGGAGCTCCTGTCATTGTAATTACTTTTAATGAACCTCCAGCAATATTTAAAGTATACTCATAGTTTCCAGAAACATTTGTTAAACGGCCTGCTGAACTTACTGGTAAATTAACTAAATTAGCTTGAACAGTATAATTAGGGCATGTGCAATTGCTAGTTAAAACCGCAGGTACATTGCAAGCTCCACAAGCTCCACCGCAATCTATGTAAGTTTCATCCGAATCCTTAACTAAATTATAGCAGTGTGCTGGTTTATCAATATAAGTTGTTTGCTTTTCGGTTTCCTTTCGGCAAGCAAACATTACAAGTGTTGCCAAAACAACAATTAAAAGAATGAATTTTAGGTTTTTAGTCATAATTGTATTTTTATTTAACAAATATAGATTTTTAAACGAAATACACAAAAAAACCCTCTTAAAATTTCCTCTAAGAGGGTTAAGATTTAAATCATTTAGTTTATAGGATTAGCATGGCATCACCATAGCTATAAAACTTATATTTTTCTTTAATTGCTTCCTTGTAAGCTTTCATAATTAAGTCATATCCACCAAATGCACTAACCATCATTAATAGTGTACTTTCAGGTGTATGGAAATTAGTAATCATACAATTTGCAACGCTGAAATCGTATGGAGGGAAAATAAACTTATTTGTCCAACCTTTATAAGCATTTAAATGACCACTAACAGCTACAGATGTTTCAATAGCACGCATTGTTGTTGTACCAACAGCACAAACACGCTTTTTTCTATCTTTAGCATCATTCACAATTTTAGTAGCAGCTTCCGGAATAATTACTTCTTCCGAATCCATTTTATGTTTCGTTAAATCTTCAACTTCAACCGTTCTAAAAGTTCCTAAGCCAACATGTAAAGTTAACATAGCAAAATTTACACCTTTAATTTCTAATCGCTTCATTAACTCACGGCTAAAGTGCAAACCTGCTGTTGGAGCAGCTACTGCGCCTTCGTTAGTTGCAAATACCGTTTGGTAACGCTCAACATCGCTTTCTTCAACGGCACGTTTAATGTACTTTGGAAGAGGTGTTTCACCCATATCGTTTAAGCATTGACGGAATTCATCATATGAACCGTCAAACAAGAAACGTAAAGTTCTACCACGAGAAGTAGTATTATCAATAACTTCAGCAACTAATGTATCATCATTACCAAAGTATAATTTATTACCAATACGAATTTTACGAGCAGGATCAACCAAAACATCCCATAAGCGGCTTTCTGCGTTTAATTCGCGCAATAAGAAAACTTCGATTTTAGCTCCTGTTTTCTCTTTATTACCATACATACGTGCCGGGAATACACGTGTGTCGTTCATAATCATAACATCACCATCATCAAAATAGTTAATGATATCTTTAAATTTTTTGTGGTGAATTTTTCCAGTTGCTCTGTCAACTACCATAAGGCGGCTTTCGTCACGATTTTTTGCTGGGTGTTCTGCCAATAATTCCTTAGGCAAGTTGAATTTAAATGCGGATAATTTCATGTTGTTTTACAGCTTTGTTGTAGGAAGGTCAAAAAGTGTACAGGTATCTTTATAAGAAATGCCAAGAATTTGGCAAGGTGTGTACATCATAATTGCTAATCTTACAGGATTAAACGTTAAATTTTGAGGGTGCAAAGATACAACAAAAAAGAGGCTTTGTCAAGTGTTTGACGAAATATAATTTATCTCTAAGATTTATTGCGATACTAACTTACTAATTACAACCAATAAAACACTAACCAAATTTATCGCAAGCAAAAAAACTTGAACCAATATTTGATGACTAACAATTTAAAATCAAAAAAAATCAAAACTAAAATAGTAGTTAATAATTTTCTTTAATATGGATTTCTATTAACAGGGATTTTCAAGAAAATCAATTTTGCACATACTTGTATCGACCCACTTCCGAGCAATTTATAAATTGTATTATTAGGGTCAATAAGAAAACCATTTACAGAATACCCCGCATTAATTTGAAGAATAAAATCATCAATTTTTTCTACATGTCCAGCACCAAGTTTTATAGATAAGCCAGGAGACGAACTAAAGTTGCCATTTTCACCAATATTATGGTTAACTATATCGTTTTGTTGCCCCAAAGTTTTCACCCCTGCATAAATTCCCCCGATATTAAAATAACCAAAATAGCCTTTTTGGCTATAGTTACTTTCCTGACCAATCATTTTAGTTAATCCTAGATCTAATGCTGCAAACGTAACAATTTGCTTAACTTCCACCTGCTCTGTAGGAGAATAATAAACACTTCTTTTAAACTTATTAGGTATGGCTAAATACAAATTACTTGTTAAGTTCCACCTTTTATCCTGTCCAATAAGCTTTCCTAGTTGTCCATTTAAACTCACAGTACCTAGTTGGTTAAAATAATATGAGCTTATATAATGGTCGTATGCTAAACCACCGCCATAATTTAATTGCCCCATTAAAACCTGAAAGTTAATTACACAGAAGGTCAGAAAAAAATAAATCTTTGCCATAGATAGAGTATTTAAACAAAAATAAATAAATAATCTATATAAACTCAAGCCAAAATAACAATCCTAGTTCCAACTGGAATTAACTCGTAAAATCTATCTAAATCCTTATTCTGCATACTAATGCAGCCCCATGTAAGATGTTTGGTTGAAGTTGGCCAATCGCCCGCCCAACCATGTATGCCAATTCCACCTCCTAAAGGCGTTGCCGAACTTGGTTGTATACCTTTATTCGTTGAATTAACAATGACATCATGCTGCTTTTGAGTAATTAATTTACTTTTCAACGCAATAGCCGCATCAAAACAATTAGGATAGGAAATACGCATCCAGGCTGGGCCGAAATAAGCAGCGTAATTCCCGCCAAAAGGCCCTCTATTCTTTTCAGTAATTTTATATTCTCCTTCAGGCATTTTATTATCGCCTTGCTTTACCTTATGCCCAACAGGGCTTTGACTTAATGCTATATCCAATGTTTTACTTAATTTACCATTTTTATACAAATACATTTTGTAATCGCTTTTCACGGCTACCATCAATACTTCTTCTTTAGCAGGAATAAAACATTTTTTATGTTCTTTCACAAAATCCGATGGCTTGAAGTAATTTTCCAAAACCCATTCTTTACTTTTATCATGACTGCTTGGCCAATAGGTAACTTCATAGTCTTTCATACTAGGTTTGCGCATCTCAAAATGCAAGTGCGCCGGAAAAGTATTATGACCTGTGCCAATTGTTCCTATTTTACTGCGTTTAGATATGATTTGATTTTTCTTTACCAGCAATTCATTCAAATGAGCATAAAGCGAATACACTAGTAAATGTTTGCCATTCTCAATATAATGATGCTCCATGTAAACAACATTTCCCCATGGGGCTCCAAAATCCTTCGCTTCAAGCACTATACCTTTAGCTGTAGCGTAAACTGGCTGACCTAAATCCGTATTTCCTCCGCCATTACCATTCCAGTCCTCACCTGTGTGTATTCCCAAATCGTATTTCTCTGCAGTTGCAGTTGCTATGTACCAACCATCATGTTTCTTTTTATCACTATCAATGTAAGAGCCACCTCCAGCACCATCACCAAAGGGAAATGAAAAACCATCTGCTAATAACGTATCAAATAATAATTCGCGTGAAGATAATTTTGTTGGTGAAAAACTGTTACTATTTACTTTTTTACTTGAATTAGCATTGTTACAACAAAGCAAAGCTAACAAGGCTATAAAAGATAAATACCGCATACTAAAATTTACAGTTTAACGTTTAGGAGTAAATTAGGTTACTAAATTATAGCTAAATTTGCCTAAAAGACAAAAACATGGTGAAACGAATTTCAATTTTAACATTAATTGTAATTGGCATTATAATAGCTGCCTGCAAAAAAGATGAATTTAAAGATTTAGATTGTTCAACAATAGATTCAAAGTATTCAACTTCTATTAGTGGAATTATTTCTTCAAAATGTAATACTTCAGGCTGCCATAATGCGGGAAGCAGCAAAGGTGATTTTACCAGCTATGCAAAAGTTAAGCCTTATGTAGATAATGGATCTTTTAACAAAGAAGTTATTGTAAATAAAAGTATGCCTAAAGGAACTAGTTTAAGCCAAGATGAGAGAAACAAAATTAAATGTTGGCTTGATGCAGGTGGACCAAATAACTAGAATTTAATAAAACTCAAATTGTAAGCTAACAAGATTTGTTCTTGTTCAATTCCTTTAAATTTAGCCTATCACTTTAAATAATAATATTTAAAAATTACGCGAATAATCGTATTTTCGTGACTCAAATGATAGCCTTTTTAAAGCTCATACGAATTAACAATCTTTTAATTATTGCCTTTACGCAATATTTAATTCGGTATGCACTCATAAAAAGTCAAATGTCATATCTTGGCATACCTTTTCAATTCGAACTTAGTGACTTTTATTTCTTTTTACTAGTGCTGAGTACAATGCTTATTGCAGCGGCCGGATACATGATAAATGATTACTTTGATGTTAAAACGGATAAAATAAATCGCCCTGAAACTGTTGTGATTGACAACGGGGTAAAACGCCGTTGGGCAATGGTAACTCATCTATTATTTAATATTATTGGTATTGGTTTAGGTGTATTTGTTGGATGGAAAGCTGGTAATTTTAAACTTGGCTTAGTTCACCTTATATCTGCTGGCCTATTATGGCATTACTCAACCACTTTTAAAAAACAACTAATTGTAGGTAATTTAATTGTTTCCTTGCTCACCGCAATGGTTCCTTTAATTGTGATGTTATACGACATACCACCTGTATTTGAAGTATATAGTACAGTTTATAAAGATTTGAGCTTTGCCAATCTTTATAAAAGTGTTTTATTATTTAGTTTATTTGCTTTTTTAGT
Source organism: uncultured Flavobacteriaceae bacterium (assembly GCA_964603125.1). Taxonomy (GTDB): domain Bacteria; phylum Bacteroidota; class Bacteroidia; order B-17B0; family Aurantibacillaceae; genus CAZRUA01. The sequence continues at coordinate 14,500 of CAZRUA010000021.1, read as the reverse complement.
TTCGTTTATTCGCGAAATAATTAAAGACATGCAAGATTACCAAGGTGATTTAGAAACAGGCTGTGAAACTATGCCAATTGTTTGGGGTTTTAAAGCAACCAAAGCTATTGTAATTAGTTTAATAAGTAATACCATTTTACTGTTATCATTTATTGTATATAAACTCTATAATCCCAATGATAAATTACCTAATATTTACATAGTTGTGGGCTTAATTTTACCTCTATTATTTTTGGCATACAAAATGTTTAGAGCACAAACATCAAAGGATTACTACTTTTGTAGTATCTTAGTAAAACTAATCATGTTGGTTGGTGTTTTATTTAGTTTAGTCATTTATTATTTAGCATAGTATGCAAGCAGTTGAAGAGACATTAAAGAATTTTCCTTACAAAATAATTTTAGGATCAAGTTCACCCAGAAGACAAGAACTATTAAAAAATTTAGGTTTTGAATTTTTAAACAAACCTATTAATGCAGATGAAAGTTTTCCAGCGGATTTAAAGGCTCAAGAAATTCCATTATACCTTTGCGAAAAAAAGGCTGATGAATATCCTGATGAATTGACCGAAGAACAAATATTAATTACTGCCGACACTATAGTTTGGTTAGATGGTAAAGTATTAAACAAACCTGCAAAGTACGATGAAGCAGTTAAAATGCTGGAATCATTATCAGGAAAAATGCACGAAGTTTATACAGCAGTTTGCTTAAAATCGGGCAATAAACAAACTACCTTTTTTGATGTAACAAAAGTGTATTTCAAAAAATTAAAGAAGGAAGAAATTGAATACTACGTTACCAATTTTAATGTGTATGATAAAGCAGGTGGATATGGCGCACAAGATTGGATTGGCTTTATAGGTATTGATAAAATTGAAGGTAGTTTTTACAATGTGATGGGATTACCCGTTAAAGAATTGTACGAAGAGTTAATCAAATTTTAATTATTTCCCGTCAGCCTTGTATCTTTTATAATAATACATTATAAAAGAATACAATTCGTATCCGTTGTGCGAGTATATGTAAGAATCTGTGAGTAATACAGCGTACTTCCTAAAAGCTGCAAAATCTATTTGTTCATCGTTTGTTAATTTACGCAAAACTTCAGGATTAAACTTTTTCCCTATTTCTTCTTCAAATATTGTTTGACGATAAAGCTCATCCAACTTTTTATTTTCTTTTCCCTTTTTGCTGAAATTTTCATATAAAAAACTAAAAGGGCTTTCAACCGTTGCTCGTGGTCGAGCCAAATGCCGCTCCATGTAGCTTATTTCCGATTCGCGTAAACTCACATCCTTAAAAACAACTTCAGGCAAACTATAAGTTTGTTTTTTTAATGTTACTCGTAAAAATTGTTTCGTACTATCGTTAGTATTCTTGATATTCCTAACGGCTATTTTTTGCTTATAATAACCTAAAAAAGAAACTAAAATTGTATCGTTATCACTTGCTGCAATTGTAAAACTACCATCCACATTACTTTGAATACCACTTCCACTACCTTGATTTACAATAATAACAAAGGGCATTGGTTCCAGCGAATCAGGCTCAAAAACTTTTCCGTTTATTACGTAGTTTTTTTGGGCTTGCAATTGATTTACAAACAAGAAAAGAAAAATGTATTTTAAATATACTTTCAATATGATGCTAATTTACGCTGCCTTTAATCAATTATTGTATTTAACTTGTTAAAGAAATATAAAATTCAACTATCTATTATGTTTAATTAAAACCTCAGTTGCGCCATAACCGTACTTTTTATAGCTTCCATCCTGAAAAGTAACTTCATCATAACCCTGCAAAATTAGATGAATCTCTTGTTTTAATCTACCATTCCCTACTCCATGTATAAAAATTATTTTCTGCAAATTATTGCTTATTGCAGCCTCTAACTCCTTTTGAAACTTTCGTAATTGGAGTTGAATTATTTCTGCGTTTGTCATTCCTTTATGCGAATCAATCAACTCTTCAATATGCAAATCAATTTCCCTTTCGTAAACTGGTGCCTTTGGTTTTGATTTAACAAAAGTTTTCCCAGAAGCTTCAAACTCTCTTAAAGAACGAAGTTTCTCTAAATCATAATCCGTTAAAGTTTGTTTTGTTATGTTATTCTCAAAAAAATTATCCTTTAAAGTTATAGCGTAAACCGGGAATTTAAACGAATCGTTAGGAACAAAACCATTTCTTCTTAAAATTGTCTCATTAATATGGATTACTTCTGCCACGGGCAATTGAGCAACATAATGAGACTTTTTAAAGAACAACATTTCAATTTTATGGTAAGCATACTCCGTTAAATGTTGTTTTCTAATTTTTTTAAGCAATAGCTTCTGATAAGAACCTAATTCTCCTTGCTTTAAAGTTTGGAAATTATTTCCGTCCTTAGTTGAGTAAGTGTACAAGACATTGAAATTAGATGCGTTGAACAAATAAAACGAATACTCACTCATTAAAATATCCAATTCATGATCTGGCTCCAAAACAAAGAAAACAGCATCTTTGCGATTATGGCCAAATTCCTCCTCAATATCTTCCGACTCCTTTTTTAAAATTAATTCGGTTTGAACCTGCACCAAGTACTTTATTGCGTAAGGAATCTCAAAGCCATCTGAAATTTCAACTAGGGCTGTATTTTTATCCTTAAAGCTGGTAACAATGCCTTCGCCCGCTTCATTCAAAAATCTAACTTTATCTCCAATGCGAATTGACATGACCTATTTTTGAATAAAATTACGGAAAAATACTGGAATTTTAAACTACAAAAGCATCACAACCTCAGGTTTGAGGTGAATAAACACATTACACGGTAAATTATTAAGGTATGAAAACTAGTTCGTTAACAACTTCATTTGCTCATCCATAATTTTAATTCCTTCCTTAAAACTATGCGGCTTGTAACCTAAATCCTTTATTGCTTTTTTTATGATAAAACCTGTAATAGGCGGGCGTTTGGCGGGTTGTTTGATTTCATCGCTTTTACTAAGTTTAATTAAAGATTTATCTAAACCATAATAATCAGCTACAATTTGAACCAATTCGAATATGTTATGGAAATCCTTACCTGAAATATTATAGACACCCTTGGCGCTTTTCATTGCCATTAAAATACACCCGTCCGCTAAATCCTCAGCCAATGTAGGAGTTCTGAATTGATCATCCACAACATTAATACTTTTACCTTGTTCTAAATTAGATTTAGCCCATAAAACAAAATTACTTCTGCTCATATTATCAGTAATTCCGTACACCAAAACAGTTCGCGCAATTGACCAATGTATATCGGCATCCTGAACTACTTTTTCTGCCTCCAGTTTGCTTTCCGCATAATAGCTTAAAGGGTTAGGTCTTGCCTCTTCATCTAATGGCCCTTTTGTTCCATCAAAAATAAAATCTGTTGAAAGATGCACCAATCTTGGCTTGTAACTAGCATCCTCCTCCTTTAACTGAACCAAAGTATCACAAATATTTTTAGTTGCTTCTACATTCATTAACCAACACTCTTTTTGATTTAACTCGCACGCATCAACATTGGTCATGGCAGCTGTATGAATTACAACATTAGGTTTGTATTGCTTTAATACTTTTGAAACATCACGTTGGCTGGTTACGTCCATACTTACATAAGTGTAGCCTTCTTTATTCACTAAACGGTTTTCGCCCCTAGAGCTCGCTATACAATCAACATCCTTTGTTTTAGCCAGTTTATAAACCAATTTCTGCCCCAACAATCCGTTACTACCTGTTATTAAAATTTTCATTGTAAGTATTTGTACTATTTATAATTGCATTAAAATTAAAAAGTCTCACGCTTCGGTGAGACTTTTCTGTTTAATTTATTTTATCGCCTCCATTTTAGCTTTCACTGCATCTAAAGCCTTTTGTTCTTCATCAACTTCTTTTTTCTTCAATTCAATATCCTTTTTAGTTTTCTCAATATCAGCTTCTGCTTTTTTAATATCCTCTTGAGCCTTTTTAATTTTATCATTGTAATCCACAATATGTTCAGCCAAATTAGCATTGTGCTTTTCTAAATCAGCTTGCTTTTCCTTCGATTTTTCAAGCAATTTAGTAGCAGCCTTCAATTCTTCATCCACTGCTTCTTTGCTTAACTTCACAGCAAAATCGTACATCATTTTACGAGCTACTTCAAATTGCTCTTTATGCTCATTACTATTTAAATAAGCTCCACCTAAATTATAAGCACAAATTAAACGAATAACTTTATCTCCTTTTAATTCTTCTACATGCCAATAAACATCAACCGGATTATTTCCCATTAACTTAAAAACGGCATTATCCGCAAAATATTCGCCCTTTTTATCGCTTACTTTCTCAGGATTATATTGCTTAATGAATGACTTCCACTCCTTTTCAACTTTATCCTTAGTTGAATACAAAACAGATACAGTTAAAGCATTATGGCTTCCATCTGCAAACTTTTCGTTTGATTCTTTTACGCTAATTGATTGTGCTTTAGTCATTGAAAAACTAAAAACAAGAGTTAAAGCAAGTACTATTTTTTTCATGGTTTTCTGTTTTATTGAAATGAAATTATCCGTCAGAGAAATACTCCGTTTTGTTTTAATAAATTTTAAGTTCGGAAGGCTAAAATACAATAATTATTCCGTTTTTTCATTAGTTTAGGGCGCATAAAAACACAAAGTTTTTTAGCTATTTTCACACTTGCAATGGAAAAATTTGATTTAGTAGTTATTGGTGGCGGACCCAGCGGTTATGCGGGAGCCATGCGTGCTTTAGACTTTAAAAAGAAAGTTCTTTTAATAGAACGCAAAAGAATTGGTGGTGCTGGAATTTACGACGGTGTTTTAACTTCAAAAACCTTATGGGAGTATTCTCAAAAAATTTCGATGATTAGAGAGTCGATACCCGATTACAAAGTAAATTTTGAAGATATGGCCAAAACTTTGCGCGAAGCTATTTTTGAGCGTAAAACGCAAATGTCGGTTCACATGAAATTACTGGAAACCGAAATTGAAAATCCAAATTTTAATTACGAAAAGGGCACAGCAAGATTAATTAGTAAGAATGAAATTCAAATCACCAAAGATGACGGCGACATAAAAACTGTATGGGCCGAAAATATTTTAATTTGTACAGGAAGTCGTCCAAGGTATTTACCTCACATTCCTATTGATGAAAAAATAATAGTTACAAGTGATGGAGTTAAGAATTTTACTTCACTACCAAAAAGTATGGTTGTTTTAGGTGCTGGTGTTATTGGTTGTGAATTTGCAACCATATTCAGTAACATGGGCAATACCAAAGTGTATTTAATTGATAAAGCAGATAGAATTTTACCTTTTGAAGATGAAGATATAGCCAAAGTAGTTGAAGATAGTTTACAATCAAAAGGTGCAAACGTACATCATGGTGCTACTTTGGTAAGAATGGAAATTAAAAACGGTGAAGTTGAATATGAGCTTTCGTATAAAGATAAACCTAATGAAATAATACAAGTAGAAAAAGCTTTAGTTTCGGTTGGACGTGTATCTAATGTAGAAGATTTAGGTTTAGAAACTGTTGGAGTAAGATTGAATGAAAAAGGTGGAATTTGGGATGATGATACACAAACCAACATCAGCAACATATATGCTGCTGGTGATGTAACAACCGAAATTGCTTTAGTAAACGTTGGTGAGCGCGAAGCAAGACATGCTGTGGTAAGAATGTTTGGGCCTGCAATTAAACCTTTAACATATAAAAACATTTCTACCATTATGTTTTTAAATCCAGAAGTTGCGGCTGTAGGTATTAATGAGCAAGATGTATATAAACAAGGACTTGCAGTTAAAATTGTAAAATTGGATTATAGCACAAATGCACGCGCAATTGCGATGCGAAAAACAAAAGGCTTTTTTAAAATTATTGTCACCAACGATAATGGCATGCGAATATTAGGTATGCGTGTTGTTGGAGAACACGCTAGTAGTGCTATACAGGCAGTTGCCTATTTAGTTCATACAAATCAAGGAATAAGAGAACTTGCAGATATGATGCACCCTCATCCAAGTATTATTGAAGGCATACAAGAGTGTTTAAGAATGCTGTTAGGCAAATCAATTTACAAGCCTTCCATTTTTAAAGAGCGACTTAAATGTTATACTTGTGAAAACGGAACTTGTACACCAATTGAAACATTAATTTAACCATAACTAAGCTTGAAAATTCTTGGCATTTCAGCATACTATCATGATTCGGCTGCCGCTTTGGTGGTTAATGGTGAAATAGTTGCCGCTGCTCAAGAAGAAAGATTCACTCGCATAAAAAACGACGAATCCTTTCCTGCAAAAGCAATAGAATTTTGTTTACACTTTGCTAAAATTAGTCTTCAAGAAATTGATGCAATTGTTTTTTACGACAAACCTTTCTTGAAATTCGAACGTTTGTTTGAGACTTACTTTACCAATGCACCCAAGGGATTTATCTCGTTTTTTAAAGCTATGCCTGTTTGGTTAAAAGACAAACTTTTTTTAAAAAGTGTTTTACGCAAGGAACTAAACAAAATTGAGAAACTTGATTACAAAAAAACGAAACTACTTTTTACTGAACATCATTTATCACATGCTGCAAGTGCTTACTACGTATCTTCTTTTAACAAATCAGCCATATTAACAGTGGATGGTGTTGGCGAGTGGACTACCGCTTCTATTGCATTGGGAGAAGGAAACAAAATAACTGTTTTAAAAGAAATGCATTATCCAAATTCCATTGGATTGCTATATAGTGCTTTTACTTATTATTTAGGATTTAAAGTTAATAGCGGTGAATACAAATTAATGGGTCTTGCTCCATACGGAAATAAAGGATGTGAAGAAGTTGAGAAATTTAAAACCATTATTAAAACAAAACTTGTTACAATATTTGATGACGGTTCCATCCAAATGAATCAAAAAAATTTTACCTACTCTACCCACTTAAAAATGGTAGATGATAATTTATGGTTTGAATTATTTGGATTAAAAAAAAGAATGCCCGAACAAGAAATCAATCAGAGTCATTGCAATTTAGCGCTGGCAATTCAGGAAGTTACCGAAGAAATAATTTTATCACTTGCTAAAGAAGCAAAAACATTAACGCAATGTGAAAACATTTGTTTAGCTGGCGGTGTTGCTTTAAATGGAGTTGCAAACGGAAAACTTCAGGAATCAAACATATTTAAAAACATTTATATTCAACCAGCCGCTGGAGATGCCGGCGGAGCAATTGGAGCAGCACTATCAGCTCATCACATCTATTTTGGAAACGAAAAGGAGAACATCAGTAAATACGATAAAATGAATGGCGCTTATTTAGGGCCAAATAACAATGATTTTGAAATAAAAGAAAGTCTAAAAAAACTGCAAGCTGTTTATAATGAGTTTTCAGAAGAACAAACAGTTCAATTAACCGCAAAGGCTATTAGTGAAGGTAACATTATTGGCTGGTTTCAAGGAAGAATGGAATTTGGACCACGCTCTTTAGGAGCCAGAAGCATACTAGCTGATGCGCGAAATGCAAACATGCAACAGGATTTAAATTTAAAAACAAAATTTCGCGAAAATTTTCGCCCCTTTGCTCCAAGTGTTTTAGTTGAAGATGTAAATGAGTATTTTGAATGTACAACAACTTCGCCCTACATGCTTTTAGTAAAACCTGTTAAAAATCCATTACCAAAAGAAAATGGTTTCGAAAACAAAAATATCATTGAGAAACTAAAAACAAAACGTCATCCATTACAGGCTATAACACATGTAGATTATAGCGCCAGAATTCAAACTGTGCATAAAGAAACTAATTTAAAATTTTGGAAACTACTTACTGAGTTCAAAAAACTAACCAATTGTTCCGTACTAATAAACACAAGTTTCAATTTAAGAAGCGAACCTATTGTTTGTAGTATTGAAGATGCTTACACCTGCTTCATGCGCAGTGGCATGGACATTTTAGTAATTGAAAATTTTATCTTACATAAAAAAGATCAAGTAAATTGGGTTGAAAATGATGAATGGAAATTAACACTTAATAAAGACTAAATGGAATTTTTAAAAGATATTTGGCAATACATTAAACAAAGAAAAAAATGGTGGTTAACACCTGTTATCATCATTCTCTTACTTTTAGGATTATTAATATTTGCTGGTGGTTCATCTGCTGTTGGCCCATTTATATATTCTTTATTTTAATGAAAAGAATTTTAAATAACATTAAACAAACCTTCCCATTACTAATACTAACGGGTATTATGTTTTGGTTTACAAAAAAACCAATAATGTTATATTCAGGAGTGCTTGTGTTTTTAAGCTGCACTTTAGTTGATGATTTTTGTTTCGCTTTTAATTGGCTTTGGATGAAAATTGCCTGGTTATTGAACAAAATAAACACAAGCATTCTTTTAACCATCATCTTCTTTTTTGTAATTAGTCCTTATAGCTTAATTAAAAGATTATTCACAAAAAAAACGAATGAAACCAAAACCAGCTTTAAGGAAAGAAATCACACCTACGTAGCAAATGATTTAGAAAACTTATGGTAAAATAAATGCGCCAACAAAAACGACTTATACTATTTGAATTAATTTTGGTTTTTTGCCTTGCCTTATTAATTACAAATAAAGCCTTTGGCGAATGGGTTTTATCCGGTAACCATAAAGTCGTTTTTTTTAGTCTGTATACATTAAGAGTGATCATCATTCTACATGTTCTTTTATTAGGATTAAAATATTTTCATACCAAAGTTATTAAGCAAAAAAGCCCAGATAAAGAAGCTAAACGAACAACCATTAAAACAAGCATCTTAAGTTTAGTTTGTATACTTGAAATTGCTTTTATGTTTATTCCTCAATCACAAGGAAACACACAAATAGGTTTAGGTCAGTTTGTTTGGCATCTATACTATGGCCATCCTTTAAATGAATTAGGATTCAGAGATGATACCATCAATACAAGGAAATCAAAAAAGAAAAATTTCATCTTTTTAGGCGATTCATTTACCTACGGAAATGGCATAAATAAAGTTGAAAATCGATTCTCAAATATTATAAAAAATAAAAACAAAAATTATGAGTTTTTTAATTTCGGAATGGGAGATAATAATACCCAAGACGAATTAAATAATTTGCAAAAAGCAAATATAAATAGTGATGTAGTAGTTCTTCAATATTATTTTAACGATATAGACAAACTTGAAGAATTAAATCTCGCAAGCTCACCAAACAAGAGTTTTAGCTTAACAACTCAATTAAAAAGGTTATTTCAAGGAAGTTTCTTCTTTAATTTTGTTTTTGTAAATAGTATTAAATTCACCAGTATTTTAGATAATGGTGATTTTAAAAAACAAATTGAAAGTAAATACAATAACCCCAAAATATTAAAGAAACAAATTGAGTTAATCGAACAATTAAACAATACTATCAAAAACAAAAATGGAAAACTTTATGTGCTTTTTATTCCTGACATGAGAGACATCAATTTTTCAAACACCAAATGCTATAATAAAATTATACCCGAACTCAAGAAACTATCGATTCCATATTTAGAATTAAATGAAGAATTTAAACCATATGAGTCCAAGACACTTATGGTAAGCTCAATTGATGCCCATTGCAATGAACTTGCCAATGAAATTATTGCAAAAAAACTACTGACAGAAATCCCAGAACTTAAATGAAATTAGTTAGGCAAATAAATATAAAAGTATTACTTCAATTATTTTATGTTATTGCTATTCCTCTAATGCTAAGCAATATAATGATTTTAAAAAGTTTGCACGAAAATCAAACTTACCGAATATTATTTATCATTGCTTACTTCATTCGAGTAATCATTGTTTTAAACTTAATTTTACTTTTATTAAAGAGATTTCATCAAAAAGTTATTGTAGAAAAAAGCGCTCGACGTCCTAATTTAAATTTATTACTAACCTCATTCCTAAGTATTTGTTTATTGCTTGAAATTATTTTCATGTTTATTCCTCAAGCACAGGGCAATACTAAAAACGGCTTGGCACAAATCATTTGGCACTCTTACTATTTCAAACAAATCAATAAGCAAGGCTATCGCGACGAAGAACTTGAAACAAAAGACACTACCAAACCAAAACTATTCTTTTTAGGCGATTCGTTTACAGCAGGAAATGGAATTAAAAAAAGTGAAAATAGATTTAGTAATATCATTGCCGAGAAGAGAAGAGAATTATCCATCTTTAATTTAGGCAGAGGATTTTCGGATACACGGGATGAATTACAAAGATTAAAATCTTTTCCTGTAAAACCCAATGTGGTAATTTTGCAATACTACTTTAACGACATTGAAGAAACGGCTGGTAGAGTTTATAAAAACAATACGAAATCAAATGGAAGTTTAATCTACAATCTTGCTAGTGTCCCCGCTAATTCTAGTTTTTTACTTAATTTTTTGGCTGTCAATTCAACGAAATTTATACCAGCATTCAATACTAATAATCATCGCAATGATGTAAAATCCTTTTATAACGACACAAATATTTTCAATACACACACTAAAGATTTAACCGAACTAATTCAATATTGCAAAACAAGTAATGCCAAACTTTATGTTTTATTCATTCCCGATTTGAGAGACATTTCATTTTCAGAAGAAAATTGTTATACCAAAATAAAACCTCTACTTAACACCGAAGGGATAACTTACATCACAATAAACGATGAATTAAAAAACTATAAGGCTAATGAATTAATAGTTGGGAGCCTTGATGCCCATGCTAATGAAATGGTTCAAAGCATTATTGCAAAAAAACTTCTTGTTTCAATTCCTGATCTGACCAAATAAATTAGTAATCCAACTCCAAATCAAAACGCTTCTTCAAATCTAATAATAAAGGGTTTTTATTCTTAAGGATTTCAAATTTCTCTAAAGGTGTTACCGCTTTTAAAACTTGATTTTCAGCCTTGATATATTCGATAACTACATCTAAACTACCATTGTTTAATTTAGCCCTTAAAAAATCAATACATTCTTGTTTATGTGGGTGAAACAATCTTTCTTGCACATCACTGTCAAAAGTGAATAAGATATTATTATCGCTAGTTAGGCTTATAGGCTTAGCACTAAGGGTATAGCCAATTTGCTCTTTGTTTTCAATTTTCGAATCGCAATAAGCTTTCACTGCGGCTTGAGCATCCTCTAATGTAAACGATTCATTAACGATTTTAACTTCAGGTTCTTCTACTTTCTGCAATGTTTCAGTATTTACATCAACACTACTTCTTTTTAATTCATTTAATCTAAATTGACTTTTAATATCCAAATCCTTAAAAGAAGTAACGGGCTTGGTAGTTGTTCTTACCTCAGCAACTGCATTTAAAGGATTAGATAATGGCTTGGCAGAAGGTGTTTGTGATGAATTAGTAGAAGAATTTTCAGTACTAGGTTCTAACTCATCTTTTTTTTTTCTGCATCAATTGATGCAGCGCCTAAATAACTTATTTGCATAAGTGCTATTTCCACCTGCAATCGTTGGTTTTTAGCAGATTTGTAGCTTATATCAGCTCTATTTAAAATACCTAAGGCTTTTAATAAAAAACCCATCTGACAAGCTTGTGCTTGCTCATTGTATTTTACCTTAATGTTTTGACCAACTTCTAATAATTGTAAAGTAACCGCATCTTTACAAACTAAAAGATTTCGTAAATGTTCCGAAAGACCTACTAGAAAATTATGTCCATCAAAACCATTTTTTAATATCTCATCAAATAAAACCAATACTTGCGGTAATTGTTGATTATTTAAAGCATCCGTTACTTTAAAATAATAATCATAATCAAGTACATGTAAATTTTCGGCAACTGCTTTGTAAGTTAAATTATTACCTGCAAAACTTACCATTTGATCGAAGATACTGCAAGCATCACGTAAACCACCATCAGCTTTTTGAGCAATCAATTGCAATGCCTCAGGCTCAGCCGCAACATTTTCGGTAGTTGCAATATATGCCAAATGTGAAGACATATCTTCAATCTTAATTCGATTAAAATCAAAAATCTGACAACGCGATAAAATAGTAGGAATAATTTTATGCTTCTCAGTTGTAGCTAAAATGAAGATTGCGTGTTTAGGCGGCTCCTCTAGCGTTTTAAGGAATGCATTAAAAGCGGAGGTAGATAACATATGAACCTCATCAATAATATACACCTTAAAATCACCTAATTGTGGTGCAAACCTAACCTGCTCTACCAATATACGAATATCGTCAACAGAGTTGTTAGAAGCAGCATCCAGCTCATACACATTTAACGATGCTCCACTATTAAAACTAACACATGATTCGCATGTATCACAAGCTTCCGTTTCGGCTGTTAAATTGGTACAATTAATTGTTTTTGCTAAAATACGTGCGCAAGTTGTTTTACCCACACCACGAGGTCCACAAAACAAAAAAGCCTGAGCTAAGTGATTGCTCTTGATGGCATTTTTTAATGTATTGGTAATATGCGACTGACCAACAACCGTTCTAAAGGTTTGTGGACGATACTTACGAGCCGATACAATAAATTTTTCCATTTGCGAGTCTCAAATTTACAATTATTATAGATGGCAAAACAAACTAAATAGGGGCAAAAAGCTTGAATTTATTAACGAATTGTGGAAAACAAAATAATTTAAACCATAAAAAAAGCCCCACAATTGTGAGGCTTCGATTTTAAAAATTAAATCCTAGAACTTATAGGAAAATCCTACACCCAAAACCTCCTTAAACTGAGTGCGTGGTCCTGAATTTCCTTTAGAATCAGTTATTTTAATATCATCATCATAAATTAAATGTGTACTAAAAGTAGCGCTAATGTATTTGTTTACTTTCATTGAAGTTAACGTTGTCCATGATACATCAATGTTTCCAGGGTTATTTAAGTAGTTTGAGAACAACTCCAAATTAGTATTGAAAGTTACATTTTCCATTGGAGAAAACTTGTAACCCATTTTAACATATCCCCCAAACTCTTCACGGTGTTTTTTACCCAAAGTAACAATGTTTAAACTTGCATCATAAACTGCCTTATCTACACCAAAAGCACCCGCATTTGCTAATGTTTGATTATTTACAATAGTTATTTTTCCAGTTATAGGAGCTATAAATAAAGTGAAATTAGCATTTGGTTTGTAATCCATACCCAAAGCCACTAAAGTATAAGCTGGTGCTAAAAAACTTGAAATTACTTTACGAACTGAATCTGGTTTGGTTGGATCATCAAAACCGTTATCAAATTGCGTTTTAAAATCTAATAAACCTGAATAATACCAGTGTTTAAAAGCGTATTGTCCGTATTTTGAAGTTAACTGAATACGGTCATCATTCTTTAAAAAATTCTTTACGTTTCCTTGACGAATAACTCCATAAGCTAAATCTAGGTTATTATCCCAAGTCATTTTGTCTTTTTTATAGTTAGCAAACAAATTCACAATTGAACCAATTGCTACTGAATTTTGACCACCTGCAGCCCAGTTAGTTAAAGAGGTTTGTGTACCTGAAATACCAAAAGTTCCTCCTTTTTTCCAGTAGGTTGTATCTTTAACAGGAGCCGCATCCTGCGCGAATAAACTTGCACTAAAACTAAATAATGCTAAGGTTGTAATAATTTTTCTCATTTCTCTTTTAATCGTTAATTTTTGGGCAAAAGTAAAGAATTACATCTTACAAAATGAGAATATTTACTTTGTTAATCGAAATTTAAAGTCAAATTATCTATAATTCAACAGGCTTTTCGCTATAATCATTTACCACATTGTAAAGAGTATCTCTTTCAATAGGACGGCGATTAACTTGTTTAATCAATTCTACCAGTTGAGCCGTTGTTAATGCCGGATTTTGCTCCTCGCTTCCTGCAAGAGTATATATTTTCGTTGAGTCATCAATTGTACCATCAATGTCATCAACACCAAAGCTCAACGAAAGTTGTGCAGTGCTTCTTCCTATCATTGGCCAATAAGCCTTTATGTGATTAAAATTATCTAAGTAGATTCTGCTTACTGCATAATTTTTCAAATCTTCAATAACTGATACTTCAGCAATATGAGACATTTGATTATCCTTATTTCTAAACTTTAATGGTATAAAAGTGTTAAACCCATTTGTTTTATCTTGCAAATTTCTTAACCTATCCATGTGATCAATTCGGTGCGCATAGCTTTCGATATGGCCATACAACATGGTTGCATTACTTGGCATTCCTAATTTGTGCGCTGTCTCATGCATTTCTAACCATTGTGCCGACGTGCATTTATCTTCACATATTTGTTTTCTAATCTCCTCGTCAAAAATTTCAGCGCCACCTCCTGGTAATGAATCTTGCCCATGATCTTTCAATATTTTCAATCCCTCCTCATAACTTACCTTGGCCTTTCTGCACATGTATTCCAACTCAACTGCTGTAAAAGCTTTCACGTGCAAATCAGGACGAATTTCTTTTATCTTTTTAATTAAGCTCGCAAAATAATGTAATCCCATTTTAGGATGCACCCCCCCT
>CAZRUA010000020.1:0-40358 GCA_964603125.1 uncultured Flavobacteriaceae bacterium | reverse complement strand
TAAACGGAGATGTAAATTGCTTGTTTCCAGCGGTTAACGAGATGCCTTATGAATGGTCAAATAACTTTTCAAGCCATGCGGTTACTCCTTTAAAAGTTGTTGATGGAGTTCCAGGCAATACTGGAAATGAAACTTGGTATGGAGGATTTGCTGGGCCTTATAGCGCACCTTCAATAGCAATAAGTATTGTTGATTATTCAAGTGTTATTAATCCTGTTGGAATTAACGAAAAATATGTTGTAAGTAATATTTCCGTATTCCCAAATCCAACAACAAGTAATATAAAAGTGATTGTTAACTACCAAAGGCCTTCTTCAATTGTTCGCTACATTTTAACCGATGCAACTGGACGTGTTTTAAATATGGAAACGCATAAGAATATACAAAATGAAAATTACACATTAGATGTTAGCAAACTTTCTGCAGGTACGTATTTCATGCATGTGAAATCAGATGAAGGAAGCACTACTAAACCTTTTATTAAACAATAAAAAAATGGAACTCGATTTAAAATCCCATTGGCAATCTGCTAATGGGATTTTTTGATTTAGCAAGGTTTGTTTTAATATCAACAAATTCTTCCGAATCAAATTATTTTGTCAAACTCATACAAAAAAACGTCAAACTCAACAATTTTTGAGTGTTTGAAATTTATTGACGCATCTTTGCTAGCATCAATATAAAATCATATGAAAAAAATTTACTTATCGTGTTTATTTGTATTTTCAATAATAATTACGAAAGCACAAACGCCTCCTAATGCGGCTTGCGAAACAGTTTTGAATTTCAAGCTCCTAAATTTACAACTCCCAACTTCTCTATCATCAGGAATTTCTGGTGATACAGCTATTACAATAGAATATTGGTTTAAAGGTTCGTCTCATCAATCAGCAATGTGTTTCAACGATTTTGCAACCACGGGTAATTATATAATTGCTGGATATAGTAATGGACAACATGTAATCTCTAATGATGGAGGTTCAGCCGGAGGAGTTGCCATTGATCCAATAGTAAACGATGGCAACTGGCATCATATTGCAATGACGTGGCAGAAAAATACAATTAATGGATTTAAAAGTTATGTTGATGGAGTGGTTTATCAGCAAAGAAATTCGGCCAATGTAAATTTGCCTGCAATATCATCACAATGTTTTATAGGAGCTGAACCTAATAATACGGAATTTATGAGTGGTAGTATGGATGAAATAAGAGTTTGGAGTACGGCGTTAAGTCAAACTGAAATACAATTAGGCATGAATGTGCAATTAACTGGAACTGAAGCGGGGTTAAAGGCTTATTGGAATTGTAATGAAGGGGCAGGAAATGTAGTTAATGATAAAACTGTAAATGGATATGATGGAGCTTTGGGATTAAATGTTGGTGAGCAAAACTGGAGGCAAGCAGATGGCTTACATACTACTTGTGGTGGCCGTGCTGCTATAAACTTTAGTGTTTCTCCTTTTATTGGTTCCGGTCCTTTCATAAGTGCACCAGTAGTTTTACCTCCAACAAATACAACTTGTGAATTTTGGTTTAGAACTAGTGGAAATGGTGGATTGTTTTCTGTGGTTGATAATGATGCTGTATCCGCTTTAGATAGAAGTATATATATAAATAATGGTAATATTTCAGCCTTCTTGTATGCAGGAGCAACAGAAACAATAACTACTTCCGGAACAAACTATGCAGATGGTAACTGGCATCACCTTGCTTATGTGATTGGAGCATCTGCTGGTGGACAGAAATTATACTTAGATGGTATACTTGCCGCAAGCGGAAGTTTCAGTGCTTCAAGTTTCATAACAAACACTAAAATACACTTAGGTTTCTCAACTCTTATTTCTCCTACAAGCTTTACAGGTGATATGGATGAAGTGAGAATTTGGAGTATTGCTAAAACTCCAACAGAAATTCAAAATGATATGACCTGTTCGCTTAAAGGACCAAAATCTGGTTTAATGGCCAACTATTCATTTGACGAATATGGAATTGCAAATGGCAATAATGGTGGTTTCTTTAACATTATTCTAGATGAATCAGGAAACAATTATACCGCAACTCCTTACTATTTCGGATTTAATGGCACAAGCTCCAATTGGGTAACAGATGCTAATGTGTCAGCACTTCCTCCAACAGTTATAGCAAATGCATCTTCATCCAATATTTGTTCGGGCTCTTCATTAACACTAACAGGTGGAGGTACAGCAACATCGTTTGTATGGGATCATGGTGTTACTAATGGTGTGCCATTTAATCCAACAACAAGTGAAACGTATATAGTTACTGGTACTTTAGGCACGTGTTCGAATACAGCAAGCATAGCAGTTAATATAGTTTCTGGTCTTCCAACTGTAAACCTAGGCCCTGATCAAAGTGTATGTGATGGCGATTATATTACCATTGATGCTGGACTTGCTCCGGTTAGTTACCTTTGGTCAAATGGTTCAACCAATCAAACAATTAGTGTAAACACAGCTGGTACTTATACGGTTACTTGCACAAATGGATGCGGAAGTGTATCAGATTCTTTTATTTTAACTGTTAATCCGCTTCCAACACAAAGCCTTGGTTCTGCTATTAACGTTTGTGGAAGCAACACAATATTAAATGCTCAGAACAATGGTGCAACATACTTATGGTCTGATGGTTCAACCAATCAAACATTAAATGTTAGTGCATCAGGAACGTATTATTGCGAAATAACCACCGCATTGGGATGTTTTGGAACAGATTCAGTGAATGTTGGACTACATTCTCCAATTGTTGTGGATCTGGGTCCTGATACTACTGTATGTTCTTCATTAGTTTTAAATGTACCATCTGGAATAGGTTATAGTAATAACTGGTCAACAGGAGCTTCGAACCCAAGTGTTACGGTTACGAGTACAGGTAATTATTTGGTTGATGTTACCAATGCTTGCGGTACTTTTTCAGATGCCATTGGGTTAACGATTAAATATCCAATTAATTTTGATCTTGGAATTGCTGTTATGCAATGTGGTGGAAGTGTTCTATTGGATGCTGGAAATATAGATGGTACATACGGTTGGTCCACGGGGGCAACAAGTCAAAGTATCAATGTTTCTTCTAGCGGAACTTACACTTGTACTGCTACAAATGTATGTGGTTCTTTTTCGGATACTAAAGATGTTAGAATTAATCCATTACCAGATGTAAATGCAGGAACTGATTTTTCGTATTGTTTATCTGGAAGTGTTCAATTGAATGCGTCTGTATCGCCTGTTGGAACATACGATCCGGGAGTTGTTGAAAGCGGAGATTATTTTAATCCAACAACTATTCCTGATAATTCAACTACTGGTATTACATCTACATTATTTATTAATTCAGCTTTAAACGCATCGCAAATACAAGATGTAACTGTTAGTATTGCTCACAACAGCATTAATCAATTGCGAATTACATTAAGCGCTCCAAACGGATCAACTGTAATCTTGTTTGATGGCGTATCTGCTTCAAACGGTGCAAATTTCTCGGGTACTACATTCTCAGATAATGGTACAATTCCTATCAGTATAGCAAACCCTCCTTTTTCTAGTAGTGGCGGAACAGTATTATATTTACCATGGCAAGCATTTAGCAATCTTACCGGGCCTGCATTAGGAAATTGGACTCTAACTGTAAAAGATTTAAGTTTTTCTGAAATAGGAACATTTAGCAGTTGGTCACTTTCATTTCCTCCTTCAGTACCTAATGTTATTAAAACAATGAATTGGACGAATCCAGGAGGGCTTTCTTCCACGACAACTGTAAATCCAACAGCTAGTCCTTCCAGTACAACAACCTATACGTTAACAGTAACTGATTTATGGGGATGTACTAATACTGATCAAACGACTGTCTATGTAAATTCAAATCCTCCAGTAGTAGATTTGGGCCCTGCAACGATAAGCAATTGTGGCGATCTTAATTTGGACGCAGGAAATCCTGGTTCAGTTTTCACTTGGTCAACCAGTGCGACAAGTCAAACAATAACCGCTAGTGCATCTGGTACTTATTCTGTTTCGGTAAACAATGGCTGTGGCACCAGTTCGGATGCAATTAACGTAACCATTAATAATAATCCAAGTTTAAATTTGGGTGCAGATATAGATGCTTGTGGTAGTTCAGTTAGTTTAGATGCTGGTAATGTAGGTTCCACTTACCTATGGTCGACTGGTGAAACTTCACAAACTATTACAAATACTGTTGGAGGTGATATAAGTGTTATTGTAACAGATATTAATGGATGTGTAGCAAAGGATACAATTTTTATAAGTGAGGTTCCTAACCCGGTTATAACGCAAAATTCAAATGTTTTAACTTGCTCGGTTGTTGGAATGTCTTATCAATGGTATTTTAATGGTTCGGCTATAAATGGAGCAACAAATCAAACCTTTGTTACATTAATACCAGGAGACTATTCTGTTGAAGTGTTTACATCGTTAACCTGTTCGGCAACTTCAAGTAATTTTACCGTAGGTTTTGTAGGTATTAATGAAAATAAACAAAATACCGACAATGTATGTACAGTGTATCCTAATCCGAATAACGGTAGCTTCACTGTAAGAGCAAGTATTGAAGGAACTTATGTAATTACAAATGAATTAGGGCAACTAATAAAAACATTCGAAATCACTTCACTTAATAATAATGAAGTTAAAATAGAAAATTTAAGTACTGGCATTTATTTTGTTCTAAGCAAAAATAATTCGGCTAGAAGTAAAATAGTCGTAACCGAATAATTCATATAAATAACGAAGTAATATTAAAATCTCAGGAGTTAAAATCCCTGGGATTTTTTTTGTGATAAATCAAAGGCAATAACGGCAAAGACATCGTAATACTCTCCCATTAAAAAATCAAATTGCTTTTAGATTAAAAAAACGGAAATATTAATAATCAAGACTTGGCTCATTGTTGTCCTTTACATCCAACATTCAATACAGATTTGTATATTTACAAAAGTTTTAAAGTTCCATTATTTTATTTTTCCGTAACAATTGAAGGTCTATTTTGATTCAGTGCATTTTAAAATACACAATTACTCTGTTTGCTTGCACTCTAACTGTTTCAAGTATTATAGCTCAAAATAGTTATAAATTGAAAGACATTTCTAATCTACAACTGGAAATTAAAAAAGCTAAAACCTTAAAAAATTACAACAGTGAGTTTAAGTACCGACAACTATTGGTTGCCGAGTATTTAAATATTCCCAACTATCCTTTAGCAAAAAGGCAAATGGATACGCTTCATTCTATTTTAGATAAATCCAATGAGTTGAATAGGTATTTGTTATTAGCATTGGAGGCAGATTATTATAAATATTTGGGTAATAGTGATATTGCTTTACAAAAGTACTTAATAGTCTATGATTACTTTTCGAAGAACAGCGATAAGGATTTACATTTTAAATCTTGCATTGATTTGATTGAGCATTATCGTAAAATAGCCGATTTAAAAAGGGCTAAAAGCTTTGCCGACTCAGCTAATAAAGTGCTCGCCAAAAATTCAATAAAAGACACTAATTTAATCATACGATATTATGGGCGCATTGCTGCTGTTAAAAACGAGACGGAAACATCCGATTCGGCAATTTTTTATTCTAAAAAAGCATTACGTTATGCAATGCTAATTAATAATAAATATGCTATGGCAAATAGTTATAACGAGTTAGCCTATTCATATTGTAACAGAAAATTGTTGGATACTGCCATAAAGTATTACAAGGAGGCTGAAGATATTTGGTTTAGTTTAAACGCTAACCGCGAGGCTATAAATGCCTTTTTTGGTAGGCTAGAGCTAATTTCAAATAACTACCCTTCAGTAAAAATTAAAAAGCAAAACATTGAACAGTACAAGGTTTTATTAAAAAAAATTGAAGGGATAAATAATGATGGCAATTTTGATATAGGTAGAATTTATTTAAACATGGCTGCCGACTCAAGGTATATAGGCGATTCGGTAAGTTATTATAAATATACTTACTTGAATTATGAATATCGTTTCAATAATCAGGTAATGAATAATAAAGCAGAAGTAAAAGAGGTGATTGAAAAATATGAAAATGAAAAGATAAGGGCTGAAAATACTTCTATTGGAGAAAAACTAGAAGCAAATGCAGCCATTTTAGAGAGTGAAAGGAGTAAAAATATTTTATTTATTGTTTTATTAAGCCTAGCCTCACTCTTTATTTTGGTTGTGGCTATATTTTATTATTTAAAACAAAAAGCAAACAAACAACTTACCCATACCCTGTCAAAGTTAGAAGAGAAAAATGTAATTATCGAACAAAAATCTAAAGAGCTTGCGGAGTCACTTGACGAACGGGAGTTGCTATTAAAGGAAATTCATCACCGTGTTAAAAATAATTTGCAAGTTATTTCTGGTTTACTTGAATTACAAAAGGAAGAGCTAACTGAAGAGGGTTCAAAAGCTGCTTTTGATGAAGGCCAAAGCCGTGTTCGAAGCATTGCCTTGATTCATCAGAACTTGTATCAACACGAAAATTTAAGCGGTATTGAATTTCAAGTATTTGTTGCTGAGCTAACTTCAAATGTGAAAGAAGTATTTGAACATTTAGATTGTAAAATGGATATAAATATTGATGTTCCTAATAATCTAATTGATATTGATACGGCTATTCCACTCGGCTTAATTATAAACGAATTGCTTACTAACTCATACAAGTACGCAACAACCAAAGGAGCAATTGGCAAAATATCAATACAGTTAATCAACAAGCAAGATGGCAACTATCAATTAATTTATTCAGATAGCGGTCCAGGTATAAACAAAGATGTGGACTTTTCACAGGCATCTTCTTTAGGTTTACGATTAATAAAGGGGCTATCGGCTCAGTTAGCAGGAGAAGCAAGCTATTCAAACAACGGATTATCTACTTTTACTATTAATTTTAAAGATACATCTGCAAGGCAAAGAGATGAATAAGCTTTATCAATGACAGTTTTTTATCTAATCTATTGTAAGCAAAGGAACATTGAAGATTATTTAAATTGTTAAAATTTGTTGAAGTTTAATTCATCACATTTTTCTGCTACTTTATCACATTTTTATTCACTTAAATAAAATTGAGTTTAAATTTGTATATGGCCTTGTTAAACATTAGTCAATTTGCAAATCGTGTTGAACCAGAATTAATTATCTGTAAAAAGTGTTCTGGTTCAATGAGTGA
This sequence comes from uncultured Flavobacteriaceae bacterium, assembly GCA_964603125.1. GTDB lineage: Bacteria > Bacteroidota > Bacteroidia > B-17B0 > Aurantibacillaceae > CAZRUA01. Next base: position 33,163 of record CAZRUA010000020.1, on the reverse strand, counting down.
AATCCCTTTAAAATTTCTTGATTTGTGTAAATTAGTAATGTCCAAAAAAAAAATCATAAAGCGTTATTGCTGTAATGATTGTTTGTCGGAAATTATTTCAGAAAAATAGCTAAATTGCGCTTATGTCTCAAATTAAAATAGGCGTCGTTGAAGATGAAATGGTAATATCGGATACCATTTGCTTAACACTTAAAAAGCTAGGTTACATGTTGGCTACTACCTCTCCCAACTACAATAGGGCTATTAAAATGATTGAAGAGGAAAAACCTGATTTACTTTTAATTGATGTTAATTTAGGTGCCGGCAAAGACGGTATTGATTTAGCCGAATACGTTCGAGAAAAGTATACAATGCCCCTAATTTTTCTAACAGCAAATAGTGATGCGGCCACTATTGAGCGGGCTAAAAAAGTAAAACCTAATGCCTATTTAGTAAAACCATTTACTAAAAACGATTTGTATGCAGCTATTGAAATAGCTCTAAGTAATTTTTCAAATTCCGCAAGCTCAACTCAATCTCTTCAATCCATAATGGTAAAGGATGGTTATGATTACATCAAAGTTTTTTTGTACGAAATATTGTTTATTCAAAGCGATCAAAATTATGCAGTATTTGAACTTAAAAACGGAAAAAAAATAATGGTACGTAGTACAATAGCTGAAATGATGGAAAAATTACCGCCCGACCAATTTAAAAAGATAAACCGAGGTACTATTATTAACGTTAATCACGTTTCTTTAATTCAAACTGAATCGGTTACAATTGCAAATGCTGATTTTTCAATTAGCAAAGCTATTCGTGATGAACTTTTAGAATTAATGAATAAGTAAGTTAATTTGTTTTCTTCATCACATTTTTAGTCTTTTTCATCACATTTTTCTATTGCCATGAAAACCAAAATTTACTTTTGGTTCAATAAAATGAATATGGCAAATAAATTCATCCAAAACCACAAATTGGCGAGCTTTCTAATTATGCTTGCTTTACTTTATACTAACACAATTTGTGCACAAAATAAACTTCTTGGCATAACTCCAAACGGGGGAGTTAATGATAATGGTGTAATGTTTAACTGTAATTTAGATGGAACAGCTTACACGGCAACTGCACTTAATGGTACAAGTTCGCCCAACGGACGTAATCCTTATAGTTCGTTTACATTAGCTAGTAATGCCAAAATTTATGGATTAGTTACAACTGATCAAAGCGCATTTCCTTACGGTAATGGTTATAAAAAGTAGTTGTTGTAAACTAATTTCTAAAATAAAATTTAATTCAATCTTAAACAACTAAAAAAATACAATGAAAAGAAAACTTACGCAAGCCTTATTTTTTACAGCACTGTTTGTTACAACCATTTCAAAAGCACAATGGAGTACCGATTACACCGTAAATACGCCTGTTTGTTTAGCAAATAATTCACAATTTGGAATTAAAACAATAACGGATGGAAATAAAGGTGTTTTTATGGTTTGGCAAGATAATAGGTTAACAGCTAACAATGCTAATATTTATATGCAACATCTTGATTCGTTAGGGGTTCCTCTCTGGACGGTTAATGGTATTCCAATTTGCACAGCTGCCAATGCTCAAGAAAGCCCTGATTTAGCAAGCGACGGGAATGGAGGCGCTATTGTTGTTTGGCATGATTTGCGTAATGCGACAACAACAAGTAGTGATATATATGCACAGCGCGTAGATAATAACGGAAACATACAATGGGCTTTAAATGGTGTTCCGGTGTGTTCCAATCCTAGTGAACAATCTGGCGCGAGTATTATAGCTGATAATGCAGGTGGTGCTTATATTACTTGGGCTTATGACAATCGTTCATCAGCTTCAGATGTGTTTGTTCAGCATATAGATAACACAGGAGCTTCTTTATGGATAACCGATGGTTTAAGTGTAAGTTCTTTAACAGATGAGTATAATTCTGCTATAACAAGCGATGGAAATGGAGGTGTTATAATTACATGGATGCAATCGTTTACTAAGTTGTATGCGCAAAGATTTAACGCTGCAGGCGTTGCACAATGGGCAGCAAATGGAGTTGTGATAAGAGATAATATTAATGATGTTTCAGCACCCAAAATTGTAAGTGATAATATGAGTGGTGCAATTATTTCCTGGATTGATTCGCGAGTGGGGACAGATGTTTATGCTCAAAGAGTTAATTCGGCTGGGGCAGTGCTATGGACTGTTGATGGGGTTGTAGTATCAGGAGCATCAGGCAATAAGTGGGGGCTTAAAATGAGTAGTAATGGAAATAATGGTGCCTGTTTTGTATGGGTTGATGCTAGAAGTGGTGTAAATAATGATATTTATGCGCAACATATTGATGGATTGGGTACTTCAATTTGGGCTACAGATGGTAAAGTAATTTCTAATGCAAATTATGATCAAGGTTCACCGGATGTATGTGAAGTAGGCAACGGCAATGTTATTATTACATGGGATTCGAATATTGATTTTTTTGGAACTACTACTGTTTATGCCAAAAAATTAAACGCTCTAGGAGCTTCACAGTGGTTAACTGATAGTGTTGAGATTGGAGTTTTAGGTAGAGAAGCTGTGGTACTTTCTGATGAAATTGGTGGAGCTATAATTACCTTTGTTCGCGGTAGTAATTCATCATCTGATATTTATGCTCAGCACATTTGTTACTCAGGTTTTTTGGGAACAACAGCAAATCCTATTTTATCAATTGCTGAATTGCAAACAGGAATTCGTAATGAAATATTTGCTTCTGGAACAACCACAGCATCTTCCGATTTTTTCAGCACACCAGCAAGCTCGGCCTTTGATTTTAATACAACTTTATATGGCTGGGCAACTAATGGTTTTTCTATGCCCGAATGGTTAGAACATGATTTTGGTTCAGGTTTTGGACAAACAGTTGATACCTACGAACTCTATTTTTCTTCTACAATGGTTGGTCTGGGATCAATGGGTTTAGATGAAATGCCTAAAAGTTGGTTTTTTCTAGCTTCAAATGATGGGATAACTTGGGATACTTTAGATAGAAGAACTAACCAAACACTTGCTTTTGATGTTGTGGCAAGTTTTCCTATTCAAAATACCACCGCTTACGAAAAATATAGAATTTACATAACTAACACTGTTAGTAATTCTGTGACTTTTATTACCGAATTAAAATTGATACAACATTTTCCCAATATGTGTAGTAATAGAATGTATGTAGCAAATTCTAACACACCTGAATTTTATCAAAATCTAGACTGGCAATTAAATGGTGTAAGTTTGGGTGTAAGTAATGATACGTTAATTTTACCAACTACCAATAATGGTGATGTGGTGAGTTGTATAATTACAAGTACAGCCTGCGTGTTCAGTTCAAATGTAGATACATCAAATATTGTTGTTGTTAATACAATGGGCTTTCCTTCTATCACTGTAACAGGGAACACAAATTTATGCCTAGGGCAAACTTTAACAACAACTTTAACAGCAAGTGGTGGAGTTAGTTATCAATGGTTAAATGGCCCTGCCACAGATACTTTTACAGTGTCGTTATTAGCTGATTCTTCGTTTACTGTTTCGGTTATTGATACAAATGGTTGTTTAGGTAATTATACACAATTGGTTACTGTTAGTTCTTGTACAGGTTTAAGTGAGTATTCTGAAATGTCAACATCCCAATTAAATATTTATCCAAATCCTAATAATGGTTCTTTTACTTTAAGATCTAATCAAGAAGGTATTTATTATATCAGAAATGAATTAGGTCAATTAGTTAATACTATAAAAGTAAATGCGTCAAATAATTATTCTGCTTCAATTACTGATTTACAAGCAGGTATTTATTTTGTTGTAGGTATTGACAATGGTGCTAGACAAAAGATTGTAGTAACGAAGTAAAGAGTAGAATTCTAAATTCTTAATTTTTTTGTCAAACTCATACAAAAAACGTCGAACTCAACATTTTTTTAATTAATCATTATTGTTTCTCCAACTTATCAAACAAAAAATATGCGAAAAATTAGTGTTAAATTCTGTTATGTGATAATCTTTTCAACGGTTGTTGCTTTATGTTTTACTAGCAACATGTTTGCTCAAAGTATATTATTAGGTATGACACCTAATGGAGGACCAACCAATGGAGGTGTGGTTTATAACTCTAACTTAAGTGGTACAGCTTATAATGCTACTTTATTTGCAGGGAATTCAACGCCTAACGGGGCAATACCTTATGGCGGTTTAATGCAGGCCAGTAACGGTAATTTTTATGGACTTGTTACTTCTGACTCATCAAATTTTGGTAGTCCTGCTGGTAATGGTTATTTGATTCAATATAATCCAAGCACAGGAACAATAACCAACTTGTTTAATTTTACGGGTGTTACAGGGGCATACCCTGGTTCAAAGCCTTATGGAAATTTGATTGAAGTTGGAGGTAAATTATTCGGAATGACATCAGAGGGTGGTTCTATTGATAAAGGAGTTGCATTTTCTTACGACCTTGGAGGAACAAACGCTTACACAGTTTTACATAATTTTACTTATGGATTTAATGGAGGATATAATCCGAAGGGAACACTCTTAAAGGCGTCTGATGGAAATTTATATGGTTTGACCACTTTTGGTGGTGCAAGTAATAATGGTACCATATTTAAAATTACACCTTCGGGAGTTTATACTCAATTAGTTGATTTTACAGGCACTACGGGCATCGCAATTGGTTCGCAGCCGAGATTTAGTAGTTTAATCGAGCCAATTCCAAATAAGTTATATGGTATGACTGAACGTGGAGGTGTAAACAATCAAGGTGTAATTTTTGAGTATGATATTATCTCAGGTTCTTATTCGCTTAAATACTCATTTAGTAATAATACTGCGGGTGTTTATTATCCTAGAGGCTCTCTGATGAAAGCAAATAACGGGAAACTTTATGGTTTATGTGGAAGTGGTGGGAATAATACTGGCGCAGGAGGTATGTTTGAATATGATCTAAATGGTGCAGGAAGTTACTCAGGTATTTATAATTTAGGTTCGCAAACTGGTGGTGGACCACAAGGTAGTTTTATTCAAGCTTCGGATGGTTATTTATACGCAACAGTAAATTCGGGACTTTTGGGTTATGGAGGTATTATTAAGTTTGATTATACAACTAACTTACCAATTGTTGTATTATCGTTTTCAGGTTTTAATGGAACTACACAAGGGTCTTATCCTACAGGTGATTTATTAGAATATAATCCTTGTGTTCCACTTACACCAGATAGTATTGTTGGCGAAAGAAAGTATTGTATGTCGGGCTCTTCCTTAACTTATTCAGTGCCTCCAGTTTCTGGAGCAACAAGTTATACATGGTCATTGCCAAATGGCTGGACAGGTACTTCTACAACTAATACAATTTCAGTAATGCCTAACGGAACAGATGGTTTTATTAACGTAACAGCAAACAATTCGTGTGGTACATCTCGCATAAGTTCGGTATATGTGCAAGTTGGAACACCACTTGCTCCTACAGTTAGTATTTTAGAAACCACAGCTCTTGGAGCGGGTGTTAATGTTACCTTTGGTGGTATTGCATCATCAAGTTCTAATTATGGTGGTAATAACCCTCAAGATGCATTTGATGGAGATACTATTTACCTGGGGTGGGGAAGTGGTTCCGGTGTTTTACCTGAGTGGTTGGAATATGATTTCGGAAGCGCCAATGGAAAAGTAATTAATGAATATTCATTTTATTGTTCACCCCTTATGAGTGGCGGATGGGGATCAACAGGATATCTTCCAACAGCATGGACATTTGAAGGTTACAATGGAAGCACATGGGATATTTTAGATTCACAAACTAATTCTAACCCGCAATTTGATGTTTGGAATTCTTATTCTTTTGCAAATACCACTTCTTATGAAAAGTACAGAATTCAAATTTCTAATGCAGGGACGGCTTATGTTATTATTACCGAATTAAGATTATTTACGAAGTCAATTAACCCTTGTTCTGCAAGAGAATTCACTGCATCAGTCAATTCTGTTGCAAATCCTGCTACATATCAATGGAGTATTAATGGTATTAATGTAGGTGGAAATAATCCTACTATCTCTCTTCCGTATGCTTTTACTAACGATGTAGTTACTTGCAATATTTCAACTAATAACACTTGTGCTACAAGCAATTCGGTTAATTCCAATCAATTTATAATTGCCCAAGGCAATGTTCTTGGACAATGGGTTGATAGCACTATATGTTCGGGGCAGTCAGTTACCATTAACTCAATTGTTTACACCAATCCAGGAATATTTGTTACATCTTCTTTGCCAGCTGTAACAGGTTGTGATAGTTTGAATATTTTAAGGTTGACTGTAAATCCATTGCCAGATAATTCTGTTACGGCTAATTCAACTACCTTAACAGCAAATGCAACAGGCGTAACTTATCAGTGGATAGATTGTAATAATGGAAATGCAGCTATTGCTGGCGAAACAAATCAGAGTTTTACAGCAACTTCGACTGGAAATTATGCAGTTATTGTTACACAAGGTTTATGCTCTGATACGTCTACTTGTTTTGCAGTTAGCACTGTTGGAATAAAAAATAACCTTAATGATAATGGGATTTCACTTATGCCAAATCCAAACAATGGGACGTTTACAATTAAATCAACACGTGAGGGAACTTATGCGATTGTAACTGAATTGGGGCAAATAGTTGAAACAATTAAAACAAATGCAATAAATAATTATTCAGTTTCAATTACTGATTTACAAGCAGGTATTTATTATATTGTAGGTATTGATAATGGTGCTAGACAAAAGATTGTAGTAACGAATTAAAGAATAAACATAACACGATGAAAAAAAACAAATTAAATTTCCTATTAGGAACTATATTCTTAACTCTTCATGGCTATTCACAAACAGTCATCCCAAATGGTGGTTTTGAAAACTGGCAAAATATCGGATCTTCAAACGAAGAACCATCAAACTGGAACAGTAATAAAACGGGGGGTGGAAATTCTGCATTGGGTCCACAAACTTGTTTTAGAGAAGCAACGAATCCACACTCGGGTACATATTGTCTTAAACTTGATAACGCTAGTTTTTTTGGAACGCCAAGCATTGCAGTAGCAACAACTGGAAAAATGGAAGCTCCAACTTCAAATCCTCTTAATAACTATGTTCATACTTTAACAGTTAACCCTGATTTTAATTCCCCGTTTATAGGGCGCCCAGACAGTTTGATAGGTTGGTTTAGATTTACTTTAGGAGGAACGGACGCACCAAGGATACACGCTATATTACATGACAATTTTGATGTTTCAAGTCCAGACCAAGGAGGATCTACAAGTCATATTATTGGTGAAGCAGTTTTTAATGGTACAGCTAGTTCAGTAAGCACATGGACGCGTTTTGCAGTGCCCTTTGCCTACAACAACACTAATACACCACAATATATTTTAATAACAGCAATGGCAAGTTCGGTTCAAGGAGCCGGTAATGCCAGCACAATATTGTGGGTTGATGATTTAGAACTTAAGTATTGTTTACCAACAACTGGTACTGATGTAATTACTTCTTGTAACGATATTACTTGGATTAATGGCATTACTTATTCGGCTAGTAATACTAGCGCTACCTTTGTATTACCAAATGCTGCTGGCTGTGATTCAACTGTTACATTAAATTACACTAAACTAGCTGCAACAACAGGTACTGATATAATTACCACATGTAACGATATTACTTGGATTGATGGTAACACATACTCAACAAGCAATAACTCTGCAACATTTATATTAACCAACGCCGCTGGCTGTGATTCAACTGTTACATTGAACTACACTAAACTAGCTGCAACAACAGGTATTGATGTAATTACTACATGTAATGATATAACCTGGATTGATGGTAATACTTATTCAGTAAGTAATAACACGGCAACATTTGTGGTACCTAACGCGGCTGGTTGCGATTCTACCGTTACTTTAAATTACACTAGATTAAATGCAACAGTTGGAACTGATGTTCAAACGTCATGTGGACCAATTACTTGGATTGACGGAAATACCTACACAACAAGCAACAGCACGGCTACTTTTATATTAACCAATGCTGCTGGTTGCGATTCTACTGTTACATTAAATTTAACAATAGCAGCTTCAATAGATGTAACAACTAACACAAGCGCAGAAACTATTATCGCTAATGCTACCGGAGCTACTTACCAATGGATAGATTGTGATAACGCTAATGCAGCTATTGCTGGTGAAACCAACGCTTCATTTACAGCAACATCTAATGGAAATTATGCAGTAATTGTAACACAAGGCTTATGTTCAGATACTTCTAGTTGTGTTGCAGTGACCACAGTTGGAATAAAAAATAATTATATTGATAATGGAATTGTAGTTATGCCAAATCCAAATAATGGAATATTTATAATTAAAACTAGTAAACAAGGATTGTATACTATTGTAAACGAGTTAGGGCAGGCAATACAAACAATTAAAACAAATGCAGCAAATAATTATTCAGTTTCAATTACTGATTTGCAAGCGGGTGTTTATTTTGTTGTGGGAATTAACAATGGGGCGAGACAGAAGATTGTAGTAACGAAGTAAAGAGTAGAATTCTAAATTCTTAATTGTTTGGTCAAAATCATACAAAAAAAACGTCGAACTCAACATATTTATTATTACTTAAAAGGAAATTATACTTTCATTCAAAATAATCTCAAATGAAAAAACTTATATTATTTGCAACATTAATTATTTTGCAGCTATTTACTTTAGCTCAACCTGGCGCTAACGACCCAACTTTCAACACATTTGACGACGGAACTTTTGGAAGTGGATATGGTTTTGATGGAAGTGTTAAAGCAACAGTCATTCAATCAGACGGGAAAATTGTTGCAGGAGGCGATTTTACTAGTTACCATGGAATCGATGCTAGTAAAATTACCAGACTAAATACAGATGGAAGTTTAGATAGCTCATTTGGAATCGGGACTGGATTCAATGGGACCGTTAGTTCTATTGAAATTCAGACAGATGGTAAGATATTAATTGGAGGAAGTTTTAGTTCCTTCAATGGCGTTAGCACAAATAGTATTGCCCGGCTAAACACAGATGGTACATTAGATATGAGTTTTATTGTAGGAACTGGATTTAATGGCAGTATAAATCATTTAACAATTCAAGCAGATGGAAAAGTTTTAGTTTGTGGGCTCTTTAGTTCTTATAATGGAATTAACTCAAAATTTATTGCTCGATTAAATTCAGATGGCACATATGATGCTAGCTTTATTACTGGGACAGGATTTAATTTCTCTGCTAGTTCAATAACCGCACAAACTGATGGTAAAATTATTGTTGTAGGAAGTTTCACTGATTACAATGGTAATAGTGTGAATAAAATAGTTAGACTAAATAGCGATGGTTCAGTTGATGGAAGTTATATCACAGGCACAGGATTTAATTATGGTGTTACTGGCATAATCTTGCAAGTCGATGGAAAAGCAATTATTTACGGTGTATTCACTGACTATAATGGAAATAGCGCTAACAGAATGGCTCGCCTTAACACCGATGGAACAATCGATTTAAGTTTTTCTTCAGGTACAGGAATAATTGGAGCAAACTTCGCTGCTAAACTTCAAGCCGATGGTAAAATAATTTTGGCAGGATATTTATCGCATTATAACGGAACTACTATACCGCAAATTACAAGACTTAACACTGATGGAACTATTGACCCAACTTTAAATTGTGGTTCAGGATTTAACTACGAAGTCACTTCTTTTGCAATTCAATCTAATGGAAAAATTGTTCTTTTCGGTAGCTTTACAAACTTTAACAATATTGCGAGACAATATACAGCTAGATTAAATACAGATGGCAGTTTAGATGTTGGTTTTAATCCTCATCCAGGTTTTAACAATCAAGTCTATAACACTGCAATTCAACCCGACGGAAAAATAATAGTAGGTGGCGGATTCACTCAGTATAATGGTACCGTAAGAAACAACTTAGTGCGATTAAATTTTGATGGAACCTTAGATTCAAGTTTTAACACAGGACTTGGTTTTGATGCAGGAGTCAATGCAATAGTAGTGCAACCTGATGGTAAAATTATTATTGCTGGTGATTTCACTTCGTTTAACGGAGTAAGCGTGTTTAGAATTGCTAGACTGAATCCTGACGGGACAATCGATGGAACTTTCACAACAGGTACCGGATTTAATAGTGGAGTATATACCAATGCATTAGCAATTCAATCAGATGGCAAAATAATTGTTGGAGGTCCTTTTACCTCCTATAACGGAACAACTGTAAATCGTATTGCACGTTTAAATTCTGATGGCACCTTAGATCTTACATTTAATACTGGAACCGGCTTTAACAGTACAGTTTATTCATTAGCTGTTCAAACGGATGGAAAAATTAATGTAGGCGGAACCTTTACCTCTTTTAACGGTTCAAGTGTTAATCGAATTTGTAGATTAAATTCCAATGGCGCAATAGATCCAACCTTTACTATAGGAACTGGGATGAACAATATTGTAGCATCAGTTACTGCTCAAGCAGATGGAAAAATTATCGCAAGTGGATATTTCACTGCTTATAATGGAACAACTGCTAATGGCATGGTCAGATTGAATTCAGATGGTACTGTAGATGGTACATTTATTACTGGAACAGGATTCGCAGGTCCGCCGATTATAACTAAACTACAAGCCGATGGAAAAATTATTGCCGGAGGAGGTTTCACCTCATACAATGGGATAAGTGCTAATCGGATTATTCGTTTAAATACAGATGGGACATTAGATGCCAGCTTTAACATAGGAACCGGGTTTGATAATTCCGTCGTTTCATTATCAATTCAGCCCGATGAAAGAATAGTTGTTGTCGGAATTTTTTTTAACTATAATGGAATAATTAGAAATAAAATTGCACGAATATTAAATTGTTATCCCACTACAGGAACCGCAGTTATTACTTCTTGTTCGCCAATTACTTGGATTGATGGACTTACTTATTCGTCAAGCAATAACACTGCAACATATACTATTCCAAATGGTTCCCGAGGCGGATGCGACTCAACTGTCACACTTAACTTAACAATTTTGCAGCCTACAGCAAGCACTGATGCAATTACTACTTGTAACGATATAACTTGGATTGATGGTAATACTTATTTAGTAAGTAATAACACGGCAACATTTGTGATACCTAATACGGCTGGTTGCGATTCAACAATTACATTAAACTATACTAAATTGGCTGCAACTGCTGGTACAGATGTAATATCATCTTGTAACGATATTACTTGGATTGATGGTAACATTTATTCAGCAAGTAATAACACAGCAACTTATGTTTTAACTAATGCTGCTGGTTGCGATTCTACTGTTACATTAAATTTAACAATAGCAGCTTCAATAGATGTAACAACTAACACAAGCGCAGAAACTATTATCGCTAATGCTACCGGAGCTACTTACCAATGGATAGATTGTGATAACGCTAATGCAGCTATTGCTGGTGAAACCAACGCTTCATTTACAGCAACATCTAATGGAAATTATGCAGTAATTGTAACACAAGGCTTATGTTCAGATACTTCTAGTTGTGTTGCAGTGACCACAGTTGGAATAAAAAATAATTATATTGATAATGGAATTGTAGTTATGCCAAATCCAAATAATGGAATATTTATAATTAAAACTAGTAAACAAGGATTGTATACTATTGTAAACGAGTTAGGGCAGGCAATACAAACAATTAAAACAAATGCAGCAAATAATTATTCAGTTTCAATTACTGATTTACAGGCTGGAATTTATTTTGTTGTAGGTATTGATAATGGAGCAAGACAAAAAATTGTTGTAGACTAACTAATAATTTTGAATGTAGAATGAATAATTAGGAAATCATGAAATAGATAGACTAATATTAAATTTCAATTCCCCAAAACCCCATTAATTCTGATATGTTGGATTTAATGGGGTTTTTTGTATTTTCACTGCTTCAAGTAAATTCCAAAGCTTAATAAGATTGTTTATAATAGAAAATAACTTTTTAGTTGGCAGAGTAACAGCAAGAGTTAAGGTATTCTTGTTTTATTTCATATTCGTTTCAATTAGAGTTTTTTCACAAGACCCCTCATATTTTCAATTGAACACTGAAAATGGGCTTCCAAGCAATGAAATTTATAGTTTGATACAGGATAGCAAAGGATTTATTTGGTTTGGATCCGATGCAGGCATTTATAAGTTTGATGGCGTTAGATGCAAAAAAATTAAAAGCAATTCACAAAAATCTAAGGCTTTAACAGGTTTATGTATTTCAAGTTCAGGAAGAATTTATAGCTACAATTTTAGCGGCCAACTTTTTTATATTGAAAATGACTCTTTAATAAATCTTAGTGAGTGGAATGGAAAAATTTCAAATATTACATGCGATGATGATTACAATTTATGGGTTTGTGGTGAACATGGCATTAGTAGCTATAATGAAAAGAGCAGAAAGTGGAGAAAGTTCGATGATTTTGATTCGAACGGAAAAGTAGATCAATTTCTATTTACGCATTCCTGTAGAGTTAATAATGGCGTTGTGTCATTTATTTGTTTTAATGGGATCGCTTCAATAACAAAAGAAAAATTGTTCAATATTCCGGTAACTTTTGAGAATGGAACTGTGGCTAGTGAATATATTTTGGAGGTAAGTGAGAATGAAAGTTGGCTTTTTCATCGTTCAAAACCAATTTTTTATAAAATTGCGGATGGCAAAGTACAAGAATTAAAATCTTCTTTTTTAAATGAAACGCTCAAAGATTCTAAATTAACCGATATTAGAATTTTGAAAGATGGTCTTCTTTACATTACTACCTATTCAGGTTTAATCATTTATGATCCGAAGTTGGATAAAGGAGTTTCGGTTTTTGATAGTAAAGCAGTTTCAGGAGCCATTTTAGATCAGGAAGAGAATTTTTGGGTTTCTACTTTGCAAAATGGGCTTTTACGTATCCCAAATTTTAATATAAAACACTGGATTATTAATAAAGTGGATTTTGGTTCGCAGAAAGTAAATAAAATAATAACAGTTGATAGTTTGGTTTACACCACTAATATCAACGGAGAGTTAGCTCTATTAAATCCTTCAAGTAATTTGCAAAATGTATTTTCATTAGATAAAAAGGCAGATATTCAATGTCTATTTTATGACAGTATTAATAAAAGTATTTGTTTCAATATAAATAACAATTTATATAGTTTTAAAGATAAGCGAATTGAGATTTTAAATACGCATTTTACAACCGCTAAATATATACTACCTATTCATAATGAATACATTGTAGCTTCATCTGTGGGGGCTTTTATTTTTAAGAATTTAAGAATTGAGCAGGCTGTGGATACTCTGACAAATGCGTGGTCACGAGAGATTACTTTTGATTGTCTTGGAAATAGATTGTTCGTTGCAACAAACGAGGGTTTGATTGTTTACAAGAGTGTAAATTCGCATTGGATTGCCAATGATACTTTCTTTACTAGTAAGCAAGTTAGTTCCTTAGCTTTTGATACGAAGAACAAATTACTTTATGCTTTGACATTTGAGAATAAGGTTTTTGTAATTAATGGTTCAAATTCTGCAAGTTTGTTTCTTGACTTGCCAAGTAATATGCAAGCAACGCAATTGCGTTTGAATGAAGGAGTGCTATACATAGCAACCAATTTAGGCTTGTTTAAGTATAATTTAGAGTTAAAAAAACAAGAGTTAATAAATCGACTTGATGGTTTGTCATCTAATGAAGTTATAGGTGTTGATTTTATTGGCAAAACTGCTTATGTAGCCACTGCTCTTGGTGTTAATCAGATTCCATCTAGTTTTGAAAAGAAACAATATCAATCCTATATTTATGTTGATGAAATAAATATCGATGGTAAATTAGTAAACGGAAATGAATTAATTTTTGACTATAAGCAAAAACTTAGTTTGAAACTTTCAGGCATTTCTTATTCTTCTAATGCCACATTTAAATATGCATATCGAATCGTTAGTTCGGATAGTAATTGGATAAGTTTACCCTCAACCATTGAAAGTTTAGATATTCAATCTATGCCTTATGGCAACTTTGTTTTGGAAGTCAAAGTTATAAATCATTTAGGGAAGGATTCAGAGAATACCATAAGACTTATAGGTTATGTAAAACCTCCTTTTTGGTTACGATTTTGGTTTATTGCATTAATGTTGTTTTTTCTAATGCTAGTTTTCTATTTTATATTTTTAATTCGTGTTAAAAAAATAAGAAAAAAACAGTTGGAGGAATTAAAAAAAATTAAGTTGGAAAATGAATTACGTTTGGTTCAACAATCAGCATTGAAAGCTCAAATGAATCCCCATTTTATTTTTAATGTATTGAACTCAATAAAGGGATATATCTATGATAACGATAAAAAAAATGCAGTACTTTATTTAAGCGAGTTTTCTGATTTGATGCGAAAGGTCTTAGATAATAGTTCGAATGAAAGAATTAAGTTGTCGGAGGAGATAGAAATTTTAAGAATCTATATCGAGTTGGAAGCTATGCTGCTTGAAGGAGAATTTAGCCATGAGATTATACTAGATAAAAACATAGATGTTGATTCGATTGAAATACCTGGCTTATTAATTCAACCTTATGTGGAGAATGCATTTAAACATGGTTTACGTCATAAAAAAGGCGAAAAGAAATTAACACTTAGCATAAGTTTGTTGGAGAATGAGAATTTACTAATTGTTGAAATAGTTGATAATGGAGTAGGGCAGGAGGTTTCTAAACAAATTAATATGCAAAATAAAAAAACGCACAAGTCGTTTGCAAGTAAGGCTACTTCAAAACGAATTGATTTGTTGAATAGTGGGAATAAAGATGCAATATCTGTTGATATGAAAGATAGAGCAGAACTTAATAAAGAACAAAGTGGGACAATAGTCAAATTAAGAATCTTAATACATAAATGAAACAAGCTAAATTAAATGCTATCATTATTGATGATTCACCACAAGCAAGGAAACTACTTCGCTTGATGATAGAAGAACTTGCTTCTAATGTTTTAGTTTTAGGGGAAGCAGAAAATGCTGATGATGGAATGCTGATTATAAAAAAGTTGAATCCAGATTTAGTTTTTATGGATATTGAGATGCCTGGTAAATCGGGAATTCAATTAGCGGAAGAGTTGCTGCTAGAACAAATTGATGTTGATATTGTATTTACTACTGCGTATAACGATTTTGCAATAAAGGCATTTCGTTTATCAGCTATCGATTATTTATTAAAACCTTTACAAGAGAAGCAATTGCTCGAAGCTATTGAAAGAGTGGGTGAAAGAAAAAATATGAAACAAGCACGCGTAAGGTTGGATTCGTTGGTGAAGAATTTTGATAAAGAATCTTCTCAGAATATTGCAATACCAGTGCAGGGAGGATACGAATATGTTTCGGTTAATGATATTGAATATCTGGAGGCGGATGGATCTTATGTTCATTTGTTTACTTTGGATAAGAAGCAACGAACCATTTCAAAGAACTTAAAATATTTTGAACAGTTACTTGAACATTTTCCAAAACTTGTTCGAGTGCACCGTTCCTTCATTATTAATATTGATCACTTAGCCTCATTTAGCAGAACTGGCAGAGGTACAATTACAATGAAAAATAATCGATCAATTGACTTAGCTAGAGACAGGAGGGAATTGTTTCTTCGTAAATTGGATAATGGATAGTTCCGTTCACAAACTCAACTGCGCAGCTTACAAAGTTGCTTCCTTTCTATTGTTTGTAAAAGTGCACTTTTGTGTAAAATACTTTTACTTATAATTTATGAAAAAAAAATTACTTATTCTTGCAGGTTTCGCTATTTTCAACACCTGCATTTCACAATCAAATAATACCAACAATCAAGTTTTTGGTGGAGGAAATTCTTCTTCGATTGATTTTGATGGAATTGACGATCATATAACAACCTCAACAGTTCTTAATTCTACTACTTTTTCTAGTTGGACTATAGAATGTTGGGCAAAAAGTCCCAGTGCACCAGGTTCTTCTCTAGGGCTTGATGGTCCAATTTATGGTGAAAACGCAGGTATATTATGGAACCATAGTTCTTCAAATTATCAAGGGGTAGGAATGGTAAGAGATGTCAATGGTAATTATTTTTCAGCTTCTTTTGGAGCACTGCTTCCAAATACTTGGTATCATTTGGCAGTTACTTATGATGGAAACGCATTAAAGGCATATAGGAATGGTTCTTTAATTACAACTACTAGTACAAACTCTGGTGGGATGATTAATAGCGCTAGCCAATTGTTTTTTGGTCGTCATCCTAATCAAGGATACTATTGGCAAGGATCAATAGACGATGCTCGAATTTGGAGTATTGCACGAACTTGTGAGGAGATTAGTGCAGGAATGAATAATTATATTTTATCGGGGACGGGTTTAGTTGCAAGTTATACTTTTAATGAAGGTGTTACAAATGGTTCAAACACATCGCTTTTTGCAGTTCAAAATTCAGTTACGTTGACTTCCGATGCTTCATTAACGGGTTTTGCATTAACTGGGGCATCTTCGAATTTTGTTTCTAGTGCTCCATTTAATCTGCCTTTAGTGTGTGCTCCGTCTTCGGGTTTGCCAGCTAATTCTTTGTCTTTTGGTGGTACAAACGATTTAGTAGTAGTGCCAAATACAACTCCTTTTACTGATTATACGATTGAATGTAATGTACTTTTAAATTCATTAGCTGATCAAAATATAATTGTTGCTACCAATGCTAGCGGAACAAATGCATCTGCTTCTCATCAAATAAAATTAGTTAATAGTCATTTTGTACATTATACCTATGATGGTAATTTAAGAACTTTGATAAGCACAGCTACTGTAAATATTAATCAATGGTATCATGTTTCTATATTTGTTAGAGCAGGTCAAGCAATGGGTATCAATGTGGATGGTATAGTTGATTACTATCCAACCACAGTAAATACACCATGGCAATTATTGACTGAATTTCGTTTTGGAGGTTCTGCAATGGGTGTTGGTGATTTTAATGGTAAATTGGATGAAGTTCGCATTTGGGATAGGGTATTATCTATTCCTGAAATGCAACATTATTCAAATTGCGAGGTTTCATTTCCAACAAGTGGTTTAAGATCTGTATTTCATTTTAACCAAGGTATAGAGGTTGCAAATAATACAGGTATAGATAGTCTTTTTGCTGAAAATTCAAGCTTAGTTGGAACACTAGTTGGATTTACCTTAAATGGAAATGGATCCAATTGGGATGATGGAGGCTTAATTACTACAGGTAATACTTGTTCTAATTATATAGCTGCTAATGCAACTTCCTTAAATTTTGATGGTGTAGATGACTTTGTAAATTTCGCAACAAATCCAGATCATGAACTTAGTACAGGAACCGTTGAGGCTTGGATAAAAACAAATGATTTAAGTACAGGCTATAAAGCTATTGTTGCAAAAGTAAATGCTTATGGTATTTTTTTAAGATATAATAGTTTGGCTGTTTATGATTGGTCTACTTCCGCTGAAATTATAGTTGGAAATCCTATAAATGATAATCAATGGCATCATGTTGCATTTGTATTTAAAAGTGGTGTTACAAATGGTTCACAGTTGTATCTAGATGGTTTTGCGGTTGGAAGCCCTTTTACATATACAATTCAGAACCAATTTTATCCGCTATGTATTGGAGGTAATCTTTTAGCCAGTAATCAAAACTTTAAAGGGAGTGTTGATGAGGTTAGGGTTTGGAATAGAGCACTTTGTCCAGTAGAAATTCTAGCTAACAAAAGTTGTAATATACCAAGTGCAACTTCAGGATTAATATCAGCCTATCATTTTGATCAAGGTCTTGACGCCGAAAATAACGTAACTGAATATAATTTAATAAATGGTAGTGGAATGGGTTCAAGTCATGGTAGTTTGCAAGGATTTACATTAATTTCTTCAACTTCTAATTGGCTTGCTGATAGTCCTTTTTCAGCTGCAACTTGTAATTCGTTTTATACAGGAGTAATACAAAACGGAGTGAATTTAGAAAGCGTTGTTTCAGGTGGAGGTATTACCTATCAATGGTATGATTGCGGAACAGGAAATATTATTCCAGGAGAAACGAATATGGTTTATACACCAACAACTAGTGGTAGTTACAGGGTTTTATTAACTGTTAGCGGTTGCAGCATAATGTCCGATTGTATAACATATACAAGTGTTGGATTAAATAGTATAGAAAGTGTTAAAAATGAAATGTTGGTTTATCCTAATCCTGCTCAAGATAAATTGACTATAAAAGCAGAAGGGAAAAGTTTAAAAGTATTTAATTCATTAGGCGTAGTTGTTTTAACATCATCTTTAACAAAAGGAAAGTCGGAGCTTCAATTGAATGACTTAAATGCCGGAGTTTATTATATAGTTACAGATTTGGGAGTAACAACCAAGTTTATTAAACAATAGTTTATGGTTATGAGAAATTTTAGAAAGATAATTTTATTTGTTAGCGCTTTAGGTTTCGCTAATCAGAATAGTTTTGCTCAATGTACATTAAGAACAACAGCAGTAGTTTCGGGAGATACATTGCATTGTTCAGGAGGCACACAATATAGAACAGCTGTTGCTTTTAATCCTATATTTAATTTGTATTATAGCAATAATGCTGGTGGTAATGATCCTGATGAGTATTTTGATATTAATGGGAACTTGTTGGGAAGTTCTATTGATACAGATTGGAGAGGTATGTGGTACAATCCAAATACAGGGAAAATTGAAGGTAATACTTGGAATAATTATTTTGTTGTGGATAATCTTACAACTCAAGGTTATTTTGGAGGAACAATTCAGAATCCATTTAATACAACACCTCCCGATCCTCAGGCGATAGGTGCATTTGACCCGCAAAACAATCGAATATTATATTATAAATCAGGAAGTTTATATGGCGAATCAAGGGTAAATGGTGTAGATGCTCCAACAATAGTTTTAACTGGTATACCAAATTTCACTTCCATTTCTTCTCCAACATTAATATATACTGGATGTGTGGGTATGGAAGTTGGATTATATAATTATTCAACTAAGCAAATATTATTTTTTAATAAAACTACTGGTGCATATGCGGCTAGTATTGCATTACCTTCAAATGCCCCTAGCACTTCGTATAATGGTGGTCAATTTTCGTTTGCAAATAATATCGTTTGGATTTACAATAACTCAATCAATAAGTGGATTGGATTTGATATTTTTACTTCAAGTGTTGGGATTAATGAAGTTGCAGTAAAAGAATTGGCTATTTTCCCTAATCCTGTTGAGTCTTATTTAACGATTGATGCGGAACAAATGGATGATATTATAATAACTGATTTGTTTGGAAGGTTAGTATTGAGTGAAAAACTAAATCTTAATAAACAAATTGATATCCGTAATTTGCCATCTGGTATGTATTTTATCCAAACTAAGAATGGCGCAAAAACAAAGTTTATAAAATTGTAATTATATTCTTATAAACAAAAAAGGCAATAACACTGAGTCATTGCCTTTTTTTATTCTGTTAATTTTCGTTTTGTGAATTGAATATTTGCGTAAATATTAAAATTACTTAATGATTAATTTGTTGTAACCTGATTTTGTATTTGAACGAATATGTATAATATAGATGCCCGAGTTTAAAGGTACATTCGGGTTGATTTCAATATTGTTTTTTCCGCTTTGTTCTGTTTTAATTGTTTTTGATAGTACTTGTTTCCCTTGTAAATCATAAATATTTATACTTATATCTTGCTCTTTTTCATTTTCAACTAAAATATTAAATGAATTACCATTAGTTGGATTTGGATATACTTGGAAGTCTAAATCTCCACTCTTGTTTAATGAAACAGAAATTATATCCGAATATGAGAAATCTCCATTTAAATCAGTTTGTTTTAATCTGTAATAAGAAATTCCTTCAAAAGGCTCAGTATCAGTTGATGTATAGTTTAATGTTGAATTACTGTTTCCGTTTATAGCTTGACTATTAACAAAAGTTAGCTCGCTAAAATTAAATGCATCTTGTGATCTTTCAATTGTGAAATAATTATTGTTGGTCTCGCTTACTGTTGTCCAATTTAATTCTACATGATTATTATTTTTTGGTGTTGCAGTAAAATCAACTAATTCAATCGGTAATGGATTAATACCAAAAGCTACTACTGAACCGAAGGTGATAGGACTAAAAGTGCTAAAATTAACAGTTGAAGTTATTGGACTTGCACCAGATCCTCCCATGTTTTCCCATTTTGAGGATACAGAACTAAAATGTGCTACACGTGTATCGCCAGATGAGTTTATCCCACTAAATACAGGGTCTTCATAGTATAAAGATACTTTGGCAGTGGCATCATTTGATGGGTCTAAAGTTCTACTTAAATCCCAAACTTCAACATAACTCACATGGTCTAGGCCTCCATTCATTTGAGGAGTGGTATTATTTGATGCTGGAGTAGCAAAATATTGAGCGGTAAATTCGGTAGTTGTATTATAACCAGAAACTTTAATCATTCCTATTCTAGCCCATTTAGCTCCGTTACTTGAGCCTATTGGAAATGTAAAGGAATCATCACCAACTTTTTTCATTGGTCCAGCTACATAACTGTTTACACTTCCCGAAGTAGCAGTAGCATTATCGGCTAAGCTTAATAAATTAGTTGAACTTGTGTAAAGAAAACCATCAGTAAGTGTAAGAGCTTTTGTAACAGAAGCAGCTGCATTAAGAGTTACTCCAGTACTACTAGAGTTGTTTATCACTAGATTGTTGAAGTTTGTAGAGGCACTTCCGCCAATTGATTGAGCACTTGTTCCATTAAATGTAACTGTTCCTGTTGAACCAGGCAAAAATGCGCTTGCGCCCGAATTGTTAGTCCAGTTACCTTTTATAGATAAAGGAGAGTTATTCGTTGTATT
This sequence comes from uncultured Flavobacteriaceae bacterium, assembly GCA_964603125.1. Classification (GTDB taxonomy): domain Bacteria; phylum Bacteroidota; class Bacteroidia; order B-17B0; family Aurantibacillaceae; genus CAZRUA01. Next base: position 12,200 of record CAZRUA010000020.1, on the reverse strand, counting down.
GCTTAAAGTGCCTCCACTTATTGTTAAATTGCCGTTGAGAACATAAGTTCCTGAAGCTAATGTTTTTGTAGATGTGCCTGAGAAAATAACATTGTTGAATGTAAAGGCACTTGCATTTAATGTTGCATTTGTTGTGCCATAAAACTCAAAAGTACCGCCACCTGCAGCAACAAAACTGGTATAGTTTGCAGAAGGAATTAATAGTGAGCCACCTGAGGTTGATTTTATTTTAATTGTTCCTGTTCCACTAACATTACCAGGTGTGTGGTTTATAAAATCTGAATAATCTAAAATTGCAGTTCCATTCAAAACAATTGAACGAGCAACTCTGGAGTTTCCATTGGCAGTTATTGTGTGTCCTGACGCAATGATTACAGGATTTCCTTCAGGCATTCTGGTTGCAGGGGCACCTGCATGTTGCAAAATATCATCCGTACTCCACGAATTTAAATTGTCCCAATCACCTCCTAAGGTTGCATTTCTGCTGTAATATGTTTTTAGCGCTTGAAATTCTAATGTAGTAGAACCATCTGATTCACCTGCTGTATAATCTCCATCAATAAAATTTACATTTGTAAGTGTCATTGTATTAGCAGCCGCATTAACAGTTCCTGCGTATCCATCAACAGGTATCCAATCTCCATCATAAAACCTACCTGTTTTGTAAAGCGTTTCTGTACCAAAAACATCACTTTGAATGTAATTGTAAGTGTGAGTCACATTTAAGCCAGAAAAACCTGTTGCAGTTACATTCCAGTAATAAGAAAGTTCTAAATTTAAAGGGTCTTGAGTAGAAGGATGTTTATTGTCCACCAAGGTAATGTTAATGCTACCTGCTGCTGAATTGGCTGTTACGTTATATGATACTGGTGTATATTTTGTTCCTGAGCCTATTGCAAAAGTAATGTTAAATGCACCAGTTGGAAAGTTCTTAGTTATACCTTGGTCAATTAATGAACCACTCATTTTAATCATTTTTGTTGCACTTGGAGTTGTAACCGAAACGTTTGCATTTGTGTTTAATGTAAGTAGGTAGGAATTTATTTCAAATATACCCGTGGTTAATGTTAAAACGCCATTAACCGTTTGATTTGCAGTGAAAATTGAACCGCTGCTATTATCTAATTCAATGTTTTGAAAAATACCAGAGCCCGAACCACTCATGACTTGTTGAGTGCTGCCGTTTAAAAATATTTTTCCACTTCCACTATGTGTCGCTGAATTTGAAATATTACCTAAAACTCGTATGATATTACCGCCATCAGCTAAAGTTCCATTAGAAATAGTTAACATACTATTTACTGTAACAGCTGTATTAGCTGCTAATGTAACTGTACCAAATGTGTTGTTAATTACTAAATTGGCGAAGTTTGTTCTGTTTGGTGTTGAAGTTCCTGTTATGGTTTGATTAGCACTAGAACTATTAAATGTTGTTGTTTGAGTTGCTGAACCAGCCCTGTATCCACCAACTGCTGTTCCTGTTGTGTTAGTTACATTTAAGTTTGTTAAGTTTCCTCCAATATTTACATCTAAACTGTTAGCGTTAAAAATTGCACCTGCTTGAATGCTTAAGTTGTTTAGTATTGTTATACCATAGTTATCTAAGCGCACTGTAGGTGAGTTTGTAGTATTAACAACAATATTGTATAAACTCACATTTGATATTAATTTAAATATTTCGGAAGCCGCAGTACTTGCATTACCAAATTGCAAAGTTCCTCCAGTAACTGTTGATGAAGAAGGAACAATGTAAACATCTCCATAATCTACTCCAGCAGCGTTTTGGAAAATAATGGTTGGTGTGCCCGACATATTAAATACACTTCCTGTATTAGTGATTTCTAGCATACCTCTTAATGTTGATGCACCTGCACCTCTAATTAATAAAGTACTTGTTGTACCAGACATCCCAAAGATTAACGAACCTGTTGCACTTGTTAATGTTCTTCTAATCTGACCATCTACATTTAAAATTCCAGAACCCTGAATGTCTAGTTCGGGTAATCCAGCTGCAGCATATTCAATGTCATTACCTAAAGTATTTCCAGATGTACCTACATTAACAGTACCTGTTAATACTTGCAATTTTCCATTTAAAAATAAATCGTTTGCAGCAGCATTGGCAGTAGCAATATTCATGATACTATTTGTAGAGTTCATTGATAAGCATGCAGTTGAAGGTATTGTGAAGGAGGTTGTAGAAAGTCCAAGTGTTAAACTAGATGCTGTAGAAAACTTAAAAGTTCCGTTTGTTAAAACTAAATTTGGAGAAGTTCCTGATAAAGTAAATGCTGTTGAAGTAACATCTAAAATTGGAGTTTGTGAAGTTCCTTTGTTAACCGTTAGAGTGTTAAAGTCGGTTGTGGCTCCAGCTCCTGAAATTGATTTATTTGATGTGCCAGTAAATGTAACGTTACAATCACTTCCAGCAGTACTAAAATCTAAAGTTCCTGCATTACTCAAATTTCCACTTATAGTTAAGCTGTGGCTCAAAGCAGCCGAATTTTGAACATCAAAAGTTGCTCCAGCTGAAATATTTACATCTCCTAATACTACAATGCTTTGAGCAATCCCATTTCTATATTGTAAATTCCCACTTGTAACATTTAGGTTTCCGTTTATTGTAACCGTTCTGGAAGTTGCGGATATATTTAAATAACTTAATCCTGTTGCACCAGCCTGCTGCGTTGTCATATTATTATAGATTGTTAAAGCTGCATCTGGCATAGTTAAAATTTGTCCAGCATTAGGTGTGAGAACCAAATTATAATAGCTTGCAAATGTTGTAGGTAAAGTATAAGAATTTCCATAATATTCAAAAGTTCCTCCAGTTGTTCCAATAAAATCATTGAAGTTTCCTGTTAATGTTGTGTTCGAAGCAATTCTTATCGTTCCGTTTCCACTAGTTGGAGTAGAGTAGGTGCCAAAATTATGTCCAGTAAAAGTGCTAACCGTTAAAGTACATCCTGCAGCAATTTTCAATTGACCGCATAAAGCAGTGTTGGCATCAATAACCATGTTGTGATTATTATTTGTTGCATCACCAATTTGAACTACATCGTTTAAACCAGGAACTAAGGCTGTTGCAGCGCCAGTATGACTGATCAATGACCACGAAGTTCCAGCGGTATTGTTCCAATCAAAGGCTCCACCTGTTTTACTGTAAAAAACACGAATTGGATTAAATGGTCCTGAAGCAGATGGATTATTATCTCCTGTTGTATAATCCCCATCTATAACCGCCCCAAAACTTGCTGGATTAAATGTTATTGTATTTGTTGCTTGATTTACATCACTTGTAGGTCCAGTTGTCCAAAGAGATGTTGATGAGCTATACCTAGCAGGTTCATATTGCCCCTCAGTAGCAACTACATGTGCAGGATCTAAATAAGTATAAGTATGTGTAACCGTTGTTCCCGGATCAAGCACAAATCCTGTGCTTGTTACCTTCCAATAAAAAAGTATAGCTAAGCCTGATGCAGTTGTAAGTGGATGTTCGGAATTAACCGGACGAACATTTATTGAACCATAAGAAGTAGGCGCAGTGCCGCCTAGAGTAATAGTTGATGGAGTGTAGTTTGTTCCAATATTAAAACCTAACGGGAATGTAAAAGTTGTATTTGATGAAAAAGTTTTTGTTATCCCTCCATCAGTAGCAAGTCCTTGAGTTCTTATAAAACGCGTATTACTGAAGGTTCCTAGTAATGAACTAGATGCTCCAAGAGCTAAATTATAAGATGATATATTAAAAAGATTATTTTGATTTAGTGTTAAATCGCCATTAATTGTTGTGTTTCCAACTAATGCAACACTTGTTAATCCTGCCGCTATTGTATTGTTAAATATTAAATTACCGAACACTCCATTGGTACTTGTAATTGTTTGTAATGTGGTTGAAGATAATGTTATACTGCCCGAACCTGTATGTGTTCCTGCATTCGCCACATTTCCTTTCACGTCAATTGTTTTACCTCCATCTGCAAGGGTTCCTGTTGTAATTGAAAGATTATTTCTAACAGTGGTTGTTGCAACTGTTCCAGCTAAAGTAAGTGTACCCGAACTTTTGTTAACTGTAAAATCATACAAACCAGAAGTTATAGTTCCGCTGTTGGTAAAAGTTTGTGAACCCGTTCCATTAAAAGTGGTTGTATTATTTCCCGGAGTATAGGTACAACCTGTTTGAATATTAAAATGACCTCCTACAGTTACATTTTGATCGGTTGTATTATTCAAACTTGAGTTAAGTGTAGGGCTTGTAGCTCCATTAATCAAGGTTAAATCATTTAATACAATTAATGGTTTTGCAGTATAAGTAACTGGAGTTCCTAAACTAGTATGGTTCATGTTTTGATCTCCAATTGTAAGTGCTCCAGCACCTGCGCCAGCTTTTCTAACATTTAAATCCCAAAAAGGTACCGATGAATTAATGTTAAAATTAATGGCAGAAGCAGGTATATTTACATTCCAAGTTCCACCGGTTACACTATATGCAGATGAGGCAATTAAAATTCCTCCATTTACTGCTGTTCCGCTTGCTGTAGGTAAAGAAACATTTATTGTTCCGCCTGACATGTTAAATGAAGCAGTTGTAAATGGCCAAGAAAAAACTGGAAAATCTGTATTTGTTACAGCACCTGTAATGGTAACCGTCCCACCAGTTTGGGTGTAGCTTCCAGTACTTAAGGCGTTAACTGATGGTCGTAAAGTAACCATAGTTGTTGTTCCACCTTCAAAAAGTAACTCCCCTTGGTCACGTGTTACAATACATGCTTGTCCTGAATTGATAGTATAAGAACCATCACTCACCCTAAATTTACCATAAACAACCATTGCCGAACCACCACCTTGATTTACAATTGCACCATCAATCCATAGTCCTGCATTATTATTTTGACCAGTACTAATATCATAGTTACCCGTAGTATTTAATTGTGGAACAGTAAGGTTTGTGCCTAGTTTCAAAGTTCCATTGGTTAGGGTAATCATGTTGTTACTTAAGTTGCCATCAAAAGGACTTGTTCCAGCAACTGAACAAGTTACACTTAAAATAAAAGTTTGGTCAGTTCCTTTATCAAGAGTGAAATTTCCAAAGCTTGTATTTGATGAGTTGATAGCTAAAATTTTATCCGCAGCTCCATTAAATGTTATGTTAGCTTTATTGGTGGCGGCTGCAGCATAATCGGCGTTGTTTTGTAAATCTAAAGTTCCATTGTTGGTGAAGTTTCCTGCGCAAGTTAAGGTATGATTGGTTGTAGTTCCTGCTAAAACATCCATTGTACAAGAAGAACCAATCGTTACATCTCCATTAAAAATTAGCGAACGTGAAGTTCCAACTACATCTCCTAATCTAAAAGTTAATCCTGTTCCAGTACAAACTAATTCGAAATTTCCATTAATTGTAGTCGCAGCTGAACCAAATGTAACAATTCTTGAAGAGGCAAGCGAATGTGATATAGTTAAATTGTAGTAGGTTACTGGAGATGTTGGTAAAAGAGCATCGGCTGACCAGTCGTAATATTCTACACTACTTCCTGTTGAAGTTGTAAAGTTGTTTGTTCCAGTTGGAAAATAATTGGATTTAACTCGTAATGTTCCTGAACCATTAATGGAAGTAAGACCTGCGGTAAAAGTAAATGTTGACAGATTTAAAATAGCTCCTGGATTAATAGTTAACACATGAGTTGTTGTTGCAACATTGGCGGTTAGGGTAACTGTTATACCATTCATGATTGTAACATTGTCACCATTACCAGGCACTGCAGGGCTAACTAATGTTGTTCCAGATGCATCTGTTGTCCAAACGTTCGGATTATTCCAATTACCACTTTGGTAAGTGTAATAGCTTAATGCATTAGTGGATAAGGAGTTAAACACTAAATACACAAATGTGCATATTGTTATAAGTCTATGATTTAAACGTAAAAGGTTATTTATAAATTTCATAATTAATGCTTGATAAATCGTCTTACCAAAAATAGGCAATTAGGGTTGATTAAAAAAGCTTTTCCTATTTAAATCAAAGATTATTTTAGGCTTAAAATCATATGGAAATTTTTAGTAAATAATTAGCCTGTGCTTAGGCAGAAAGTGTTTTAGTAACAATTAATGGTTCAAAAAACGCCAATTATGGCTCTTTTTGCTCTAAAAATTCCCAATAATTTAAATATCTTTGAGGTTTATCATTAATTTAACCTTAGTTGAAACCAAATAAAATAGTCATAGAAGCGGGGAATGATTCTATTTTCTCTATGCGAGACATTTTGCAGTACAAAACTTTACTGCAAAATTTGGCTAAAAGAGATTTTTCGGTGCGTTATAAACAGGCGTTTGCAGGAATAGCTTGGGCACTCGTAAAACCTCTGATTAATATTTTGGTTTTTGGTTATTTATCTTCAAAAATTAGAGGCGATGCTAATAGTGTAGACAATTTTTTAGATGTTGCTATAGCAATGACACTTTGGCAATTGTTTTCGAATGTTTACAGTGATGTAAGTAATTCAATAGTAGGTAATTCGAACTTGTTTAGTAAAGTTTTTTTTCCGAAAATAATTATCCCGCTTAGTACAATTTTAGTGAGTATGGTTGATTTTATTATTTCTTTAACAATACTTGTTGTTTTGTTTGTGATTTCGGGTCATTCCTTGCACTGGCAGGTAGTTTTGGCTCCTGTTTTTATTTTTCTAACTTTATTAAACGGTTTTGGAATAGGACTTTACTTTGCTACTATCAACGTTAAATTTCGAGATGTTAAATTTATCGTACCCTTAATATTGCAAATAGCAATGTATGCTAGTCCAGTAATTTTTCCAAGCTCGTATATCTTAGAGCGTTTACCTTCTTATTTGCACTGGGCATATCATTGTAATCCAATGGTTGCAGCCATTGAAGGGTTTAGATGGAGTTTAACCGGTGGCGATTTCTCTAATCAATTGCCATTTTTAGCTGTTTCGTTAATTGTATCTTTCTTATTCTTATTTATAGGAGTAAAGTATTTCTATAAATTTGAACGAAGCTTTGTTGATTATATTTAATTGTTGATGGGGGATAATACGGTAATAAAAGTGGATGGTTTAAGTAAAAAATATTTACTTAATAAAAGTGGTGCACAAAAAAGTGATACTTTGTACGGAAACATTTTATCTAATCTTAAAAACATAAAGCAATTTGCCAAGCGCAATGATAAGGAGGAGTTTTTAGCATTGAATGATGTATCTTTTGAAATTGAAAGAGGAGATAGAGTAGGAGTTATAGGAAGAAATGGAGCAGGTAAATCTACTTTACTAAAAATACTATCACGTATTACTCCACCATCAAAAGGGAGAATTGAAATCACAGGTAAGCTGGCAGCCTTATTGGAAGTTGGTACTGGTTTCCATGGTGATTTATCGGGTCGTGAAAACATTTACTTGAATGGTTCCATTTTAGGAATGAATAAGCAAGAGATAGATAAGAAATTTGATGAAATAATTGATTTTGCGGAGATTGAACAGTTTTTAGATACACCCGTTAAACGTTATAGTAGTGGAATGTATGTGCGTTTAGCCTTTGCAGTTGCAGCGCATTTAGAACCTGAGATTTTAATTGTGGATGAGGTATTAGCTGTAGGTGACGCCCAGTTTCAGCGAAAGTGTTTAGGGAAAATGAATGATGTTAGCACTAAGGAAGGCAGGACAATCTTATTTGTTAGCCACAATATGGGTGCAGTTCAAAATCTTTGTAACAAAGGCTTGTTTTTGCAAAAAGGCAGCGTTGTAAAGTACGGAGACATTCATAATGTGATTAAGGATTATTTGGATTTTGGTAATGCGGCAACAAATTCCGTGTTTACTTTTACTGATTCAAAAAACTATAAAAATTCAAAAGCATATTTTACAAAGGTTGAATTAAGAGATAACAAAGGTGAGCTATGTGCAGATTATCCTGTAGGAGATAAAATTAATATTCATATTCAATTTGAGTCGACAATAAAATTGGAAGGAGCTACTGTAGGCTTTGGTATTATATCAGCTACCGAACAACCTATTTTAACAACTTGGTCGAGCCCCGAAAGTTTTAAAATTGGTACAAACGAAATTGTTTTTGATATTGATCAGATTTATTTAACACCAGGTTTGTATAAAATTGTTGTGGGTATTTCTAGAGGAACAGAGTCAATAGATTATAATGATTCTACTGTTTTTGTAAATATTTCTGATATCATTCACATGCCAAATGCTAATCGCTTAATTAATACTTCAAGCGGAATTTTATTAAATCAATTCCCGTATAAAATAATCAACTAAGATGTTTAATAGAGACAAATATATAAATAGCCCTATTGAAATTGAATTCGAACTGTTGCAACTTTTAGAAAAAGCAAAGGTTAAAAATGTTTTTGATATTGGTGCTTGTGAAGCAGAGGACTCGATACGTTACTCCTTATTATTTCCAAATGCAACAGTTTATGCTTTTGAGCCACGCCCAGATAATTTAGCGATTGGAAGAGAATCGATTAAGAAATATAAGCGTAACAATATTGTTTTAGAAGGGATTGCTTTGAGTAATGAAAATGGAACTGCTGAGTTTTTTCTTTCGGAAGGTGAGCCAGGTGATTTAAAAAATAGTGAAGAGTGGGATTTTGGAAATAAATCCAGTTCATTATTGCCTCCATCGGAGGAAATGAAGAAACATACATCATGGTTGCAGTTCAATAAGAAAATTGAAGTTCAAACAATGTTGTTGAGTGACTATGTTAAAAATAAGCAAGTATTAGAAATTGATTTTGCTCACATTGACGTGCAAGGAGCTGAATTAATGGTTTTGACGGGTGCAGGCGATTTTTTAAGTAAGATAAAGTTAATTTGGATGGAAGTAGAGGCTGTTGAGCTTTATAAAAATCAGCCTTTGAAAAACGATGTTGAAAAATTTATGGAAAAGAATAATTTCATCAATCTATTAGATACGGTGAATGATGTTGCAGGCGACCAATTGTATGCTAATATGAATTATTTTGATTCAAAGAAAATACAATCTTTTAAAAAGGCGCGAAATCGCAGAAGAATTAAAGCAAAAATTAAGTCGTTGTTAAAGTTTTAAAATGGTTGTTACACGCTTACTTGGAGGTCTTGGTAATCAAATGTTTCAATATGCATTTGGACGTGCAGTGGCTATTAAAAATAACACCCATTTATTACTTGATATTAAGGAGCTCGCTAATAAAGATGCGAAACATATATATCGTAATTATTCTTTAAATCAATTATCAATTAAGGCAGAATTGCTGGTAGGGGAAATTGAAATTGAATCGAAACGTAAGAAGGATATACCTAAAAATATTTTCCATAAACTTATCGGAAAACAAAAGTTCAAATCAATCGTGGAACAAAAGTTTCATTTCGATGAAAAAATGCCATTTCCAGAGGATAACTCTTACTTGCAAGGATATTGGCAAAGTCCTAAGTATTTTGAAGCTATTGAAAACGAGATTAGAAATGAATTTCAATATACAGCACCTTTGAGTAAAGCAGCCAATAACTTCCTTACTGATATTAATAATGCAAAAGCGGTTAGCTTGCATATTCGTAGAGGTGATTATGCTAATAATCCAGAAACACTTGCTTATCATGGAATGTGTGATTTGGATTATTATGTTAGAGCAATAAATTTTGTTTCTTCAAAAATTGAAAATCCTGTATATTTTATTTTTTCTGATGATTCAAAATGGGTTGAAGAAAATTTTAATTCTGCAGCATTAGGTTTCGATTTCAAATGTGTTTTAGTGTGTAAAGAAAATTTAAATCAATTTGAAGATTTAAAATTAATGTCGTCCTGCAAGCACGCTATTATAGCAAATAGCAGTTTTAGTTGGTGGGGGGCTTGGTTAATTAATCAAAATGAAAAAATTGTTGTAGCTCCACAAAAATGGTTAGCGAATACGGATATTAATACGGATAATTTATTTCCTGCACAATGGATACGAATGTAAAACCGTTATTATCTGTTATTATGCCGGTATATAATGCCGCGCCTTTTGTAAAGGAGGCTATACAAAGTATATTGAATCAAACGTATAGCAATTTTGAGTTTATTATCATCAATGATGGTTCAACCGATAATTCATTAGATGTTATTCAATCAATTCACGATGAGAGAATTAAATTGGTGAGCAATGAAACTAATTTAGGGATAATTAAAACCAGAAATAAGGCTTTGGCTATGGCATCGGGAAAGTATGTAGCCAAAATGGATGCTGATGATGTTTCTTTACCAACACGTTTCGAAAAACAAATACAGTTTTTAGAATCAAACCCAAACGTTGCTGTTTTAGCCACTAAATTAGCTTTAATTAACGAAAAGGGAGAGCCAATAGGAATGTGGCATGAAGACGAAATTACAAGCAGTAATGAGGAAATTTATAATTTGCTTCCTATTATAAATTGTGTTGGACAACCCACCATGATGATGCGTGCTGATATTGTAAAACCAATTGCTTATAATTTAGATTATACAAAAAACGAAGATTGGGGCTTATGGTTAGATGTTATTGCTAAGGGACATATTATTTCAAAATTGGATGAGGTATTAGTAAATTATCGAATTCATTCTACTAGCACAACCGTTACCGCTAATAGAGAAAGTGTACATAAAAAAATTATACGCTTTAAAAAGGCATATTGTAAAAATAATTTTAAACGTATTCTTGCAGGTAAGGTTGAACGTAGAGTATTTATATCTTTATTGAGTGATTGCTTTAAATTAATATTTAGACCTACTTATCATTTTATACAAAAACTTAGAAAGGCTGAGTTACCGAGTGTATTTGTTCAGTGCATTAAATTTCAATGGTTTTGCTGGTTTGCAAAAAAGCCAAGGCATTACTTTTTCTTTCCATTTTGCCACATAGGAGGAGCCGAAAGAGTTCATTTGTCCATTGTAGAAACGATATCGGATAAAAAGCCTGTGGTTTTCTTAACTTCTTTTTCTGAGGTAAAAGCTTTACTGCCTGAATTTAAAAAACATTCGAGACTTGTTGAGGTGGACCATATCTTAAGGTTATCGGTAACTAAAAAATGGTTTACTAAAAAGATTGTGAAAGTAGCAAGTAATAACGATACGATTTTTTTTAGCAGCAATTCAAAGTTTTTTTATGATAGTATTCCTGTATTACCTAAATCACTTAGGTTAGTTGATTTAGTGCATGCTTTTATGCACGATAACGAAGATGGTTCTGAAAAATGGAGTTTGCCTAATGTTTCAAGGTTTTGGAAGAGAATTGTTATAAGTAAAAATACGATAAATGATTTTAAGAAATTGTATGAAAGGAATGGAGTAGAATTAAAGTATGTTAACGATATAAAATGTATTACAAATTTTGTTGATGAGGTTGATATGGAAAAGGTAAAATTAATTGAACCTTTTAAAGTGATTTATGTGGGCCGAGGGAGTTATGAAAAAAGAATTCATTTAATTGCGCAAGCAGCTGCTATTTGCTCTGAAAAAGGATTACCCGTTTCATTTTATTTTATAGGAGATGTAAGTAAAGCCATTCCAAATGATTATTTAAAATATTGCAACTTATTAGGTGAGATAGCAGATGTTAATGTATTGCGCAAACATTATTCAGAATCATTAGCTTTAATTATATCATCTTCACGCGAGGGCTTCCCTATGGTGATTATGGAGGCAATGATGCAAGGTGTAATACCTATTACAACTAATGTTGGTGGTATAGCTCAGCATGTTATCCATAATGAAACAGGTTTATTGATAAGTGAAACTGACGAATCGGATATAGTCAATAAAATTGTTGAAAATCTTCAGTATCTTTGTTCATCTGAGCAAAATAGAAATCTAATTTCCAATAAAGCAATTGTGCATGCTAAGACAAACTTTGGAAAGCAATTGTTTTTTGATTCATATAGAGAGTTATTATTAAGCAAATGAATTACAAACGATTTATTAAAGATATTTTTACGCTAAATATCAAAGAGAATGTTATTCGGTGGCATAAGTTTATAGCGCTGATGAAACAAACATTTTCTTTAGATAAAATGTTTTATTTCAAAGAAAATAATTACTTAAAAGTTCCTATAATAATTAATAAGTTTAATACTATTAAAGAAAAAGAAGAAATTAATTCGGAAACATTACTTATTGGAATTCCATGTAAAATAAAAATTATTGATAAATTGAATATTTTAATTCTTGGATATGAATTTGAT
>CAZRUA010000019.1:0-41052 GCA_964603125.1 uncultured Flavobacteriaceae bacterium | reverse complement strand
AAAAGAAAAATTGGATCCATACATGCAACCGTTGTACGATGCATTGATGGACATGATTCCTGCCGATAAATTGGCTCAGCATGTTGAGAACCGAGTGATACAGATTGCACCATTAGCTTTTATGCGTGGTAGAACTTTGGATAATGCTTTTGTAATTTTAGATGAAGCACAAAATACAACCGAGAGTCAAATGAAAATGTTTTTGACTCGTATGGGTTCAAATGCTAAATTTTTAATTACAGGCGATGCTACTCAAATTGATTTACCGCACAAACAACCTTCTGGCTTGGTTCAAGCTATGCGTGTTGTGAGTAAGGTAAAAGGAATTGATTTTATATACTTGGATGGCGAAGATGTTATTCGTCATAAGTTAGTAAAAGCAATTATTGAAAATTACGATAAAGATAAATTACAAAGTATAAAATAAATCAGAATGAACGTTTTAAATCAAACACAGTATAATTTTCCAAAGCAAAAGTCTTTGTATAAAGGTAAAGTTAGAGATGTATACAATATCGATGATAAATATTTAGTTATGGTTGCAAGCGATCGTATCAGTGCTTTCGATGTTGTTTTGCCAAAGGGAATACCTTATAAAGGACAAGTTTTAAATCAAATTGCAGCTAAGTTTTTAGAAGCAACAAAGGATATTGTGCCTAATTGGATTATTTCGGTTCCTGATCCAAATGTTGCAATTGGAAGATACTGTCAACCCTTTAAAGTTGAAATGGTAATTCGTGGTTATTTAGCAGGTCATGCAGCGCGAACTTATAATAGTGGTTTAAGAACGTTATGCGGTGTTACTTTACCTGAGGGCTTGAAAGAGAATGATAAATTACCTACACCTATTATTACTCCTACTACTAAAGCTAGCGAAGGGCATGATGAAGATATAAGTCGTGAGGAAATCATTAAACAAGGCATTGTTAGTGAAGAACATTATTCTCAATTAGAGAAATATACAGATGCTTTGTATCAAAGAGGTTGTGAAATTGCAGCTAAGCAAGGTTTAATTTTAGTTGATACGAAGTATGAATTCGGTTTGTATGAAGGAAAGATATATTTGATGGATGAAATTCATACTCCAGATTCTTCGCGCTATTTTTATTTAGAGGGATATAATGAAAGACAAGCTAAAGGCGAAGAGCAAAAGCAGTTAAGTAAGGAGTTTGTTCGTCGTTGGTTAATCGAAAATGGATTTCAAGGTAAAGAAGGGCAATCTGTTCCTGAAATGAATGAAGCGTGGGTGAATGAAATTTCAGAGCGTTACATAGAGTTATATGAAAAAGTAAGTGGTGAGAAATTTATTAAACATTCTGGTGAAGAAATTAATTCTAGAATTGAGAAAAACGTTTTAAATGCCTTAAATAATCTATAATGCTCGAAAATGAAGTAGTACTTAGGTCGGCAACTTTTAATCCAAAGGTTAAAACGTATATATTTTTTATCGTACTTTTTTTTCTAATTACAAGTGTTGTTGGTATTGTATTAATTCCGTTTTGGATATTAGGTTTAGGGCAGTTTTTGAGTGGTAAGTTTTTTAAAACTTTGTCGTGCGAATTGACAAATAAAAACTTGAAATTTTCAAAAGGTTTAATTGTTCATATAGAAAAAACAATTCCTCTAGAAAACATACAAGATTTATCTTTTATTGGAGGCCCTATTTTAAGATATTTCGGCTTAACCTTAATAAGAATTGAAACGGCTGGTGGCGGTGGCAAGCATGATTCTAATATGATGAGTATGCTTGGAATTAATGATGCGGAAAGTTTTAAAGTAGAAATTTTAAATCAGAGAGAGAAAGTTAGGAAGGAGAAATTCAATATTGTAACCAACGTCTCTAATTCGAGCACTGCAAATGACAATCAATTGTTGATTGATATAAAGAATGAATTAGTTGAAATCAAAAAAATCTTAAAGGATAAATCAAATTAAGTTTAAAATCCCTATTTCCCTTAATAGCATCTCTGTTATTAAGGGATTTTAGTGTGAATTCAAAACTAATTTAGGGTGGGGGTTTAGGGCTATTGTTATGCTATTTTAAAAGAATTAAAATTAGTTCTTGTAAAAAATAGAATTTTAAATAGGATTTGGTTTACGATTTTGTTTTTCATTTTGTTTGTTTTTAAGATTAGTGAAGTAATTCTATGTATCCTGTTTTATTGTGTGTTTGTTTGTTAATGTCAGTGTAGTCAATGATGTAATAATAAGTTCCTTCAGAGGCAATTTCTCCATTAATCATTTTGCCATCCCAAACCGCATTTAAGCTATTCCAAGAGAAAATTAATTGTCCCCATCTATTAAATATTTTACCTTCAATTGATTCGATTCCTTTGGTTTTTATTTCAAAAACATCATTTAAGTTATCTCCATTCGGCGTGAAAACATTTGGGATCACAATATCTATTGTAGCATCAACATTAATTGTTATTTGTGCGGTATCTAAACAACCGTAGCTATCACTTACCGTTACTTGAGCAACATAAGAACCATATGTTAATCCAGTTAAATTAAACGTATTACCAGGTGTTGTGCCAATAGGTGAATTGTTTAAAAACCAGTTGTAATTATTAACTGAAGTATTTGTGTTAGCATTTAATAATACATCTAAAGGTTCAGCGCCAGAAAGTGGTGTACCACTTAAAGTAACATTAACACCTCCAACACTTGGTAATGAAATGTTCGATGACGTATCTCTACATCCTAGAGAATCTGTAACAACTATATAGTATGCACCAGAATTAATGTTTGAAACTGAGTTGTTTGTTCCAATCAAATTGTTAGAAGAATCAAACCATTCGTAAGAGTAGGGTTGAGTACCCCCATTTACCAATACATTGTTAATACCGCCATTAGATAGGTTACAATGAACGGTATCAATAATAGCACTTGTTATGTCAATATTTGGTAAAGGGTTTACAGTAACATTAATGGATGCAATTGGCGACACGCATTGATTTACATCTGTAATCATGGCAGAATATGTTCCAGATGTATTTACTGAAATTGATGATGAAGTTTGTCCATTAGGTAACCAAGTTATACCGTTAGAAGGGTTTGCAACCAATGTCACGGATTGCCCTTGACAAAGTGTACTTGTTCCTCCTGCAATATTTATGCTTGGTGCAGTCGGATTTGAATTAACCGTTACTGTTATTGGAGCTGATGCACTTGAGCAACCGTTTGTTGCTGTGTAGTTTGCAACATATGTTCCAGAGCTATTAATAGATATTACAGAGTCGGTTGAGTTATTCGGTAACCAAACTATACCAGTTCCTGGAGATACAGATAAAACAACAGAATCTCCTTGACAAAATGTTAATGCATTAGATGCTGTTACAACAGGTGGATTTGGAGTTGTTGGCTGTGGATTTATTGTAACATTAACAGTTGCTGATGAGGTGCATCCATCAGAGTTGGTAACTGTATAATTATAAGTCCCACTATTTAATCCAGTAATAGTTGTTGAATTACCTGTTCCGCTAATTGATCCTGGATTTAATGTCCAGCTACCTGATGTTGGTAATCCTGTTAATGTTATATCTCCTGTTGAAACAAAACAGGTAGGTTGATTAGTGCTAGATACAACTGGCGCAGTAGGCGTTACGGGTTGAGTGTTTATAGTAATAGATGATGATAAGGGTGATGAACAACCTAAAGAATTGGTAACTGTATAATTATATGTGCCAGCTGTTAAGTTCGAAATAGAAGTTGTTGTTCCTGTTCCAGTAATGTTTCCTGGGTTTATAGTCCAAGTGCCAGTAGAAGGTAAACCGCTTATATCAATGGTTCCAGTTGCATTATTACAATCTGGTTGTGAGTTTACACTTGTTAAGGGTGCCGATGGTGTTGAAGGTGAAGCTGTGATTACAACATTAACAGATGCTGACGAAATACATCCGTCCGAATTGGTTACAGTGTAGTTGTATGTTCCAGGTGCTAAATTGTTTATTGTAATAGAGCTACCAGAGCCAGATACATTTCCGGGATTAATTGTCCAGTTTCCAGTTGCTGGTAATCCATTTAAATCAACACTTCCTGTTGCAACTGTGCAACTTGGTTGCATAACATTTGATGTTAATGGAGCTGTTGGAGTTGTTGGTTGTGCGTTAATTGTAATATTTGAAGATAAACCAGAAGTACAACCATCTACATTAGTAACAGTATAATTGTAAGTGCCGCTGCTTAGGTTGGAAATTGTTGTTGTTGTTCCTGTTCCAGTAATATTTCCAGGGTTAATTGTCCAAGTGCCACTTGCAGGTAATCCACTTAAATCAACACTTCCTGTTGAAGTTGAACAGGTAGGCTGAATAGTATTTGTTGTTAATGGAGCGTTTGGAGTAGTAGGTTGGGTATTGATGATAGCATTAACGGAAGCTGGTGATGTACAGCCGTCTGAATTGGTTACCGTATAATTATAAGTTCCAGCAACTAATCCTGTGATACTAGTTGTTGTTCCTGTACCTGTTATATTTCCTGGATTAATAGTCCAAGTTCCAGTAGCTGGTAAGCCGCTTAATATTATATCTCCAGTTGAAACTGAGCAGGAAGGCTGTGAAGAAACGTTTGCTGTTGGAGCAATTGGTGTTGAAGGAAAATTATTAATTACAATGTTTGCTGTAGGAGTTGATGTACATCCATCTGCATTTGTAACTGTAAAATTATAAGTGCCACTCGCCAAGCCACTAATTGTAGTTGTTGTTCCAGTTCCTGATATATTGCCAGGATTAATTGTCCATGCGCCACTTGCTGGTAATCCAGATAAGTCAACTGTTCCAGTACCTACAGAACAATTAGGTTGTGCAACTATTGCACTAAGTGGAGTGCTAGGAGTTGTTGGCTGAGCTTGGATTACAATATCTGTAGATGCAGTAGAAGAGCATCCACTTGAATTGGTTACTGTATAATTGTATGTGCCAGATGTTAATCCTGAAATAGTTGTAGTAGTTCCTGTACCAGTAATATTGCCAGGGTTAATTGTCCAAGTGCCAGTAGCTGGTAATCCAGTTAGATTAATACTTCCTGTTGCAACCGAACAGTTTGGTTGAACTACAACACCAGCAAGAGGTGAAGAAGGATTGCTAGGTTGCGCGTTAATTACAATGCTGCTTGAAGCACTAGAAGTACATCCTGATGAGTTGGTAACAGTTAAGTTGTAAGTTCCAGGATTTAATCCGCTTATGGTTGTTGTGGTTCCAGTTCCAGTAATTCCTCCAGGATTAATCGTCCATGTGCCACTAGCGGGTAATCCACTAATATTTACCGACCCTGTAGAACTTGCACAATTTGTTTGTGTTGTTGAACCAACGGTTGGTGCAGATGGACTTGATGGTGCCGCAGTAATCGTTGTTGCAGTTGCAGCGGGTGAAGTACATCCAGAAGAGTTTGTAACAGTGTAACTATATGTGCCAGCTGTTAATCCGCTAATAGTTGTGGTTGTTCCGCTTCCAGTTACTCCTCCTGGATTTAAAGTCCAAGTTCCGCTTGCAGGTAATCCGCTTAAAGCAATACTTCCAGTTGCAGTAGCACAAGTAGGTTGGGTTACCGCTCCAACGATAGCCGCGCTAGGTGTTGTAGGTTGAGAGTTTATAGTTGCATTTGCAGAAGCTGAAGAAGTACAACCTGATGCATTTGTGACAGTATAGTTATAAGTTCCAGCGTTCAAACCGCTTATTGTAGTAGTAGTTCCAGTTCCTGTTATTCCACCAGGGTTTAAAGTCCAAGTGCCACTTGCGGGCAAACCACTTAAAGCAATGCTTCCTGTAGCAGTTACGCAAGTAGGTTGTGTTACAGTTCCAATTATTGCTGCTGTTGGAATTGTTGGAGCTGCATTTATAACTGTTGCTGTAGCTGCAGGCGATGTACAGCCCGATGAATTTGTTACCGTGTAGTTGTATGTTCCTGCTGTTAATCCGCTAACAGTTGTTGTTGTTCCACTACCTGTTAGTCCCCCTGGATTCAATGTCCATGTGCCACTGGCAGGTAATCCGCTTAAAGCTATGCTTCCAGTTGTTATTGCGCATGTTGGTTGAGTTACAGTTCCAATAATAGCGGCGCTAGGTGTTGCAGGTTGAGTGTTAATAGTAGCGTTAGCTGATGCTGAAGAAGTACAACCAGCTGCATTAGTAACTGTGTAGTTATAAGTCCCAGTATTTAAGCCACTTATTGTAGTAGTAGTTCCAGTACCTGTTATTCCTCCAGGATTTAATGTCCAGGTACCACTTGCTGGTAATCCACTTAAAGCAATACTACCAGTAGCAGTTGCACAAGTGGGTTGTGTTACTGTTCCTACAATAGCAGCAGTAGGTGTTGTTGGTGCTGCATTTATAACCGTTGCTGTAGCTGCAGGTGATGTACATCCTGATGAATTTGTTACTGTATAACTGTATGTTCCTGCTGTTAATCCGCTAACGGTTGTTGTTGTTCCAGTTCCAGTTATCCCACCGGGATTTAAGGTCCATGTGCCACTAGCGGGTAATCCGCTTAATGCAATACTTCCTGTAGAAGTAGCGCAGGTAGGCTGAGTTACTGTTCCAACTATTGCAGCGCTTGGGTTAGTTGGACCGGGATTAATTGTTATATCAGTTGAAGCTGCTGATGTGCAACCTCCCGAATTTGTAACAGTAAAATTATATGTTCCTGAACTTAATCCTGAAATAGTTGTTGTTGTTCCGGTTCCTGTGTAACCACCTGGATTGATCGTCCATGTTCCACTTGCAGGTAATCCTGTTAAGTTAACACTACCTGTTGTAGTTACGCATGTTGGTTGAGTAATGGAGCTTGATAATGGAGCACTTGGAGCTGCTGGAGCAGTTAATGTAGTTGTGGCTGTTCCGGAGCAACCTCCACTAGTAACGGTAACTGTGTATGTACCTACACCAGTAACCGAAGTGCTAGCTGCATTTGGTGAAACTATTGTGGATCCGCCTGGTCCAGCCCATGAGTAAGTTGGTGAACTAGCGGAAGTTGTTGCTGTTAAAGTAGTTGTAGAAGAACCACAAGCTAAACTACCGCTTATTGTGGCTGAAGGAGCAGGATTACCAGTTATTGGCGAAATAAAAATATACTGATATTGTGAAACTCCATATCTAGCTGGTGAACCAACTGGTGCAGGGCAATTTGTTGGCGGATCTTGATTAGCATAAACTACAGTAATTGTTTTAATTAGTTGTCCTGCACTACCAACCGTAATAGCTTGATTGGCGCATTGCGCACTGGTCCCATTAGCAATTATTACTCGGGTGCTTCCAACTACATTATTATTTACACTACCTGATGTTGTAGCAGTAGGTAAAACAGCTGCATTATTATTATCCGTTGCCGAAATACTTACTTTATCTTGGTAATAAACGTAGTTAAAACTCCCATCATTAAAGTAAGTTTCTGTTACATCGTAAATATTAAATGTTACTGGCGCACATAAATAGGTTGGAAATGTCATCGTAACAGTTATGCTATTATTCCATGCTCCTGTTCCAGATCCATTTCCGGCACCGCTCATTTCTAATCTTAAACCTGTATAGTTAGCGCAATTTTGTGCAATATTCCCTGCTGTTGAAGAAATAGGTGATGTGCCTGCAGCACTGCTCGCTCTTCTGTCAAATGATCCTCCTCCTGCAGTTGCAGTTGTTACATTAAATGTTGACGAAGGATTCCAAGTAGCTGAATTAGTTGGATAACCAACCCAGGTGAAGGTTTGCGCATTCAATAATATATTGAGTGATAATAAAAAAGCGGCAATTATTATTTTTTTCTTCCCCATTGTAAGCTTTTTAGAGTTACAATATTAGACTAAGCAATTTTTAACGACAAGGGTGCTGCCCCCTCATTTAGATATTTAATTTTATGCTTTTATTTATCCATTTGCATTATTTTCATTCTTTTGTATTACCTTTAGTTTTAAGTATACCTTTTATGAAGTGGTTTAAACATCTATATATACTATTTGTTTTGCTATGCGGTTATTCTCATGCTCAGGGAATAAATTCAATTAAACAAGAAATTGAATTAATACGGAATGCCTCCTATACAGATTCGGCTAAGCTATTTTCCAGAGGAGAACAATTGATTGAATATGTAAAGAAAAACGATAATATATCAGTAATAGCTGAGGTGCATTTATTATACGGGAATCATTTTTTTTATATCCGTAAGTTTGATAAAGCGAAAGCATACTATAACCAGTCATTAAACGAAGCTATCAAGTATAAGAATCCAAGCATGGAACTTTTGGCACGAATTCGACTTGCTTTCTTAAGTTATGAAACTGGATATTCCTTTTCTGCTGAAGATGATTTAAGGGATTTGTTAAAGGAAGCCAAAGTTAAAAAGGATTACGAGAATACAGCGGAGTTGTTAAATTTAGTAGGTATTATTTGCGAAGATAAAAGTGATGCGAAGGGCGCTTTAAAATTGTATTTAGAGGGTTTATCCTTGGCAGAGTTGAATAATTATAATTATTACAAAGCAGTTTTTCGCAATAATTTAGGTTTAATTAAGTGGTCTAACGGACAAAACAAAGAGGCTTTAATAGATTTTGAAGAAGGATTAAAAATTGCTAACCAAGAGAAAAATAAACGATTGAGCAGTCATATACAGATGAATATTTGTATGATAAAGGTGGAGGAAAATAATCCAGAACAAGCGCTGAAATTATTCTCTAAGGTTATTACTTATTCTAAAGAGAATAATTTACCACAGGAACTAGCGAGCAATTATATTAATTTAAGTACTTCTTTTAGTAATGCTAAGTTAATAGATGTGGCTGTTCAGTATATCGACTCGGCAATTGAAATATTAAAGTTTCATAAATTTGAAGGACCTCTAACGAAAGCTTTTTTAAGCAAAGCAACAATATTTATTGATAATGGTAATTTTAACGAGGCCCAAAAATCATTAAATAAAGCTATAGAAATAGCTAATCAAGCAAGTTCAAGATCGGATGTGGCAGCCTGTCATTTGCTTAGTTACAGAATATACGATGCTCAAAAAAAGCCTGATTTAGCTTTAAAAGAGTATTTAGCCTATTCAAAAATAAATGATAGTTTGAAGAATGAAGTCAATAGTAAGGTTGTTACTGATTTTCAAAATAGTTTTGATTTACAAAGAAAAGAAGTGGAATTGGAGAGAGAAAAATCAAAATCTGTTATCTTACAAAAAAGCAATGAGCAAGAGCGTTTGTTAAAATGGGTTTCAATTGCTGCAGGTATTTTGGTAATTGTTTTTTTAGTAATGATTTTAAACAATCGTTATGTAAGAAAGCTGCGCGAGAGACAGCAGGCATTTAGCATGGAATTACTCGAAAGCATTGAGGAAGAGAGGAAAATGATTGCTATTGATTTGCATGATGATATTGGGCAATCATTATCAATCATAAAATCAAAAATAAGCAAGCAGCAACAAAGTTCATCTCAATTGGGTGATGTAGAGTTAGAGCTAAGTAAGGTGATTGAACAAACACGTGAAATTTCTAAAAGATTATTTCCTTCTAATATTGAAAAGATAGGATTAATCAGATCCATTGCTTTAATGATGGAAAACGTACAGAAATCATCCTCTTTAGTTTGTAGCTTCGAGATAACAGAAAAGATTGAAACTTTAACACTCGAACAGAAAACCCACATTTTCCGAATAATTCAAGAGTGCACTAACAACACAATAAAACATGCCGAAGCTACTGGTCTCAAAATAAATGTTTCTGAAAACAATAATGATTACGAGTTGTTGTATCAGGATAATGGAAAAGGTATTGAAAATAACGAATTATCTAATGGCATTGGTTTGCGCTCATTGCGCGAAAGAGCTAAAATTTTAAACGGTACAATCGAAATTCAAGACGAGAAAAATGGCAAAGGTTTTAAATTAATAATTAAATTTAGTCCCAATAAATGAAATTATTAATTGCAGATGATCATCCAATTTTTAGGAAGGGTTTAAAGGATATTCTTTTAAATGCTAATAACAACGCGCTCATTAATGAATGCAGTAATGGCAAGGAAGCAATCGAAATGATTAGAGCAGAGAAACCACCAATTGCAATCTTAGATATAAACATGCCTTTTTTCAATGGATTGGAAGTGTGTGAAATGGTGAAGAATGAAAAATTGCCAACAAAAATTATTATCCTAACAATGTATCGCGATTCGGAAATGGTTAAAAAAGCATTTAATGTGGGAGCATACGGATATTTGCTAAAGGACGATGCAGGGAATGAAATTTTGCAATGTATTGAAGAGGTTAAGCTTAATAAAAAGTATATTGGAAACGAATTAAGCAACGAGGCTACAGATCTTGGGAAAGAGGATTTGAAAAAGTTTGAAATTCATGAGCTTTTAAAAGGATTAAGTCAGGCCGAATTAAAGACTTTAAAGTTGGTAAGTCAAAATAAAACAACTAAGGAAATTGCTGAGGTGCTTTTTTTGTCGGAAAAAACCATTGAAAATTATCGTTCGAAAATTTGTCAAAAACTGCTCTTGCCACCCCGCAACAATAGTTTGTTATTGTGGATTAGTGAAAACAAAGCACTGTTGAATAGTATCAGCGAGTTTTAATAGTTTTTATTGCTTTTTTACTATCATTATTCCCTCAAAAACCTTAATTTTATACTCTAATTTTTTTTGAATCATATCTGTGGTAAACAGATTTTAAACTAAATATACTATGGAAAAATTTGATGTAACCGTAATCGGTTCAGGCCCTGGAGGTTATGTTGCTGCAATTCGTTGCGCGCAATTAGGAATGAAAACAGCTTTGATAGAGAAATATCCAACTCTTGGTGGTACTTGTTTAAATGTGGGCTGTATTCCTTCAAAGGCTTTATTAGATTCGTCTGAGCATTATTTTAATGCACAACATACTTTTGCTGAACATGGAATTGAAGTAAAAGGTTTAAAAGCCAATTTAGCTCAAATGATAAAACGTAAGGGCGAGGTTGTGAAAATGACATGCGATGGTATTAACTTTTTAATGAAGAAAAATAAAATCACTGTTTATACTGGTCATGGTTCTTATGTTAAAAATAATGTCATTTCAATTGCAAAAGCTGATGGTACTAAAGAAGAAATTGAGACTGTAAAATCAATCATTGCTACTGGGTCAAAGCCAGTTGCTTTCCCAGGAATGAATGTTGATAAAAAGCGTGTTATCACTTCAACTGAGGCTCTTGAATTAACCGAGATTCCTAAGCACTTAATAATTATTGGTGGTGGTGTAATTGGTTTAGAACTTGGAAGTGTTTACGCTCGTTTGGGTTCAAAAATATCTGTAGTTGAGTTTATGGATAGATTAATTCCTGGTATGGATGGCGCTTTGAGTAAAGAACTTCAACGTGTGTTAAAAAAGAATTTGGGCTTTGAATATTATTTTAAACATAAAGTAACAAGCGCAAGCGCCAAAGGTAAAGAGGCAATTGTAACTGCTGAAAATGAAAAAGGAGAAAAAATTGAACTAAAGGGCGATTATTGTTTGGTTGCAGTTGGTCGTAAACCATATACTGAGAATTTAGGTTTAGAAAACATTGGTGTTAAATTGGACGCTAGAGGAAGAGTGGAAGTTGATGCGCATTTACAAACTAATGTGCCGGGTATTTATGCTATTGGAGATGTAATCCAAGGGGCAATGTTAGCCCACAAAGCGGAAGAAGAAGGTGTTTTTGTTGCTGAAACAATGGCTGGACAAAAACCACATATCAATTATAATTTAATTCCAGGTGTTGTTTACACATGGCCAGAAGTTGCAGCGGTTGGTTATACCGAAGAGCAATTAAAGGAGCAAAATAAAAAATACAAAGTAGGTAATTTCCCTTTTAAAGCAAGTGGAAGAGCGCGCGCAAGTATGGATACGGATGGTTTTGTAAAAGTATTAAGCGATGCTGATACGGATGAAATTTTAGGTGTACATATGATTGGGCCGCGCACTGCAGATATGATTGCAGAGGCAGTTGTAGCGATGGAATACCGAGCTAGTGCTGAAGATATCTCACGTATGAGTCATGCTCACCCAACATTTACAGAAAGCTTTAAAGAAGCTTGTTTAGACGCAACAGCAAAACGTGCTTTGCATATTTAAATAATTAATATTGTTCGAGTTTGTAATGATTTTTATATTAACAAACTCGAACAAATTTTATAACGATAGTAGTAAATATTAGTAATGAAAACATTCGAAATTCCTGAATTCTATCGTAGCCCAATCATATCAAAAATAAAGGCGTTTCGAAAAACACAAGATCCACGTAAAAAAGATTTACGACCAACGCAGTTGCAATTTAATTTGCAGTCAGGAGCAAATCTTAGTTTTTTAATCGCTCGTCATTTTGGTTTTTGTTACGGTGTTGAAAATGCTGTAGAAATTTCTTTCAAAGCCGTTTCTGAAAATCCAGGCAAACGAATTTTTTTAATCAGTCAAATGATTCATAACCCAGCTGTTAATAAAGATTTAACAGATGCTGGAGTTCAATTTCTGCAAGATACAAATGGGAAGCAAATTATTTCTTTTGATGATTTAAAAAATGATGATATTGTTATCATTCCAGCATTTGGAACTTCTTTGCAAATTGAGAGTGAATTAAAAAGTCGCGGCATCGAAATTCAAAAGTACAATACCACTTGTCCTTTTGTTGAGCGGGTTTGGAAAAAGAGTGAGCAAATTGGTAAGGAAGATTACACAATTATTATTCATGGTAAAAATAAACATGAAGAGACTAGAGCAACTTTTTCTCGCAGTGCCACTCACAATCAAGCAATTGTAGTTAAGGATTTAGCCGAGGCAAAAAAACTTGGCGAATATATTTTGAATGATAAACTTCAATCGGATTTTGAAAGCGATTTTGAAGGAAAGTTCTCACAAGGGTTTAGTGTAAAAGAACATCTGAATAGAGTAGGGGTGATTAATCAAACTACAATGTTAGCTACCGAAACGCAAGAGATTGCTGATTATTTTAAAACACTAATGCTGAATAAATTTGGGGAAGCAGAGCTTAAAAATCATTTTGCAGATACACGTGATACTCTGTGTTACGCAACAAATGAAAACCAAGATGCTACTTACGGTTTATTGGAATCAGATGCTGATATTGCTATTGTTGTTGGTGGATATAATAGCTCAAATACATCGCACTTAGTTGAATTGTTAGAGCGAAAATATCCTACTTATTTTATTGAATCAGAAAATGAAATTTTAAGTGAAAGTGAAATTCAACATTTTATTTACGCTGAGCATAAACTTACTAAAACACAAAATTTCTTACCTAAAGTTGAAAGTCCTAAAATAATTATTACCAGCGGAGCTAGCTGTCCTGATGCGATTGTAGACAGAGTAATACATCGTTTGGCTTCTATGTATCATGTTGATTCAGCGCATGAAAGTAATATCACAGTCTAATATTTCCTTTAATTAATCTATTTCATTCAAATGATAAAATTAAATCTTACTAAACCCCTTGCTTTTTTTGATTTAGAGGCTACAGGAATAAATATAAGCAGTGATAGAATAGTTGAAATTTCGATTCATAAAGTGAATTTAGATAATAGCACTGAAACGCTTACTAAACGGGTTAATCCAGAGATTCCAATTCCTGAATTTGTTTCGTTAATTCACGGAATTAGAGATGCTGATGTTGCATACGAACCTACTTTTAAAGAATTGGCTCCACAGTTGGCAAAGTTTTTAGAAGGTTGTGATTTGGCGGGTTATAATTCAAACAAGTTTGATGTGCCTATGTTGGTGGAAGAGTTTTTAAGGGCGGATGTAGATTTTGATATTAAGGGCAGAAAGTTAATTGATGTGCAAAATATTTTCCATTACATGGAACCTCGCAATTTGGGAGCTGCTTACAAATTTTATTGCGATAAGGCTATTGAAAATGCTCATAGCGCAGAGGCAGATACTAAAGCTACTTATGAAGTTTTTCTTGCTCAATTGCAAAGATATGAAGGTAAAGAAGTTTCGGATGAAAAGGGGAATAAATTGGTTCCTGTTAAAAATGATATGAAAGTTTTAAGCGAACTAACAACAAGGCAAAAAAATGCCGACCTTGCTGGAAGAATTGGTATTAATGCCAAGGGACAAGAGGTTTTTAATTTTGGTAAGCATAAAGATAAACCCGTTGAAGAAATTTTCGCTAAAGAGCCAGGTTACTATGGTTGGATAATGCAAGGAGATTTCCCTTTATATACAAAGAAAGTATTTACTCAAATTCGTTTGAGAATGAAAGTGTGAATAGTTTAACAATAAATCGTAATTACTTAGAGAGATGAAAAATTTTATTAGTGATATTTCTAAAAAAGAGTTTCCTGAGTTTAATAAGGTTTTGGGTAAAAACTTAAGACCATCAATATTTGATTTAATTAAAGCTGACTTCCCTGGTTTTACTGAAGAATCATCGCTTGCTATAAGTGAGTTAAATCATTACCGTCAAAAATATATTTCTAATTGTGTTTTAAAAGATATTGGCGAAATTACTGAACTTGAGAAAAACGTTTTAAGTTCAATCGAAGATGCGAAACTAATTTCACAAAATTCAGAAGATACAGATGTAGTTCAATATACGTTTGGACAGCGAATAGCGGATAAGGTAGCTAGTTTTGGTGGTAGCTGGACCTTTATCATTTCTTTTGGTGTGTTTATTCTTATTTGGATTTGTTTGAATGTTATTTTTTTAAATTCAAAATCCTTCGATCCGTACCCATTTATTTTATTAAATTTAATCTTATCATGTATTGCTGCCTTGCAAGCTCCTGTTATTATGATGAGCCAAAATAGGCAAGAAGAAAAGGACAGAGAAAGAGCTAAAAATGACTATATGATTAATTTAAAATCAGAATTAGAAATCCGATTATTACACGAGAAGATAGATCATTTAATATTGCATCAACAGCAGGAACTTTTCGAAATGCAAAAGGTTCAGATTGAAATGATGAATAATATATTAAGTAAGCTGGATAAAACTAAAATTTAATGAAAAAACAAAGGAAGCTTATACCTCACAAACAATTCGCTAATCGACTCTTAAAGTACTCTTTAATATCACTTATTTTAGTGGCCTTTTCATTAGGCTTAGGTGTGTTGGGTTATCACTTTATAGGCGGATTGAATTTTGTGGATAGTTTTTATAATGCATCAATGATTTTAACCGGCATGGGACCAGTTAATATTATGCCAACCAATGCGGCTAAGATTTTTTCTTCGTTTTATGCTTTGTTTAGTGGTGTAGCTTTTTTAACCACTTTTGCCATCTTTGTTTCGCCAATTGTTCATCGTTTAATGAAAACATTACATATTGACGATGATGATTTAAATGATGAATAAGTTGATTTTAACCAATAAAAAAAGGTCTAAGTTTACTTAGACCTTTTTTTATAAAGTTTGAGATGATTAATCTTCTTTAATTATGGGGCAAGTTGGGCAAGTTTTTTTATCCCAAGTAAATTCTGTATCAGCAATTTCTTTATCGGTTGTAAATACTTTTATTTCATAAGATTGAACTCCACCATCTTTCATCATCATCTTCATGGATTTAATTTGCTTTTTTGTTTTATCAATATACAATTTCACAGTATGATATTTCTTTTTATCAGGTTTAACTGTAGGGAATAAACTTATTACTTGCATTGTTACACCACCAATTTTCTCTTCTTTTTCTAGCTTATACTTGTAGCCAGTTTCATACATAGTGAAAATTTTAGAAGGATTTAACGCATCATCTCCGCCTGTTTCAGCTTCTTTTTCCGAAACTTCTTTTGCAGCTTTATTGTATGTCCAAACTGTTTTTCCATCACAATAAATAGTATTGCTTTTTAATTCTAATTTATATTTAGAACCTTTAACTTTAACTTTTCCGGTTTGTTTATCCGTTTGTTTTTTGTCCTTGTTGGTAGCTGTAAATTCGTATTCAGATGTAATAGTTTTATAAGCTTTTGTTTTTTTGCTTAAATCATCTAAAATAGCTTTTGCTTTTGGGTCATTATCTTGCGCTAATACACTGAAACTTAAAGTAAAAAGGGCAATTACGGATAAAATTAACTTGTTCATTTTGTTGTTTTTTCTGTTCTATTACTAATTATGTGCCAAAATTAAGAATGGGCGTCTTTTAATCGTTTTAAAATTTCGTCCAAAGATACCAAATCTTTTATTAATACATCTCTGGCCTTTGAACCTTCAAAAGGTCCTATTATTCCTGCGGCTTCCAGCTGGTCAACAATCCTTCCAGCCCTATTGTAGCCTAATTTGAGCTTTCTTTGAAGTAAAGAAGCCGATCCTTGCTGATGTTGGACAATAATTTTGGCTGCTTCGTCAAACATTTTGTCTCTTTCGGCTAGGTCGATATCTGCTGGCCCTTCAGCATTTTCATCTATGTACTCCGGAAGCATAAATGCACTTGGGTAAGCGCGCTGAGCGCCAATAAAGTCACATATTTTTTCTACTTCAGGTGTGTCTACAAAGGCACATTGAATACGAATTAAATCGTTTCCAGTTGATAATAGCATATCACCTCTACCAATCAATTGTTCCGCTCCGCCAGCATCCAAAATAGTCCTAGAATCGATTTTTGAAGTAACTCTAAATGCAATACGGGCAGGGAAATTGGCTTTAATTGTTCCGGTAATGATATTAACCGATGGTCGTTGAGTAGCAATAATTAAATGTATACCAATAGCACGAGCTAATTGCGCTAATCGAGCAATAGGTGTTTCCACTTCTTTACCAGCCGTCATGATTAAATCAGCAAACTCATCCACCACTAAAACTATGTAGGGCAGATATTTATGACCATCATTGGGATTTAATTTTCGGGCAACAAATTTTGCATTATACTCTTTTAAATTTCTACACTGTGCATCTTTAAGGAGCTCGTAACGATTATCCATTTCAATACACAAACTATTGAGTGTATGAACTACTTTGGTGGTATCGGTTATAATTGCTTCTTCTGTATTTGGTAGTTTCGCTAAAAAGTGTCTCTCAATTTTATTAAATAAAGTTAATTCTACTTTTTTAGGGTCGACTAAAACAAATTTAATTTGCGAAGGATGTTTTTTGTAGAGTAATGAAACCAATACGGCATTTAATCCTACAGATTTACCTTGACCAGTAGCACCCGCCATAAGTAAGTGAGGCATTTTAGCTAAATCTGTAATAAATGTTTCATTGCTAATTGTTTTTCCAAGAGCGATAGGTAAATCAAATCCACTATTTTGGAATTTTTCAGAAGCTAAAATGTTTCGCATTGGAACCATTTCGGCAGTTTGGTTTGGAACTTCAATACCTATTGTTCCTTTACCTGGAATTGGAGCTATAATACGAATTCCTAACGCAGATAAACTTAATGCAATGTCATCTTCAAGGTTTTTAATTTTTGAAATACGAACCCCTGCTGCAGGAACTATTTCATAAAGAGTAACAGTAGGCCCAACGGTAGCTTTAATTTTTTCAATTTCAATACCGTAATTTTTAAGTGTATCTAAAATTCTGTTTTTGTTGGTGGTAAGCTCTTCTTGATTAATATGTATGTTTGAATCCGTCTTACCGTAAGACTCTAACAAGTCTATTGTCGGAAATTGATAAGAGCCCAAATCTAAGGTTGGGTCATATTCACCAAATTGATCTACAAGTTTTTGAGCTTTGTTTTCATCGTCGTTCAATAAAATTTCCTCTTTAACAGATTCTTCAATTTCTAAATCAACCTCACCTTTGTTTTTTGGTGTAACAACAGTGTTGCTTTCGTTGGATAACTCTATTTCATTTTCAGGTTTAGCTTCTTCCTCTTTATCGGTAGGCACTTCGGCTGTTGTAGTGATTTCAAAATCTACATCACCAAAAGTTTTTTTCTCCTCATCAACTGTTTTTACTTTAATATCAAGTAATTCTCGCTCTTCTTCGGCACTCAATTCATCTTCCTCAAAAGTAGGTGAGGTGTATAGTTTATTTTTTAAAGGTTCTTCTTGAGTTTCTTCTTCTGGATTTTCATTAATATCATTATTTAAAACCTCAGGTTCCTCTTTTTTTCGTTGGAAAGAAAAATTAATTACAATTACTAAAAATGCAAGTAATGCAAATACAATAACAGCAATGGTTCCAAAGCTGCCAATTAAGCTTTTTAGTTTTTCGCTGATGATGTAACCAAAACCACCACCTAGGTAAAACCATTTTTCGCTAAATAAAAAGCCGAGTAAAACAGATGACCAAACTGTGAAGAAAATTATTTTTGAATTTAATTTTTGTAGAAATAAAAATCTGCGCGTAATAAGTTTGTTTAAACCAATGGAAACAAACAGGGGTACCATTAAAAACGAAGCTAGTCCAAACCATTTGTAAATAAAAAGGTGTGAGACCATAGCTCCAAATTTTCCAAATAAATTTTGAACCTTAGTTTCGTTTGAAAAGAAAACTGAACTTGGACCTAAAACTTTATCTTGATCTTCTTCCCACGTAAATAGGTAGGAAGAGAATGCAGCTGCAAAGAATACTGCTAATAATATGCTCAATAAGCCGATTATTTTTTGAGTACGTTCGTTAAAGTAAAAAAGTTTAAATTTTTCAAATCTTTCGGCGAAACTAATTTTTTCTTTACTTACTGTTTCGGTAGGTTTTGACTTAGCTTTAGGTTCGGGATTTGATTTTTTTAATTTGGCTTTTTTTGGCTCCGCTTCATTTTCAAGCACAGGTTCTTCAATTTCATTTTTAGATGAAGTTTGCGGATTTATATTTTTTAATTTATTTCTTTTAGGTTCAGACATTTATTATATAATAACCTAACAAAATTAAGCTACTTAGCCTTAGTTGAGGTTGTTTAACCTATAAGTTATAAACGTAGGGATGTTAGCTAGGTAAACTTATTTTTTCGGCTTAAAATCCTTGTTTTAGTAGTTAAAATGGAGGAAAAATGGTATAATTGTAAAGGTTTATGCGCATTAAATTCAAAATACTAAATTGGGAGAGGCCCAGTACTAAAATTATTATAACTGTTTTTACGGCTCTTTTCGTTTTATCAGGTTATTTTATCTTTTATATCAATTATAGCTTTTTGCATATTTCCGAAGCCCAAAATTTAGAGAAATTACGAGCAGTTGCTAATACCTTGGCTTTGCAAATCAATGGCGATGAACATGAGTATTTGGTTGAAACTTACAAAAACCAAGGAGATATTAAAACAAATTTTCAGGATAGCATTTATTTTAAAAATTGGAAAAAAATTAATAATGCATACATAGCCAATAAGCTCACTTCCGAAATAAGCACAATGGTTTGGGATGAAGAGAAAAAGTATTTTCACTATATTTTAAACTCAACAGATACGCCCTATTTTAGAGACCCTTATGTTGATTACCATAAAGAGTTTAAAGATAACTATGAAACAGGCAATATTATTCATAGCTATAAGGATGAGTTTGGAAATTGGTTAACAGCATTTGCTCCTATTAAAAATCATAAAGGTAAGGTAGTTGGGATATTAGAGGTTGACGAGAAATTTGATTTGTTTATTGCTGAAGCTCGAAAAAAGGTTTTTCAAAATTTGTTAATTTCAGTCGGCATTTTTCTTATTACCGTATTGGTATTATTGCGTTACATAAGGGTAATAATGTTTGCAGAAGAGGAATCGAAAAAAATAATTGAAGAATCGCACATTGAGATTTCTCAGAAGAACAAAGATATATTGGATAGTATAAATTACGCAAAGAAAATTCAAAACGCTATTTTACCTCCTTTAGATGAGATTGAAGAAGCTTTTCCTGATTCATTTGTTTTATATAAGCCTAAGGATATTGTTAGTGGTGATTTCTATTATTTTGCTAAAAAGGAAAATGTAGTACTAATTGCATCAGCAGATTGCACAGGACATGGAGTTCCTGGAGCCTTAATGAGCATGATTGGAATAGATACTTTAAACAATATTATTCACGAAAAGGATATTACAAAACCATCTGAAGTATTAGATAATTTGCATGCAGGTGTAATAAAACTGCTCAAGCAAGATGGTAAATTTGGTCAAACAAAAGATGGGATGGATATAGCTTTGTTAAGCTTTAATAGGGATAAAAATAAAGTAGAATACGCGGGTGCATACAGACCTTTATATATTGTTAGAAAAGGTGCTGTTATTGAGTTTAAAGCAAATAAGTTTCCAATTGGTAATATGCAACAAGAGAGAAGCAGCTTTACTAACAATGAAATTGATTTGGAAAAGAATGATGTGCTTTATTTTTTTACAGATGGTTACGCAGATCAATTTGGTGGACCAAAAGGGAAAAAGTACATGGTGAAAAAATTTCAGGAATTGCTTATTGAAATTGCGGATAAGCCAATGAGCGAACAAAAGCAGATTCTGGATAAAAACATTGAAAATTGGAAGGGTTTGATGGAGCAAATTGATGACATTTTGGTGATTGGAATTAAGATTTAAACCTTGCTAACATGTCAAACAACGACAGAATAAAGAGACAATCTCAAAATTTCCTTTTTGTTATAGCATCATTATATTTTCTTTTTGTAATCCTCTTGTTGTTGGATAAATCAGCTAAAATAGAAACAATTTTTGCTTTGATATTAATGTTAGTTTTTCTTAGCTTGGCTTTTTGTGCTCAAAAGCGAACATTATTCTCATTGATTTTTGGTTTAACAATATATTTAACCCTTTCGATACTAGATATGGTTTTAATTGAGAACTCAATTTCCATAAGAGGATTGATATTGAGAGGAGTAATTATAATTTATTTTATATATCTTATTCTTGAGTATAACGCAACTAAATTTCGCCGATGATTAAAGTGAGTAATAAATTAAGAGTTGGGTTGAATAAATGATTTCCAATGTTTCATAAGCAATTTTAATTAAATTTACTCGTACCTCAAACTTTCAATAGGATCTAGTTTACTTGCTTGTTTTGCAGGGATGTAACCGGCAAATAATCCTGTGAAAACACAAATGGTAAATCCTGTAAAAACCCATTTCCAAGGCATATAAAAGCCTACACCAACACTAAACGATATGAGGTTACCTCCTATAATTCCTAGCAGGATTCCAACCAAACCACCAATTAAACAAATAATAATAGCTTCTATCAAAAACTGCATGCGTATTGCTTTTTGAGTGGCGCCTAGTGCTTTTCTAATTCCAATTTCTTTGGTACGCTCTTTTACGCCAACAAACATTATATTCATTAATCCAATTGCAGCACCTAATAAGGTAATAAAGCCAATGGCTATAGTTGCCATTGATACTCCGTCCAACATTTCCAATAATATTTTCGCAAATGAATCCGATTTCATGATTTCAAAGTTAGGTTCTTCACCTAATTTCACACCTCTTATTAATCTAAAGTAACCTGTTGCTTCGCCAATTGCCAGTTCCATAATGGTTGGATTTGAGCACATAACGGAAATAGTGAAGTTGGCATTTGGTTGTGAAAAATAAGTTCGTGCGTTTTGAATGGGAATAATTACAATTTTATCTCCACCAAATCCCATTCCTGTGCCTTTGGTTTTTAAAACTGAAAGAACCTTGTATTTTATTCCGCCAATACGTATGAATTTATCGATTGGTTTTACTCCATTTTTAAAAAGGGCCAGCTCAATTTCCTTCCCAATAATGGCTACTGGAGCTCCTGAGGTTACTTCTAAGGGAGAAAAATTTCGTCCTTTTTCAATTTCATAACCTTGTGCTAAAATGTAATTTTCATCACTGCCCAATACTTGTACATTTGGATTAGTTTTTTCTGATTCGTAAGTAAGTTTGGCTGCAAAACTTGCATTTGTTGAAACGGAAACTGTGGCAGGAAAGTTAAAGTCGTTTTTAAATTTTTGTGCCTCTTCGTAGGAAATAGATTTGTATCGTTTTGGTCGTTTACCATTGTTCCCAATTCTAATGGCTATTTCACGATTTCTTATACTAAATGTATTCGCTCCCATGCTTGTAAAAGAAGTGTTAATAGAACCCTTAATCGCATCAATAGCAATTAAACTTCCTATTAAAGCAAAAATTCCAATAACAATGATTACCATGGTTAAAATGGTTCTCATTTTATTTGACATGATAGATTGTATACTGATTTTATAGTTCTCTCGTAGGTTTAGAGCCATGTGCAAATTTAATTTATATTCTTATTCTTTTAGTTACCGTTTGTCAAAAATAATTAGGAGTTTTGTACCGTAGTTATTGAGGTAAAAAGCAAGATTCATAAAGATTTGCAATACGTGGCGTCTTTTACGAATAAGGTTTCAGAAGAATTTAAGTGTATGCAAAACAGGTATTTTATTATTTATAAACCATTTAAAATGGTCTCTCAATTTGTTTCATCGCACAAAAAGCGATTGTTATGCCATTTGAACTATAATTTCCCTGAAGGCACGATGGCAGTGGGCAGGTTAGATGATAATAGCGAAGGTTTATTAATACTTACTACAGATAAAAGATTACCTAATTTGTTATTGTCGCCCGAAAAGAAACATGCTAGAACTTATTTGTTACAATTGGAGAAAATAGTGAGTGAGGAAAGTTTGAATCGATTTAGAAATGGCTTAGTAATTAAAACGCATGGTGGAGATGATTATAAAACGATGCCTTGCTTAGCCAAAGTAGTTCAGCGCCCGCAGAATTTGCCACCTAGAAGACATGAGTTTAGAGCTGATTTACCTCAAACATGGTTGGAAGTAACACTTTATGAAGGTAAATTCCATCAGTTGCGTAAAATGGCTTCTGCAATTGGACACGATTGTAAACGAATAATACGATTATCGATAGAAGATTTAAACTTGGGTAATATGCAGCCTGAAGAAGTTGTTGAAATGGATGAAAAGACTATTTTTGAACTTCTTAAATTGAATTAATCCTTAACTTTGTGTAAAATATAAGTAATGCAAGACAAATCAAAACCTCAAGATAAAGCGAATCCACTAGGCGAGAACTCATACGATCCGGAAAAATTTTTTGACGAAGAGAACTATAGCACTTTAGTTATTAAAGCTGGTGATGAAAAACCAAAAGGTAAAGTAAAACTTGATGATTTGGTTGATTTACTTACAAGTGATAACAAGCAAGAGAAGGAACAAGCTTTGGCTTTATTAAAAAATCAAAAGGCAATTGATTTTTTAATGCACGCAATTTTTGAAGCTGAAAACAAGGAACACCAAGCTTTGTTGGTGGCAGCGTGTTGGGAATGTGGCTTGGATTTTTCGATGTATTTTGATGAGTTCGTTCAGTTAGCTTGTGAAGGAGATTTGTTAACTGCTTTAGAGGCATCAACGGTTATTACCGAAATGACCGAACCTATTGATAAAGCCAAGTTGAAAGAAGGGATTAAGAAAATTCAAAAGCAAATTGAATTAAAAAATGAAAAGCAGATTTTGCTAAGTGATTTGAAGCTTAATTTGATGGAAAGAAGTATTGAAGAATAGTTCTTATTTAAACAGTTTGCTCAATAAGTCGTAAGGACTTAAATTTTTATCAAACAATTCTTTTTCCAACTGTTTTATTTTTTCTTTGTTCGAAGTGTTGGTGTAAAAATCAAAAATAAGTTTGTCATTAATCAATTTGTGAAACCAAAACAAGCTTTGCTCTTTTCTGTTTTCTTCAAAAAAACCTGATGCTTTTGTGTGGATACAGTAATTTTGAATTAAATCATATACTTCTTTTATGCCTGATTTTGTTAGG
Source organism: uncultured Flavobacteriaceae bacterium (assembly GCA_964603125.1). Taxonomy (GTDB): domain Bacteria; phylum Bacteroidota; class Bacteroidia; order B-17B0; family Aurantibacillaceae; genus CAZRUA01. The sequence goes on along the minus strand of CAZRUA010000019.1, from coordinate 17,409 downwards.
CTTGATGTAGTTTTAACTTGAACAGTAACTCCTGATTTTTTGGCTGGAAAATGATGAACCGCATTGGCAAATTCAGCTCTTGCTTGATTTGCCTTGTCAAAGTTTGTCCCGTCGGCTTTTGTAAAAACAAGGCCGTCAGCCATTTCCATAATACCTCTTTTAATGCCTTGCAATTCGTCGCCTGCGCCAGCTAGCATAAGTAATAAAAAATAATCGCTCAATTGCCTAACTTCTACCTCACTTTGTCCAACTCCCACTGTTTCAATTAGGATATAATCATAACCAGCGGCTTCACACAATAAAATGCTTTCGCGTGTTTTGTTAGCAACACCGCCTAGTTCTCCGCTGCTTGGAGAAGGTCTTATGTAGGCATCTTGGTGCATAGATAGCTTTTCCATGCGAGTTTTATCACCTAAAATACTGCCACCATTTAGTTTGCTGCTTGGGTCAATAGCTAAAACCGCTACTTTATGATTTTGATTGATGACTTCTAAACCATAACTTTCGATAAAAGAACTTTTGCCTACACCAGGAACACCAGTTATACCAACGCGCACAGATTTTCCAGTATGAGGAATAATTTTGTTGAGTAATTCGGAAGCTAGTGTTTTGTGCTCCAATTTATTCGATTCGATTAACGTAATAGCTTTACTTAAAATAGCAATGTTGCCTTTTAAGATTCCTTGAACATATTCATCTATGGATAATAAAGCTTGCAATGATTATATTTTAAATGTGAAGGTAGTGTTTTTTGTTAATGCGAATTTGTGGTTTGTTCAATTTTTTTTCGTTTTTCTAGCTGTAATAATAATCCAATAAGGTAGTTTTGATTGTAAGTTAATTTTATATCGCTGGCTTTAATACTTGAATTAGGCGTGTACCAGAAAAAGCGGGAATAGTATTTTTTCAATTCGACATCTTTAAATGTCAATCCATTAATGGCGTAATAAAAGTTCTTTAATATTTTAATTTCAAGAGGGTTAAGTTCGTTAAACCAAGTGCTATCTGGGTAAGTTGGATTTACGTTAAAAAAGCGGGTAATCCTTGAAAGCGAGTCAGAATCCAAACAATTTTTACTTGATTTGCAAAACTTGCTAGCCCAGCTGTACCATTGATTCTCGCCTAACCAAATATCATAATCAGGGGCAAAGTTTTTTTCTTTAAATAATAAGTAACCTTTATTTAAGTGTACATATTTGTATATCGAGTTTTGTAATTCGGGATATAAACACGTTTCCAATTTATTCTTGATGGTGCCTTCGCCTATGATTTGCCAAGCAATTGGTTTTTTGTTTTTCCAAAAAGTACCTGGAACAAAAAATATCCCTTGATCTAAGTGAATTTGTAATTCAAACTCATCAATTTGTTTGTTTGCCCATCTTTTGCCAGTTGTAATTTGATAGTCAAAATCTCTTTGTAATTCAACGGAACTGCCTCCTTTATAGATGTAGCTGTGTTTAATAATATTGAGCCCTTTTTTAAAATGTGCTTCAAAATAATAAACAAAATCATCTCCATTCATTTTAATAGTTGATACAAAAGAAGTTTGTTTGAGTTTTTTGATTTTAAAATCAAGCGAATCATTATTCATGAAAACGATAAAGTTTTTTATGCTAGGATGATTTTGTTCTTTCTCCGTAACATCGCCGTCAGCCGGAGGAGTTAGGAATCCCACAGTAAGAGTTTTTGCTTCTCCAGGATTGTAGAACTCAAAGTAAATATCCACTTTCATCCAGCCAAACTCATGAATGTAGAATTTTAAAACTTCTTTTTTTAGTGAAATACTTGTTTCTTGTAAGGGTATTAAATTGTTGCCAGAAGCAAAAAACGAACCATCATTGGCTTTGATAAAGCTTGTTGGGATAATTAATAATAAGCAAAGTAGAAATCTCATTTATAAATTTTCTTTTTTTAATCGCCTAATAATTTCTTCTAAACCGTTAAGTTTAATTTCGTAAGTCGTTCTCAAAAGCATACCCAGTTTCCCTTCTGGAAAACTTTTTCTATTAAACCATTCTAAGTAGGATATAGGTAAATCACATACTAAAGTACCACTGTATTTGCCAAAAGGCATTTTTGTTTTGATAATATCAATAAGTATTTGTGGATTGAAAAAATTATTTTCCATGTGTAAATATACAAAACAAAAAACGCATTCGTTAATACGAATGCGTTCTCTAAATTTATTTTTGTTTTATTATAAAATCCAACGGAACAATAAAAATAAGCCACCCGAAAGTATAATAGTAACAGGTAATGTTAAAACCCACGCTAAAACTATGTTTGTGATTGTTTTCTTTTGTAAGTTTTTTAATCCTTTCTTAGCCACCATACTACCCATAATACCTGAACTTAACATGTGAGTAGTACTAACAGGTGCGCCATACGCAGTCGCTACACCAATTCCCATGGATGCTACTAATTCGGCACTAGCACCTTGAGCATAACTCATATGTTGTTTACCAATTTTTTCTCCTAATGTTTTAACAACTCTTTTCCATCCTACCATTGTTCCTAAACCTAAACAAATCGAAATCATTAAAACAACCCATGACGGGCTATAATCGGTAAGTTTTTTTGCAGCAGAAATTTCATGTTCAATTTCCTTTTTGTCAGCAGCACTTATCGCAAAGTTGGCGCTTTTCAATAGTTTTTCAGCGCCTTTGGTTACTTTAACTACATCAGTTCTTAATTCAAAACGCTCACCAATTGCAATCTCTTCTGATTTGAATTTTCCTGATGTGGTTTCAGCAAAGTGCTTCGATTTTTTTGCAATTGCATGGTAGTTTTTCATGTCATCAGCACCTAATTTTGCTGTATCGGAAGCCGCAACAATCATTTCAATTTTTGCTAAGTTAGCATTAACACTTTGTAAGTTAGCGTCTTCGTTTAATGAATAGTAACCTGGTACAATTGCAATTAAAATCATCATTACTAAACCAATACCTTTTTGACCATCATTTTGACCATGGAAAAAACTAACTAAACCACAAGTTAACCATAAAATCATTCTAACCCAAAGTGGTGGTTTATGACCAGGAACTGGCTCTTTGTAAATCGCGTCGTTTTTAATTAATCGCTTAAATATAAACATCATTATAATTGCAGCAGAGAAACCTGCTAATGGCGAAATTAAAAGTGCCATTCCAGTATCCTTAGCTTTATCCCAGTTAACAGCACCGTTTCCGCCATTATCTGGTAAAAAGTAAAAAGCTATACCAATCCCTAAAATTGCTCCAATAATGGTATGTGAACTTGAAGCTGGAATTCCATAATACCAAGTTCCTACGTTCCATATAATTGCTGATACAAGTAAAGCTAAAACTAAAGCTACACCGTGGTATGGATTAGTATCCACTAAAACATCCATAGGTAATAAGTTTACAATACCCATTGCTACCTTAGGTCCGAAAACAAAAACACCTATTGTTACACCTAAAAAATTTAAGAAACCGCTGTATATAACAGCTACTGTTGGTTTTAAGCTGTTGGTGTATATTACGGTTGCAACCGCGTTGGCTGTATCATGAAATCCATTTGCAAATTCAAATACACATGCTAAAAGCAAGCATACTACTAAAAGTATTATTAATCCTGTTGTCATTTGTATGTTATATGTTGGTAAAAATACTTCTTTTACCCAGTGTTAATGTTAAATTAATGTTAAGACTTAAAAATTAAACTGAACTTGAACTCTGATTAATGAGCCTACATTGTTATTTGCGGGTTTTGATTTATCAGAATATTTTCTATTTCCATTCAAGTAGGCTACAACTATTTCAGCATTTTTATTTGGTTGATATTCAATTCCAGCTTCAAACTCAGTAACGAGATACTTTCTGGCGTCTTTCTCCATTTTTTTACCACCTTCATAATAAATATACCTCGCATATGGGTAAATTAGATGTGATTTAATGTTTAGTTTGTAGTTAAGTGTTATGTACCCCCCTGTTAATGGGCTAGTTGTGATTGAGTCTTTTACAGCATCGTATTCTGGTCCAACTCCAATATTATATTCGGCTTGTATACCAAATGGCTTAGGATATAGAATGAATGAAGCTGCTGCTCTTTCATCTTTATAGGTTAAATCCGAGTTTTTTTTAACTCCAGTAGTTAGTTGATCTGAATACAAAGTGTATTTTCCTGTGTAAGCTTGAATTCCAGGCTCAATGATTTGATTTCCAATACTAATTGGGTATGAAAAACGAGAAACTAAATGTAATCCATTGTTCGCTTCTAACTTGTTTGCTGTTTGACCATTATATGCTCCAAAAGCAAAACAGCCGTAGTCACCGCTCCCTTTTAAACCATCATCAATTAATGATTTGTATAGTGCTCTTACTTTTTCTGGAGCCCAGTAGAAGAATGCACCAATGTCTCGTTCATTTGAAACTGCGCTGTTTAATGCGTCGTTACGGTCTAAAGGTAGTCGGTTTTGACTTGATTGCATGTTTTCGAATCCAAATGGAACCTTACTTTGCCCGAAGCGTACACGAAACTCCTTTTTCTTATCAAAGCTATAGTCGAAATAAGCATCTCTAATTTGCACGTAGTGTGTAGATGTTCCTGCAATCGCATTTGCGAAGTCGGGTTGAAAATACATATATACGTGTTCATTTAATTGACCACTCAAAATAAGGCGCATTCGTCTTATGGAGAAATTCGTGTTATTCCCCCAGTTTTTATCCGATTGTTCACTTGCATAATCCTTGTTATCAACCATAATACGGTTGTGTCGTAATTGCATATAACCTCTAAAACTTATTTTATCGTACCAATGAACTTTTTTGGTTTCAGTTTTAATGGTATCGTTAGTTTGTGATACTGCTATAACATTCAGTATAACTAATCCAAAAAGTAATATTCTCTTTAACATAAGGTTAATTATTTAACAATTATGTTGCAAAAATGTAAATAAAGTGTATTTTATATGTTAACTAAATATTATTTAATGTTAAGAAATTGTTAAGCGATTAAATTTCCAGATATGGTTTTATAACCAATGGATGTCGGTTTAGTGCATTAGAAAATGAAAAATTGATTTAAAGTAACCAGCGAAATAACAAGAATAAACTTCCAGAGAGTAGTATTGTTATGGGTAATGTTAGCACCCAAGCCAAAACAATGTTTGTAATTGTTTTCTTTTGTAAATTTTTTAACCCTTTTTTTGCCACCATACTTCCCATAATACCTGAACTGAGCATGTGCGTGGTACTCACGGGCACTTTATAAGCTGTTGCAACTCCAATTCCAATAGATGCAACTATTTCGGCACTTGCACCCTGAGCATAACTCATATGTTGTTTACCAATTTTTTCTCCTAAGGTTTTTACAATTCTTTTCCAGCCTATCATTGTTCCTAAGCCTAAACAAATTGAAATCATTATTATAACCCATGAAGGTGAAAATTCTACTAAAGTTTTAGCATTTTTTATTTCTTTACTAAGTATGTTAGCTTCATTGTTTGTAAGGGCGAAATTTTCTCTGTGTTTTAAAAGTTTTTCCGCTGCTTTTGTAATTTTAACAATGTCATTTCTTACTTCAAATCTTTTTGAGGAATCTAAGTTTTTTGAATAGGTAGTTTGATTCACTGTTTCGTAATAGTGCTTGGTGTGAATCTTTATCGTTTCTAAATTTTTAAATTCTTCCGCCCCAAATTTAGAGGTGTCAGAGCTTGAAACGATTTTTTCTATGCTTGCAATATTTGCTTGAATGCTCTGTAGATTAACATTTTGATCTAATGAAAAATAGTGTGGCATAATTGCTATTAAAATCATCATCACTAAACCAACACCTTTTTGCCCATCGTTTTGTCCGTGAAAGAAACTAACTGTTCCACAAGTAGCCCATAAAGTCATTCTAATCCAAATAGGTGGTTTTTTCCCAGGGATGGGTTCCTTATAAAAGGTATCATTTTTTACTAGCCTTTTAAAAATAAACATTACAGCAATAGCTAATGCAAAACCAGCAAACGGAGATATTAATAATGCCCAACCCGTTTCTTTTGCCTTGTCCCAATTAACAGCGCTGCCACCCACATTTCCAGGTAAAAAGTAGAAAGCTAAACCAATACCTAAAATGGAACCAATTAAAGAATGTGAACTTGAAGCAGGAATACCGAAGTACCAAGTACCAACATTCCAAATTATAGCTGAAAGTAAAAGAGCCATTATCATTGAAATACCATTGTAAGGATTTGTATCAACTAAAACTTCCATGGGTAATAAATTCACTATTCCCATAGCAACTCCAATACCACCCGTTAATACTCCAGTAAAATTTAGTAAGCCACTATATACAACTGCTGTTGTTGGCTTCATACTATTGGTATATATTACTGTAGCTACAGCATTAGCTGTATCGTGAAAACCATTTACAAATTCAAATGTGCATGCTAGTAATAAGCAAATGATAAGAAAAACTATTAAGCCTGTTGCCATATCTATCTGTGTTAAGGTAAATATACTCCATATGGTTTTAGAGCGTGTTAAGCTTAAGTTAATTTTGAAATGAACTTAGTTGCAATTAATTAACGTAACGAATTAGTAGGAGCAAATGATGAAAACAAGTTTTAGTGTAATGGAGATAAAACAAGTTTTATCTGATAACAGAAACAACTCCATTATAGAAATGAGGCTTGCCGAAAACATCTACCACATTAACTTTCCAAACATATGTATCTATTTGAGCTATGGCAGCCCCATTATTTGCTTTGCCATCCCAACCAATATTTACATCGTTGGTTTTAAAGCATTCCATTCCCCATCGGTCAAAAATAGAGAATTCATATTTATTAGGATCCCATCCAGTGCCCATCGGAATGAATATGCCATTTTTATCATCTCCGTTTGGAGTAAATGCATTAGGAGCATAAAAAGTAAATATGGGTTTTATTTGGATGATATGTTCAACACTATCTTTACATCCTTGATTGGAAGTAGCAGTTAACTGAACGTTGTAGAAACCTTCCGCTGTGAACAGATGTTGCGGATTTATATCACTACTGAAATTTCCATCGTCAAAGTCCCATGAATAAGTATTAGCATTAGTGGATAGATTATTAAAATGTATGGTTGGTTCAAATAAATCGGTCTCGGTTAAATTGGAATTAAATGCTGGGATTGGCTGTTCATAAACTTCAATGTAATTATTTTGTATACTATTATTTACACAGCCGTTAGATGCAGTTGCTGTTAAACTTATAGTGTAAAAACCCGGATTGGAAAAACAATGATTAGGGTTTTGTGAGCTTGAATTTGATCCGTCAGAAAAATTCCATGCCCATGAAGTTATAGTGCCAGTTGTTACACTTGAGTTATCCGAAAAATTCACACATAATGGTGCGCAACCTGTTTTGTTATCAGCAGTAAAATTGACAACGGGTTGAGGCAGAATTGTAACGCTAACTGTTGTAGTATCAGCACAACCATTCGTGGTTCCTATAACTGTATAGCTCGTATTTGTTGTTGGTAATACGTTTATTGTGCTTGATGTTGAGCCAGTATTCCAAATGTAATTGTTAGCTCCACTAGCACTTAATGTAGCAGTTTGTCCTGGGCAAATGCTTTGATTGTTTACACTTACTATTGGGGGATTATTAACTACAACATTTAATGAGCTGGTGCTTGAACATGCGCCTGTTGTTCCTGTAACGGTGTATGTTGTTGTTGAAATGGGACTAACTGTAATTGAACTTGAACTTGCTCCTGTATTCCATAAATAGGAAGTAGCTCCATTTGCTGATATTGTTACACTTTGACCTAGGCATACATTTGGTGCATTTAGTATTAATGTGGGATTTGCGATTACTGTTACAGTTGCAAATGCAGTATCGGTGCATACACCTGAGTTTTCAATTACCGTATAAGTTGTTGTTGCTGTTGGGGAAACACTAATTGAGTTGGCTGTTGACCCCGTATTCCATAAATAACTTGTTCCTCCACTAACATTTAATGTTGAGGTTTGTCCGTTACAAATTGTATCAGAGTTAACAATAAGATTAGGTATAGAGTTAACAGTGACAGTTGCGATTACTGAATCTGAACAGCCTAAGCTTGTGCCCGTAACAGTATATGTGCTTGTACTTGTTGGTGAAACAATAAGTGGATTTTGAGTTGATCCATTATTCCATGTATAAGTTGTTGCTCCTTGTGCATTAAGGCTTGCGTTCTGTCCTACACAAATAGTAGGAGAATTAATTGTAATTATAGGAAGTGAATTTACTGTTATTGTTCCTGTGGCTGAATTAATGCAAGTTCCATCTGAACCAATAACCGTATATGAAGTAGAGCTAGATGGTGTAACCATTATAGAATCGATAGTAGCTCCTGTATTCCAGGTGTAACTTGTTCCTCCAATTGCATTTAAAGTTGCACTTTGACCAGCACAAATTGTTACTGAATTTACAGTTATAATAGGTAATGCATTAACGGTAACAGTTGCAATAGCTGTGTTGGAGCATCCTGCATTAGTACCAGTGACTGTATAAGAAGTTGTGGAGGTTGGTGAAACACTTAATGGATTAGAAGTTGAACCAGTATCCCAAGAGTAATTAGTTCCACCAGCCGCCGTTAATGTCGCACTCTGTCCGCTACAAATAGTAGGTGAATTTACAGTGATAGTCGGTATTGGATTAACGGTAACAGTTGCAATAGCTGTGTTTGAGCATCCCGCACTAGTACCAGTAACTGTATAAGAAGTTGTTGAAAGAGGTGAAACACTTAGTGGATTAGTTGTTGAACCTGTATCCCAGGAATAAGTGGTGCCTCCAGCTGCTGTTAATGTCGCATTTTGTCCATTACAAATATTGGGTGAGTTTACAGTGATAGTCGGTATTGGATTAACGGTAACAGTTGCAATAGCAGTATTGGAACATCCCGCAATAGTTGCAGTAACAGTATAGGAAGTTGTTGTAGTTGGAGAAACACTGAGTGGATTAGCAGTTGAACCTGTATCCCAAGAATAAGTAGTCCCCCCAGCAGCTGTTAAAGTTGCACTCTGTCCATTACAAATTGTTGGTGAGTTTACAGTGATAGTTGGAATTGGATTAACGGTAACTATTGCGATGGCTGTGTTTGAACACCCTGCGCTGGTCCCAGTAACTGTATAAGAAGTGGTTGAGGTTGGTGAAACACTTAATGAATTAGCTGTCGAACCTGTATTCCATAAATATGTAGTACCTCCAGCCGCTGTTAATGTTGCGCTCTGCCCGTTACAAATTGTAGGTGAATTTACCGAGATAGTTGGGATTGGATTAACGGTTACTGTAGAACTTGCTGTTGCATTGCATCCAGCTAAAGTATAAGTAACTGTGTAATTTGTTGTGCTCGTAGGTGATACAGAGATACTTTGTGTAGTTTGTGCTCCTGGACTCCAAGAGTAAGTTCCGCCAACTGTTGAAGGGTTAGCCGTTAAGCTGGCAGATGAACCATTGCAAATAGTTGCTGAGTTTACAGTAACGCTTGTTGTCCCTGTGGATGTTAAAGTAACAGTTGCTGTATCGCTACAACCTATTTGTGAAGTGCCAATAACATGATATGTTCCTGCACATAATCCAGTTGCAGTTGCTGTGGTTTGTCCAATTGGCGTAAAAGCAGCATCATACCATACATAAGTATAACCAGCTATGGAGCCGGTTGCCGATGCAGTTGCTGTTCCGTTACATGAACAACCGGCGTTAACGGAGGTAGCAGTCACAACAATAGGCGTTATAGGTAAGCAGCCATTGTTGAACTGATTTATATATGCGGCATTTGCAGCATTATTTGGAGCGCCAGGCGTTTGCATAGATGTGGCGCTTCCTGATGTCCAGTTAACTTGATTTTGCGGATCTACTCCGTTAAAAAAGTAAACATTACCTGTTCCAGCGCCAGAAAAATAAATAAGGTTATTTAAATTATTAGTTGTACCATAACAAACTGAAAAAACTTCGCAGCCAGCAAGATTAACTATTCGAGCGCAATCGGATGTGTTTGCTAAAGCAGTATTGGTCCAGCTGCCACCAGCAATCCAACCTGTTGCTGGGTAAGAGCATGCTGCCGCACCTGGTGTAGTTGCGTTTTTTTCAAATAAAGTGGTGCTGCTAATAGGAGCAATAATTTTGCAATTCCCATCAGCCATGCTTAAATCGTTTGCTGGTAAACTAGGATTCGGATCCGCATCATTATAAATTACAATAATGGTTCCTAATGGCACACATGACCATAAAGGATCTTGAGAAAATCTAACTGCTCCTGCTGCAACGCCACTCGTACCGTGATAACCGCTGTTATCATCAAAAATCCATCCTCTAATATCAATGCAGGGTGGGGTTGGGCTTGTGCAATTATAACTAACGGAATTACTTACAACAACAAATTCAACATACTCCTGAGCACCACTAGGACCATTAGAAACTTCATTCATTATTAATGTTTGTGCATGCCCCTCATAGTTTGATATAACTAATGAGAGTAGAAAAGTGAATTTTATTTGCCAAAATTTCATATCCTAATTTTTTTGGAAATGGTTTAGGGCAATTAGCCTTCTAGGATATTCATCTCAGCTGCAAAAATAACAATACTAAGATAAGTAAATATTACCGAACTGTTATTCTTTTAGTTTGCTCAATTTTAAAATATTTTAAGGATTCAAGGGATTTTAAGGTTATGCAATCGAATGGATATAAAAAAGCACATTGTTTTTAAAAACAATGTGCTTTTTAGTTAAAACGGTCATTATTTAGTTATTCGAAGCAAATATCCATGATTCGCCTGATGATGCTGTTAAAATTAATTCTGTTTGATTGACTGAAGCAACTTTAAAATTTTCTTCCTTTCCATCAACGGAAGTTTTAAGATCTTTATTATCTGCGCTTAAAGTATATTTTCCTTTTTGACTTCCAAATAAAATTGATACTTCAAGAGTACCATCATCTTTAAATGTATAAACCGAACCTTTCAAAAAGCTATTAGCAAAGGCTTCACCAACCCCTGTCATTGCATTTGTCATAGTTTCCATTCCCTTTACCATTGTCTTCATTGCAGTATCTACCCCGGTTACTCCTAAAGTATCTGCTTTCGTATTCATTTCCGATGAAATGTCAACTTTTGCAATATCAATTTTTGATAATTTCCATTTTCCTATAAGCGGATTGGATAGTTTCTCTCCACCACAAGAAGTTATTACTAACATTACGGCAAAGGATAAAGAATAAATAATTTTTTTCATGTTTTTAAGGTTTAGTTGATTTTAAAAGTAATCGAAATTAATACTTTTCGTTAAACAAACGGAACTTTATTATTTAATTCTTGGTGATTTTAAATATAAATTAAAGTTTTATTCCTAATACGCATATATCATCTGTTTGTTCGAGTTTGTTTTTCCAATTTTTTAAGGTGTTATTGATTATCTGCTTTTGTTCGCGTAATGAAAAGCCTTGTAAAGACTGTAATAATTCAATAAATTTTCGGTGACTGAACTTTTTTTGCGTTAAGAAACCAAACTGATCTTTAAATCCGTCGGAGTACAAATAAATGTTTGTAGGCTCTTCTAGTTTTAAAGTGTGTGTGGTAAATACTCTGCTTTTTTCGAGTTGCCAACCGCCAATAGGGAATTTATTTCCTAATATTTCAGAACTTTTGCCATTGTTTATAATCGTAAGTTTATTGAAAGCGCCAGCAAATTGTAGTTCTCTTGTTTCTTCGTTAAATGAACATAATCCTAATTCCAACCAATCGTTACTATAAACTAAATCGCTATCATGATTAAAGGTTTCAATCCATTTTTTATCCAACTCACTTAAAACTTCTCCCATCATTTTAAAGTCTTTACCTAATATTAAGTAATTTAAAAAGCTTAAAGCTAGCACTGATAGCATAGCGCCACTAACTCCATGTCCGGTGCAATCGCCAACAGCAAAATACTTTGTTTTGCCTTTTTGCCCCACCCAAAATAAATCTCCACCAATTATTCCTTGTGGTTGATAGATAACAAAATAATCGGAAAATATTTTGTTTAAATGTCTTTCTTGTGGTAAAATACCCTGTTGAACAGATTCGGCATAATATATACTATTTAGCAGTTCATTATTGCTTTTAAATAGTTTATCATATTCTGTTTTTAAATCAATCTTTTCATCTGTCATACCTATCTATTTAGTATTTTATTTTATATCCCTGCTAACCTGCTTTTAATACTTTTCTTAATTATATATACCTAAAAATATTTTAAGACCTTCAAATTATTCAAGTCAAAAATAGACCTTGTTTCTTAAGTGCATTTTAATAAGATATTAATTAAGTGATAAATTCAAAGGTTACTATTTTAAATTTATTGAAGTAATTATATCATTTCCTAAATTGGTAGAGTTAAATGGTTAATTAGCCTTTATTATTTGTTAATTCAGCTTAATTAAAGATTTGTTTACAGAAGGATTATTTATCTCAAGATAAAATATATTTCAGTAATTTCCTCCAACTTTTCTTTCTTCAAATCCTTTTATTTCAACATGAGGTAGTTTTTTTGGAATTCTCGGGGCAAATTGATTGTCAGTTAAGGTTAATAAGAATTTTTTTAAATTACTAATTTCAGTTTTATTAAGTTGTAATGAATCAAAGGGTAATGTTTGGTTTGGAATATCTAATTTAAGGCCTGAACCGCCGCCTCTTTTATAAAATTCAATAACTTGATCAATTGATTCGTAAATTCCATTATGCATGTAAGGTGCTGATTTATCTATGTTTCTTATGCTAGGAGTTTTAAATGAGTAAAGATGAATTGGGTTTCTTGAAATCAAATATCTTCCACTATCTAAATCCATCGTTTCATTTAATGAATCCTTTGGTACACCTATTACTTCATATTCATTGTCATTGTAAAAGGGTGGAACAGTTCCGTTAAATAGTGGGAAAAAGTGACAGCTTCCGCACAATGCTTTGCCTGAAAATATAGTATAACCTCTTATTTCATCAATATTTAGTTGTGTTTTATCGCCTCTTAAATATTTGTCAAATCTTGAATTTAGTGAAATTAAAGTTTTTTCATATTCGCCAATTGATTTTAGTATGGCATAGTAAGTTATGCTAGTATCTTCAGAGTTTATAAAAGCCTGTTTGAATAGATTTCTATATTCTTGACTTTTTTTTAATTTATTTACAATTTCTTCTGGAGTGGAAAACATTTCTTTATGATTCAAAAGCACATCACTTGCCTGATCTTCAATTTGAAGACTTCTTCCATCTTGAAAAAAAGCTTTTTGATATAGTGAGTTCAATAAAGATGGCGTGTTCCTAAGAAGCTTATCCGTGTTATTAAATGCGAGGTCAAATTGATTGTTGTTTGCAAATGCTTTGCTAGGCTGATGACAAGAGGCGCATGCTCGCTGATTGTTTCCTGAAAGTATAGGGTCAAAAAATAATAAACTACCTAATTCTATTTGTTTTTTTAATAGTAAGGAGTCTTTTAAAATGATTGAGAAATAATTGTTGTTCAGCCAATTTGAACCATAAAATTTTTCATCTCTTATATTAATGGCTGAGGTTGTTTTTTCCATTTCTGGATATTTTCCGTATAGTGCATAGGTGCCTTCATAAAGTGGTTTTAAATAATTTACAATAAACTCTAAGCGGTTAAATTCATTGTAATCATTATTTTTTGAAAGAAAATTATCCGCCTTTATCATTTGATTTGTAAGCTCTTCGTTTTCTGAGTCGATTGATTGAATTGTTGTTTTGATTCCGTTCAAAATATTTCTGGTCTCTGAAATATTTTGTTTATTAATGGTGCAGTCATAACCGTTTAAGTATAACGACATAATTCGAATCAATTCAAATCGAATCATGTCTACAGCGATATAATCTTTAAATTGCTTTGAGCGACTTTTGTTTTTCACAAACTCTATTGTTTGCTTTAGCATTGTTATTTCGTATGCTAAATTGATATTAGAGTCAATTTGGGCTGAGTATAAATAGCTTTCAATAACTTGAAAGCCATGTGGGACAAATGTTTTGTAACTAAATTCCATTTCGGCTTTATTAACCAAAGGGCCATTAATAAAATATTTTGAATGGAATGGGAAATTGTATTCAATGTAAAACTCAATTTCTTTAAATGCTTTTCTTGCAAGCTCGTAATGCTTTTTTTGAAGCATACTATTCGATGCATTTATTGTAATACTATCAAGATGTTTAACAATGCTCTCACAATTTGTTACTACTCGCGAATCTATTTTTTTCCATAATTCATCATTTCCAATTGATTGAAATGAATTGGTTAAAAAAAAGCCAACAAATAAAAAAGCTAAAAAAAGAATTTTAAATTTTTTTCTAGTTTTTAATGAACTTAAGTCTTTGTGATTGCCCTGCAACATTAATGTTTAAAATATAATTCCCACTTTGTAAGTTTTGTGTTTCAATAAAATATTTAAAAACACCATTGTTAGCATCAGTTTGAGTTTGTTTGTAAACTGATTTACCTAAAATGTCAAAAATTTCAAACGATAAATCACCTTGCGCTGGCTGATACATTTGAATGGTTAAGTAATCTGATACTGGGTTTGGATATGCAGAAAGAATAACTGCTTTTTCAATGAAATTTGTACTAGTAACTGTTGTTCTTGGGCATAAAGGCGCTTTAATGTAGTTTAAAGAATTGCGAGGCACCGCAGCAGAATTAACTAAATTTAATTTACGTTGAAAGTTATTTACTGAAAAGGATTTTGCATAGCTGAACGACGGACTTCTTGTATCAATTGTTGATACATAAAACCAATCAGCTTGAGTTCTATTTTTGTTTATGTCCATAATTACATAACCATGACTACTTAAATCACAGTATTTAATATGGCTATTTGAAGCTTGAATTGCAGAAGCCCCAAGTGGTATAGAAATTCCAGGTGAAGTTACACTTGGAGTAACAAACTCTACTCCAGCAGATCCACCACCTGTTGAACCATTATAAGAAGCTGTGGGTAAATCGTTTGCCCATGACGAATGAATATCTCCTGTAATTACAACTAGGTTTGAAATGTTATTTGATAAGACATGATTATAAACTCTGTCACGTTCGGCAGGGTAACCATCCCATTGATCACCATTGACAGCCGAACCAAATATTTTTAAAGGAGCCATCATAACTTGTTGTCCCAGTACTTTCCAAGTAGCAGTCGAAGAATCTAATTTGTTAGTTAACCAAGTAAATTGTGAAGTGCCTAGTAATTGTCTGGTATTTGCTGTAACCGTAGCTCCGCTAGTTCCAGCTTGTAAATCTCTCCCTTCAATTCGAGTATCCAGCATAATTAAATCTAATAAATCACCATACTTAATATTCCTATATATTTGATATGGATTAGTAGCACTTACTTGTCTGATTGGAAGCCACTCAAAGAAAGCTTTTTTTGCCATTCCTTTTCTTGAACCCCATAAACCTTCATTAGCAGGGTCATGATTTTCAGCACCATTCATCCATGCGTCATTTGCAAATTCATGATCATCATATACAATTATGAATGGAAATTGTTGATGTAGTCTTTGCAAATCTTCATCTAAATGATAAGTTGAGTAGCGCATTCTATAATCGCTTAAACTAATAATTTCATTTGCTGGAGACCATTGTCTATTTACATTGGCATTTGGGGCGTAGCCACCCGTATTGTATTCGTATATATAATCGCCTAATGCAATAACCGCATCAAAGTCCTCTCTTTGAAGTAAGCTTGCGTAAGCGTTAAAATATCCAGCTTCAAAGTTTGCACAAGAGGTTAAAGCAAAACGTAAACTATCTACATTGTTTCCAATGGGCGCCGTTCTAGTTCTTCCCCGAGGAGAGTAATTTGATCCAACTTGAAATTCATAAAAATAAAATGTATTAGGGTTTAAGCCTGATACGTCAATTTTTACTGTAAAATCAACAGTTGAGTCAGTTAATAAAACCCCGCTTTGCACTACATTAGCCATACCCGTATCTGTTGCAACCTTCCAATTCACAATAACCGGCATTCCTAATTGCATTGTGTCAGGAGTTACTCTAGTCCATATAATTACATTAGTGGGAAGTGGATCGCCAGAGGCTACTCCATGATAAAATGGTGCTAAGCAACTTTGTAAGCTTATTTTATGCTCTTGCGAAAAGGCATTTAAGCTTGCAACAATTAATAATGAACTAAGTAAAATTTTTTTCATGAGTAGGTTTTATTGTTTAATGATTTTTTCAGTTATGGTGATTTCGTTTGATATTAGTTTTAGGAAGTAAATTCCATTTGGTAAATCGGCTATATCAATTGAGTTTTCTTCAGAAGTATAAAAGTTGCAAGCACTTGTTTTTACTAATTTCATATTTAGATCATATATATAAAATTGTGCTGTGGCATCATTTATATAATGAGGATATTTAAATCGAACAGTGAAATTTCCTGAATTAGGATTTGGATAAATATTCAATTTATTAAATGCGGATACTTCTTCTAATGAATTAGTATTGGTGCAAATTAAATTATAGCTTCCAGCTGAACCTGAAGCAAAACCTGTACCTCCAATAACGGATGTTATAGGGTTAATTATATTTCCTGAGCAAGATGTTGTGAGAATTTTAATTCTGCCACCGCCAGCACCACCACCTAAATTACCATCATTGCCATTACCACTCGTAAGTGATTGTGTCCCGCAAAAAGTAGCACTATATGAACAGCTAACACCATATCCTTTTGATCCACCTGCTCCTCCATTTCCTCCTTTTGCATAAAGTAATCCTGTTATATTAATGTAAGTAGGACACTCTAAATAAATTCCTCCACCTGAACCTCCACCTCCACCTGAGCCTCCTCCAGCGCCACACGAAAGATTTGCCTCACCGCAATCATCGCAACCATCACTGCAACATTTGGCTGTAACACCGCCGTCTCCGCCAATACCACCTATATTTCCGTTTGAACCATTTGCTGAAATTAAACCTGTAATAATAAGTGAATCTTGTACTGTTATTTTAACAACTCCACCGCCATTACCACCATTACCACCGTTAGTTCCTTGTATGTAAGATCTTGCGCCACCTCCAGCTCCAGCTCCTCCAGAGCCTAACTCAATATCTGTAGCGGAAGGAGTTCCATAAATGCTAGTAACAAGTCCGCCATTACCGCCATTGCCAGGTATTACCGCAAAACCAGTTGAAACATTAACACCTGTTGAAAGATATGCATTGGTTCCATTACCTCCGTTACCTCCATTTCCGCCTAATCCTCCGTAACTTCCACCAGCTCCGCCACCAGCACCACCGCCAGAACCAATCATTCCTGCTTCATCATCATTGTTTAAACATTGTTGTTTTGGTCCAGACCCATTTTGGCCAATAGATCCTGCTAAACCTCCTCCTGGTCCATTTCCGTTTACTCCTGATTTGCCTCCTTCTATGGTAACTTGTCCTGTATTGTCTTTGTTA
>CAZRUA010000018.1:0-41584 GCA_964603125.1 uncultured Flavobacteriaceae bacterium | reverse complement strand
CCGGTAGTCTTTGAAATTAGCAGCACTGGGTTGGTAAAATGTAGTACTTGTTAAATCTAAACTTTTAGCCATTTTTAACGAAAAGCTTATATAAGCGCTTAATCTATTGGTTTTATTGGTTTCGTTAAACTGACTAATTTCTTCGTATTCATACATATACAAACAGGCAGCGTAACACTTAAACGCACTGGTTTTTACGAGTTTAATCCGTGGGCCAATTCCATGTAAAATGCGCATTCTTAATAACAAAATTTGATTAAACTGCACTTGTGAAAAGGCTTCAGCTGTTAAAATGGGTGTTAATTTGTAATTATACCTGAAATGAAAAAAAGCTGAATTTATTTGGTTAATTGCTCCAGCTTTTAAGTAGTTAAAATCGTTTAATAGTAAAAACCGGCTTTTATTTTTTTGATATTGTAAATGAGCATTTGCACCTATTGATGTTACACGTTGTGTGTTTTGAACTAAGGTAAAATTCGCATCTACTTTGCCAACCCACCCGTTAGTATCGTTTAAAAAACGTTTGGATTCAATATTAATTACTTGCGCTTTTCCTAGAAGGACAACAAAAAAAGGTATAATCAGATATATTCGCATAAAAAAACCTCGTTTAATAAAACGAGGCTAAATTATTATTGGTAAATATTAATCGTCTGTTGGTTCTGCAGCTTTTTTAGGAGATGCTTTTTTAGCTTTTATTTTTTTAACCCACAATACATTGATAAGTGAATTATCTTTAGCTATTAAAGCCTCGCTAATACCATTAACAATGGCAATGTTTTTTGGGTCGTTTTTCCAAACACGGTTTACTAATTCATATGTGTTATCTTCTAGTAAAAGATAAATAGCTTGTACTTTTTTGTCTTTCACTATTACTTTTCCATCATAACAATCAGCTTTGTCGCCATTTCTAAAAGTAACAATAACATCTGTATAAGTTCCATCAGCAACGTCTTCAGCGCCGCGCTCATCAAATTTAGCAGCCCATTTGTTGTAGCAATTTAATTCTTCTTTTTTTTCAGTTTGCGCTACCGATTGTAAACTGATGAATAATACAATTAGAGTAAAGATTTTTTGCATAGTATTTAATTTAAATTTTTTTTGAGTAACCATAAATCTTGCCAAAAAAAATAATGTACTTTTATAATCGATAAATGTATTAAAAAAAATAGAAATAGCAAATGTTAGTTAAAACTTATGGTTGTGCGGTTTATGGTATTAATGCCACAAAGGTAACAGTTGAAGTAAATGTAAGTGCTGGTGTTAATTTTTATTTGGTGGGTTTGCCTGATTCGGCAGTAAAGGAAAGCCATCAGCGTATTGATGCGGCATTAAAAAATAACGGCTATCGTATTCCGGGTAAAACAATTACTGTGAATATGGCGCCAGCTGATATTAAAAAGGAAGGCTCTTCCTATGATTTAACAATAGCCATGGGAATTTTGGCAGCTACTGAACAGGTAAAGGCTGAGAAAATTTCGGATTATGTAATAATGGGTGAACTTGCTTTGGACGGTGAGTTAAGGCCAATTAAAGGTGTTTTGCCAATTGCAATTAAGGCTTTGGAAGAAAAGTTTAAAGGTATTATTCTTCCATCATCAAATACGGCAGAAGCTGCTGTAGTTCAAGGTTTGGAAGTTTTGAAGGCGGATAATATTAAACAGGTAATTGATTTTTTTAATGAGCAGGGAACTCTTGAGCAGGTTGTAATTAACACCGAAGAAGAGTTTTTGCATAAACTTAGTATTGTTGAACACGATTTTAGCGATGTGAAAGGGCAAGAGAATATTAAACGTGCTCTAGAGATTGCTGCGGCTGGCGGACATAATGTTATTTTAATAGGTCCACCAGGCGCTGGTAAAACCATGTTATCAAAACGCTTACCTTCTATATTACCACCATTAACTATGGAGGAAGCGTTGGAGTCAACTAAAATACATAGTGTTGCGGGTAAAATGGCGAAGAACATGGGCTTAATTACTTCAAGGCCATTTCGCTCACCACATCATACAATCTCAGATGTGGCGTTGGTAGGAGGGGGCGGTAATCCCCAGCCAGGTGAGATTTCGTTAGCGCACAATGGTGTTTTATTTTTAGATGAATTACCTGAATTTAAACGAACTGTTTTGGAAGTGATGCGTCAACCTCTTGAAGACAGAGTTGTAACGATTTCGCGAGCTAAGATGAGTGTTGAATACCCTGCAAGTTTTATGCTAGTAGCAAGTATGAATCCTTGTCCGTGTGGATATTACAATCACCCTGAGAAGGATTGTGTTTGTGCTCCAGGTGTAGTTCAAAAGTACTTAAATAAAATTTCGGGACCGCTTTTAGATAGAATTGATTTGCATGTTGAAGTAACTCCAGTGTCTTTTAGCGAATTAAGTAAAGTAACAGTTTCAGAAAAAAGCGAGGCGATACGTGAACGCGTTATTGAGGCAAGAAAAATTCAAAATGAGCGTTTTAAGAATAGAGAAGGAATTTATTGCAATGCTCAAATGAAAACAAAGGATTTGCAAACCATTTGTATCTTAGATGAAGCAAGCAATACTCTTTTAAAAACTGCTATGGAGCGTTTGGGACTTTCGGCTAGAGCATACGATAGAATTTTGAAAGTTGCCAGAACAATTGCTGATTTAGAAGGTAGTGAGAAAATTGAAACGAATCACGTTGCTGAAGCAATACAATACAGAAGCCTCGATAGAGATGGTTGGGCTGGATAAATATTTAATTTACAAATAAAACATGTTTAAGAGAATCGGCTTCTATATTATTTTACCTTTCATCTACCTTTTATCCATACTTCCATTTTGGATAATGTATGGCATTTCCGATTTCTGCTTTCTACTGATTTATTATGTAATTGGTTACCGCAAAAAAGTGGTTTATACTAATTTAAAGAATTCTTTTCCTGAAAAGACACATGAAGAGATTAAGAAAATTGAACGTAAATTTTATCGTTATCTCTGCGATTTATTTTTAGAAACATTTAAAACACTTACCATCGGCAAAAAGCAGTTATTAAAACGAGTTCAATTTTCGGATAAGGCAACAGCCATTTACAATACATTGAGGGCAGAGAACAGAAGTAGCATAATGGTTTTGGGGCATTATGGCAATTGGGAGATTTGCGGTGCGGCTTTTTCATGTTATGTTCCAGAACAAGTTCGTGTTATTTATCATCCTATAACAAACAAACAATTTGACGGCTTAATGTATAAAATGCGTTCAAAAGCAGGAACTAAACTAATTGCCATGAAAGATACTTTGCGCGAAATGGTTAGAACTAGAAATGAACTCACAGTTACTGCTTTTATTGCCGATCAAACTCCTCCTCCCGAAAGTGCTTATTGGACAACATTTTTGAATCAAGAAACGCCAGTTTTTTGGGGAACTGAAAAAATTGCTCAAAAACTAAATTTTGCGGTTGTTTATGTAACCATTAATCGTCCTAAAAGAGGGCTTTATGTGGTTGAATCAGAATTAATCTTCAACCAACCTAAAAATACTATTGAAGGTGAAATTTCGGAAAAGCACACTCAGTTGTTGGAAAGAGATATAAAAAATTGCCCCGAGATTTGGCTATGGAGTCACAGACGCTGGAAACATAAGAAACCAAGAACAGAATAGAACAGAATAGAACAGCTTATTTGAGTATATTTGCAAACCAATGCTTCAAGGAAAACAACTCATATTAGCAACGAAACCTTTTGCAAAAGAAAACAGAGGATTAAGTTGGTATTACACAATAAGCACCACGTTAATTTTAATTGCTCTGCTTTTTGGAACGGTGTATAATTTTCATTGGAGTTTAAAATTAGCCTGTAGCGTTTTAGCTGGCTTTGTAATCGTTAGGTTATTTGTTATTTATCATGATTATTTACACAAAGCAATTTTAGAAAAATCAACAGTTGCAAAAATATTGTTTACCATTTTTGGATATTATGTTTTAGCACCAACAAGTATTTGGAGCAGAAGTCATGATTACCATCACAAGCATAACTCTAAATTGTTTAGCGCAAGCATTGGTTCGTTTCCAATATTTACCAAACAAAAGTTTTATAAGTTATCCCGTTTTCAACGCTTAAACTATTTATTTATTCGTCATCCACTTACTATTGCTTTTGGTTTTATTTTTGCTTTTGTTTATGGTATGTGCATTAAGTCACTCATTAATAGTTTTAAAAAACATATTGATTCGATGGTGGCTTTGATTCTTCATGCAAGTTACCAAATATCGATATTGTATTTTTTTGGTTTTAACACTTGGGTGCTTTTATGTTTAATACCACATTTAATAAGCGGTGCATTAGGTGCGTATCTTTTTTATGCTCAACATAATTTTCCTGGAGTAACTTTTGTTGGCAATGAAGAATGGACTTATGAAGGTGCTGCGCTGGATTCTTCAAGTTATATGAAATTAACTTATCCCTTACGCTGGGCAACTGCAAATATAGGTTACCACCATATTCATCATTTAAATGCGCGTATTCCTTTTTATCGTTTGCCAGAAACTATGGCGGCTATTAAAGAACTTCAAAACCCTAAAAAAACATCGTTAAAACCAAAAGATATTTATGCTTGTTTTAAGCTTAAACTTTGGGATTATGATCAACAAAAAATGGTGGGTTTAAATTAATTAGTTCGGTTTATCATACCTGAAAAATTGTATTTCCTTAAAGTATTTGGTGTTACGAATCTTTTCTCTCTAAATTCGTAGACAAAATACCGCCTCTGTCTAAAATTGTTTTTTTATCGAAACATATTCTTCTATTTTAGCCTTTGTTAGTTTAAACTATAAAAAATGAAAAAGTCAATTCTTACATCTTTTACAATATTGCTAGTTAATTTTGTTTTCGCTCAAGTAACTGGTGATACTATTAAAGTTAAAACGTTTCATTATGCAAGTAATACACGTGATACTTTGATTAATTTTCCTAATGGAAGTAACACATATGAGAAAATAATTATGAAGTACAATATGCGTTGTAAAGATGCGCTTATCTCAACTGCATCTCAGCGTGATTTGGGTTGTGGTGAATGGGATTATTCATGTAATACTTATATTGTTGATTCAAGTAAAATTGAAGAGGAGTTAAATAAACATCCTAATTATGTTATTTCTAATTTTAGTGGAAGTACTTTTAACTATACCAATCAACCAGTATATAATTTTTATGATTACGCTCAAAGTAATATAACTATAAATAGCATTGTTTCCGAAAACCAATTTGCAATTGGAAATGGAAGCGTGGCTGTTTCAAATCTTTTAAAAGCAAATCAGAAATCAGGTAAATCACAAATGCTTTATACCGCAAGCGAATTGCTTAATGCAGGTTTTAGTGCAGGTAATATCGACGGCTTAATGCTTGATGTGGCAAATGCGGGTGCAGGTGTAAATTTTTTTAAAGTAAAGTTGAAACAAATTACGGCGTCTGTATTAAATGCAGCAAGTGTTAATTTAACGGGTTTAACCGAAGTTTATAACAGTAATTATAATTTCGTTAACGGAAGTAATCGTATACAATTCACTGCGCCATTTGTATGGGACGGAACAAGTAATGTGTTGATTGAATTATCTTTTACAAACACAGTTCCAACTAGCCCTGTTGTGTTTAACGGAACTACTGAATCCTCTTTCATGAGTTTATATGCCAACAATAATTATTCATTGGATTTATCTTCTTCAGGGCACGTAAATATTGATGCTACTTATTTAACAGCTATTTCAACAGAAATAAGTATTTCGTTTTGGGCTTATGGTGATGCTAGTGTGATGCCTGTTAATAATAGTATACTTTATGGTTGGGCAAACAATCCTGATGAGCGTAACTTAAATATTCATTTACCTTGGGGAAATGGAACTGTTTATTTTGATTGCGGTTATGCTAATGGTGGATTCGACCGAATAAATAAAACATCAGTTGCTGCTAATCAAGGCGGTCAATGGAATCATTGGACGTTCACAAAAAAGACAGGTAGTAGCATTATGAAGGTTTATTTAAACGGAGCTATGTTTGTTCAAGTAGGGGGTAAAACAAGAACTATTTCACTTTTAAATTTAATATTGGGTAAAGATCATAATTTACAAAACAATTATAAGGGCAAAGTAAATGAGTTTACAATTTGGAATAAAGAACTTTCTCTTGCTAATATCCAAGCATGGATGAATAAACCAATAACAGCTGCGCACCCTGATTATGCTTACTTGTTAGCTTATTATAAAATGGATGAAGGAACTGGTTTAGTTATCAATGATTCGAAAAATTTAGTTAGTTCAACAGGTGTAAACGTTTTGTGGAGCTATGAAAGAGGAGATAAATTAACTCGAATGTTTGTTGAAAGTAATGATAGACCAAATATTACTTTTTTAAGAGGTACTTATAATCAAACAGTAACAACAGTAACCGTAAGAGATTCGGTAGTAGTAAATCCTCATGTGATTGAACAATACTCAATCACCTCTAATTCGGGTGTAATTCCATTTCAGCATGATGTAGTAAATTTGATAAATACTAGTACCTATTACGAAGCAACAAATCAAAATATTTACGACGGACAAACTGGCGCTGTAATTGGAACAATTCCAACAACTCCACAAGGAAGTATTTCTATTTTTGATTTGGATTATTACAAACGTTATCCTTTTTATAATGAAATAATGTCTTTTGTAACTCCTTATGGTATTGGTTTGGATTTAGGCTTAAACGGAAAAAGCTGGTATTATGATGTAACAGACTTTGCGCCAATTTTAAAGGATTCAAAGCGTATTGTTATGACTTTAGGTGGACAGCGTCAAGAACAAATGGATGTTGAGTTTTGGTTTATTGTTGGAACTCCACCACGCAATGTTTTAGAGTTTAATCAATTGTGGCAAGGTGCGGGTAGGGCAGGGGATGCTTCTATTGGAAGTATTAATACTAACACTCGTTTTCAACCATTAACAATTCCCGTATTAAATTCAGGACAAGCTTTTAAATTGAGGTCAACAATTACTGGGCATGGAGCAGAAGGAGAGTTTGAACAGAACGGAGGAGTTATTAATCATTTGTTTAATATTAATGGGGGAGCGAATGAATACAGTTGGAGAAATACTATGTTGTGTGGATTTAATCCGATCTTCCCGCAAGGAGGTACTTGGGTTTACGATCGCCAAGGCTGGTGTCCTGGTAAAGCTTCTTTGTTAAAAGAGTTTAATGTTACTTCTTATTTAACACCTGGCACTAATGCTATTTTTGATTATAACTGTTCAACCCCGCCAGTTTCAGGCGGTGATTACAGATATATAGCAGCGCATCAGTTGGTAACATATGGTGCAGCAAATCATAGCTTAGATGCCAATGTAATTGAGGTTTTAAGTCCAACAAATAGAATTTATTATGGAAGAACAAATCCGATATGTGCTAACCCAACTGTGTTAGTTCAGAATACAGGTTCAACAACAATTACTAATCTGGAAATTGAATATTGGTTAAATAATGCTTCAACTAAACAAGTTTATAATTGGACAGGTAGTTTAAATTATATGGATACCATCTCAATTGTTTTACCAACAGCAACCTTGTGGCAAAATGATTTTCAAACTTCTGGTAATGTTTTCCATGTGAATTTAAAGAAAGCTAATACTGTAGTTGATGATTATTCTTACAACAATGTTTTTGCGAGTCCTTTTGAAGTTTCAGCTGTTATACCAAGCGCATTCACATTGGAATTTAAAACGAATAATGATCCAAGCCAGAATACATTTAAAATCGTAGATGAAAATGGAAACATTGTTGATCAAAGTAATTTTACAACTGCTAACACTGTTTATACAAGTACCTATAATTTAAATGGCTGTTATAAATTAATAGTTGAGGATGTTGATGGCGATGGTTTATCATGGTGGGCAAATACAGCACAAGGAAATGGTTTTGTAAGAATTAAAAATACAAATTTAGGTACAGTATTTAAAACATTTGAACCTGATTTTGGAAGTAGATTTGAATTTAGCTTTACTACAGATGTAACTCTAGGACTAGCAAATAATGATTTAGCAAGTTCTATAAGCTTATATCCAAACCCTGCAAAATCTAAGTTTGTGGTTGAAGGCGCCGAAATTTCTAATGCAAGCTATAAGTTAGTAAACATATTAGGCGAATTGGTAATTGTGCCGATGAATAAGCAAAATAACAAAGCCGAATTTGATAGCAGTAGTTTGTCATCAGGTATTTATATGCTTGAAATAGAAGTAAACGGAAAAAGAGCAACTAAAAAAATAGTTGTGGAGTAAATTAACCGATAGAGAGTTTTCGTTTTCTAGGTTTGTAAAAGCGGTTAGAATTATTGCGCATATAAATTATGCTTGTATGCCTTATTTTATAATAACATTTGGGATTTACTCCTGTTGTTTTTATTTCTACATCATCACTTTTATTAAAGGTTAACTTTAATGTATCAGCATTGACCGTGTATTTTCCAAACTCTTTAAAGGTATAGAATTTGGAAGCTTTGTTTTTGTTTATTCTGTTTAATAATGTGTTTTTCTTTTTTATTTCTGCATAAAAAGTTGAATCAGTAATTAGAAATAATTTATCGGTTTTGTTTTTGTAATTGCATCCTTTTCCAACCCTAACTTCCCATTCCCAATTCTCCATTCCTGTATGCGCTCTGCATGAAAAAAGTAGTATTGTCAAAACAATAAATAAACCAGTATATATTTTTGTATGATTCAATTGATATTTGTTAGGAGTTAGGCTCAATCAAATCCCATAGATTCCCATATAAATCCGCAAACACAAGTACTTTTCCCCATTTTTCATTCACGGGTTCTCGAACAATTGTAATGTTATGTAGAATTAAATTTTTATAGTCTTTTGTTAAGTCATCAGTATTTAAAAACAAAAATACTCTTCCTCCAGTTTGATTTCCTATTCTGGTTTTTTGTTCTTCATTACTTGCTTCTGCCAACAATAAGCAAAATCCATCAGAACCTTTTGGTGAAACCCTTACCCATCTTTTGGTTTCGCTTAGTTTAGTGTCTTCAATTAAATTAAAATGTAGTTTGTTTACGTAAAAGTTTATAGCTTCATCATAATTCTCAACAACTAAAGTAATATGTGTTATGTTTTGTTTCATTTAGTATTTTTTAGCCATTTTAACCAATCATTAGCTACTTTATCCCAGTTAAAAATTTCGTAATTAGGTTTGTTATCTTCTAATAATGGAAAGTAGTTATGCTCTAGCCCTACATATGCTTTAAATGTGACATTATTTATTTTATTTCTGATAAAATCAATTTGCATTAAATCATTGTAAGGCGAACTCCAATCTTTAGTGCTGTAACAAACTAATACAGGTATTTTTAGTTTTCTTATGTGTTCATTCATAGGAAAAGAAAATTGATAAGTACCTTTATATGTATCTCCTTGTGAGTAATCTAAATTGTCTTTATCATTTACAATTGCTTTCCAATACTTAATCTCTTCTTCTCCATAGCGTGTTGAGTCAGTATCTTTTTCTTGAGATCTACTTTGCTCAAGAATCGACATTATTCTTCCGTAAGGATTTCCTCCTGAATAAATTAGGTGAGTTATTTTTTTACATCTAAAGGCCATTTCAGCCGCTATAGTGCTTCCTTCTGAATGCCCTGCTGCAACAAGACTTGTGGTGCTTAGCCATTTTTGTTTTTGTAAAAATGAAATTACATTTATATTTCTGTTGACATAATATTCCAAATAATTTCTTAATACATACCCTCTGAAAAAGCTTGTATCTTTTAAACAGTGATTTTGATCAAGTTCTTTCTCGTCCGCAATTAATGGGATGTTTGGTTTACTTACAATTGCAATATGGTATTGGGTTAAAATAGAATCGGGATTAAAAGGAAATAAGCCATAGGTGAAATCACCATCAGTTTTTATAAGTGGCTGCGGCATACTTCCTTGACAAAAAAAGAACAATGGCTTTTGTTTTTCTTCTTCCCCTTTTTTAGATTGAATTAGAATATCAACAGTATCTTTTCTATAAATAGTTTGTAAATGCCTAAACCCAAAATCTTTGGGCGTTTTAATTTGACCTATAACCAGCGTATTTATAAGCAATGTTAAGCAAGACAAAATAATTATTCTCATACTAAATCGAATAATCAATTCTTCTTATTTATAAAAAATACAATTACGGCAATAATAGCCAAAATCATCAACACAAATAAAACAATCTTAATAGCACTATATGGCCTTTCTCCTTTTACTTCGCCGGTTCGTGCATTAATCATAAAGCGATATACTTTACCGTTGTATTTATAAGCGCTTATCCATAATGGTAATAAAATATGTTTAAATGTTACTTGTTGGTATTCTGTATCAACACTTCCAACACGTTGTACATCTCCACCAATATCTTGTCGCGCAGTTTCGTGTATTGTTGTGGCCATTACTTTTTTTGCAACTTCCAAACCACCTTTTACATCTAGTTGATAGCTTTCAGTGACAAAACCACTCAAAAATCTGTCATCGTAATTTACTAATTCTGGTAAATCCCAAGGTTCTAAATCACGCGTAATATCATCAGGTAATGAATGGCTCGCACAAACTAAAATATCATCAAATGTATTGTAAACTGTTCCTGCGGCTGGGGTCCAGGCTATTTTTTGAACGGGCACCTGTTGCTGTTGTGGTTTACCATCAACCATTACAGTTTGTGTAACGTAAACTGTGTAATAATCTCCTCTTTCACCAGTATAATCGCTGGTTGTATTTGCATCGTATGTCCAATAAGGCAAATAAACACCATTTAGTTTTTCGGCACTCTCGGCTGCTTTATGTTTTAAATCATTAGGAGCAAACCATAAACTTCCTACCCAGCTTTTAAATTCTCCTTCAGCTTTTTTTCGTTCAATTTTAAAAGGTAATACATATTTTGGTTTAATTATGTTTGATGTAGACGCATCTTTAATAACCAAGGCTGTATCGCAATAAGGGCAACTATCACTAGTTACATTTGGTTTTAGACTTGTTGCTGCACCGCAATTACTACATTTTACTGTTGTAACACTTTGTGTTTCTTCCGCATCAATTTTTTCAGTAATAAATTTTTCAAAATCTATTTCTTCTACTTGAGCAACTACAACTTCTATTTTGTTGAGCGCACCACAATATTGACAACTTAAACTATCTGTGCCAGGCGCAAAGGTTAAATTTGAACTACATCCATTGCATTTAATGCTATTGTTTACTTCTGCGTTTTTTTCTTCACTCATATGATGATTAATTTCCTGAAATAAAAAACACTTTCAATGGCTGTTCGAGCTTGTTGAGAACATCATTGAAAGTGTTTTTTTTAATTTTTAATTTAGAACTAGACAAGCTCGAACTAAAATTTAGTTGTTATCCAATTGGTGGTGGAGGTGGCACATTCATAAACAAGCCAGCTAATTCAGCTTGCGACTCAGCGCTTGCCCATGCGGCCATACCAGTTTTCCAAACCATTGATTGTTTATTGAATTGTCCTGTAACCATCATTGCTTGCAATTGATCCAAAGTAAAAGGACCCGTTTGCGCGCCATTAACAGCAACAAAATATTGTAACATTGGCGGCGGTGGCGGCGGTGTGTTCATTCCCCCCATTTGGTTATTCATTCCGCCCATTTGGTTATTTTGTGTTCCTGGGTTTTGTTGAAACATATTTCCCATCATATTTCCCATCATATTTCCCATTCCCATACCAACGCCCATACCCATGCCTGCTCCACCCATACCTTGATTATTGGCAGCGTCTTTCATTACCTTCATGGCATTCATTTTAGTCCAATTTTCGCCTTGAGCGTTCATCTCAGCGTATTCTTTTACTTTTGCTTTATCATCTTCAGACATTGAAATATTCTCAACGTTGAAGTCGGAAATTTGCAATCCTAATGTCATAAAGTATTCATTTAGCTTTTCTTTCGATAAATCAGAAAGTTCATCTAAATTTCCAGCAAATTTTGTAACAGATAAGTTAGCACTTGCTGCAATATCTGTAAATTTTCGAACAACTTTTGTTCTTAATTGTTCTATTAATTCTTCAGTACTATAATTTGTATCTGTACCAGCTATTTCTTTTATAAATAATCCAGCATCACTAATTCTATAACTGAAATTACCGAAAGCTCTGATATCTACACTTAAGCCTGACTTTGGGTCTTCAACAAGAAATGGATTTTTAGTACCCCATTTTTGATCAACAAATTGTTTAGTTGAAACAAAATATACATCAGCTTTAAACGGACTGTTAAAACCATATTTCCAACCTTTTAAAGTAGCTAAGATTGGCATATTTTGGGTTTGCAATTCATAACGACCTGGTTTAAACACATCAGCAATAACACCTTCGTTTAAAAAAACCGCTTGTTGACTTTCACGCACCGTCAGTTGTGCGTTCATTTTTATCTCGTTTTGGTAACGAGGAAATTTATAAACAATTGTGTTGTTCGTTTCATCAACCCAGTCAATGATGTCGATGAATTCATTTTTTAGTTTGTCAAATAATCCCATTGTTAGTGTGTTAAAAATTTAAAGTAAATGTACAAAATTTTTGAACCTCTTTTTAGATTTAGGTTGAGAGGGTCAAAATTTATTTGGGATGGAGATTTTATGGTTTATTAACATATTTTAACAGGAGTTTAAAGGGTTTTTTTGGATTCGGAAAAAGGAGGGCATTGGTAAAAAATCAAAATAATTCCTTAGTTTTATTGCCATATGCGAAGAGTTGTAATAATAGGTGGTGGTGCAGCTGGTTTTTTTGCAGCTATTAATTTAGCTAATGGAAATCCAAATTTAGATGTTGTTATTGTTGAGAAATCGAACAAACTACTTGGCAAAGTTAAAATTTCTGGAGGTGGACGTTGCAACGTTACACATTATTGTTTCGAAAACAATTTATTGCTTAAAAATTATCCAAGAGGTAATAAGGAGTTAAATAATGTTTTTCATCAATTTTCAGTTAAAGATACAATAGCTTGGTTTGAGGAACGCGGTGTTGAATTGCATGATGAAGCTGATGGACGTATGTTTCCTGAAACAGATAATTCTCAAACAATTATTGATTGTTTTATGACTGAAGCAAGTAAACATGGTGTGAAGATATTGTTGCAGCATGATGTAGAAAAAATTGAAGTGATTGGCGCTAAATTTGAATTGCAATTTGAGGCTAAAAAAATGTTGTGCGACTATGTTGTTATAACAACGGGTGGGCATCCAAAATTAGATAATTATGACTTTATTCAAAAATTAGGACATACAATTGAAAAGCCAATTCCTTCGTTATTCACTTTTAATTTGCCAAACAATCCTATTTGTAAATTAATGGGAGTGTCGTTAAAGGAAGCTCAAATTAAAATTGTCGGAACTAAATTAAATTATATAGGACCATTACTTATAACGCACTGGGGCTTGAGCGGGCCAGCTGTTTTAAAACTTTCGGCATTTGCTGCAGAGTATTTTAACGAAAAAAATTATCAACTTAAGTTTTCGGTAAACTGGTGTGGAACGATAAATGAAGAAGAGTTGAAAAAGGACTTATTAAAATTTCAAGAATATAATTTTAAATCTAAAAGTATCAATGCAATTTACAATGCCTTGCCTAAAAGGTTGTGGGAATTTTTGTTAAACGAAGCTGATATTGAAATGGATAAAATTTGGGGAGAAGTTTCAAAAAAGTGTTTGAATAAACTAATACAATTGTTGCGCAATCATGAATTTGAGATGAATGGCAAAACTACTTTTAAAGAAGAATTTGTTACCTGCGGTGGAGTAAATTTAAAGGAAGTAAATTTAAAAACAATGGAAAGTAAATTAATTCCAAATTTATTTTTTGCTGGTGAAGTTTTAAATATTGATGGTATAACAGGAGGCTTCAATTTTCAGGCTTGCTGGAGCACAGGATATGTTGCTGCGAGTTCTATAACTGCAAAAACAAAACTTACTTAATATTATAATTAATCGAAAGACCCGAGTTTATTCCAACAAACTTATAGTTATTGTATTGTATTTTAATTCCAATGTAAGGTTTCATCGAAACTTTTTTATTCATTTTTAAATCTCCTTTTAAACCACTCTCAAGGCATAGCTGTGTTTCGGAAAATGCTTGTTTTGAGCGACTCCAACCTTCTACAGAAAGTGGGTTAAAATATATACCCAACCTGTTTTCTTGTTTATACCTAAAATGGCTTAAACCGCCACCTCTTTGTTTAAATAGTTTATCGGTACTCATATAATAGGTTACACCTTCTGGAATTAAGCAAAGTAAACCCATTATTTTTAAATCTTCATCTGCAGTTGTTGGAGCATATTTCGAAACTTTAAATAAATAAACTCCAGCTAAGTAAGCTCCACTTGTGATTTTAAAATTAAATCCAGAGCCATTTATAACATTGTTCAATTTGTTTTTATAACCATGAAAATCGGTTTGGCCAAAACGGAAATTATAATTTAAAGCCCAGTTACTTTTTTTGCCTACAAATATTTCACCTGTAAAACCTAAGGTTTTCATTTCTCTTTGACTTAAAGTAGAGTAATCTGCAACTAAGCCGGCACTGAAGCTCTGCGCGACTAAATTACTGAAGTTGAAAAACAGTACAAACGAGAGTAAATAGCTAAGTTTATTTGGTTTAATAAATTTCATTCCTAAAACAGATTATAGTAAATGTACAAAATTTATTCGAAATTATAACATAAAGCTACACCAGAATTTAAACCTAATTGAGCTTTACGATATTGCATTTTTAAACCAATATAAGGTCTTACCGACCATTCATCTGCAATTTTATAATTTCCTCTTATACCTGTTTCCATGGTTAATCTCATTTCTCGGTGGTTCTGAGCTCTTCTATTCCAGCTATCAACCGATAATGGATTACAATAAACACCTAGTTGATATTTACCATCAGCATCTCCAAAATATGCAGTAGCACCTTCGGGTATGGCTACAAGAATTATTGAAAGAGCTGCTAAGTACTTTCCAACTCCATTTCCAGATGGGCTTGAAACCTTGGCTGCTAAAAGTAAACCTAAACTACCTACTAAAGCTCCGCCTGTAATTTTATAGTTAAATCCATTGCCGTTAATGTAAACACTATCTGAATTTAAATAATTGCGAAACTTAGTTTGCCCAATTCTGAAATTATAGTTTAAACTAATGTTGTCAGAAACAAAATATTCTACTGATGCGCCAAGCGAATAGTTTTCTCTTTGTGGCATTGTAGTATAATCTCCAATTAAGCCAATACTAGAGGTTGTTTGCGCTAATGATTGTTTTGATAATGAGAACAAAACAAGTAAACAAAGTTTTATTTTAAGCAATAAATTCATTCAATTTCTCAGTGAAGAAGGTACTTGTTTTGTTTACGTAATTTTTTGTTTTATACTGCCCAATCCAACGCACACCTTGTACTGCATTAGTTAAGAAAACTTCATCAGCATTCATCATGGTGTTAAATGCTAAAGCAATTTCGTAACAAAGTATTCTGTTTTGTTGAGCAATGTTAATGATTTGTTTTCTTAAAACTCCTTCTACACAGCCTTCAGCAAGCGAAGGGGTGTAAAGCGCTCCGTTCTTCACGATAAAAATATTACTACTTATACTTTCGCAAATGTTTCCATCTTCATTAATAATTAAGCAGTCATCCATCTTAATATCTTTTTTGTAGATACCTGCTAAAACATAAAGCAATGCATTGCCTGTTTTTAATGTTGCTAATTTGTTTTTCGATTTTTTTATATCATGAAATACTTCAACATTATATCCGTTTTCATTTAAGTTGTATCCATTCTTTAAACCTAAATCTTCGGTTTCAACTAAAAATGAAATATCGTTTACTTGAGGAGTATAAAAACCACCCTCGTTTCTAAAAATGGTTAAGCGCACTCTAACATCATTTACTAATTTATTTTCTTTTATTAAATCTGAAATAATGCGAGCAATATTATCAACACTAAAATCAGGTGGCACGTTCATGCGTAAAATAGTCATACCAACTTTAATACGACGGATATGGTCAGCTAAAAACATTGGCTTGCCATTAATCACGCGTATTGTTTCAAATAATGCATCTCCATATCTAAATGCTCTGTTGGCAAATGAAACTACGGGTTCGTAAATGCTAATAATATGTCCGTTATAATTACAAAAATTATCTTCCATGTATTTTATATTGTCCAGGTGGTTAAACCTTGATGTGTAAATTTAAATGATTGAACTCTTCCTCCAAACTGTTCTATTGCTTTTGCTACTTTAACCTTAGTAACTCTTGGGCAATAAAAGAACATAAAGCCTCCACCACCAGCTCCAGATATCTTTCCTCCGGTTGCGCCACTTTCAATGGCTTTTGTGTAGATGTCGTCAATTAATGTATTGCTAATTGAGGCAGCCATTTGTTTTTTATTTTGCCAACCAAAATGTAAAATCTCTCCTATTTTTCCTAGCTCTCCACGTAACAAACTATCTTTCATTTGATGAGCCTGTTCTTTTAAATTGTGCATCGCATCAATGGCATTTGAATTTTTATCATTTACATTTTTAACTTGTGCATCTATGATTTGTGCTGAAAGTCTTTGTGTAGCTGTAAAATAAAGCAAAAGATTTAACTCTAACTCGTTAACAACATTAGATTTTAAATTTAAAGGATTTACAATTACTCTATCATTAGCTAAAAATTCAATGTAATTTATTCCTCCAAATGTAGCTGCGTATTGGTCTTGTTTACCTCCGCTCATGGCTAAATCAATACGCTCAATTTCAAATGCTAAATGCGCAATGTCGTACTTTCCAAGTGGAAGCTTTAACCATTCAACAAAAGCACCAAGTAATGAAACCACTATGGTTGATGATGTCCCAAGCCCTGAGCCTTGAGGGGCTTCAATGTATGATGTTAGTCTAAATGATAGTGGTTCTAAATTAAATTGTTTAATAATTCGGTTGTAAACACCAATAAATAATTCGTAATCTTTTTCAAGGGCTAATTCTTTTGCTGTAGCAATCGATAAGCACTTATCCGTCCCGTCAATGCAAAACTCAATCTTACCATTGTTTAATGGTTCTAAAGATGCGTAAGCATATAAATCTATCGTTGCATTTAAAATTGCTCCCCCATATAAATCAGAGTAGGGCGAAACATCTGTTCCGCCGCCAGCTAACCCAATTCGCAAAGGTGCTTTACTTCTTATAATCATAAATCGACTATTTTTTTAATGTCATGATGAACGAGCTATATTTAATTTTTGCATTCTATCATTTTAAGAATACAATCTTCGACATATGGCTATCCATAACGGGTAAAATTATGGTTTTAAAGCAATTAAGCAAAAAAAAGACTCTACTATTTACTATCAATTATTCAATTGTTAAATAGTAGGGTTTATTGTTAACAACCTCGTAAAATAGTATTATAAAATTCGTTTTAGAATTATCATTACATTTGAGTATAAAATAGATTAAAATGAAAAAACTTATTGTTTTGTTGGTGTTTTCTTTTGCTCAATGGGCAAGTTACGCTCAAGTAAATTTTAAAAATGATTCAGGAAAGCCATTGACATTTAAACAAATGCAAATGCAGTTTGATGAGTTTAAAAGTCAAAACGATTTGAAAGAAAAAAAAGGCTGGAAATACTATAAACGTTGGGAAGATGAAGCAATCCGTCATACAATGGGTAATGGTGAATTAGCTAGCCCTGATTTAGTTAATAGAGAATATTTAAAGGCAGCGCAAGCCAATAATTCTACAAATGCTAAAGCAAGTCAATTAAATGGAACTTGGTTGCCGGAAGGCCCTTATAATGTTGCGCCAGGTAATGAATTAAGTAATTATGGTATTGGACGTATTAATTGTATAGCATATCATCCTAATTTACCAGGAACGTATTGGGTTGGAGTAGCGCAAGGCGGTGTTTGGAAAACAACCGATAATGGTTTAACATGGTCTCCTTTAACTGATAATTTGCCTATTTTAAGAATTAGCGATATTGCTGTAAATCCTAATAATCCAGATGAAATTTATATTGCTGTGGGCGATTCTGAGTACATCGATTTTAGTTTAAAACTTAATGGACGAAAAAGAAATACCCATTATGGTTTAGGTGTCTATAAAACCACTGACGGCGGCTTAAATTGGCAAGCAACAGGTCTAAGCTTCAGCTTGAATAGTTTAGATGCTTCATTAACTCGAAAAATAATTATTCATCCTACACAAAACAATAAATTAGTTGCTGCAACTTCAAATGGTTTATACTATAGCAATAATTCAGGCGCTACTTGGACACAAGCATTGGATAGTTTGTGTTGGGATTTAATAGAAGATCCAGCTTCACCTAATACTTTATATTTAGCTACGGGTTATTTAGCCAACTCCAATGCAGGATATGCCTCAATAATGAAATCAACAGATTTTGGTGTTACTTGGGTACAGTTAAATACAGGCATCCCTCCAACTGGTGTAGTGCAAAGGATAAAGTTATGCATGGCGCCAACTAATTCAAATATCATTTACGCTTTAGCGGTTGATATGAGCAGAGGAATGCATGCCTTATATAAAACTACTGATGCAGGTGCAAATTGGGGAATACAATTCAACACATTTAATTTGTGTGATTTTTATGATGGAACAGGATCTGGTGGACAAGGAACTTACGATTTGGTTTTGATGGTTTCTCCTACAGATGAAAATAAGGTTTATGCAGGTGGAATAAATATTTGGGGCTCTGTTGATGGTGGAACTACTTTTGAACCAGTTACTAATAAGTATGTTTCAACAGCCCCAGATATTCATGTAGACCAACATTTTTTAACTTATAATCCAATTACACAAAATGTTTTTATTTGTAATGATGGCGGTATTTATCGAGCTCCCGTATTATTTAATACTACACTAACAAATCTTCAAAATGGTGACCCTTTCCCTACAACATGGACAAACATAAGTGCGGGCTTACATGTTACTTCTTTTTATAGAGTAAGCTCAGATAAAGCAAACACAAATCGTATGATAGCGGGTGCTCAAGATAATTCCACTTATTACTTTGATAATGGAAATTGGGATAATTTATATGGTGGTGATGGTATGGATAATTATCTTGACGGAAGTGGAAACTATATTTGTTCAGCACAATTTGGAAGTTTTTATAGTAGTTTAAGTTTTAGCCAATTTCAAATTGCTAATGCTGAATGGACAGCGCCCGTAATATATAATGACAATACAAGCGAATTGTATTTTGGTGGGGCTGATGTTTTTTCATCTGTTGATTTTGGAGCAACTACTAATCAAATTTCTGATTTTGCTTTGTTAACAGGTAATTTTAGTGAGCCTCCGATTACTTCAATAGCTGCTAATGGAACTACCTTATACGTAACAAAGCGACCAGTGTATCAAAATGCAACTAATGCTTATTGTTATGTTAGTAATGATTTAGGTGTTAATTGGACAGATATTACAGCTGGACTGCCTGACAGTTTGTATTTCACATCTATAGAGGTGAATCCAGTTAATCCTCTTGAAGCATGGATAACAGTTGCGGGATTTGAAGCAGGGTTGAAAATATTTAAAACAAGCGATGGAGGTGCAAGCTGGCAAAACGAAAGTTACAATTTACCTAACATACCTATGAATATGATTAAGTGTGTTGATGGTAATAGTAAATTACTTGTAGTAGCAGCGGATATAGGAGTTTATTACAAATCGGGTAGTTCAACAACTTGGCAATTGTATGGAACAGGTTTACCAAACGTTATTGTATCTGATATTGAAGTTAACCCGGCTGCAAACAAAATGATTGTTTCTACTTTTGGTCGTGGTATTTGGAGTACTGATTTATCAAGCTTAATAGGCTTAAATGATAATGCGCCAATTTCTAATGTGGTGAAATTATTTCCAAGTAAAAACAATGGTGTATTTACAATTGATTTAACCGAAATTAATTCTCAATCAAATGTTGATTTAAAAGTGATTGATATTACGGGTAAAGTTTGTTTACAAAAACAATTGTTGGCTAATGCTCAAAACCAAGTTGGTACAAAGCTTTTAAGCGGAATGTATTTTGCACAAATTACTTTTAACGGTAAGGTTGAAGTAAGAAAATTTGTGGTTGAATAATTTCTGGTATGTCGGAAAATCCTTTTGCTGATAAGTACAAAACACTAACTAATATACAGTTATTAGAAGTATTGCAATTTCCTGAAAACTATCAGTCACTTGCCATTGAAGCGGCCCATCTTGAATTAAATCAAAGGAAACTAAGTGATGAAGAATTGCTTAGAGCTAAGGAGATTATTCAAGAAAGGAATAGAAAGGAAGAAGAAAGAATTGAAAAGATAAATTCAATAAAGGAGAAAACATCATCCATTGGGTTTAATTTTCTTAGTGCTTTAAATCCAATTCAAGTAGGTGTTATTAATGCTGAAAGGTATATGAGGTTAATAACTGTTTTTTTGTTATTAGGTGTTTTTGTTGATCTATACTCATCACTTCCTCATATACTTCATTATAATTTTTTCACTCTACCATATGTATTATCTCTGGTATTCGGTCTAGTTTGTTTGATTACATTTTGGAAGAGGATGAAGGCTGGCTGGATATTAACTTCAATAATGTATTGTATTGGTGTTATAATTTCAATTTCAGGTATTATTTTAGCTTTAACATTTGCAAGTAGGGATGTTGTATTTGTTGGTCATTTTTCTAATAAAGAAGCTGTTTTCAGTTCTTTATCTAAGCTTGTTATATATGGAGGTTTACTTTTGGTTCTTTTCAGGAGTGATATTCGTGAAGTATATTCTATCGACAAAAAAGTTATCTATATATACTCAGCTATAATAGGTTTAGCGACTTTGGTTTTGATTTATAAAGCTATTTCATAGTAATATTTTGTTATTATTCAGATATCTAGACGATATAGACATTGTATAAAACAAAAAACCTCGATACAATGTATCGAGGTTTTTTATAAATTTATTTTAATGTTATTGTGCTTCGTCAGCAACTAACAATGGATCAACCAATACACGTCCGCAGTGTTCGCAAACAATTAGTTTTTTGTGTGTACGAATGTCTAATTGACGTTGAGGTGGGATTTTGTTAAAGCAACCACCGCAAGCATCACGCTCAACTGGCACAACAGCTAAACCATTGCGTGAGTTTGAACGAATACGTTTGTAAGCATTTAATAAACGTGCTTCAATTAAAGCCGATTTTTTCTCAGAAGCTTTTAATAAGTCAGTTTCTTCTTTTTGAGTTTCCTCAACGATTTCATCTAACTCAGCTTTCTTAGTTTTTAAATCTTTTTTACGCCCTTTTAAATCTTCCTCAGCAGTTTCTAAAAACTCTTGTTTTTGAGCCATTAAAGCTTTGTATTCTTTAATACGCTTTTCGCACAATTGTATTTCTAAATTTTGAAACTCAACTTCTTTAGTAATTGCATC
Source organism: uncultured Flavobacteriaceae bacterium (assembly GCA_964603125.1). GTDB lineage: Bacteria > Bacteroidota > Bacteroidia > B-17B0 > Aurantibacillaceae > CAZRUA01. The sequence continues at coordinate 20,164 of CAZRUA010000018.1, read as the reverse complement.
GTACTCACGATTGTTTTTTACTTTGTTTAATTGAGACTCGTATTTTTTAATATTTGCTTTGTGATCTTTAATTGCATTTTGCTTTTCAGCAATTTGTGTGTCAAGTTCTTTAACCTCTGCAGAGTAGTTCTCGAAACGTGTTTCCATGCCAGCAACTGAATCTTCCAAATCCTGAACCTCTAATGGCAATTCACCACGTATAATGCGCAAACGATCAATTTTCGAGTCGATTAATTGTAACTCGTATAAATTTTTCAATTTTTCTTCTACTGAAGAATCTACCTTTTCTTTTATTGTTGCCTTACTCATCGTTAAAAATAATTTATCGGATTTGTTTTAATTTTTGATAAATGGAGTGCAAATGTAGGGAATTTTTCTCTTATAATAGCATAAAATATTTCGGGGGTAAACTGCTCGGTTTCGTAATGCCCAATATCGGTTATAACTATCTTATTATCAGCATCAAAGAACTGGTGATACTTGTAATCTGCTGTTAAAAACACATCTGCTCCATGCGCAATAGCATCATTCAGTAAAAAACTGCCCGAACCACCGCAAATAGCAATTTTTTTCACTTTTTTACCCAATAATTGGGTATGTCTTACCACTTCGGCCTTTAAATTGCTCTTTAATAGCTTCAAAAATCCCACTTCGTCCATTTCGGATTCAAATTCGGCCAAAACACCCGAACCAATTGTTTTAACGCTGTTGTTAATGCTATATATGTCATAAGATACTTCTTCGTAAGGGTGTGATGCAAATAAAGCCTGCAAAACTTTACTTTGATTGTGACTTAAAAAAACCGTCTCTATTCTTGTTTCAGCTTCAAAATGCATTTTATCTACTTCACCCACATGAGGATTTGCGCCTTGCTGAGCTGTAAATGTTCCTGTGCCTGTGGTGTTAAAACTGCAATCCGAATAATTTCCGATATTACCGCAACCCGCTTCAAATAAAGCTTTTCTAACTGATTCTGCATTTTCGTTAGGACAAAATGTAACCAATTTTCGTAAAGTATTCTCTTTTTGAGATAGAACACTTTTCACCTTCAACCCCAACTTAGCAGCAATTAGGTTATTTACTCCGGCCATCACATTATCAATATTAGTATGGCAAGCATAAATAGCAATGTTGTTTTTAATGGCTTTAATAATTACTCTCTCGATATAATTTTTACCGTTTATTTTTTTAAGTCCGCTAAAAACTATAGGATGATGTGCTATTACAAGGTTACAGCCTAAAGCAATAGCTTCGTCAATTACCGCTTCGGTACTATCCAAACACAGCAAAGCACCTGTAACTTCTTGTTTTTTGTCTCCAACTATTAATCCAGCATTATCATAACTTTCTTGTAAAGCTAGGGGAGCAAAATTTTCTACAATCCTTGTAATATCTTCAATTAACATGTGTTATATTTGTGTAATTAAGTTTTTATTCCGAAGTTTATCGGGAGCTTAAAATTAGTATTTTTTTTAAACAAAGTATTTTCTGAGTCAAGTAAAAAAAATAGCGTTGTACCCCGCCTCTCTGCTTTATGCTGCTGGTGTTGGTTTTCGTAATTTAATGTACGATAGCAATGTATTTAAGTCTAAAACCTTTGATAACGTTAAATCCATAAGTGTTGGAAACCTTTGTGCTGGAGGAAGCGGTAAAACGCCTCATGTAGAATATCTAATTCATTTATTAAAATCCGAGTTTAAAATTGCAACTCTCAGCAGAGGCTATAAACGTAAAACAAGTGGTTATGTTTTATCCGATGCAAGCTCAACGGCCAGTGATATAGGCGACGAGCCACTGCAGTTTAAATACAAAAACCCAGATATTCATGTAGCGGTTGATGGAAATCGTGTAAGAGGCATAAATAATTTAACTGCTTTGGAAGATAAACCAGATGTGATTTTATTAGATGATGCATTTCAACATCGTAAAGTAAAAGCAGGACTATCTATTGTTTTAACCGATTTTGCAAACTTATATTACAACGATATGTTTTTGCCATCAGGCAGTTTGCGCGAATCAAAAAAAGGAATTTCAAGAGCGGATATTATTGTGGTTACCAAAACACCTGATTACGCAACAATGATAGAGCTTAGAACAATCATCAAAGATATTAATCCGCGAGCTTATCAAAATTTATTTTTCTCTTATTTAAAATATAGCAACCTATATAAGTTTAATAACCCAAAACAAACGCTGCGTCCAGCAATGGATATTTTCAGGCACAGTGTTTTAATTGTAACGGGAATTGCAAATCCTGCACCTATGGTTACTTATGTGAAGGAATACGCCGAAAGCATTGTTCATAAGGCTTGGCCCGACCATCATAATTTTACGCTTAGCGACGTAGAAGAAATTAAAAATATTTTCACTAATATTGCAAACGAAAATAAATTAATAGTTACCACCGAAAAAGACGCTATGCGTTTTAAACGACCCGAGTTTGACGGTGTATTAAACGACTTGCCAATTTATATTTTACCAGTAGAAGTCGATTTTAAAAACAAAACAGAAGAATTTAACCAAACCATTTTTAAGTATGTTAGAACAAATAGAATTTACCACAAAAAGTATATGTGAAGCCACTAAAGATTTTAAGCCCGAAGTAGGAATTATTTTAGGAACAGGCTTGGGTGGTTTAGTAAAAGAGATTACAGTTGAGCACGTTTTGCCTTACGATAAAATTCCAAATTTCCCGGTAAGCACAGTTGAAGGCCATAGCGGAAAATTAATTTTTGGTTTATTAGGTGGTAAAAAAGTAGTTGCTATGCAAGGTCGTTTTCATTACTATGAAGGCTATACTATGCAACAAGTTACTTTCCCGGTGCGTGTTATGAAAAGTTTAGGAATTAAAACTTTGTTTGTATCCAATGCAAGTGGAGGTGTTAATCCGGATTTTGAAATTGGAGAGTTAATGATTTTAGATGATCACATTAACTTTTTTCCAAATGCATTAATTGGTAAAAACTACAACGAGTTAGGGCCACGTTTCCCAGATATGAGCGAAGCGTACGATAAAAAAATGATTGCATTAGCAAAGGATATTGCAAAACGTAATAACATTAAAGTAAGTCAAGGTTGCTACTTAGGTTTAACAGGACCAACATTAGAAACACCATCTGAATATAAAATGGTGCGTATTTTAGGTGCGGATGCAGTTGGTATGAGCACAGTGCCCGAAGTAATAGTGGCGCGACAAATGGCAATACCTTGTTTTGCTATGAGTATTATTACCGACCTAGGTGTGCCAGGTAAAATAGTTGAGACTACTCACGAAGATGTTCAACGTGTTGCCGCATTGCAAGAGCCGAAAATGACCTTAATAATGAAGACGCTTATTAGCGAGATTTAAATTATTCTTAAATGCCCAAAACAAAAGCCTTAAATTGAAAAATTTAAGGCTTTTGTTTTGGGCATTTATTCTTATCGAATATTATTTATTCGTAAAAACTACAAGATGGATTTTAATATTTGTTTCAGTATTGTTACTTTCGCGCAATATTACACTTATGAAAATTATAAAATTAACTAACAACAATTAAAAACACATCATGAAAAAAACGATTTTTGCGCTTAGCTTATTAGCAGGTAGCTTAACAACAAACATTAATGCACAAACTTGGTTAACAGCAGGGAATGTATTAACAGGAACTACAACTGCACCAAATGAATTTTTGGGCTCAACAACAAATTTTGATTTGGTTTTTAGAACTAATAATACAGAGAAAGCAAGATTAACAGCTACTGGTAATTTTGGATTGGGTATTACAAGTCCTTTAGTAAAATTCCATATTGTAGGGAACGCACTATTTACTCAAACAACTGCAACACCAACTTCGGCAGCCTATATCAGAGGTCTTAATGGATATTCGGGAATATCCGTTCCTGACTACACATGGTATGGTAATACAAATACAGGTATGTACCATAGTGGCGCCAACACGATGGGCTTAACTGTAGGTGGCACTTCTGCACTACATATTAATTCACTTAGACAAGTTGGAATTGGTTTAACCAACCCCTCATGCAGATTACAAGTTATGGGTGCTACAACTACGGGAATAGTTTCACATTTTTCAAAGGGAGTGGCTTTGAATAGTATTTTCTTTGCAGCGGGAACATTGCCAGGAGGTTATAATGACTTGACGCTGGATAACGATAATGGTATTTTCTTCGACAATGGATCAAGTGGTAACGCTCCTGGCGCGGGATTAATTATTGCGCCTTGGACACATACTCCTGGAGGAGTTGGCTTACGTATTGATGGTGCCACAGGTAATGTTGGTATTAGAACTAATAACGCCACTGCTACTTTAACTGTTAATGGAACTACTTTAATTGGAGACCCTGCTAATGTTACTGTCCCTGCTGGTTACAAATTATACGTTCAAACGGGGATTTTAACAGAAAAAGTTAAGGTTGCTTTAATCAACACTTCTGATTGGGCTGACTATGTGTTTGCTAAAAACTACGAATTAAAAACGTTAAGTGAAGTAGAATCTTTTGTAAATGCTAACAAACATTTACCTGGTGTACCATCAGCCGAAGAATTGAAAGAGCAAGGTGGTTTCGATGTGGCAAAAATGGATGCAAAGCTACTTGAAAAGATAGAAGAACTTACTTTGTATGTTATTGAACTAAGTAAACAAAACAAGGAATTGGCTGAGCGTTTAGCTAAAATTGAAGCTGAAAAGAAATAATTTTTAACCAACTCTAAAATTATTACTATGCTAAAAAAATTAAGTTATGCGTTTATTATAACGCTATGTGTTAATACTATTGGTATTGCACAGAGTAATTGGTCTTTTGTTGGGCCTTACTCAGAAAACGTGGTTGAAGATAATAAGTTCGAGACCTCTCAAATGAATGGAATTACTGCAGACCCTTCAAACCCTTTGCACTTAGTTTCCTTCAGTACATCAGGTGGTTTATGGGAAAGTAACGACAGAGGTGCATTTTGGACCCGCATTAATAATATACCTGCGGGTCTTGCCGGAGTTGCTGATGTAACATTCAAAAGTGCTTCGGAAATTATAGTGGCAAATATTTGTCCCATTCAAAGTAAGTCATTTTCAGGATACGGTATCAGCTACTCTAATGGGGTTCTTGTTTACAACTTCATATCTTCAACATGGCAGAGTTTAGCTGCCTTGCCAGCAGGAGGATCAAAGTATGTTATTACGAGTGTTAAAACGCAGCCAAATAATGCATCAATTATATATGTGGGCACATCAATTGGGCTATTTAAAAGTGTTAATAATGGTGCCAGTTGGTCATTGTTGCATGGTAATTGTTTTGTTGAGAACGTACTTTTTATTCAGAAAAGTAATCTCACAGATTATTTTCTTGTTATTTCAGGGTCAAATGCCGCTAATAACGGAATACCAAACGCTGTAGCTAGATATGCATCTTCTTTCCCAATGGGTTCAGCCATGTTAAAATCATCCGCTGATTATGGCGCAACTTTTACCGACCATTCTTCAAGTATAGTAACTGCTGGGTCTGTAGCTCATACAAAAATAGCTATTGGGCCTAGGGTTGGTAACACGGCAAACATTTATTGTTTAACAAGTCAAAATGGAACCGCAACACGTTTAATACACAACGGTATTTTTAGTTTAACGGGTGGTTTCCAGTCATGCTCGCAAATAAATACCGTTAGCATGCAAGGTGGGTATAGTAAGTTTGGTTTAATTTATGATGAAAATAACAATTTTTTATGGCTCGCTGGAGTTGGTTTATATTGTTATGATCTAAATACAAGCACAACATATTCATATGTAATGTACAGTGTTCATACCCGAGATGGATTCATACATGGAGACATAACCGGTTTTTGCATTCAAACTTATCAAGGTCAAACCGATTTTTTTGTTAGTAATGATGGAGGACTTGCAAAAGCCAGTTTAAACAATTTACCGGATCCTTATAGTATTTACTTTGATGCAATTAATAATGGAATTCATGTTTGCTTAATAAATGGGTTTTCCGGCTCGGCCGATGAGCCTAATTTATATGCTATTGGAGGACAAGACATTGTTAATACGGATATTTATGATGCAAATACTCATAAGAATAGATATACTCATGAAACTTGGGAAAATGATGGTGCTATAATTGATAAATACAATTCTAACCTCATGATCCTTGATGACGATAGCTACAATTCACGTTATAGGGTATCTTTGGATAAAGGTGCCACCCTTGGCGGTGAGCAAGGGCACTATCTCCCTTCACAGACGGGGCCGTTTGAAGCAAACTTAAACACGCCATTCACTGCAACCGCAACTAATTTTGGTTCCTGGCGATTTAAGCAAGACCCTTATCGTCCGGGAAGAATTTTTAGTATAGCGCACGCACAATGGCCTCATTTTATGCAATACGACTACACTAAGAATGTGTTCGCATTAAAAATGCTATTTAACAATTATTATCCAAATGTTGCTTGGCATCAATATGTTAGCGACCTCTCTTTTTCACCCCAAACCATCAACAGCTTACACGTGATTACCTCAAACAGGTTTTATCCTTTTGAACCAGCCAATGATAACTCTCCCTCCAGAGTATTTAAATATATAGGAGATAATATTGACGATTGCTGGTCCGGTCACAATGACGTCACAACTGCAACGGGTGCACCACAATGGTTAGATATTACTCCTGATTATTTTTCTTTGTCCAATTTGGCCGGCGGAATGATTGATATGACTGCTACTAATGTTGGACAAGTATCATTTGTTGCAATAGAAACCAGTCCTTGGAATAAAGATTTGATATACGTTGCCGCTCAAATATATGACAACCCAACTGTAAAAGTGATGAAATATAACGGGCAAGCTTGGTCTAATTATAGCACAGGTATCTCATCTGATGAGCATGTTATATCCATGACAATGGATCATGCAAGTAATGATGGCATTTACCTATCAACCAACAGATCTATTTACTACAGAGATGCAACTATGAGCGCTTGGGTGTTGTACAATACTAATCTACCTGCTTTAGTTAGTACTCAAATGGAAATTAATTACAATGAGAATACTGTAAGGGCGGGTACTTATGGAACGGGTATCTGGAAATCGCAGCTGCAATGTCCAAGCCAGTCAAATATTAATTTAACGGGTTCTATACCTCATAATGTTTATGAAGCTAATACAATTACAGCAAGTGGTGTTAATATAATGTTAAATGGACCAACAGCTCTTAGGGGAACTAGTTCAGTAACATTACTTCCCGGCTTTCAAGCCACAGCTAATTCAACATCCAATAATTATTGTTTGGCTTATATTCACGGGTGTGCATCCGGAACTAGTACAAGTACTTTCCAATATTTTAGAACATCAGATTACGATATTCAAACAAATCAGAGTATGTTGAATGCAATATCTTCAGACATGGAAATTACTATTTCCCCAAATCCTAACAATGGAATATTTATAATAGACATTGAGGAAGTAAGCAATGCTGAAGTTGAAATATTCGATGTGTTTGGTAAAAAAGTAAAATCATTTGTTCAAAATACTAGTAAGTCAACTGTTGATTTGAGTAAGTTTGGCAAGGGAATTTATTTAATTTCAATTATTGCTGAGGGCAAAATAGTAAGCAAAAAGGTGGTTATTGAATAGTAGATGATGTTCTATCTTTATTCTTGTTACTGCTAAGCGAGTCTAGTTTAATAATTAATTGCTATAGATTAATGTAAGAGAAAATACAACGCTTTGCAGCATTATGGCAGTCAAGTGAGATTGATAATCAAAAGATCTGCTGGGTGTGTTTGTTAATTTACTAAACAAAAGACCTGCATTTTAAGCGGGTCTTTTTGTTTAGTTATATTCATAGGTATATTTAGTTATAATACACTTTAAAATGAACAAAATCCATAAAGCACTCACTCAATATTTCCATAACGAAATTAATTTTCCTAGAAATTTAGGAGATAAAGGAATTATTGATGATAGGAAAACAGGTTGGTATGTGAGGTACATTGTTTGTAAAGAGGAAAATGGTGAGGTTTACTTAGATTTCACGGCAGATCATCGAATGACAAATCCCCGCCATGTTAGAATTAACGCGCAAGGCGAATTGCAGAATTTAGAGATGTATCAGGAAGGATATACCTACGACCCTAAGATTCCAGGTGATGAAGAAATTCAGTTACAAAAGTATTACGAACACAATCGAAATGTATCTCGAATTTTAATTCGAAAGGGTTTAATGGATCTAAAAGGTAATGAAGTTTTATTTGAAGGGCTTGACGATTCATTTATAAATAATTCTGTGAATACTAAGCAAAATGAAACTGTTGCAGGTGATAAGCTTCAAAAACCTTGGTGGAGAAGGTTGTGGTCTTAAAATTTACGCTTCTTTTAATCAAATTAATTAGTTATTACTTAATAATTTGGTAATAATTTCTAATTATTCGGAAAAGCTCTGTCCCTTAATTTTGCATCAAATTAAATACTACATGCAAGGCGCTAAATTTAAAACCAAAGAAGCTAAATTCAATGTTGCTAAAAATATTCGCAACAGCATTAAATTAAATAAAAGTAACCAAAGGCAATATATTTATTTTGAAAGCATTGTTGCTGATAATAGCTTATGGACTAACTATTGGTTAGATCAGTCAAATGAACTGAAAACGGAAAGCAATTCTATTAAAACAACTCCATCCAAAAAAGTCAAGTTGCTAGTAAAATGGTGGGAAAATTAGTCCCGTATTACATCTAGTTTTTTCTTAAGTTTTTTCCTCTTTGCAAGTAAAATAGTGTTTTGAGTTTACGCCAAGCTGTAACTTTTTTTATTTCCTGCGTTATTTTACCAAAAAAAGTTAATTCTTTTTTTGCCGCTTTCTATTTGTTTAAATTTGATTTAAAATTTCCAACATGCGTAAATCCATTGTTTTAATTGCCGTTTTAGCCTTAATTGTTTTTTTGGGATTTAATTTTATACCTAAAAATGCTTTTTCCTTTACAAGAAAATATTCTTCAGCAACTAATTTAAAAACAGGTGATATACTTTTTGTTGAAAGTGCTAGCGGGCAAGGTAAAGCCATACAATTAGCCACTAAAAGTAAATGGACACACGTTGGTGTTGTTTTTATTGAAGATGGTAAACCAATGGTATATCACGCAGTAAATCCCGTTATGAAAAGTCCTTTAGAAGAGTTTTTAGGATTTAGTTCAAATCATAAATATGTGGCTAAGCGTATTAAGTCAAGCGTAAAAAAGTTAAATGATTCATTAAATACAGTAATGAAAAAGGAGGCTATTTCACTATTAGGTAAGCCTTATGATATTTATTTTAATTGGAGCGATGATGAAATTTATTGTACTGAATATGTATGGAAATTATATAACCATGCTTATAAAGTTGAGGTGGGTAAATTGCGCCCCTTAAAGGAATTTGATCTTTCTAGTCCGGTTGTAAAAGAAATAATGAAAAAGCGCTATGGAAGCTCAATTCCATTGGATGAAAAGATGATTTCGCCAGGCGACATGTTTGATTCTGAGATATTAGAAGAAGTGAAATAATAAAGAATTTTAACTACAATATGGTGTTCTTAATTCAGTGTTTTTAGTTTTAAATTCAATCCATTTGTTTCCTTAAATTTGGCCTTTATTGGTTACAATACCAACAAAGGACTTTATTTATTATATAATGTAAGTTTTGCAAGGCAGAACATTTTACCTACTAATAGCCGCATTACTTTCCGCTATATTTATTTATTTCATTATTTGTGGTTTAGAATTGCTAACAAAGGTTTAATTTAGTTCAAATCCACCTAATAAAATCTAATAATCCGCATATGAATTTAATTGGGTAAAGTTTTAATCGCAATCAATTAATAAAAACGCATAAATAAATCATACCATATTACTTTATCTTGAAAATCTCTCGTTTTAGTATCCAAATTTTTTCGGATGGCAATTGATTGCTTCTTAGTCAAAGTTAGTCTATCATAAATATATCTAATTTTTTTAAGCATCTTTTAAGGTTTAGTTAAATTGATTTTACCTCTATATACTGCTATTAAAATTGATTTTCGAAGGTGGTGTGGTTTAGTGTTTATTTTAAAATCCTTCGGAAGAAAATTAAGCGTTAGATTAGCATTTACTTTGTCATAATTATTTTGGCCACCTTCGGTAAAAAGCATTCCGCCTTGCTGAACGTCGAATAATGTAAATTCAACGCTATGGGGATGTGTAATATTATTAAAAGTAATCGACCCATTTAAAACAATAGTCTTAAAATTATGGTGATTTGGCACAAGCCAGTCTTCAGGTTTCAGATTCGCTTTAAATAACAGTTGTGTGTCTTCCAAATCCAAAAGCCATTCATCCAAGGTATCATTACCCGCTTTGAAACTCTTAAAATCAATTTTTAAACTAATTTCATGGCTACTTTCATCATAAAAAATTTCTGCTCCTTGATTCAGACTAAAACAAAGCTTGCCATGATAATAAGTACTTATGTATGTTTTTGACACGCTTACTTGCTGTCCAAAGCTGAGATTGCTAATCAAACATGCAATAAAAATGTGCAATGTATAAGAAACGCGTTTCCCAAACCATGTATATTTTTCTTTTACTTTCATTGGTGTGATTTTAAATTGCGTGTTTTATTTTAAGGGTTTGGGCTATTGTAATAACATATTTTAATGGTTTATTCTCCTTTTTTAATTGAAAACCTATTTTTTCTTCTTCTTATCCTTGCCTTACTAATTTTGTTGAACAAGTTTGAATTCATTTGTTTTTTTGATGAAGTATCATCTTTTGTTAAAAGTTTCCAAGCAAGAAGAGTGATTACCCAAACTAGTAATATGCCAAGAATATAATATTGTTTGTGAATGTTCGCTTTTTCGCTATGAAAGTGCATAAGCTTTATTAATACGTAAAAGCTTAAAAGTAATGTTGCAATTGTTCCTGTTACGATGATTGATTTGTTTGACAACCATTTCATCTTCTTGTCTAAAGTTCTCATATTGTTTGTTTTTATAGTACAAATGTAAGTAGAGTTAAACATAAATTTTTATTTATGTTTATTATGATTAACATTAATTATATTTATGTATTCTTTTATAAATTATTTAATACTGTAACGTGGTATTAATTGAGCGTTGAAATGCTCGTTCCCAAGGAAGCTATTTCATTGTTTGGTAAGCCTTATGATATTTATTTTAATTGGAGCGATGATGAGATCTATTGTACCGAATATGTATGGAAACTCAATCCCGTTGGATGAAAAGATGATTTCACCCAGAGATATGTTTGATTCTGAGATATTAAAAGAGGTGAAATAATGCAGAATTAAGAATTTAAAATTCGGAATTTTGTGGGGAATAAGGCGTTCTTAATTCTGCGTTCTTAATTCTAAATTCATTACATTTGTTTCCTTAAATTTTATCGTTATGTCAGAAGTAGGAAGGCAAATTATTTTCAGTATGGTGAATGTGAGTAAAATTCACCCACCACAAAAACAAGTGTTAAAAGATATTTATTTATCGTTTTACTATGGCGCTAAAATTGGCGTTTTAGGTTTAAACGGTTCGGGTAAATCATCGTTATTAAAAATTATTGCAGGTTTAGATAAAGATTATTTAGGAGAGATACATTTTTCGCCAGGATACCGTGTTGGATTATTAGAGCAAGAGCCTAAATTGGATGAAACAAAAACCGTAATGGAAATTGTTCGCGAAGGTGTAAAAGCTCAAGTTGATATTTTAAATGAGTACGAGGAAGTAAACAACAAGTTTATGGACGAAGAGATTATGAGCGATCCAGATAAAATGGATAAGCTTATTAATCGTCAGGCTCAATTGCAGGAGTTAATTGACCAACAAGATTTATGGAATTTAGATAACCGATTAGAGCGCGCTATGGATGCTTTACGTTGTCCTGAAAGTAATACTCCAGTTAATATTTTATCTGGTGGTGAGCGTCGTCGTGTGGCATTATGTCGTTTGTTATTACAAGAACCAGAGATTTTATTATTAGATGAGCCAACCAACCACTTGGATGCTGAGAGCGTTGATTGGTTAGAACAATATTTACAAAATTACAAAGGAACTGTAATTGCAGTAACGCACGATAGATATTTCTTAGATAATGTAGCTGGCTGGATTCTAGAATTGGATAGAGGTGAAGGTATTCCATGGAAAGGTAATTACTCATCGTGGTTGGAGCAAAAGGGAGCACGTTTAAAACAAGAAGAGAAGACAGAGAGTAAACGCCAAAAGAATTTAGCGCGTGAGTTAGACTGGGTGCGTCAAGGTGTTAAAGGACGTGGAGTGAAACAAAAAGCACGTTTGAATAACTACGAGAAAATGTTAAATGAGGACATTAAAGCGAAAGAAGAGAATTTAGAAATCTTCATTCCAAATGGTCCGCGTTTAGGTAACGAAGTTATTGAAGCCATTGGTGTTTCAAAAGGTTTTGGCGATAGATTATTGTATGAAGGATTAAACTTTAAGTTACCACCAGCTGGAATAGTTGGTATTATTGGGCCAAACGGTGCTGGTAAAACAACTTTGTTTAAAATGATTATGGGATTGGAAACACCAAACTCCGGAGAGTTTAAGGTAGGTGAGACGGTTAAGATTTCTTATGTAGATCAAACGCATAAAGAAATTGACCCAGCCAAAACGGTGTACGATGTTATATCAGGTGGCTTAGAGAATATGACTATGGGAGGAAAAGCAATTAACTCAAGAGCTTATATTTCTCGTTTCAATTTTGCTGGTAGCGATCAAGGAAAAAAATGTTCGGTATTATCAGGTGGTGAAAGAAATCGTTTGCATTTAGCTATGGCTTTGAAGGAAGAAGGTAACGTATTGTTACTGGATGAGCCTACCAATGATTTAGATGTAAATACATTGCGTGCATTGGAAGAAGGTTTGGAAAATTTTGCAGGTTGTGCAGTTATCATTAGCCACGATAGATGGTTCCTTGACCGTGTTTGTACGCATATATTAGCGTTTGAAGGAGATTCATCTGTTTATTATTTTGAAGGTGGTTACAGCGAGTACGAAGAAAACAGAAAGAAACGTTTAGGTAATGTTGAGCCAAAACGAGTTAGATATAAAAAAATAGCGGTTTAAGTTAATTTAGAATTCAGAATTAGGAATGGAAGAGCGCGAGTAATTGCGCTCTTTTTTATGAAGCAACATTAAATTTATTTGAGCGTAGCGTGACAAAAATTGTTTCTAAATTAAGTTATACATATTATGCGGGCCCGATTACAGCATGGGTTGTAGCGAATATAGCAGGTTCATGTGCCTTTTGGCCAGAAACATCAAAGGCTAGTGAAACATGGTGGCCGCTTATTTTGTTTCTTTTAAGTTCAACCGTATTAATTTTTGGTCTAGGTTATTTTCTTCGTGTTTTATTTTCACCTAAACTTATAATTTTTGATGAGGAAATTTATTTTCGTAAGAACAGATTAAAGCCTTTAGAAATTATTCCACTAGACACTATTGTTGATTTTACTTGGGGTCAGCTAGTATTGTTTCTTATACACGGCCTAATCAAAAGGCAGTGGAAGCAGATTGTCAGCAGTTTACTATACATTTTGCTGGAGGGAGGGAACTTAATTTTATTGATAATCAATTTGATAATTTTAGTGAAATACGTTCTTTCATTTATTCATATTGTATTAAGAATAATATCATTCAATTGCGTTCATTGGAAGATAGAAAATTTGGAGGGAGGAGAAAGAAACCTTGGCCGTTTAAGTTTAAGTAACATATTTTCTAGCTCAATTTTAAAAATCTTTTTTAAACAGTTTGTATTTTCTGTACAAGAGTTTTTTTCTAATCTTAAAAATACCTAAGTATTTTTCTTTGCTATTGTCTCTGCAGCTACAATAGCTACTTAGCTTTCTTTTGTGTTTGTAATCATTTAAGTTTTTATTATTTATGATTAAAGTATCGCCGTTTTTGTTAATGGCTTTTACAAATAAAATAGGTTCCTCGTTTGGGCATATATATGGAAACTTAGCAATTTTACCTTTACGTTTTATTTGACCATTGTAGCTATAAATTGGGCAATTGTAGCTTATAGTTGCTTGTTTGAAATGTAGTCCATTTTTTAATTTTATTTTCATTGTTTTATAGTTACCACTGTATCTATCACAATTTATTCGCGAAGGACAAAAGATTGTTATTTTATAATATTCAGTGTTTTTGATTTTAATGGTTTCAACTTTGTTTTTTGTGTTCGACCATCTGTTATTTCTTGTTAAGTTCCATAAGGTCATTTGTTGACCTTTCATACAATCCGGAATTGGAATATATACAGTTATTGGACTTGCTAAGCAAGTATCGCCACAGAAGTTAATATCAAACATACCTCCACTTATTATAGGATTACCTTTTTCATCTGTGGTTTGCAAATTAGCTTCTTGAACTGCTCTAGCCGAACGATATTCTTTGTAACTAAAGCAATTTTTAATTTTTGAATAGGTGCATTTTGGCATTTTAAAAAAAGTGCCTGATGCTGTTGTAATTGTTGTGTCGCCAAAGCATGTATCTTTTACAATTTTCGGTTTTTCTATAATTACCTCTGGTTGTTTAATGGGTTCAGGGATTTGTTTGTCGTACCAAACTTTCACAACCACTTTGCGCTTTTTACTGGAAGCAATTTTGTTACTTTTTATTTCGCCATAACCTTTACTGGTTGTGTTTTGTTGACCAAGAATTTTGGATGTGCTTTGCGCTCTTTTGTAGGATAATTTTTGGTTAGATTTATAAGAACCAACTGTATCAGCATATCCATCAAATGTAGCTGATTTAATGGCTTTTTGTTTTAGTTTAGCTATTGCTTCTTTTTGCGAAGGGGTTAAAGCACTTTGACCAGTTTTAAAGTAAATTGTAAGTGTGGTATCTTGCGAATACATCTTTGCATTCAAGGCAAGTATTAAGAAAAGAATGTACCTCATAATTGTGTTTAATAGGGAAACACAGATTGGTAACACGCGAGTTTTAACTCCTTATTTTAAATCGCCATTTTTTTAAGTTATAGGTTTTAACGTTTTTGCTTAAGTCGGCATGAATGGTTATACTTGAAAAAATTGCAAATAGGCCTAAACTACCATACATAAGTGGGTTTTGAGGGTTACGTAATGTTTCGTAAAGAGAATAGGTAAATCCAGCAACACAAAAACTAGTTACACCAAACATTAATCGTTTTTCAGTTTTGCTGCAAAAATAATATTTTGCCATGCGCAATGATTCGGTATTTTTTAAATCAATGGTTTTCTTTGCAAAACTTTCTGGACGGGAATAAATTTGAATTTTGTTTCGTATTAATTTAATGGTTGTGTCTAACTCCCAATTTCTTTTATATACTCGAAGTTCCTTATGGGTAAATGTATCTCTTCTGACTGGTGTTAGCGTATCAAATTTATAGCTGAGTAAAGTTTTTAAGTAAAGTTTTGCATTTGGTGCAATACTGTCAATCTCCCAAACACTATCATTGGCTAATGAAGAGCAGGCTTTGCAAGCTAATTTCCAATTTGAATAAGTGTTTGTATCTCCTTTTAAAATAGGCATAAGCATATGCCCATTTCTAAGAATTACTTTATGAATACCATTTTTTAAAACTAATTCGCTTTGCGAGTATGCAGTCGTTAAGACGAAAAATTGTAAAATTAACAGAGTTAAAATAGTTACGCTTATTTTATGGGGTATCTGCTTCAAATTACTTAGTTCACTTCGTATTCTAACTCATGAAACTTATTTAATTCATCAATAAATTCATTGCTTAAACTTACGCGTAGGCTTTTTGAAAATAGTTTGATGTTCACATTCTCGTCTTTATCTTCAATCATAAACTCTAAGCCACATTTACCAGGAAAAGCTTTTACTAGTTTTTCAAAGTTGTCCATTACTTTTTCGTTCACGTTGTTAATACCAACCTTAACTTTAATGTTGTTAAAAGCTTTTTCTTTTAACTCAGACATCAATTCAATTTTCGAAATTTTAATTTCCAATGAATCTGCCTGACCAAAACGAGCTTGCACTTTACCTTTTATTAGTAATGGAAATCCTTCGCCAATGTAATTTCTAAAGTTTACATAGTCGTTTCCAAACAACATAAATTCATTTGTGCCTTGGTAATCTTCTAAAACAAAACTACCAAATGGTTTACCAGCTTTTGAAACGCGGTGATTTGCTGAGGTTACAATTCCTCCAACCACAATGTCTTTATTAAAGAAGGCATTTAAATTTGCAGATAAATCGGCTAAGCTATGTTTTACAAAATGATCAAATTCTAATTTGTAAACATCCAATGGATGGCCCGAAATATAAATACCAACTACTTCTTTTTCACGCGCCAACTGTTCTAATTGTCCCCAAGGTTCAATACCCACAGGTAATGCTGGTTCCGAAATCTCAATTTCATTCTCTTCGCCAAATAATGACATGGAGGTGTCTTCCTTATTTGCACTAGTGCTATTTCCGTATTTGGTTACTTTTTCAGTTAATGTTGTGCCATCTTTATCAGGAATAAAGAACATAGCGCGATGTATATTTGGAAATGAATCTAAAGCTCCAGCTAAAGCCATAGCTTCTATTGATTTTTTATTCATGGCTTTACCATCAAGACGCTTAGCCATATCAAACACACTTGTAAATTTACCGTTTTCGCGCTCTGCTACAATTGCTTCAACTACGTTTGTTCCAACACCTTTAATTGCAACCATTCCAAAACGTACTTCACCATTATCATTTACACTAAAATCACCAATACTTTCATTAACATCTGGTCCAAGTACTTTCAATCCCATACGTTTACATTCTTCCATAAAGAAAGTGACTTTGGTAATATCATTCATGTTATGTGTAAGCACAGATGCCATGAATTCAGCAGGATAATGAGCTTTTAAGTAAGCTGTTTGAAAAGCCAAATAAGCATAACACGTTGAGTGAGATTTGTTGAATGCGTAGGATGCAAAGGCTTCCCAATCTGTCCAAACTTTTTCAGCAACTTTTAAATCGTGATTATTAGCAGCACAACCTTCCAAAAATTTGCTCTTCATTTTATCCAGAACATCTTTTTGCTTTTTACCCATTGCCTTACGAAGCGTATCGGCATCACCTTTGGTAAAGTTGGCTAATTTCTGACTTAAACGCATTACCTGTTCTTGATAAACAGTAATACCATGCGTTTCTTTCAGATACTCATCCATTCCTTCTAAATCGTAGGTTACAGGCTCAGTACCATGTTTACGTTTAATGTAGTTTGGAATATAAGCCAATGGTCCTGGTCGATACAAGGCGTTCATCGCAATTAAGTCGCTGAGTACATCGGGCTTTAATTCTTTCAAAGCTTTTTGCATACCAGCACTTTCAAACTGAAATATACCGTTGGTTTCGCCGCGTTGAAATAATTCGTAAGTTTTGGTGTCTTCTAAATCAATTGCGTCAATATCAATGTCTATTCCTTTCGAACGTTTGATGTTTTTTAAAGCATCTTTAATAATGGTCAAAGTTCTTAAACCCAAGAAGTCCATTTTAAGCAAGCCCGCGCTCTCTGCAACTGAGTTATCAAATTGAGTAACCAACATGCTACCATCTTTATTTTTGGCAACAGGTACAAACTTATCTAGTTCATCAGGAGTAATGATAATTCCACAAGCGTGGGTTCCAGTGTTACGCACGCAACCTTCTAAATCGTAAGCTTGTTTTAAAACATCGGCTTGTAGGGTATTTCCCTCGCTTAATTTTCGGAAGTTATGTGATTGCTCAACAACCTCACGTTTATCTTTTATTTTATCTAAATACTTTGGAGAAATACCACTTGGTCCCAATAGGTCAGTTAACGAGGCATCCAGCGATTCAGGAAAAGCTTTTGTTAATTTATTTGCTTCATCTAATGGTAAATTTAAAGCTCGGGCCGTATCTTTAATAGCCGACTTACCGCCTAATGTACCATAAGTAATAATTTGCGCTACTTGTGATTTACCATATTTGTTGATGACATATGAAATAACTTTCTCACGGCCTTCATCGTCAAAGTCAATATCAATATCGGGCATGCTCACACGATCAGGATTTAAGAAACGCTCAAAGAGGAGATCATACTTAATTGGATCAACATTGGTAATTCCTAAACAATATGCAATTGCCGAACCAGCAGCTGAACCACGACCTGGACCAACCGATACACCAAGTCTTCTAGCTTCGGTTGTGAAGTCAGAAACAATTAAGAAGTATCCCGGGAAACCCATACGCTCAATCGTTGCCAACTCAAAATCTAAACGTTCTTTAATATCTGGAGTTATTTCACCATATCTTTTTTCGGCACCAACGTAAGTTAAATGTTTTAAGTAAGCATTTTCACCTCTGTTTCCTTTGCCTTCATCCGTTGGGTCTTCATCGCGTGGGTCTTTAAATTCAGCTGGAATATCAAATTTTGGTAAGAGAACATCTCTTCCTAATTTAAAGGATTCAATTTGAGAAACAATTTCATGAGTACATTGTAAAGCTTCAGGTAAATCGCTGAAAGACTCAATCATTTCTTTGGTTGTTTTGAAATAAAAGTTATCGTTTGGCAATCCATATCTAAAACCTTTACCGCGGCCAATGGGTGTATCTTTTAATTCAGCGTCTTTTACACACAATAACACGTCGTGTGAATTGGCACCTGCCTTTTCTAAATAGTAATTGTTGTTTGCGGCAAAGTATTTTACATTGTATTTTTTTGCCCATCCTAATAAAATATTATTTACTACATCTTCTTCTTTTAAACCATGACGATTTAATTCAACGTAAAAGTTCTCTCCGAAGTTGTTATGCCACCATACAAAGGCTTCTTCGGCTTGACTTTCACCTACATTTAAAATCAAACTTGGTATTTCAGAAGTTAAGCCACCAGTTGTTACAATTAAATTGTCCTTGTATTTTAAAACGGTTTCTCTGTCAACACGAGGTACATAATAAAATCCTTCAACAAAACCAATGGAACTTAATTTGGATAAATTTTCGTATCCCTTTTTATTCTTAGCTAAAAACACTTGCACATAACCGTTGTCTTGTGTTTTCTTTTGGGTTAAGTCTTTGCAAATATTAAGCTCACATCCAATTACTGCTTTTAACTCGGTTTTTTTAGGTTCGTTTTTCTCTCCTTTATCAACAGCTTCGTTATGAGCTTTTATTCCTTTGTTTTGCTTATCAATAGTTTGCCAAAATAAAAATGCACCATACATGTTGCCATTATCAGTAATGGCTAATCCACTCATGTTATTGGCAATGGCTTTTTTTACTAAATCGTCAATATCGCTTGTAGAAGCTAATACCGAGAATTGCGTGTGGTTATGTAAGTGGGCAAATTTTAAGTTCTCTAAATCAATTTTAGATTCAGTGTTTTGATTGTTGTTATCGTTGATAGCAGCAACACCAAACTTTATTTTTCCAGCTTTTATATCATGCTCATGTTGTTTTAGTTTTGATAAATCAGGAGCAATATAATTGATTTGCACTAAATCATTCGGTAGAACTTCTTTTACCGAAATAATAGCACGTTTTAAAATTTCAAAAAATACTTTGGAAGTAGCATCAACGTCAAAAGCCGCATTGTGAGCTTCGTCGAAACCAACACCAAAAAGTTTGGTATATAGTTCGGTTAAGGTTGGCCATTTAAATTTCCCGCCTCTTCCGCCTGGGATAGCACAATATTCGGTTGTTTCATCACATTTGGTATCAATTACTTTTTTGTTTTCAAATGCGTTTAGCGCACCTAAACGGTGATATTCGGCACCAATAATGTTTAAGTCAAATTCAATGTTATGTCCACACAAGTAAGTAGCTTGCGCAACTGCTGCGTTAAAATCATCAATGGCGCTTTTTAGTTCAACACCTTCTTCTAAAGCTCGGGCAGTGCTAATTCCATGCACTTGTTCGGCATTAAACGGAATAGTAAAACCATCCGGCTTAACAATAATGCTATTGCTGTTGATTAAATTTCCTTTAAAGTCGTGCAATTGCCAGGCAACTTGAACTACCCTTGGCCAATTATCGCTATCGGTTAGTGGTGCGTTAAAATCCCGTGGTAAACCAGTTGTTTCGGTATCAAATATTAGGAACATCGTGTGGATGATTTAAGTAAAAAATAGATAGTGAAAATACGAAAAATTAAGGCTTTTCGGAAGAGGATTTATAAACAGTTTT